>MGQK01000072.1:0-8208 GCA_001797815.1 Deltaproteobacteria bacterium RBG_13_61_14 | reverse complement strand
GCCGGGCCATGGCTGAAGCCGCCCGCCGGCTCGGCACTTATGCCGTGGCCACCGCGGAGGAGGTCCGGAACGGCCTGGGCGAGCTTCAAGACCACCTCATCGTCAAGCTGGATCCCGAGCGGCTGGAGGATGCCGCCGGCAGCGGGGGCGCGCTTCAGGAGCTGGCCTATTCGGAAAATGTAATTCAGGTTGCAAAACAATTAAAGGCGCAAAGCCCGGACACGATCCTCTCCATCCGCCTGCCCCTGGACGAGCTAGCCGGCGAGCGCGCTTCCCGGCTCGCGGCCGCGGGCGCCGAGATCCTCCACCTCTTTGCCGATGACCGCGGCCGGGGTTTTGGCCGGCGCCAGGACCGCTTTGTCACCGGCCTGGTGCGCGAGGTGCACCTGCGCCTGGTGGAAGCGGGCGTGCGCGAAGAGCTGACCCTCCTGGTTTCCGGCGGGGTGGCCCTGGCCGAGCACCTGGCCAAGCTCATCATCTGCGGCGCGGACGGCGTGGGGGTGGACGAGGCGTTGCTGGTGGCCCTGGAATGCCGGCTGTGCCCGGGGTGCGGCGAAGGCATGGCCTGTCCGGTCCAAATTGACCGGGTGCCGGAGGACTGGGCGGCGAGCCGGATCGTGAACCTGATCGGGTCCTGGCACGCCCAGCTCCTCGAGGTGCTGGGCGCCATGGGGCTGCGCGAGGTCCGCCGCCTGCGGGGCGAGGCGGGCCGGGCCATGTTCTTCGAGGAGTTGGAGCGGGAATGCTTTGGCCCGCTCTTTGGCGAGCGCAAAGCAGGGGAACCGGTGAAGAGAGAACCCGAGCCGGTTCCGAAAATCGAGTTGGAGCCCGAACCTCTGCCGGCGGCCCTGGAGGCGGATCCGGAACCGGGCCTCCACCCGCGCCTAGCCGCCCTGGTGGCGCCCTGCCCTTCCCGCTTCCGCAACCCCTTCGGCAAATACAAGGCGGCGCGGAGCGCGGCCTGCCACTCCTGCGGCAAGTGCGCCGAGGTCTGCGCCTATGGCGTGCACATCCGGGCCGGCAAGCGGGTGCTCGCGCCCCGCTCCCAGTTTTGCCGCGGACCCGAATTCTGTCGCGCCAAGGGCGAATATTGCGTGGACCATTGCCCGGAGCTGGCGCTGCGGGTGGGGCCGGACCCGATGTTCTTGGCCTTCGGCGACCCGCGCTGGACCGCGGCCCTTTTGGTCAGCACCTGGATCCAGGCCGAGACCGGCCGGCCGCCGGCCGAGGACCTGGGTCTGGAGGACAAGGTCGGCGCTTCCGGCGGAGGCTTTGACCGGATGGATTTCCTCTTTCCCAGGCGGCCGGCGCTCCCGCCCGAGGCGATTGACCTCCGCCTCCCGCTCAACCGCCGGGACGACGGCCGGCCCCAGGTGACCATCGGGTTCCCGGTTTACGGCGGGGGCATGAGCTTCGGCTCGATCAGCCTCGCCACCATGATCGCCCGGGCCCGCGCTTACCAGGCGTTTGATTCCTTCACCTGCACCGGGGAGGGCGGTTTTCCGGAGGAGTTGACCGAGTATGATGACCACGTGATCACCCAGGTGGCGACCGGCCTGTTCGGGGTGCGGGAAGAGACCATCCAGCGGGTACGGATCGTGGAGTTAAAGTATGCCCAAGGCGCCAAGCCCGGGCTGGGCGGGCACCTGCTCGGCGACAAGGTGACCCCGGCGGTGGCGAAGATGCGGGAGGCGGTTGAAGGCTCTTCGTTGTTCTCGCCCTTTCCCTTTCACTCCGTCTATTCGGTGGAAGACCACAAGAAGCACGTGGACTGGGTCAAGCACCTGAACCCCAAAGCCCTGGTCGCGGTCAAGGTCTCGACCCCCACCGACGTGGACATGGTGGCCGTCGGGAGTTACTACGCGGGCGCGCACATCCTCCACCTCGACGGCTCTTACGGCGGCACCGGCGCGGCGCCGGACATCGCCAAGAAGAACATCGCCATGCCCATCGAATACGCGATCCCCAAGGTGCACCGCTTCCTGATCCAGGAGGGCGTCCGCGATCAGATCACCCTGATCGCCTCCGGCGGGATCCGCACCGCCTGGGACATGGCCAAAGCCATTGCCCTGGGCGCGGACGGGGTGGTGCTCGGCACCGCGGAGCTGGTGGCGCTGGAGTGCATCCGGTGCGGCAACTGCGAAAGCGGCCGGGGCTGTCCCCGGGGCATTGCCACCACCGACCCGGAGCTGGCCGGGCTCTTGGACCCGGACTGGGCGGCGCAACGGATCATCAACCTGTTCCATTCCTATTGTCTCCAACTGCGCGAGATCCTCTGGCGCTTGGGGATGCAAAGCGTCCGTGAGCTGACGGGCCGGTCGGACCTGCTCACCCATTTCGATTTTCAGGGCCGGGAGCCGGAGTTGGAACCGGCCCGCAAGTCTGCTTGAGCAAGGGGGAAGGAGTCATGCGAGCGCAAGTCAGCAACATCCTGGATTCAAGAAAGCGGTTACTCGCCGGTCAGCCTCAGCCGCCGGCGGCCAAGGCCGCGGAAGAAGGCGGCTGCGGAGTGGTGGGCTTTGCGGCGAGCGTGCCGGTGCGGGGCCGGCACATCTTCGAGCCATCCATCCAGATGCACAACCGGGGCAACGGCAAGGGCGGCGGGATCGCCGCGGCCGGGCTGCTCCCCGAGCAGTGGGGGGTGGACGAGAAGACGCTGCGGGAGGACTACCTGCTCCAGGTGGCGCTCTTGGACCCGGCGGCCGAGGCGGAGGTGGAAGCCGCCTGGCTCCGCCCCTGGCTCCGGATTGATCACCAGCGCCGCCTGCGGCCGGCGACCGACTTTCGAGAGGTGGGCCTGGAGGTAAAACCGCCGGACATCGTGCAATACTTTGTCCGGGTCCAGGAGGATGCGCGGGAAAAGTTCGCCGCGGAGAACGGGCTGGCCGAGGCGCCGCCCAGGGTGGTGGAAGACGAGTTCATTTACCAGAACAGCTATCAGCTGAATACCCAGTTCTACTCCTCCCTGGGCGAGAAGCGGGCATTCGTGCTTTCGCATGCCCGCAACCTGGCCATCTTCAAAGTGGTGGGCTACGCGGAGCAGGTGGTTCAGTATTACGGGTTGGAGGACGTGCGCGCCCAGGTTTGGATCGCGCACCAGCGTTACCCGACCAAGGGCCGGGTTTGGCATCCCGGGGGAGCGCATCCGTTCATCGGGTTGAACCAGGCCCTGGTCCACAACGGCGACTTCGCCAATTTTTACAGCATCTCCGAATACCTCCGCCAGCACCACATCGCGCCCCAGTTCCTCACCGACACCGAGGTCTCGGTCCTGCTCTTCGACCTCTGGCACCGGGTTTACGGCTATCCCCTGGAATACGTGATCGAGGCTCTGGCGCCCACCACCGAACTCGACTTCGAGCGACTGCCGGAAGAGAAAAGGCGCATCTACCGCGCCATCCAATCGCTGCACGTGCACAGCTCGCCCGACGGGCCGTGGTTCTTCATCATCGCCCAGTCCGAGCCGGACCAGAACCGCTTCCGGCTCCTCGGCATCACCGACACCTCCATGCTCCGGCCCCAGGTCTTCGCGCTCCAAGAAGGCGAAATCTCCATCGGGCTCATCGCCTCGGAAAAACAGGCGATTGACGCCACCCTCCACTCCCTCGCTTCCGAAGACCCGCGCTTCCGCCTCCAGGCCGACCGCTACTGGAACGCGCGCGGCGGCTCGCACACCGACGGCGGGGCTTTTGTCTTTACCGTCGAGGGCAAGAACGGCGATTCCCGGGTTTTCTGCGCCGATAAATTCGGCCGGGCCATCACCGCTCCCGCCGGCGAGTGGAATCTCCAGGCCGGGGCCGAGCCAACGGCTCCGAAGAAGGCGGATGCAATCCAGAAGTGGATCGAGCCGGCCGCAAAGAACGGTCGCACCCAGGAGGTTTTTGCCCGTCTGGTCCAGGAAATTCCGGGCTGGAATTTCGGCCAGCTGCAATGGCTGGTCAACTTGATTTCCCGTCTGGCCGAGGCGGATGACCGCCGCCGCGAGGGGGCCCTGCAATTGCTGACCCTGTTCCTCGACCGCCGCTATGCTTGCGGAAAGAAAAAACCCAGCGCCATCCGGGAAATCATCAGCGGGGCCATTCACCGCTTGCTCGATTCGGTCCCGCCTCTGGCCGGCGCGCAAGCGGGACCATGGAAACGGATGGATTGGGAAACCCGATGGTACTTGCGTCCGCCCGCCGGCAAGGAAAAGGCGCTGGTCCTTTTCGCGGAGAAATTTCCGCCGGAAGGCGAGGAATGCCTCTCCCGCCTGATCGTCCGGGCTTTGCAGTTGGGTTGGAAACGGTTCCTGGTCTATGGCCTCCGGGGCCAGCGCTTTATCGGCTGCGGCCTGGGTCCAAATTCGGAAGGCGTCCGCCTGGACGTGTTCGATTCCTCCGGCGATTACCTGGCCTCGGGCATTGACGGCGCGGAAATCCACGTGCACGGCAACGGCCAGGATCAGCTCGGTCAGATCCTGAAGCGGGGCCGGCTGATGGTTTACGGCGACGTCGGCCAGGCCTTCCTCTACGGCGCCAAGGGCGGCGAGGTTTACGTGATGGGTAACGCCGCCGGCCGGCCGCTGATCAACGCCGTGGGCTGGCCCCGGGTGGTGATCAACGGCACCTGTCTCGACTACCTGGCCGAATCGTTCATGGCCGGCGACCCGCACCGCGGCGGCGGCTTCGTGATCCTGAACGGGATCGAGTTCGATGAGCAAGGCCGGGTGAAGGACCAGGAATCTCCTTACCCCGGCTCCAACCTCTTCTCCCTGGCGTCGGGCGGCGCCATCTTCGTGCGCGATCCGTTCCGTAAGCTGGTGCCCGAGCAGTTGAACGGCGGGGAGTTCGCGGAGTTGAGCGATGAGGACTGGAACTTGATCCGGCCTTACCTGGAGGCGAACGAGCGATATTTCGGCATCTCCATCGAACAGGATCTCCTCATGGTGAATGGCCAGCAAAAAACCCCGCCAGAAGTCTATTGCAAGGTGCGAGCGGTGAAACTGAAGGTGCTGGCAAAGATGGAAGTGCCGGAGTGATTAACTGACAGGGGTCAGTTAACCGATGGAAAATCATTTTCCGAAAGGGGGACTGCGGGCCTGCCAGGGCTTGAACGAAGCCAGATGGGTGGGAGGAAAATGTAAAAAATCAGTTAATCCCTCCAGCCGCCCAAGTCAAAGGGAACATTAAGGAAGTGTTCCAGGACGGGGTGCGGCTGGCGCGGTATTCGTATAACCTGCAGCGGATGCGGTCGCGGACTGAATATTATCAGGCCGATGGCGTGACGCGGGTGAGCTACACCGATTACGCCTACGATGTCCAGAACCGCTTGACCAGCATCTGGCACAAGAAGGATAATGATGCTACCATCGAGCGGTCTGAGCAGAACCCTGCGTTCTCCTTTTCCTCAAAACCTTTGCTTGCATTTTGCAAGGAGCGGTCGGTCTGGACCTGATTTGGGTGATCCGGGCGCGGGAGAGGCCGTTCTTGCGAGCGATTTCGGCCTGGTCTTGCATCTGGCCGGAGTCCAGGAGGGCATGCCATTTGAGGGCTTTCTGAAGGGCTTTCTTCACGGGCGGCGTGGGGGACTCCTCGTGCGTGCTTTATTCCTTCTTCCAAGAGGAGGGCTTTCTTCTCCGGCTGTGGCACTCTTTTTTTCCTTGCTACTGAAACAACTCTATAATTGAATTCGTCCTCCAAAAGGGTTAAGTTAGTGATCTGATCGGCCCAGCAACCTTTGCCGGCTGGTCGCGGTTTAACCCGCAGGAGCTGATCCAATTTATGATGCCTGTTGCTTTCCTTGAACGTGTCTTTCCCCCTACATTGAGATTGATTGGAAGGGAGGGATAAAAATGGTAATTCTGACAGATGAAGAGATTGCGCGCATGAGCGGCAAGGAGCGACGAGCGCAGATTATCGATATTCTTACGGACGGCTTATTGGAGTGGCTGAAGCATAATCTCCCTCCGGACAAGAGGCGTAAAGGAAAGCCTGCCCGCGCCGAGAAGGCGGATATCGAGGCTCTTCGCAAGTCGGTAGAGGAGGCCAAGGCCAACTTGGACAAGATGCAGGCCATGGTCAAGGAAGCAAAGAATAACTACCGGAAGGCTCTGAAGTCCTTTCTGGATACCTGCCGTAAGGCCGGGATTGCGTACTACGAGTTCGATGAAGACAGCTAACTCTCACGGTATTAATCCGTGAAATGCTCTTAACTGTTCTCGATGGTCGTCAATCCGGGTGATGGGCCGAAGGAGGCGTTCGCTTAACGCTGAGCGTCCAGTGGTTTCGGGTATTGCCAGGATATATTCTTGGATTTCCGGGGCCAGCCGGAGGAGGCTTATGATCTGGGTGACCCTGGCTCTGGATAGCCTTTCAAGGCGGGCGATTTGGGCCTGGTTGGATAGTTCGCGGGAATCCAGGAGGGCTTTCCACCGGAGGGCTTTTTGCATGAGGTCTCTCGCGCTTGGAGTATGGCCAATATCGGGGGGACTGCTTATGGAGGCTTTAAGGCGCGATTTTCTTCTCGTAGGCCCAATATGTTGATTTTCAAGCCTTATCTCATACAAAATAATGACGCCATGGGATGACGATCCGGGGAGCCATTATCTTTTTGTAATCTATCTAACAATAAGATACCTACTGGACCGCCGTTATCATGGCCCGTTCCTATCCTAACAATGACCTTACCGCCGCTCGCTTATGATTGCCGTTTCGATATGCCTGAACGCATTATGGCCGCGGCTCCACCAGGAAGCGAGGCTTCACCGTCAGGCCGAAAGCAAACCTGGTCTTTGCAAATATTCCCGAGCCTAATTCAATCGAACCTGCTCATGGATTTACTAGCGCACTTTTAGCCTGCCAGGCGATGAGGAGCCGACCAGGTCCGGGAGGCGGAGACCAAAATCCAGGCTCAAGTGATCGCCGGTGTTGAGGTAGCGTAGCCAGGTGATCTGGTTGGCCTCCACCGTGCCGCCGTCCGAGGCCCAGACCATAGGGATTGAGAGTTACCGCCGGCTTGGGATCGGTGGCGCCGTCGGTAAATTCTCCTAGCGGCTGGGCCCCCCAGGACTCCATGTTGGTGACGCTAAACTTTCCATGCACCGTGAAACTACCCGCAGGGGAAATCGCAGAATCTACCATCACGATCTGGTGATCATCCTCCGAACAGCGCCGGCCCAGCCAATGCACGCCCAAGAGATCCCTGACCTTGGGCAATTCCTCGGGATGGTTTTTGAGAGCGATCAGGCCATCTCCGGCCAGGACTCGGCCTTCGATTTCGGCATTAGTCGCGTTGGTCTTGCCGATATTTACAACCACAAAAACATTGTAAAAGCCGGTGCGCATTTCATCCACGAATGTGGCTTCATCGTTCGTGATCAGGTAATCAATGTTTGCGCTATCCAGCACCTGTTCAATCCAGGAACCCACGGCCACGGGGTTCATGCTACGATCCTTTCCCAGCCGCAGCCAGACCAGCACCGAGGGTCTTGGGTCAAGAATTTCCTTGATAACTTCGAGAAGGATCTTCCGCACTTCGAACAAAACTTCCCGGTGTGAATGGTTACTCGCCAGGTCCGTTGCATCCACCACCAGAAGATATACTCCATCCTCGGTGATCGGCGTATCGCTCACAAAAGGCACGCCATTGAGGGTGATGGTGTATGAATCGAGATATGGATCGCTCACCTCGATGTGAGGGGTCACGTCTTCATTGTATGTCACACCGTCCACCACACCGGTGATGATGATTTCCGGCGCGGTTTTATCGATAACGAAACTCAGATCTACCGGATCTGCGGCATTCCCTGCGAGGTCAGCGGCCTCGGCATGGACGACATGGGGCATTTCATTCGAGAGTAGGATATCCACATCCATGAGTTTAGGCATGCCATTAACGGTGAGGATTTCGGCGAGAAGGTTCCGATGCAGATCCACCACTGTTCCATGCAAGACGATGTCGTAGTTGTAATATTTTCCATCCTCGGCACCGGTGATAACGATTGCCGGCTTGGTTTTATCGAGGACAAAGGTCATCTCGATTGGCACGGCAGGGTTACCGGCCAGGTCAGCCGCCTGGGCATGGAGGAAGTAGGTGTTCTCATCCTCAAGCACGATGAGGGAGTCCATGAAGTAAGAATTGGTGTTGATGGTCAATGATTCGTTGCTGAGGTCGCGATTATCATCTTCCACCGTTACGAACAGAGAAATCTCCGCATTACGATATTCGCCG
>MGQK01000071.1:66434-66928 GCA_001797815.1 Deltaproteobacteria bacterium RBG_13_61_14 | reverse complement strand
TTCGATCATTTTGGCCAGTTGCCGGTTTGGGCATCCGGAGCGATGGGTTCTGCATGCGGTGGTGGTGATGCCGGATCATGTGCATCTGCTGTTGACGCCGCAACGGATCGCGCCCCACGCGCCGCAATGGTTTTCGCTGGCGGAGATCGTGAAAGGCATCAAGAGTGTTACGGCTCGAAAGATCGTTCGGCATCGCGGACGCAAAGGCGGCTCGATCTGGCAGGAAGAGTATTACGACCACCTGATTCGGGATCCCGAAGATTTCGCGGCCGAGCTAAGCTATCTGCTCCAAAATCCGGTCAAGCAAGGACTGGCGCCCAAGCCGGCTGATTGGGACGGGCTTTGGGTCGAAAACCTTTCCTGAGTGGTGCGGGTGCCCCACCCGCAACCGCTAAGCTTTTCTGAAAATCCGCGCCATCGGCGTAATCTGCGGATCCTCCTCTTCTTCTCTTCACCTTGCCACCTTGACACCATGACACCTTCGAGCAGTGGAT
>MGQK01000071.1:66264-66391 GCA_001797815.1 Deltaproteobacteria bacterium RBG_13_61_14 | reverse complement strand
AAACCTGG
Organism: Deltaproteobacteria bacterium RBG_13_61_14; assembly: GCA_001797815.1. Lineage (GTDB taxonomy): Bacteria > RBG-13-61-14 > RBG-13-61-14 > RBG-13-61-14 > RBG-13-61-14 > RBG-13-61-14. The sequence goes on along the minus strand of MGQK01000071.1, from coordinate 66,383 downwards.
GGCGGTTGCCGCGCCGGATGGGGCGGTTGCTGAGCAGGATGGGGCGGTTGCCGCGCAGGATGGGGCGGTTGGCGCGCGGGATGGGGGGAACCCGCGAAGACGCAGTAGCTAGCGGCAGT
>MGQK01000071.1:65700-66082 GCA_001797815.1 Deltaproteobacteria bacterium RBG_13_61_14 | reverse complement strand
TTGTTTCATTTGAGCCTTCATCCTTGACCCTTCATTCTTCCCTATAATATGTATGTTTGTTGCAGTTTCCAGGGATGATCCCTGGACTCAACCTTGGCCGGCTGCCGCCGGTTGAAATAGGTCCCTCCCGTTGGTCGGGCCGGCCACCTGCCGGTGGAGGAAACAGAGCCTTCCCGTTGGTCAGGCCGGCGAGCCGCCCCTGCCGCCCGGCCAAAGATCCCCGTTGCCCCTCAAGACTGAAGGGTTAGTCCCTGGAGGAAAAAATCCTTGACAAAAGCCCGCCATTGCTTCTAGGATAAGGCCATTGTTTAAGTCTTAAGGAGGGTAGTTTTATGGAAACGAAGATCTTGTTGCGCGAGGATGAGATCCCCAAGAAATGGTA
>MGQK01000071.1:55903-65649 GCA_001797815.1 Deltaproteobacteria bacterium RBG_13_61_14 | reverse complement strand
GACCCTAAAGCCGATCGGGCCGCAGGACCTGGCCCCGCTTTTTCCCATGGGCCTGATCGAGCAGGAAGTCAGCCAAGAGCGCTGGATTGATATTCCCCAGGAGGTGCTGGACATTTACACCATGTGGCGGCCGACCCCGCTCTACCGCGCCCATCGCCTGGAAAAAGCGCTGGGCACCCCGGCGAAAATTTACTACAAGTGGGAAGGGGTCAGCCCGCCCGGCTCGCACAAGCCCAACACCGCGGTGGCCCAGGCTTATTACAACAAGAAAGAGGGCATCAAGCGGCTGTGCACCGAGACCGGGGCCGGCCAGTGGGGCTCGGCGCTTTGCTTTGCCGGCAAGCTCTTCGGGCTCAAGGTCACCGTGTATATGGTCAAGGTCAGCTACAACCAGAAGCCCTACCGCCGGATCATGATGGAGACCTGGGGCGGCGAGGTGTTCGCCAGCCCCAGCGACAAGACGCCCCAGGGCCAGGCCATCCTGGCCAAGGACCCGAAAAGCCCGGGCAGCTTAGGGATAGCCATCAGCGAGGCGGTCTTTGACGCGGCCACTCACGACGACGCCCACTACTCCCTGGGCTCGGTGCTCAACCACGTGCTCCTGCACCAGACCGTGATCGGGCTGGAGGCCAAGGAGCAGCTCAAGAAAGCCGGCGATTACCCGGATGTGGTCATCGGCTGCTGCGGCGGCGGGTCCAACTTCGGCGGCACCTGCCTGCCCTTTATCGCCGACAAGTTCGCGGGCAAAAACTTGCGGGCGGTGGCGGTGGAACCCACGGCCTGTCCCACCCTGACCAAGGGGATTTACGCTTACGACTACGGCGACACCGCGGGCCTCGCGCCGGTGGCCAAGATGTACACCCTGGGCCACGATTTCATCCCCTCCGGCATCCACGCCGGCGGGCTTCGTTACCACGGCGATGCGCCGATCATCTCGCAACTGGTCAAAGAAAAGATGATCGAAGCCGTGGCTTACGGCCAGAAGGCGGTGTTCGATGCGGCCATGCTCTTCGCCCGGACCGAGGGTCACCTGATCGCGCCGGAAACCGCGCATGCGGTGCAGGCGGTGATTGACGAGGCCAAGAAGGCCAAGGAGGAAGGCAAGAAACGGGTGATCCTGTTCAATTGCTCGGGCCACGGCCACTTCGACCTCGCCGCTTACGATGACTACCTCACCGGCAAGCTCCAGGACTACGAGCACCCGGAAGAAGCGATCAAGGAAGCGCTGAAAAAGCTGCCCAAGGTCGCCTGAAAAGCAGGGGCGATTCAATAGGGGCGCGGCTTTCCGCGCCCCTTTTTTTCCCCCTTACCGACGCTCTTGAAAAATTCCTCTTTCCACCAAAGCGCATTTCAAGGTAAAATCCAGGACATGATGAGGTTCTGGCCAAAAATTGCGACCGGCCTCTTTGGCCTCCTCGCTTTCTCCCCGGTCCAGGCCGGGCCCAAGGTCACAGTCCTTTCGCCTCATTGGGAAGGACCCAAGCGGGAGTTCGAGGCCGCTTTCAGCCGGACCTATGAAAAAAGCACCGGCCGGAAAGTGGCGGTGGAGTGGCTGGACGTGGGCGCTTCCAGCAACATCATGGCCTATGTCCGCTCCGAGTTTAAAAGCCGGCCCCAGGGCATCGGCATTGACCTGGTCTGGGGCGGCGGCTCCATCTATTATTCCACCCTGGCCGCCGAGGACCTGCTCGCTCCGGCCGGGCTCACCGGCGAAGACTTCGCCGGCATTCCCCCCGAGCTTGCCGGCAACCCGCTTTATGACGCCCAGGGACTCTGGTTCGGCGCCGCGCTCGGGAGCTTCGGCATCCTCTGCAACGAGCGCGTGCTCGAGCGGATGAATCTCCCCCGGCCCTTATCCTGGGCCGACCTGGCCGCGCCGGCCTTCTTCAGTTGGGTGGCCCTGGCCGATCCCCGCGACTCGGGCACCGCCCACATGATGCTCGAACTCATGTTCCAGAGTTACGGCTGGGAAAAGGGCCTGGATGTGGTCACCCGCATCGGCGCCAACGCCCGCACCATCCCCAGGGCCGCCAGCCAGATCCCGATGCTGGTGGCCACCGGCGAGGTCGCCTGCGGACCCTGCATTGATTTTTACGCCTGGGCCAAGATGGCGGAGGTCGGGCCCGGCCGGCTCGAATTCATCCTGCCCACGGCCGAGACCGTGGTCACCACCGACCCGATCGCCATGCTCAAGGGCGCGCCCGATCCGGACCTGGCCCGCGCCTTTATCCGCTTCGTGCTCTCTCCGGCCGGGCAGCGGCTGTGGATGCTGCCGGCCGGGGCCGAGGGCGGGCCCCGACGCTACACCCTGGGCCGGCTCAGCGTCCGGCCCGAGCTTTACGACGAGTTGGCCGGGCGCATGGTGATGACCTATAATCCTTTCCGTCAGGCCCCGGGGCTGAATTTCAACTCCGGCCTGGCTGAAGAGCGCTGGCAGACGCTGAACGACCTGTTCGGCGCCCTGATCGTGGACCCGCACCCCTTGCTGGTCCGCGCCTGGGAAAGCGTGAAAGACCGGGAAGCACAGAGTCCGGCCTGGAAACGGCTGGCCGCCCCGCCGGAAGACGAGGCCGCGTTCCGGAAACGCACGGAGGAATGGAAAGACCCGGAAAAGCGCGGACGGACGATTGCCGAATGGGTGGGATTCGGCCGGGCCAAATACCAGAGCGTGTTGCGCATGGCCGGAAAAGAGCCGGGCGAATGGCAGGCGGGCCTCTACCGGGTCGTTCGCGGCCTGATTCCCGCTTTCATGCTGGGCCTGGTCGTGATCATTCCGGCCCGGCGTCTCTGGGCGCGCTGGCGGACCTGGCGATCGAGAAGGGAGCGTTGAATTGGCCTCGATTGAGTTCGAGAGAGTCAGCAAGCGGTTCCCGGGAGAGGGCGGCCAGGCGGTCCAGGCCCTGGACAACGTGGCCCTCAAGGTCGCGCCGGGCGAGCTTTTTTTCTTGCTCGGGCCTTCCGGCTGCGGCAAAACCACCGCGCTCCGGGTCCTGGCCGGGTTTGTTATTCCGGACCAGGGCACGGTGCGCATCGCCGGGGAGCGGATGACCCGGGTGCCTCCTCACCTCCGCGGCACCGGCATGGTCTTCCAGCATTACGCGCTCTGGCCCCACCTGAGCGTGTTCGAGAACGTGGCTTACGGCCTGCGCGTGCGCAAGCTGGCCCAGGAGGAAATCCGGACCCGCGCCCGGGAAGCGCTGCGCATGGTGCAGATGGAGGACCGGGCCGAGGATAAGCCGGGCGTGCTCTCCGGCGGCCAGCAGCAGCGGATCGCCCTGGCCCGGGCCCTGGCGGTGCGGCCGCGGGTGCTCCTGCTCGATGAGCCGCTCAGCAACCTCGACGCCAAACTCCGGGGCGAGATGCGCTCCGAGATCAAGCGCCTGCACCAGGAGACCCGCATCACCACGCTTTACGTCACCCACGACCAGAAAGAGGCGGTGACCCTGGCCGACCGGGTGGCGCTGATGAACGCCGGCCGGGTGGTCCAGGTCGGAACGCCCCGCGAGCTTTATTGCCGGCCGGTTTCCCGATGGGTGGCGGAATTCCTGGGCGAGGCCAACTTCCTTCCCGGCACGGTGGTGGGGGTGAATGCCTGGGGCGAGGTGGAAGTGTTCACCGCGCTGGGGGTGATCACCGCTTCCGCGCCGGCCGCTCCCGTCAAAAAGGAACAACGAGTGACCCTGATGATCCGGCCCGAGAGTTTCGTCATCCCCGGACCGGAGCCTCGGCCCGGAACCGTGATCCACGGCCGGGTCACCCGCAAGGTGTTCCTCGGCGACCAGGACGAGATCGTGCTGCGCGCCGAGGAAGAGATCATGCTGCGCGGACTCTTCCGGTCGGCCGAGGTCGAGCGCATCGCCGAGGGCGAGATCGCGGAATTCCGGCTCCTGCCCGGCGCCGCCGCTCTGATCCCGGAATAAGCCATGCTGGGTTCGAACTCCCGCGCCTCCTTCGCTCTCCTGGCCCTGCTCGCGCTCTGCCTCCTCGCCTTCCTGGTTTATCCCTTGCTCTACGTGTTCCGGGAGGCGATCCTGCCCGAAGGCAAACTCTCCCTCGCCTTCTTCGCCATCCTTTTCCAGAACCCGACGCTCCGCCAATCCATCCTCAACAGCCTCAACCTGGCCGGCCTCGCGACCATCCTCACCTTCCTCATCTCGCTCCCCCTGGCCGCGGCGCTCGGCCGCTGGAATTTTTCCGGCCGAGCCATCCTCCAGTCGCTGCTGCTCGCGCCCATGATCCTGCCCCCCTTTGTCGGCGCCCTGGGCATGAAGCAGATCTTCGCCCGCTTCGGCAGCCTCAACCTGCTCCTGCTCCAGCACGGCTGGATCGAAACGCCGCTTGACTGGTTCGGCCAGGGCTTCTGGGCCGTGGTGATCCTGGAGGTGCTCCACCTCTACCCGATCATGGTCCTCAACCTCGCCGCCTCGCTCGCGCAAGTGGACCCCAGCCTGGAAGAGGCCGGCTTGAACCTCGGCGCCGGCCGCTTCCGCGTCTTCCGCACCGTCACCCTGCCCCTGGCCATGCCCGGCGTCTTCGCCGGCGCCAGCATCGTCTTTATCTGGTCCTTCACCGACCTGGGCACCCCGCTGATGTTCGAGTTCCGCGAAGTGGCCCCGGTCCAAATCTTCAGCGCGGTCCTCGACCTCCGCACCAACCCCACCGGCTATGCCCTGGTGGTCCTGGTCCTGCTCCTCAGCGCCATCCTCTTCTGGGCCGGACGCAGCGCCCTGGCCTCCGGCCGTTACACCGGCGCCGGCCGCGTCATGGCCGCGGACCGGCCGCCGCCAAGTGCGCTCGCCCGCCTCCTGCTCTGGACCGGCGCGCTCTCGCTCACCGCCTTCGCGCTCCTGCCCCATCTCGGGGTTCTTCTGCTCGCCATCTCCAAGCAATGGTTTTTCTCGGTGCTGCCCGAAGAGTTCACCGGCCGCTACCTCCTCGGCATCTTCAGCCACCCCCTGACCCTGACCAGCATCCGCAACAGCCTCTTCCTCTCCGGCATCGCCGCAGCCGCAGACCTGGTCCTCGGCTTCGGCCTCGCCTACCTCCTGGTCCGCCGCCGTTTCCGCGGCCAGGAGTTCTTGGACCTCGTGGCCATGCTCCCGCTCGCCGTGCCGGGCCTGGTCCTGGCCTTCGGTTACGTGGCCGCCTTTTCCAATACCCCGCTCAACCCCCGGGTCAACCCGCTGCCGCTCCTGGCCATCGCCTACGCCATCCGGAGGCTCCCCTTCGCCGTGCGCGCCGCCTATGCCGGGATCCAGCAGATCCCGGTGGCCCTGGAAGAAGCCTCGGCCAATCTCGGCGCCCGGCCCTTGACCACGCTCCGGCGGATCACCCTGCGGCTCGCCTCCGGCCACCTCACCGCGGCCGCCATCCTCTGCTTCGCCCTCTCCATGCTCGAGGTCTCGGACAGCCTGATCCTGGCCATGCAGGAGCGCTTCTACCCGATCACCAAGGCCATCTACGACCTCACCGGCCGCATCACCGAAGGCGTCCCCTATGCCTCGGCCCTGGGCGTGCTCGGCATGATCCTCCTCTTCGCCGGCTTCCTCTTCGCCGGCGCCGCCCTCGGCCGGCGACTGGGCGAAATGTTCCGGATCGGGTGAAACAAGGGTTTACAACGGTTGTTCCAGTTGACTTCGCCGGAGAGGAATTTTATATTGGTAATGGAGAAGCGAATGTCCGAAACCGTTGATATCGAGGCGACCCAAGCCCAATATCCGGATGAATGGCTCCTGTTTGAGGTGCTGGAAACCGACGAGCTGGATCGTCCCACCCAGGGCCGCCTGCTCTTCCACGGCAAGAGCCGGGAGGAGTTGCACCAGGTGGCGATGGTCAAGCGTTCACGCGAGCGTTCTCTCCTGATCGCTTTCACCGGAGATCCCATCCCGCCCGATATGGTTGTAGTTCTGTGAATGTAACCTTTCGATTTCAGCGCGGCCACCTGATCATCCCGTCAGTTATGATCGAGCATGAATTTGAAATCCGCCCCGCGATGGCGATTGATACCGGCGCGCGAGTTACGGTCATTGCCCCGCGCCTGGCCGAGGAAGTGGGGATCGAGCTTGCGAGACTGGAACCGAATGTTGAGTTGTTCGGAGTTGCGGGTTCAGCCTGGGCAGTTGAGGTGCAACTGCGGCGGGTCTCCATCCTCGGATTGGCCGTGGAAAATGTCAGAGCCATCTGCCATCCCCTCCCGCCCCGCCTCGGGCTCGACGGTATCCTTGGGCTTAACTTCCTTGAGCATTTCAACCTCTCTATCCATTCATGATACCGAAACTATCCGCCTGGAAAAAATCTAGCCTGTGCGTCAGGCTTTGATGCCAGGCCACTTCCTTAATTGACTAATTAATGATCTGACCCCTATTTCCCTTCCGCGGCCGCCATCCTCTGCTTCGCGCTCTCCATGCTCGAGGTCTCGGACAGCCTGATCCTGGCCATGCAGGAGCGCTTCTACCCGATCACCAAGGCCATCTACGACCTCACCGGCCGCATTGGGAGTTTCGTTAACCTAGTTTTTCTTCTTGGTTCCCTCCGGGATGGATTGGGCGCAACGAAATCCGACATTCCAATAAGCTTGGCCCGGATAGGCGGAACTGCGCTCGGAAGCGCGCAAAGAATAAGGCTCGGATTCCTGCCAGGAACCTCCTCGAATCACCTTGGGTTGCGCTTCTTCCTGGCCGGGCGTGAGCAGGACCCCGGCGTCGTCCGATCCATAAGGCGCATAGCGTTCTGCCACCCACTCCCTGGCGTTCCCGGCCAGGTCTTCGATTCCCCGCCGGCTCCGGCCGGAGGGATGGGACCCGACGGGACAGGTGCTGTAACTCCGGCAGGGCCGGACCGATCCGCACACGCGGCTGCATTCGAATTGGTCGCCCCACGGCCAAATCCGGGCCTCCGGGCCGCGGGCCGCCCATTCCCATTCCGCTTCGGGGGGTAATTGTCCGCCCTTCCATCGGCAATAATTCCGGGCCTGAAACTCGTCGGATTAACCGAGCGGAACATGGTCCTATCTCCTGAAGTTAATTCTTCCCTTTTAGAAAAATTTTGTTTTGGGCTATAATGAAATTGAAAAAATTTAAACTAGCGATGAAGGTCGTTCATTTCATAATCAAAGGACTCCTATTCATTGTTTTTTCCTGCCTGGTGCTGGAGCTGGCTCTGCAAGGGGCACACTGGATTCATGCGGCCATGGAACCCGCTTCTGAGCTTCCCCACCCCGGCACACCGGTTATCCTTTGCGTGGGCGACTCCCATACTTACGGCGTGAAACTTCCGGCGGAGCAATCGTATCCGGGACAGCTTCAATCGCTTTTCGATCATCAAGGAATAGTCGTCAACGTGGTCAATGCCGGTGTCCCGGGGGAAAACACCTCGGAGTTGCGCCGGCGCTTGCCAGAGCTTTTGGTCCGTTATCGGCCGGTGGCCGTGGTGATCCTGAGTTGCTCGAATAACGGTTGGAACCGAGCCGATATCATCTGGAGCGATCTCCAGGACGGAGTGCTGCAACCCGGGATCCGTTCCTGGCCGCGACGCCTGTGGTTCGGCCTGGTGGGAAATTTGCGGACCGTGCGACTGCTCACCTACCTGTGGAACGAGACCGGCCGGCGCTTGAAGCCGTTAGAGCGCGTGGAAGACCGAGAGGGAAAGGTTTATTTCCATCGAGAGCAATGGAAATGGAAGGGACCGTGGAATGAGCTTGACCGCATGCTCGATCGTTCCCGCCGCGATCTTGCCGCGATGGTGGAGATGGCGGAGTCGGTCAGGGCCTTGCCGATCCTGATGACTTATGCCGGCCAGCCCTTTTCGCCGATGGGAGGGGCCAATGACGTTCTGAGGACGATGGCCAAGTCCCTGGGAGTGCCCCTGGTGGATAACGACGCGGCCATCTGGCCGCGGTTTATGAGGCCGGACGGAAGCATGGATCAGGCCGCGCACGACCGGCTCTTCCTGGCCGATTCCGGGGAAACCCATCTGGCCGGACCGGGATATGCGATAGTCGCCCGGAACGTGTTTGAAACCCTGGTCCAGCTTCGAGCCGTGAAACCCTAAGCCAATGATCCCTCCGCAGTCATGACGGCTATCTTCCGGAACCTTCGACCCGAGAGCACACCGATCGCGGCCCTGGTGGCCGCGGGACTCATCGCGATCCTTTACCTGGCCACGGCCAATCCCGAATTTCGCTTCATGGAAGGCGCAACTGCCATCAAGCTTCTCCAGGCCCGGGCGCTCTTGGGGGGAGAGGGATACACGGATATTGGAAGAATCGGGTCTCCTCCCGAGATCGTTCGGCCCCCCGGCTTTGCCCTCATCATTGCCGGGGTGATCGCCCTCTTCGGGGAAGACATGCTTGTTCTCAAGGTGATCAACAACAGCTTTGCTCCCCTGGGCTTTTTCGCCCTCTTTTTCCTTTTTCGGCGTCGCACTCAAGATCCCGGCCTGGCCCTCCTCATGGCTCTGGCCGCTTATCTCTTCCCCCACCTCTACGAGATCGCCCGTTACCTGGAAAGCGAGGTGCTCTTTTGTCTTCTCTTCTTTGCCAGCCTGGCGGTGTTCGAAACGGCTCATGATAAATCGTTTCGCGACCAACGGCTCTTAGTCCTCTTTTGCTTCCTCCTGGCAGTGGCCACCTTGGTGCGAACCGCGGCGTTTGTGCTGGTTCCTGCCGCTTGGCTCACGCTGGCTTTCGATTCGAAAGCTCCCCGCCGGCTCCGCCTCATCTGGGCCGGCGTTATCCTCGGAACCTGGATCGTGGTGGGCGGCGGCTGGATGATCCGAACTCAACTGGTCGCCCCCAAGGGAGAGTTGACTTACTTGACCAAGTTACTGGCCGGAGAGCCGGTCAACAGCTTTTACTGGTTGGCCGAGGACCATCGGGTTCCCTTACTGCCCCGGCCACCCCGGGCGACGGCCGGTGCGGTTGCCCGGCGTTGTCTTCCCAATACCGTTTTCTTCTTCCGTCAAGTCCTGGGAAACCTCTGGCGGGCAAGTTCCGCGTGGCCCTTGCCGGCTGTTCTGGCCGCGGTTGGTCTGCCCGCGGGTCTGGCACTTCTCGGTCTTGTTCTGGGGTTATTCCGGAAGCGGCGGATTCTCGACTTTGCTACCGTCTTGTATCTGGGGGTCATCCTTTTTTGGCCCTACCAGGACCATCGCTTTCTCCTGCCGATCGCGCCTTTTCTCTTGCTTTATTTAATCGAGGGTTTCCAGGCCGGGGCGCGTTTTGTTTTTCGGGTTTCTTCGGAACCTACTTGGCCTCGAGCTCGTTTTGCAATCCTGGCCGTCCTGGTGCTCCTGATCGGATTATTTACAGCCCGCGACCTTCAACGTCTGGCCGAGGGCAAGCGCTTGACCACGCCGGTGCTGGAGTGGAGACCCCATTTCCGCATCACCTCGCCCAACTTGGGCGCTTATCACAGCTTGTTGCTCCTCGATTGGATCCGCACCCATTCCAGCCCCTCGGACCGGGTGCTGTTTCATTCCTATGAACCCTGCGCGCTGATCACCGAACGGCAGTGCTCTCCGATTCCGCCGGTTCCGCCGGAGCGACTCATCCGCTACCTCGACGAACAGCAAATCACCTTGGTGGTGGTGGACGACGAGGTGGAATATGGTCGCTCTTTGATGTCGGCCTTCACTGCCCACTTCTTATTGCCTGCGATCGAAGCCTACCCCGGACGTTTCCAGACCGTGTACTCGCTCTCGCTGCCTGACTCTTCGGCCCGGGTGCTCCGCGTAGCTCGTTGATCGTG
>MGQK01000071.1:50167-55896 GCA_001797815.1 Deltaproteobacteria bacterium RBG_13_61_14 | reverse complement strand
CTGTCTCTCTCCGGCCTGACCGTCGATCACTTTTTTTTCATGTCTTTTCCCCTGGTCCATGCATGTGTTGTATTTGGCCATCCTGGTGAGTGCGGCCTTCCAAATCCGGAGCCGGTTGGGTTACGGAAACTGGATTGACCCGAGCGCGGTGGCCATGTTGGTTTTAACGGTAATTGTATTACAGATTACAACGGAAAAGAGGGGGGGCTTCTTCCGATTGCGCCCTCCCGAAATCTATGGCGCCGCGGCCCCCGGGGAGTGAGTTCGAGCAAAGGATAAGGAGTGACAATGCCTTTTCCATAAGCGCGAAGGAAAAGCAACCGGGCCACGCCCTCCAGCATCAGCAAGGTGACGCTCAGGCTGGCGATGACTAACCCAACCTTGAAAAATAATTCCTTTCCTGGCATTATTTTTTAAACTTTATCACTCTTTGAGAACCCTAACAAGCAAACCGGGGACGGGAAGATTGACAAGGCCTCTACAGGTTGCTAGGATGCGCTCACCTGTGTGAGAGCATCCGGTTTTTGCCATCCATCCTGCGAAAAGCTGGAGAGAAAACGCCTGCATGGGGAGGAACTCAGGTCATGGCTCAAAATTTATCCCCGCGCGTGCGGCGGATCGTGCGCGCCCTGATCGAGGTGGTCAAGCCCCGGAAGCCGGGTTTTGATCCGCCGGTGGAAGAGGAGATGCTCGAATTTGCCGACACCTTCTACGGCTACTTCCCCTGGCACATGAAAGTGGGCCTGCCGCTCGGGCTTTACCTTTTGGAATTCGGCCCGCTCATCTTTCAAGGAAGCCTTCTCCCCTTTTCCCGCATGAAGTTGGAGAACCGCGACCGCTATTTGCAAGGCTGGGTGGATTCCAAGATCGGGCTGCGGCGGGACCTGGTCAAGGGAATGAAAGCGCTGTGCCTGCCGGCCTATTATTCCAACCCCGAGGTCATGGCCCACATCGGCTTTGACCTGGAAGCGCACCTGAGAAAAGTCAACGGCGTGGGCCAGCCGAGCGAGCCGGCTTCCGCGGAGGCCTGCGCGTTTTTCCGCAAGCAGGGTTACGATCAGAATCCCCGCATCCCTTACCCCGGCCGGGATGCCTTCAAACCCGGGAGGCAGGCGCGATGATTACCATCGGCGAGCAGGTGACCAGGGATATCCAGGAGACCGCAGAGGTTTGTGTGATCGGCTCGGGCGCGGGCGGCGGGAGCCTCGCCGCGGAGTTGGCCGAGGCGGGAGTGGAGGTGGTCATCCTGGAAGAGGGGGGATACTACACCAGCAAAGAATTTTCCCCTCACCCCCACAAGGCCATCCCCCAGCTCTACCGCGACGCCGGCAGCTCCACCATCCTGGGAACGCCGGCCATCATCTTTTCCGAAGGCCGTTGCGTGGGCGGCTCGACGGTGATCAACGGCGGCATGTGCTGGCGGACCCCGGAGCGGGTGTTGCACCGCTGGCGGCGGGAGTTTGGTTTGGAGGAGATGACGCCGGAGAACCTGGAGCCGTTTTTCGCCAAGGTGGAGGAGCGGATCAACGTGGCGCCGCAAAGCCCGGAGTCCTTGGGCAAGGGTGACATGCTTTTCAAGCAGGCGGCGGACAAGCTTCATTGGCTGATTCACCCCAACCGGCGCAACCAGAAGGACTGCACCGGGGAGGACGCCTGCGTGTTCGGGTGTCCGACCGACCGCAAGCAGTCGGTGCTGATCACCTATATCCCCCGGGCGATGGCCCAGGGTGCCCGGCTGTATGCGGACACGCGGGCGGTTAAAATCAAGGCCCAAAACGGCCGGGCCACGGAGGTAGTGGCCCAGGTGCTGGACCGCCAGACCCGGAAAAAGCGGCATACCTTGACGGTGAAGGCCAAGGTGATCGTGCTGGCCGGGGGCGCGCTGCAGACGCCGTGCCTGCTGATGGGCTCGGGCCTGGCCAAGAAGTCGGGCCAGGTGGGCAAGAACTTCTTGTGCCACCCCAACGTGAAGGTGGTCGGGATTTTTGAGGACGAGGTCCGCTATTGGGCGGGGGTGCACCAGGGCCACCAGGTTCACGAGTTCCTGGAAGAAGGCATCCTCATGGCCATCGGGGGGGTTCACCCGGCGCTGGCCGCCTTGGGCCTGCCCCAGTATGGCCGGCGCAGCCTGGAACTGATGGAGCAATGGAACCATATGCTGGTGGCCGGGGCGTTGGTGGACGACACCACCACGGGCAAGATCGTGCGCGCTCCCTGGGGCCAGCCCCTGGCCTTTTACCAGGTTGATCACGTGGAGCACGAGCGCCTGATCCGCGCCGCGGCCCTGCTCTGCGAGCTGCTCTTCACCGCCGGGGCCAAGAAGTGCCTGCTGCCTTTCACCTACCTCCAGGAGATCAGCGGGATGGATGAGATCCCGAAAATCTACGAGGCCGGGATCAAGCTTTCCGAGATCGAGGTGCTGACCGTGCACGCCTTTGGCACCACCCGCATGGGCCGCGACCCCCGGCGCGCCGTGGTCAACGGCTTCGGCGAGTGCCACGAGGTGAAGAACCTGTTCATCACCGACGGGGGCATCATCCCCACCTCGCTGGGGGTGAACCCGCAGGAGACGATCATGGCGCTGGCGACAAGGGCGGGGCAGTACCTGTTGGAGAACCGGGCGCGGTATTTAGGTTGAAAAGTAGCCCGGGTTGTGCTTATATCCGCTTAGGTGCATGATCGGGGAGTTCTACGTTCCGATTCGCGAGGCAGACCTGACTCATTAGAGAAGGAGGACCAAAGATGAAAGGCAATGAGAAGCTATTGACCATGCTCAACAAGCTCTTGGCCGACGAGCTGACCGCGATCAACCAATACATGGTGCACGCGGAGATGTGCCACAACTGGGGCTACGAGAAGCTGCACGAGAACATTCAGAAGCGGGCCATCACCGAGATGAAGCACGCGGAAGAGCTGATCGAGCGGATCATCTTCCTGGAAGGCAAGCCGATCGTGAGCCAGCTCAACCCCATCCACATTGGGGCGGAAGTGCCGAAGATGATGGAGAACGACCTGGCCGCGGAGATGAAAGCGGTCAAGGGTTACAACGCCGGGGTCAAGCTGGCGGTGGAGGTGGGGGACAACGCCACCCGGGAGATCCTGGAGGGCATCCTCAAGGACGAGGACGACCACGTGGATGACATCGAGGAGCAGCGGGACGAGATCGCCCAGATGGGTCTGCCGATTTACCTCAGCACGAAAAAATAGAAAGAAATCTTCGTCCGCCTGATGGGTCCGGCCTCCGGCCAGGGGGTCGGCGGAGGGGAAGAGAGCAACCCTCCGTCCAACCTTTCAACTCACTGATTTCATTGTAAAACCCGGAAAATGCAATTAGGATTTAACCACAAAGGCACAAAGGCTCTAAGTCAGAATGATTTCTTGGCAATTCGGCTGAAATTTTTTTCGCAATCCAAGTTGACCTCTCGCGCCTGTTCTCAGTGGTCTCAACCCGTTTATTCTTGGTGTCTTTGTGCCTTCGTGGTTAAAAATCTTTTTTCCAACTGCACGATTCGGGTTAAAAGAAATTTTCATGATTTTTTTGCCTGACAGCTTGATCCGGCGTGGTAAAGTGAGGGAAATTTAAGCTAATCCCCAATCGTTTTTAGTTTTAATCCTCTGGCCATCCGGACAAAACCGCGAAGGAGCCGGGGATGAAAAGGCGGAGTTTTTTAGGCGCGATCCTGATCGCAATGACGGCGCTGGTCCGGAGCGGACACGCCGGACCGCATGTCCGTCCGTCCGGCTGAAAATCTTTTCTGTCTAGGTTGAGGGCCGCCTGGCGTCCTTCGTGCCCCTTCGTGGATCAATCCTTCCACAAACCCTTTTGGGCAGAACGGGCTTGGCCTTCGAGTTCAACGAAGAGCGACACATAGGTCGTGTTCGGTTTTCGGCTGGACGCTCGGGCATAGCCTTCCTTTACCAGGTGGGCGTTGACGAAGAGGTCGCCGAGGAAGAGGTAGGCGAGGGTGCGGCCGTATTCGTCCTTGCGCTTTTTATCCAGGACCAGGAGGACTTCTTTGCCCTCGACCAACTGGCGGAGGTATTCAGCCGCCTCGGTGCCGAACGGCTCGACCGGCTTTTCCGGATGGTGGGTCTCGGGCGCGTCAATGCCGATCAGCCGGACCTTTTCACCGCTCAAGAGCACCACCGTGTCGCCGTCCGCCACCCATTTCACCCTCACCAACTTGCCGGGTGGTGTCGAGGCCCACACGCCCACGGTATAGACCAGCCCCAACAGGACCAGGCCGATAACAAAGCGCAGACTTGATCCTTTGGCTGGTTTCTGGTATCCTGTATCCATCCAGGAGAGATACTAATACGAATTCGTATCCTTGTCAAGAAAAAAATGCGTGAGCGTATCAAAAAAATTTCAGGCACTTTGGGGGGCCGAATCCGGCAAATCCGGGGCGATCTCCCCCAGGCCGAGTTCGCGAGCCTCCTTGAGATCAAACAGGCCATGGTCAGCCGCTACGAGGCGGAAAAGGAGATGCCCTCGCCGCCGGTGCTCCTTCGCCTGGCCCGCTTCTCCGGCCGGCCCATGGAATGGCTTTTGACCGGCCGGGATCCAGTGGCCGAGTTGGAGGAAGCCGGAGTGCGGCGGGTGGGCGCCCGGGTCTCCAAGCGGCTGAGTCAAGCCGACCTCCTGGCCGCGGCTGCGGATTACCTCCGCCACACCCAGCACCCCCAGGCCGAAGCTTTCCGCGAGATGATGGAGGCCGCCTTCCGCGACCGCGAGCTGATGCAAAAGCTCCTCGAGTATTTCCAATACCTCAAGTTCCAGGGCAAGCGCTAAGAGGATTGGTAGGGGCATGGACTTCGGCGAGCTCAGTCGAGCCGCATGCCATGCCCCTACATTGGCAGGATGAGCGACCGCGAGAACGAGATCATTTCCACCGTCAGCTACATCCAGGGGAAGGTCGGCTTCCGCGAGCCGCCCTTTTCGCTCCAGGCCTTCTTCGAGGCGTTCCCTCATTACCAGCTCGAAGCCGCCCGCCTGCCCCGGGGCTTCCACGGCGAGATCCTGGTCAAGGGCGAGTGGCGCCTGGTCCGCTACCGGGTCGAGAGCAAAGGCCCGGCCGTGCGCTTCACCATTGCCCACGAGATCGGCCACGGGTTCCTGCACGCGGACGAGGAGTTCGTCTGCCGGATCAGCACCACCTTCCGGCTCTTCGGCAAGAAGCCGGCCGACCCGGTGGAGTGGGAGGCCGACTACTTTGCCGCGGAGCTCTTGATGCCCATGCCCATGGTCAACCGGCTGGCGCGAAAGCGCCTGGACGCGGAATCACTCTCGGCCGAAGCGAAAAGGCTGGCCCGGGTCTTCGGGGTCACGGTCCCGCTGATGCGCGCGCGGCTGCAGGACCTGGTCCGGATGCGGACGTTTGAAGTGAAGATGGCGTGACGGATGGTGTCAAGGTGTCAAGTGTCAGGGTGTCAGGGTGAAGAGCATCATCAGGTGGAAAACGCAACCGCATCAGGGCGGAATTTGAAGAAATACCTCGGCCGGATGGAGCTGGAGCAAAAGCTCCGGCAAGCCCTTCAGCGCCGCGGCTACCAGGAGGTCTCCACCCCGATCCTGGTGCCCGCGCCCGGCACCGACCTTCACCTGGAGGCCTTGGCCACGGAGTACCGCCCCGCCCTCGACCCGGCGGTCCCGGCCGGCGTCTTCTTTCTCCACACTTCGCCCGAGTTCGCCATGAAGCGGCTCCTGGTCCAGGGGCTCCCCGCGATCT
>MGQK01000071.1:33222-50153 GCA_001797815.1 Deltaproteobacteria bacterium RBG_13_61_14 | reverse complement strand
GTCTTCCGCCAAGGCGAGCTTTCCCCGCTCCACCAGCCCGAGTTCACCCTGGCCGAATGGTACCGCGTCGGCTTTAGCTACCAGGAACTGATGGATGAGGTCGAGGCGCTCGCGCGGGAATTGTTAGGTGATTCACTTAACTATCAGGGCCGGACTTTTGACCTGGCCCAACCTTTCCGCCGGAGCACAGTGGCGGAGGCTTTCCAAGAAGCCGCGAATCATGATCTTCTCTCGGAGCCTTTTTCCGAGGGGAAATTTTTCCGGCTGATGGTGGAGCAGGTGGACCCCTGGCTGGCGGCGCAAGGCCCGGTCTTCCTTTATGACTACCCGGCCGAGCAGGCCATCCTGGCGCGCAAAAAGCCTTCCGACTCCCGGCTGGCCGAGCGCTTCGAGCTTTTCCTCGCCGGCCTCGAACTCGGCAACGGCTTCTCCGAGCTTACCGATCCGGTCGAACAGCGCGCCCGTTTCCAGGCCGACCGGGAGAAGCGGCGCCAGCGCCGCCTTCCGCTCTACCCCTTGCCCGAGGCATTCCTCCAGGCTCTGGACCAGGGCCTGCCCGAGTGCGCCGGCGTGGCCCTGGGCGTGGACCGGCTGGCCATGCTCCAGACCGACGCCCGGGACATCCGCGAGGTGGTCGCCTTTCCTTTTGGCCGGTAACCGCCGCACCATGAGGCATTTTTTCAGGCTCCGGAACTTGCCCGCCCCCATTTTTCCGGGAACCCCGCGCAGCGCGGGGTAGGGGCGCGATTGATCGCGCCCTGGCCGGAACTGGGCGCAATGAATTGCGCCCCTACGCAGGCCGAAACTATGGGATGCGGTCAAAAAATGGGGATGGGCAAGGGCTCCGGAATAATTGACTCCGACCCGACCCTACGATAAGATGAAATGGAAATTCTGATTCAGGGGAAAGAAGTGGCTGATTATCAATTGAAGTTGAAGAAAAGCCCGCAGGCGCTGGAAGCGGAGATTCTGGGAGCCGACCTCTGCTGTTCCTGCGGCGGCTGTCTGGGTCTGTGCCCCTATTTCAAGATCCGGCACGAAAAGGTGGCGCTGCTCGAGCCGTGCGGGCTTAGTGAGGGCCGCTGCTACGATATCTGCCCCCGCACCGAGACCGACTTTGCCGAATTGAACCGCCAGGTCTTCGGCCAAGAGCGCCGGGACTACGTGCTCGGCACCCTTCGCGCCGTGCTCATGTCCCAGTCGCGCGACAGCTCGGTGAAAAAGGCCGCCCAATACGGCGGCACCGTCTCCGCGCTCTTGATCCAGGCTTTCGAGGATAAAGCCATTGACGGCGCCATCCTCGCCCGCACCTCCGAGCGCTACCCGCTGCTCCCCGAACCCTTCCTGGCCCGCAACGCCGGCGACGTGCTCCTGGCCCGCGGCTCCAAATATACCGCCTGCCCCAGCCTCGCCATCCTGGACGAGTCGCTCCGCCAGTGCGAGAAACTGGCGGTAGTGGCCCGGCCCTGCCAGGCGCTGGCCATCCGCAAGCGCCAGGCGATCGAGCCCAAGCTGCAAGATCGGATCGCGCTGGTGCTCGGGCTGTTTTGCATGTGGGCGCTCGACTACCGCGACCTGGTCAAGCACTTGAAGAACCACCTGGACCTCCACACCGCCCGCAAGTTCGATATCCCCTACAACCGTTTTGTGGTTTATACCAAGAGCGGCCCTTGCGAGCTGGACTTCGAGCCGATCCGCCACCTGCGCCGGCACACCTGCGACATCTGCTACGACTTCACCAGCGAGCTCGCGGATCTGAGCGTGGGCTCGACCGAGTGGAAGGACAAGTGGAATACGCTGATCGTGCGCTCGGATCAGGGCCAGGTGGTTTTGGACGCGGCGCTCTCGGCGGGCACGCTGGCGGTGAAGAACCTGCCCCAGGACCGGGTGGAGCTTTTGCGCACGGCCTCGCTCAACAAGAAGAAGCGGGTGCTGGCCGGGCTTTCCCACTCCGGCGCCTACCTGAAGCTGGACCCGCAGGAATTCAACTGGGTCACCAGCCAGGCCTGATAAAGAAGGCCTTAGACTTTAGGCCTTAGGGGCCTTAGGCTTCAGGCCATTGAATTTGGATCATTCCCGGGGCCGACCGCGGAGAAAGAGTCTTCGGCCTAAAGCCCAAAGCCTAAAGTCTAAAGCCTACTTGCTTCTCTCCGCTTCCGCCTTGAGCGCGCTATTCCAGTCCTGGTGCAGTTTGCCGAGGTCGTCGTCGTTGAACAGGAGTTTCATCAACCCCACCATCGGCCCCTGGAGCACCTCCCGGGAAGTCACCCGGGTCTTGTCCCCCTGGGCCTCGAAATCAAAGCTGTGCACCCCGGTCACCCCGAGCATGCCGCCGGCCCAGGCCACCCGTTTGTTCGGCTCGCTCGCGGTGATGGTGACTTTCATGTTCATGGCCGGGCCCACCAGGCCGAGCTTGAAGTAAAAGACCGAGCCCTGGGCCAGGGGCTGGCCCGAAATCATGCCTGCGGCCTTGAGGGTAGGGAACCACCGGGGCCAGGAAGGGATGTCCAGCATCAGCTTCCAGACCTTGTCCACCGGCGCGTTAATCTCGATCGCCTTTTCCGTCTTAATTTCTGCCATTTCTCACTCCTTCATTCAAAAATTCAATTTGCCGCCCTGCCACCTTGACACCCTGACACCTTTTTAATACCCCGCACACAGCCCCTCTTTAATCAAAGTAAAATTCTTTCCATCCCAACTGTAAAGCCGATGACACACTTGCGCGCCGTCGCCGGCCGTGCCCAGGATTTCCGGCTTCTCGTCGCCGTTCAAATCCCAGACCGCTTTCACCTCCAGATCAGCCGGCAGGTTCAAGTCCACGATCTTCTCGCCCTCCACCCGGAAAAGCGAACCCGCGCTCTGCATGTCTTCCAAATCGTATGCTCCTTGCGGGTGGTGCCAGTAGGAGACGAAGTAGTAGATCTTGTCGGAAGCATCCAGCCGCGCCGGGATCACCCGGATGTCGGTCAAGGTTTGGCCCAGACGCTCCGGCGGCACCGCCAGCGCAAAGAGCCGGTCCGAAAGCTCGGGCGCGATCTTTTCCTGGGGCTGCAACTGGATCCTGGGGTTGGGCTTGAGCTTCACGCTGCCGCGCAGGGCCAGGCCGCGCTGGCCGGTCATCTGGGCGTCCGGGGTCTTGAGCTTGAGGATGGCCGCCACCAGCACGGTGGAAGGGGAGTTGCCCAGATAAGCGAACGAGGCCACCGTGGCCGGCGCGGTCTTGCCGTCCATGGCGACCAGCGTGATTTTTTCGCCGCTCTTGACCCCGGATTGCTGCTCCACCTGCAGGATTTTTTCGAGGTCGGTGATGGGCAGGCGCGAACGATACTCGACCGCGCTCTGCCCGGGATCGAGCAGGTTGACCATGCCGTAGGGGTATTTGATCCGGGCGTAATCCAGGCCCAGGTCCAGGGCCGCCTGGTTGGTCCGGCTCCCGCTCACCCCGCGCAGGGTCTCCACGAAGAAGACCTGGTCGGCCGCAAGTGGCGAGGCCGGGCTCGGCGCCGGGTCCGCCAGGGCCGGGCCAGAGAAGAGAAAGAACGACACGCCGGCAAGAAAAAATCGCATGCGGAGTGATTATAACGTGGCCAAGGGATTTTTCCAAACCGGGCGCGGATGATCCAGTTGACAGGGAGAGCGGTTAAGGCGATGATACGGGGAAAAATTCATCACCGGTGAGGACGGGTAAGGGGGAGAGAAAAGGTGAAAACGAAAGCTGGGATCATGGGACTGGTCTTGCTGCTCCTGGCGGGAGCTTCGGCCGGGGCCAAGGAAGAGAAGCGGCCGCTGCGGATCGGACACCGGGGCGCCCGGGCGCTGGTGGACGAGAACACGCTGGAGTCGCTCAAGGCCGCGGCGGAGATCGGGGTGGACATGCTGGAGTTCGATATCCAGCAGACCCAGGACGGGGTCCTGGTGATCATGCACGACGAGACGGTGGACCGCACCACCGACGGCCACGGCCGGATTGACCAGATGACGCTCGAGCAGTTCCGAGAGCTCAAGACCAAGAGCGGCTATACCCCGCCCAGCCTGGACGAGGTGCTGGACTGGCTGGCGACCAACGACCTGGGTTTCATCCTGGACTTCAAGCTCCCGGACCCGCAACTCGCGGAACGGCTGGTGGCGGTCATCGAAGAGCGGGGCATGCTGGACCGGGCGGTGTTCGAATCGCCGGTGCCCAGGGTGGCCGGCCAGGTGGAGAAGATCAAGCCCGAGGCGGTGACCGCGATCTACCCTAAATCCATGCCCTTGATGCTGATCCTGGCCGAGAAGTATAACGTGGACCAGGTTTCCTACCAATGGATCTTCGCCACCCCCGGCCAGATCCTGCTGGCCAAGGCCACCCACCACCCGGTGTTGGTCTGGACCGTAAACTCCAGGGGCAAGATCCGCTGGTTCCGACTCCTGAACGTGCACGGCATCATGACCGATGATCCCCACTTGTTCCAGGCGGAAAAAAATTAAAAGCGAGACGCAAATAAAGAGTAGGGGCACGGCAGGCCGTGCCCTTATTTTCTAGATCATGAACCTGCACCCTCATTCAGCGGGAAGGCGCTCCGCTGCTTCCGATTGGCTGGTCCTGGTCCTGGCCAATGCCATCTGGGGCTCGACCGACGTGGTGGCCAAGGCCGCGGTGGAAGAGCTCAGCCCCTCGGCCCTGGCCTGGCTCCGGCTCACCATCGCCCTCGCCGCGTTCGCGCCCGCGCTCTGGCGCCAGCGGGCGGAAATCCCCCGCACCCTCGCCGGCCTGCTTCCCTTCCTTGCCCTCGGAGCCTCCGGCTTCTTCCTCAACTTTGTCCTCCACTATTCCGGCCTGACCCTGGCCCCGGCTTCCCATGCCACCGCGCTCCGCGTCTCCGAGGCGTCCGTGATCTTCCTGCTCTCCGCTCTCTTGCTCCGCGAGCGCATCCGCCCCGCCGCGGTCCTGGGGCTCCTTGCCGGGACCGCGGGGGTCTTTCTGATCTTGAACCTCGATTTCGCCAACCTCGCGTTGTTCGCGGGCGGTTATCGCTTCGGCGACCTCTTAATCATGGGCGGGATTCTGGTCGAAGGTTGCTACACGATCATCGGCAAGCGGGTCTTGCGGACCACCCGGCCCTTTACCGCCACCGCGCTGGCCTGCCTGTGCGGCTGGCTGCTTTTGACCCTGTTCTATGCACCTAAGCTTGCCGGTGAATTCGTCCGCCAGCCGCCGTCGCTCAACGCTCTTCTCGCCGCCGCCTTTCTCGGCCTGCTCGCCACCGGGTTCGGCTACTGGATGTGGTACCGGGTCCTGGCCCGCCGGGAATCGCACCAGGTGGGCGTCACCATCCTGGTCCAGCCGGTGGTCGGGATTCCCCTCGCCGCCCTTATCTTCCACGACCCGCTCCCCCTCCGCTTCCTCCTCGGCGCCGGCCTGATCGCAATCGGCGGTTACTTGGCGATAAGAAGTCCCGTCCACGAATAGGATAATATAAAGAGAGAAGTTACAACTAATACTAATTTTACTAATTTTACGTCGGTCATTGGGATTTCTCGTTGCCATAAGAATTAACCATTTGGCGTATTCCTTCCATATAACCCCTAAGAGTGGACCTGGAGAGAGCTTGCTCCAAGAATTCCGGCAAAGGAATGGAAGTCTCTACAATGGGAGCATAATAATAAATGGTTGAAGAACCGTCACCATAGGGCTCGACATACTCGAATCCTTCAATACTCTTCAAACCCCTGGTTGCCTTTTTAACATGGATATTTTTCTTATTATAGATTTCAACCTGTTCGTCAGTTACAAAATTCCACTCCTGCCGGTAATTGACATTATCAAACTTCACATTCAGCGTATAATTTATGGATAAATATAACACCTTAAGTTGTCCTTCAATCAGTGAATTCCCTATTTTATCTTTACTGCCCGGCGGTTCAAATACATATATTGTTTTGTTATACTCAAGACCTGGAACAAACTTGCCCATCGCATCCCAGTCTTCAAGGACTTGCCATACCTTATCCAGCGGAGCCTTCAAGATCATTACTCCAACAACCCTCTTTTTTATGCCTTTGCCCTCTACTTTATATTCCTCCTCAAAGACCTGAATCTCGCCGGATAATAATTTCTTCTCATCAAGTTTATAATTGAACTTTGCCGCTTCACCATTCCCCGAATTAGTCAGGGCCATTAAAGATAAAACGGCCAGAGCAATCAGCCTTGATGCGCGAAGCATATTCCTTATCCGACCTTTCATCCTATTGGTGAATAGAAACGCTTTCATGAACTGCTCGGGCGACTGGTTGCCGGTTGTAATCATTGCAATTCGGATATCTCCCCAAGGGGTTACCAAAAAGGATCTGGTTCATGTCTTTATTTTTCCCTGGCCCATTTCAGGAAAAGAAACGAATAAGGTATTAATAAGAGCGCTTCCAGCCACAACAAGTTAAGGAAAACCGGTCCGGTAAAAAAAGCCGTGAAGGGAAAAACCACGCCATTCACCCAGTCTGTTCCCGTCCCCGCGTAAAGCAGCCTCTGGTATCCGGTGCCATCCCAACCGATGGTAGCTATAAAGAGGGCGGCAACAAAGCTCCAGATCACCTGAATCATGGCCGCGGTGGTGTTCCCTTTTTTGAGGAAAATATTTGTGAAATAAAAACCCAGCGCTCCCATAACGATGGTGGCAATGGGATAAAGGCTCATAAACCACGGAGGATAGTCGGAATAAGAATTGGCCACGAACATTGATTCCCAGGCCGGGAAGCGCTTGAGCAGATAAAGGATCTGAGGAACAAAGAAGAGCGAGAGCCACAAGACGGTTGCGAGAAAATATTTATTGACCAGCGAATCCGGCTCCCTTTTCAATTGATTCTTCGCGGCAAGGGCAAGGCCGGATGCCAGACCGTAGGAAAAAAACAAGTCAGTTTGTAACATGGCCAACTACCTCCTCTTCCTTCCGGGCGAGATATCTCTGCTCCCGGTATTATCGAAACGCTCGATTGATCATCTTATGGAAGTAAGATAAAGCCACTTGAGAGGGGAACTTGTATATCTGCGCCGGCTCCTCTCCGAGCAGGGGCGAAGGGATTCCCAAGTAATAAGGGGCCAGCACGGTGAAGATGGGAATTCCTACCGGGCATCCCCAGATCCGGCGCGTCTTGCCCTGGACCTTGCCCTTGACCTTGGTGCAGTTTCCGATCAGCAGGATCGGATGCCCCTGCCCGTCCACGTCGCCATCGTACTCGCCTACCACCAGGGCCAGAGGCCTTGCCCGCTTGATCGAACCGGCCGCATACGCTTCAAAACCGGCCAGGGCACCCTTGAGCGTGTTGATGCATCCTCCCCAGCAAGGTTCATTCCCGCCCGGGTGATCACCCAGCAAGAAACGGATGGGTGTATCAAGCTTGCCCAGATCCGAATAGCTGTAGTCAAAATCCTTGGTTTTCTCCTTGATCTCATCCCAGGAAAGCTCGCTGCTGATTTCAATCTGGTCATCCGAGACCGGCTCCCAGCCGCGCGACCGGACGATTCGGAGATGCTCGATCTGGTCCGGGGCAAACCCCAGGATCCGAGCGCCCACCGAGTCTATGGCCACACTCGAAGTCCCCATCAGGATGGCGCCCAGGCGCAGTGGCTTAGGGAAGATCTCATTCTGCTGGCCAATATCCACCGCGTCCACCACCACAAAATCCGGATGGCCGACTTCGTAAAGGTCCGCGATTTTTTCCTCGAGGTGCCAGTCGTGACCCAAGAGGCGCTCCTTCTGGTCGCAGATTCCCATGTTAAGCTTCAAGGCGCAGGTCAGACGCGTGGTGACATGGTGTTTGAGCTTGGGCGCATACAGCTTGTAGTCCGCCTCGACCAGCGTGCGGGAGAAGCGCAGGCTTTTATGGAAACCGCCCTTGGCCAGCGCAACTTCCACCAGTTGATCCTCGTCAAAGAAGCAGATTTCGACCTTGGGCTTTTGTTTCAGGAATTCGTAACCGGCCCGGATAAAGTGGTAGCGCGTGGGAACATAGACCCCAGTCCTCTCGCCTAAGATGACCTTCTCAACCTCCGGGCGGGCCGCGAGGACATCAATGATCGCTTCCAGCACCCGAGGATTAGTATAAGGGTGGAGGCCAAACCGCTCATGCGCAAAGACCATGTTGTATTTGAGCAATACCTTGCCAAACGGCTTCGCGCCCAATTCCTCCATGCCTTCGGAAACAATGCCCCTGATGCGATCAAGGTCGTCATAATCAGGACAAGCCCTGATCATTACTCTAGATTGATCGGCCATATTCCATCCTTCATTTATCCTAGGGCGAATTGATTGCATCGTCAACAGGAGATCGGGGTCAGATCTAAATATTAAACTTTACATAATTGAATGGGCCGGTGAAGAGAGTATGTCGGATTAGAGCCTCCAGGTTCATGCCTCTCGAGGCCTTGATACCTGACACCTACCGTCTATTGCCTCATGCTTTTTCGTCAAAGCGGAAGTTGACGGAGTAAACGCCGCCTTCCAGGGAGCTGTGGACCTTGTAGCCGAGCTTGTAAATCACGTTCATCATCCGGCGGTTGATGGCGAGCACCTCGGCCACGATGCCGGAGACGCCTTTCTCCTGGGCCACCTCGATCAGCGCGCGGAGCAGAAAGCTGCCGACTCCCTTGCCCTGCCAGTCGGGCCGGACCACGATTGCGGCCTCGGCCAGGTTGGTGGCCCGGTCCAGGAAGTAGCGGGCCACCCCCACCAGCTCCTCGTCCTCCTCCCCGCCGATGTATCCCACCACCGCGAACTTCTCCTCGTAATCCAGCACCACCAGCGGTTGCGCCTGCTTGTGGGGCAGGGTCTTCACCGCGCCCATGAACCGGTAATACACGTCCTGCTCGCTCAAACTATAAAAGAAGCGCCGTAGTTTTTCCTCGTCCACCGGCTTGATCGGCCGGAACTTCACCTCCCCGGCCTCGCGGGGGGTGAAGGTCCAGGCATACCGCTCCGGGTAGAGGCTGCCGCCTTCGGGCGGAAGCTCCTGGTCGGCGTAAATGAACTTCAGCTTCTTGGCCTCTTCCAGCAGGCCCGGCCGGAACGAGGGGTGGGCGATGTTGAGCAGGGCCAGGGCCCGCTCGCGGATGCTCTTGCCGTGGAGGTAGGCGATCCCGTATTCGGTGACCACGTAATGCACGTCGCCCCGGGTGGTGACCACGCCGGCGCCGCGGGAGAGCACGGGCACGATCCGGGAGACGGCGCCGGCCTTGGCGGTGGACGGCAGCGCGATGATCGGCCGGCCGTAGCGGGCGAGCGCCGCGCCCCGGATGAAGTCGGCCTGGCCGCCGATGCCGGAGAAGAACTGGCTGCCGAGCGAGTCGGCGCAGACCTGGCCGGTGAGGTCAATTTCCAGAGCGGAGTTGATCGCGACCATGCTTTCGTTGCGCGCGATGTTGCGGGGGTCGGAGACGTAATCGGTGGTGTAGAACTCGAAGACCGGGTTGTTGTTGATGGTGTCGTAGAGGCGCTGGGAGCCCATGCAGAAGGCGGCGATGATCTTGCCGGGATGGAAGGTCTTTTTCCGGTTGTTGATCACCCCGGCCTCGTAGAGCTCGATCAGCCCGTCGGAGAACATCTCGGTGTGCACGCCCAGGTCGCGCTTGTCCATCAGGTGGCGGAGCGCGGCGTTGGGGATCTTGCCGATCCCGGCCTGGATGGTAGCGCCGTTGGGCACCAGCCGGGAGACGTAAAAGCCGATCCGCTCGGTCACCTCGTCGCCGGGCTCGGCCAGAAACTCCAGGATCGGCTCCTCATGCTCCACGATCGCGTGCAGGCTCTCCACGCTGACAAAACTGTCGCCCAGGGTCCGCGGCATCCGGGGGTTGACCTGGGCGATCACGTAACCCGCGTGCTCCACCGCGGCCTTCACCGTCTCCACCGACACGCCCAACGAGCAGTTGCCAAAGGCGTCCGGCGGCGAGACCTGGACCAGGGCCACGTCAATATGGAGCCGGCCGCTCTTGATGATCTTGGGGATCTCGGACAGGGAAATCGGCGTGTAGTCGGCCTCGCCCCGGGCCACCGACTCGCGGGCGGCGCGGCCGATGAAAAAAGTGTTGAGCCGGAACAGGTGCTGGAACTGGGCGTCGGTGTAAGGGGAGACGGCGATCGAGACCAGGTGCAGGATCTCGGTGTCGGCGATGTTTTTGGGGAAGCGGGCGAGGTTTTTCACCAGGTATTGCGGCTCGGCGCAGGCGGTGGCGATGAAGATGCGGGAGCCGGGCTTGATCTTCTCGAAAGCGGCCGCCACCGGGCAAAGCCGGCTTTCGTAAACTTCTTTCAGTCGCGGCAACCTCCATTCCATGGCTAGCCTTTCCTTCTTCTTTGTCGCCCCGGGTCCTGGGCAAAGCCGCTCATTTGACCACCAGGAAAAGACGCGCGTTCCCGGCCTCCGCTTATGGTAGCATATCCGGCCCGGATCAAAAGACCCGGAATCGGGCCGCGGGCGCGACAGCGAAGGTGGGGGGCCGGCAAATGGCAGCAGTTGTGGCAGAGCCCTCTGGCCTGCTCCCGGCCCATCAGGGGCAGGCAGGGCAAGGAGTGGGCCGGGGTTCTCCCTGCCATCCGCAAGGCTCCAATGCCAGCCGAGATCAATGCTGGCGCAGACCGGTCTATTGCTGCCGTCCCTCGATGGCGCAAAGCAGGATGGCCGCGGCCAGGCCCAGCCGGCGGTCGAGCTGAGAATTGAGATCGCCGGAGAAATCGAGGGAGAGCTTGAGCAGGAAGGGGTTGAAGTTCTGTTTGAATTGGATCAGGGGCTGGCCCTTTAGCTCGACCGTGTAGGATTGGGGGATGAGGTTGGTGAGGAAGCGCCGGATCAGGGCCAAAGCCAGGCTGTCTTCCTCGATTTTGCCGATCTCCTGGTCCTGGGCGTTGAAAATCGTCCACTCGTCCCGCACCACGCTCTTCAGGCCCTTGCGCCGGAGCGCGCCCACCTTCTGCGATTGCCGGGCGTCCCAAACATCGTAAGTAGCGCTGATGTCCAAAACCTGCCGCGCCTTGATCACCAGCAGTTCCTGACTTTTTTCCTCGTCCGCGTAAACCCGGATGTCCTCCCGGAGCTTCAAGGCTTTCATTTCCGAATAGAGGACCAATTGGCCCGAAGGCTCGTAGATCCGGAACTTCCGGTGCCACAAGCTCAAGAACGCTCTCCGCACCGTGTACTGAGGATACGAAAACGGATCCAAACTTTGCATGGCCATGGGTTTTCTCCTTTTCAGGTTGCGGCCGCGGTGGGCCGGATTGTCTTCATGCCCAATTCAGGAAGGCAGATCCTTGCCGGCCGGCAACACTCCCAGCCCGTCGGCCTTCTCCACCGCCCGGTTAATGGCCTCGGCCACCGCCTCGGCCGCGAGCACCCCGAGCTGGTTCACTTCGCCCGGCCGGGTGCCGAGCGAAAGGCAAAAGGTCACGTCGCCGTCAAAGGTGGCGTGCGCCGGCGACAGGGTCCGGTCCATGCCCGCGGTGGCCATGCGCGCCACCTTGGAGGCCTGCGGCTTGGTGAGCTGGGCATCGGTGGCCACCACTACCAGGTTGGTGCCGCGCTGGACGAGCGCCTCGGGCAACTCTTTCATCTCGGCGATGCGCCGGGCCACGTCCAGGAACTCTCCGGTCTGGGGGTTGCGGCAGCCGGCCAGGATCTTCCCGGTCCGGCGATCCAACACGTCCCCGAAGTTGTTGACCACCGCCAGCGCCGCCACGGTCACTCCCGATCCGGAGACGCGGCCGGCGCATCCGACCCCCGACTTCATGGCCCAGGCCGGGCCGAAAAGCTTCCCCACCGTCGCGCCGGTCCCTACGCCCACGCTGCCTTCCTCCACCGGGCCGGCGCTCGCGCTCAGGCAGGCCCGGTAGCCCATGCCCGCGTCCGGCCGCACCTTCGGGTCCTTGAAGCTGAGGTCGAAAATGATCGCGGCCGGAACGATCGGGACGAGCGCCACGCTGGTCTGGTAACCGATGCCGCGCTCTTCCAGGAACTTCATCACCCCGTCCGCCGCGGCCAGCCCGAAAGCCGAGCCGCCGGCCAGGCAGAGCCCGTGGATGACCTTGGCCGAGTGCTGGGGGTCGAGCGTCAGGAACTCGCGCGAGCCGGTCGCGGTCCCGCACACGTCCACCCCGGCTACCGCGCCCGCCTCGGTCAAAACCACGGTCACGCCGGTCCCGTGCTCAACATCCGAATAATGGCCGACCTTGATCCCGGCCACATCGGTTAAGGTCCCGTTCATTCTCCGCTCACCTCCGGCGCGGGCATCCTGCTCTCTCACTTGAAAATCTCCTCAAGCCATTTCGCCACGTCGGGAACAACGATATCCACGTGCTCGGTCAGGATGAGGTGGGGCAGGTCGGGATAGATTTTCAGAGATTTTTTGCACGTGAGCCTATTGTAGATGTATTCCACGTAGTCCTGGGGGAAGATGTTATCGCGGCCGGCGTGGAGGATTTGGACGGGGGTGGTGATTTGCTCGACCGGGCGAGGCAGCTTTTCCGAGGCCAGCGAGGCCATGCCTTTCAATCGGATGGATTTGTAGGCCAGGGGGTCCTGATCCAGGAAAACTTTGGCGTTGCCGAATCCGCGCATAGGTTCGGCTTCGAGGTCCAGGTAGAGGGAGATGGGAATTTTTAATTCCGGCGCGAGCGAGGCAAAAATTGGCAAGAGAGGCTTCATCAAGCGGCTGAGAGCCGGATTCCGGGTCAGCTTGACGCTCGCCGGGTCGCAGAGGTCGGCGACGTTGTGGCAAACGACCCCGGCCAGCTTTTCCTCGGTCGCCGCGACATAAAAAGCCACGATCCCGCCCTGGCTCGAACCTACGACGGCAATTTGGTCATTAAAACGCTTCCTCGCGTATCCCACCGCGGCGCGCGTGTCGGTCACTAGCTCGGCGACGGTGTAACTGCCGGGCGCGCCCTCGCTCCTCCCATGCCCGCGCGGATCGCTTCCGACGATATTGTAGCCCCGGTCGGCGAGCGCCAACAGGAATTCCGAGTAGAGCAGCGAATAAACGCTTGTCCCCGGCACAAACACCACCACCGGCCGGCCGCGATCCACTTCGATGATATCCAGGTTGAGCTTGAGCCCGTCGGAAACGACGGCGTCGGATTGGAAACGGTCGAATTGGAAAGGAATCCCGCGCGTCCTGGCCAGCTTCTCCAGATACTTCCTTAATTCGGTATCGTTCATCTTAACCCTCCTTATTTGGCAACGAAGAGCAGTTCGCAAGAGTCGCGGTTCCGGCTCAGGGCATAGGGCCTTGGGGCCTGGCGAAGCACCTTCACTTTCTTGCCCGCGTCCCGGAGCATGGCCGCAATTTCTTCCTCCGCAGGGATCCCATCGCTCCGAAAGGAGACCACCAGGATGCTTTCCGCAAACCGCTCGATCAGGCGGCGAAAGGCCGGCCGCGCTTGGCTCGCGTTCAGCCAGGGGTCGGGTTCCGGTTTCAGCCGGAGATGGGGGCTGGCTCGATCCAGGCGCTCGGACCAGCGCGAGTAATCGCAGATCCCTTCCAGGAAATGGTAGAAGCCGGGGTAATCGGCGCCGCTGCCGTCGCGGCGGAGATAAGGCGGGTCGAGATAGACCAGGTCAAAGCGGCCGGGCGCCTCCAAGGCGTCGCCGCAAAGGGCGCGGTTTTCACGGCTGTTGTCGAACACGGCCGCGTTGGCCTCGCGGGCAAAGCCGCGGAAGTGGTCGGGAAAGGGCCGGTCCCAGGCGGCCTTGTTGCCAAAGCCGCGTTTGACCTCCCGCAGGCGCAGGTCCAGGTTCTTGCGGTGGAAGAGGTTGTAAGGCCGCTTGGCCAGGCAGGACTGGAACAGGGCGAAGCGGAGCAAGGCCCGGCGATAAGGGTGGCGGAGCCGCGACAGGTTTTGCGCGACCACGTCCAGCCAGCGGTTCTCCTCGTCCGTGAAATAGATCCCGGCAAAGGTCTCCTCGATAAAGCGGGAGTAGAGAACACCGGGCCGCGGCTGCATGGCCTTTTCGATGTCCTCTTCGCAGAGCCGCTCGCCCGGGTTTTCGATCAAGGCGCGGGCGATCTCGGCATTGGCGAAAAGCCGGTCGTTGGCCACGACCTGCTTTCCCATTTGCTTGAGGAGGTAAGCGACCGCGGCGGTGCCGGACATGGCATCGAGCGCGGTGTCGAAGCGCAGCTCTCGCAGGTGCGAGGCGATCCAGGGCAAAAGTTTGCGCTTGCTTCCCTGGTAGCGGGTGGAGGGGAAGAGCGCCGGATGCGGGCGAGGGACGAGAGTTAGCTCGAGCTGGCGCATCATTCACTGCTCCAGACCTGCGGGTGGGGGCACCCGCAACACTCGCAGGGGATTGGCACGATCCGGCGCATGCTTTTCGGCTCCGGGAGAGAATTATGCTAGCATGGTGCGCAAATGTCTTCAAACGCTTTTTTCAACCGCGACCTCTGGTATCTGCGGACGCTGTATTGGTGGAACCGGGCCCGGCTGTGGCGGCTCCGGCGCGGGCTCCGCGACCGGGTGAGCATCGCCCCCGGCTGCGACATCTGGGCCGGGTGTCTTTGCTACCAGGGCTCCGGCCGGGTGAAGTTCGCGGCCGGCTCCGGCGTCGA
Source organism: Deltaproteobacteria bacterium RBG_13_61_14 (assembly GCA_001797815.1). Classification (GTDB taxonomy): domain Bacteria; phylum RBG-13-61-14; class RBG-13-61-14; order RBG-13-61-14; family RBG-13-61-14; genus RBG-13-61-14. Next base: position 35,587 of record MGQK01000071.1, on the reverse strand, counting down.
GCGCGGGCCCCAGGTGCTCCTGCTCGATACCGCGCCCGGCTCGGAGATATTGATCGGCGAGCGGGCCTGGTTCCGCTCCAAGTATTGCGCCAACGTGCTCACCACCTTCGAGAACGCCCGGATCGAGATCGGGCCGGACTGCATGTTCAACGGCTGTGTGCTCACCGCCCGCGAGCGGATCACCCTCGGAAGAAAAACCTTGCTCGCCTGGAACGTGACCGTGCTCGACTCCGACCTCCACGACCTCTCCAACACCGAGCCGATGCGGGTGAAACCGGTGACCCTGGGCGACTACGTCTGGGTCGGCGCCGGCGCCACCATCGTGGCCGGCGTCACCATCGGCTCGCACACCATCGTCGCTTCCGGCAGCGTGGTCACCAAGGACCTTCCCGATCACGTCCTCGCCGCCGGGGTCCCGGCCAAAATTATCCGGCCCATTGCCGACCGCGACCGGGCCTCTTGAAGAAAGGCTTTAGGCGTTAGACTTTAGGCTTTAGACCGGAAATTTCAGATCTGCAATTCACTCCGAATTATTTTAAGTCTAATGTCTAAAGCCTAATGCCTAACGCCTCTTCATCGGGAGAGCATGGGGCCGAGGCGCTTGCCCCCGAGCACGTGCATGTGGACGTGGAAGACCTCCTGGCCGGCGTCGCGGTTGGTGTTGAGGATGCAGCGGTAGCCGCTCTCGGCAAAGCCGGCCTTTCGGGCCACCTGGGCGGCCACCTCAAAGATGTGGCCGACCAGCGCGCAGTTGGAGTCGTCCACCTCGTTGGTGGTGGGGATGTGCTCCCGGGGAACCACCAGCACATGAAGGGGCGCGATCGGGTGGATGTCCTTGAACGCCACCGCCCGGTCGTCCTCGAACACGATCTCCGCCGGAATCTCCTTGCCAATGATCTTGCAGAAAAGGCAATCCGCCATGACCTCACCTCCGAGCTTAACAAGTGTTGCCTCCTAAATTAGGCCAAGCCTCCATCTCTGTCAATGAGGCAATTTTTCTTGCCCTCCCTCAGTTTGTGACCGCGCCGCGTATTTTCGGTCTTCGTAGGGGCGCAATTGATTGCGCCCACCTCCCGGCAAGGGCGCGATAAATCGCGCCCCTACCCCCGGTTCACGAAAAAATGAGGGAGGGCAAGGGCAATTTGTTTGGGTCAGGGTGGCAAGGTGTCATGGTGGCCAATGGCAGGCAGGTTTAGTTTTTAGGCGCTTACGGCTGAAATTGTTGCCAAAGTGGTCATGATTTTATGCCGGAATGTAAAGAAGAGGTTTCACGCCAAGGCGCAAAGCCGCCAGGGTCAAGAGCCAGAGGGAAGACTTTGACGCCAAGAACCTTAAGCCGCAAAGGGTTGCCTCTTGGCGTCTTGGCTGCTTGGCGGCCAAGTGCAAGTGGCGGGAAGAAAGACGAAGGGAAGCGAGAAGGATTGACTTCGATCCGAGGATTTGAGCCTTTTGCGGCTTGGCGTCTTTGCGTGAAACTCTTGATCTGGTCTTTGGTTCCGGCTCGACCGGGTTAGGGTTGAGCCAAGGCTTCAAGAAAAAGGTCAAGAGGATCAGGGCTTGGTCGCATTGAATTGGCAGGGTTTCTGCCCTATAATAGCCAGCCATGAACACGAAAATTGCGATTCGGCAGGGGGCCTGGCTGGGTGTGGTGATCGCGGTCGGGATCGCTTGGGGAGTGAGCGGTCCGAGCCAGGGGAGGGCCAAGAAGTCCAAGGGCAAGATTGATGAGGAGCGCAAGCGGGAGATGCTGCTCAACCCGAATGAGGTGCCGGAGGACTTTGGCCAGTTGCGGGCCGAGACCCAGGCGGAATGGGCGGAGCGCCGGAAGGAGATCCAGGCCGAGATTGCGGCGGAGCGGGCCGAGATCGTGCGCCTCCTGGGCGACGAGCGCAAGGCGATCCAGTTCATGTGGGGCCAGCCGGCGCAGACCTCGCTCGACCAATACCGGCTCGATCCCGCTTTCCAGGGCCAGGTCACTTACCAGGACGGCTATGTCAAAGCCACCTCGGTGGTGGTGGTGGACAGCCCGGCGGAGATCGAGGACGCCAAGCAAAAGGGCCAGCAGCACGCCCGGGCCGTGCTCGACCAGGAGATCAAGGATCTGAAGCCGACCAACGGCGCGAGCGTGGGTGATGAGCTCAAGAAGCCGGACTCGAAGCTGGACGAGAAGAAGTTGGATCAGTTCGTGACCGGGGCCGGCGAGACCAAGGTGGAAGGGATCGTGGATTTGCCCGAGGGCAAGCAGGGGGTGAAGGTCTCGGTGGAGGTGCCCATGGCCGACCCGCAAAAGCCGAGCCTGACCCAAGTGCTGGAGCCCATGGTGGCCGAGCCGGCCGCGGAGGTGAAAGAGGTGAAGCCGGTCCTG
>MGQK01000071.1:20265-33216 GCA_001797815.1 Deltaproteobacteria bacterium RBG_13_61_14 | reverse complement strand
CCGCCGCGAAAACCGGAGCCGGCCTTTGATGAGCAGGCCTGGATAGCAAAACAAGGCCCGATCAGCGGCCTGATCGTGGACACGCGGGGCACCGGCTTTGTTCCGTGCCTGTTCCCCCGGTTGATGGACAGCTACGACGTGATCTATTTTTCCGGGGACATGAGCAACTCCGCCGTGGGCAAGATGGGGGTGTCCGGCTGGGCCCGCTCGCCCGACGCCGCGACTACCGAGCCGCGGCTGACCCCCGGCGGCCGCTACACCGGCGAGCCGCTGGTGCTGGAGCCGAAGGAGGTGGAGGATACGGTGGAGAACAAGATCGTGCTCAAGCCGAGCGGCGCGGCCAAGATCAAAGCCAGCGACGAGAAATACCGTTACCTGGACAATGCCCGGGTGGTGGTCGTCGTCGAATAACCCACCCCTCTTCGAGGGGCGGGCTACAAACTGGAGGATGGAGATGCGCCTGTTTCGTTCATTCCTTTTGCTCGCCTTGCTTTTGCCTGGCCTCGCGTTGCCGGAGACCATGATCCTGGAAGGGAAGCATCGAGTAGTGCTGGATATCATCAATCCTTCCGGGATCAAGAAGATTCCGGACTATCAGAACGCGAACTTCAGCCAGAAAGTGATCGAGACCAAGCCCTGGACCGCGCGGGTGGAGATCATCATCACCCTGGAGCCTTTCCGCTCGCAAGCTGGCTATCCGCTGGCCGACTACCAGGTTCCGGAGCAATTCCAGGTCTTTCTGAAACCCGAAGCCGAGGTCCAATCGTCCCGGCCGGAGATCCAGCGACAGGCCCGGGAACTGGTCGGCTATGCTTCCACCGAGACCGACGCGGTCACCCGCGTGGCCGACTGGATGGCGGACAACATCCGCTACGAGGTGAACACGCCGCAGGATGCGCTCTCGGTCTATCGCAACCGGGCCGGCTCCTGCGCCGGCCAGACCCGGCTGATGATGGCCATCCTCCGGGCCGCCGGGATCCCGGCCCGCTACGCGCGCGGCTTTTTGCCCCCGGGCGGCCAGTGGGGCTTTGACAAGGAATACTGGGGCGTGAGCATCAAGAGCGGCGGGTTCCACGCCTGGATCGAGGTGTATTACCCGGACCAGGGCTGGGTCTTTTCCGACATTTTGCATTCGCTCAACTTCGTGGACCCGCACCACTTGCTTTTCCAGATCGCGGGCACGAACCTCAACCCCGGGTATGAGACCACGGTGAGCGGGGAGGACGGCAACATCCGCATGGAAGAAGGGACCTCTTGGACCATCTTCAGCGAGGACGACCAGAGCCGGGTGGTGGATGCCCTGCCGGAGCCGAAGCGGCCGCTGCTCAGCCTGCGCACCGGGCCGCAAGCCACTTGCGCGGTTTACGGGGTGGCGAAGGACGGTGCGGGCAAGCCGGTGAAGAGCGGGAGCTTGATCGTCTGGGAGGGCGACCAGGGCAAGGGTTATCCCCTTGACCGCAAGGGCCGTTTTGGAGTTGGAGGCTTGAACCGCGGGACCTATTTCATCAGCGTGCGCGCGGAAGGGTTTGCCGAGGCGAAGAAGAACGTGACGTTTGAGCAGCCGGAGGCGAAGAAGCTCGACTTTGTCCTGGAGCCGGGCGGGGTGATTTACGGCCGGGTGACGGATGCCTCGGGCCAGGGGATTTCGGGAATTTATGTCTATCTCTGGCAAGGCGGGAGCGGCAAGGGCTTTCCCACGGACGAGGACGGCAATTACAAGGTGATCGGGTGTTCGGCGGGGACCCAGCGCTTGAGCGTGGAGGGACCAGGTTATCAGAAGGCGGAGGCGAAAATCGAGATCAAGCCCGGGGCCAGGGTGGAGAAGAACTGGGTGCTGAAGCGGTGAAGAGGCATTAGGCATTAGACATTAGGCATGAGGCCTGGATTTTCACTGTCCACTGTGCACCGTGCACTGAACACTGATTTCGTGAACGTGAACGTGAAAGAATAAGGTTGCGCGGGTGAGGGCACCCGCGCCCCGAAAGCAAGGTAGCCGCGAGGGCGCTTCGGTCGCGGAAGCGAAAGAAGAAACAATGACACGAAAGCTGGTATTCGGGGTGATGGCCGGCTGGCTGGTGGCTTTCAGCAGCCTGAGCCAGGAGCCGAAGAAGACCAGCGTGGCAATTTATCCGATCAAGGCCGCGGGCGCGGTGGACAAGGCCGTGGCCCAGGCTTTGAGCGCGCTCCTCAGTTCCGAGCTGACTCCCTCCCCGAAGCTCCGGGTGATTGAGGAAGCGATGCTGAAAGAGGTGATGGAGCGGCAGGCGATGAACATCTCCGACGCCTGCGACGACACGGTCTGCCAGGTGGAGATCGGGAAACTGGTGCAAGCGCAGAAGATCGTCACCGGCGACCTGGTCAAGCTGGGGGCCAAGTATATCCTGTCGCTGCGGTTGATTGACATTCAGACCAGCACCACGGAATTCAGCACCAAGGACGAATGCACCTGCGCGGAAGATCAGTTGGACCAATTGGTGGCTGTGGCCGCGGTCAAAGTGCGGAATTATTGCGGGGATAACGTTCCGCTCCCCGCGCTGGCCCAGCAACAGGCTCCGGCCGCTCCCGCAGGGGCAGGAAGCCTGCCGGCAGATTTGGGACCAATTCCATTGGGCAAGGCGAGAATCTATATCTTTTTAAGAATGCCCGATGATCAAGGCCAAGCCGCTATCCAGGAAATGTTGCCGAATCAATGTATGGTAGCTGATGCAGACCCTGGACCCGAAACTTTTGGTAATCTGAATTTAAATGTTGAGGCGGGAAAGACGTATTATATTGAAGCCACTTGGATCAACTCGGAGCCTCAGGGATGGATAAGCGCCATCTTGGTGCCCGAAGCCCAAGGCAGGCAATGGGCACAGAATTGCAAAAGACCGGAAGAGATGCAACCGCCGGAAACCAAGAAAGCGAAGAAGAAAACAAGAAGTAAGTAAGGATGGGGTCAGAACTTTACTTTAAACTTTACATAATTGCATAAAAGTTGAGAGCGGCGGCAAGCCGCCGCCTTCCCGACGAAGAGAGGGGATTCGATGAAAAGGATCGCGATGGTCATTCTGGCGGGGTTGAGTTTAATGGTGCTGGCCGCGGGGCCGGAGCCGGCTCCGCCGCTGACGCTGAAGTCGGTGGACGGCCAGACCTATTCCCTGGCCCAATACCAGGGCAAGCTGGTGTTCCTCACCTTTTTCAAGGAGGGTTGCGTGCCCTGCAAGAAAGAGATCCCCTTCCTGAGCCAGCTCGCGGCCAGGTATCCGGACTACCTGCAGGTGCTGGGCGTCGGCTACCAGGAAAAGAACCCGGCCAAGCTCAAGGCGGTGGCGGCGGACATGGGCGCGCGGTTTCCGGTGCTGGTGGATGCAACCGGCATGGTGGCGCGGCGCTACCGGGTGACTTCGCTGCCCCTTGGGGCGCTGATAGACGAGAATGGCAAGATCATCGGCAAGTGGTATGGCTTTCAGCAGCAAGAAGTGGAGGCGATGGTTCAGGCCGGGGTCCAGCGCTTGAGTGCCCAGCAAAGGTCCACTGCGATCACGGTCGGGGTTTTCACGGAGGCCACGGCCGCGGCCAAGCAGGCGGGCCTGGGGAAAAAGCTCCAACGGGCGATTGCCGCGGGTCTGCAGGGCCGGGGCATGGAGGTGGCCGCGGCCGGCGCGGCCTCGGCCTACACGGTGGAGGGATCGGTTTCCCGGATCGGGCCGGTGACCGGGGTTTCGGTCCGGATCTTTCAGACCCGCTCCAAGCTCCAGATGGATGAGTTCTCCCAATCGGTGAGCGGCGAAGATTACGGCCCGCTGATCGCCGATCTCGCGGCCAAGATCCAGAAGTTGCCTTGACCAGGGTCTTTTGCCGCCTCCTGGCAAGATTGACTCTAATCTCCGGTTGTAGGGGCACGGCATGCCGTGCCCTTACAGGAACCGAGGGAATCGGGACAAGGTTGACACCGGGAAGGAAATATTCTATAAAGTGCATTGCAAGCATGGCTTTTTTCATCTAATGTAAGGGGTTCACGGGCGTGGGCATCAGTTCAAGCACACTCCCTTTTAACGACTGACACAGGAAAGGTCGGATCTGGCTTGAAAATACTCAACCGGTAAGGAAAGAAGGAGGACAAAATGAAAGGGATGAAGAAGATTGTGGCGTTGCTCTTGGCTTTGGGGCTGGTCGTGGCCCTGGCCGCCTGCGGCGGGGGCAAGAAGGAGCCGGAGGTCACCAAGCAGACCAGCGTATCCGGCGCGGCCAACGAGCCGGCCTGGATCACCCGGGGCGCGGGCGCGTTCAAGGAAGACACGGGCGGCTTGGCCTTTTACGGGGTGGGCATCGCCCAGGGGATCGCCAACCGGGCCCTGGAAATGCAGACTGCGGACACCCGGGCGCGGACCGACCTGGCGCGGGCGCTCGACACCTATGTGGCCAACTTCATGAAGGACTACATGGCCTCGGCCGTGGCCTCGGACATGTCCAGCTCGGAAGAAGAGCAATTTGTCTCCAGCATCACCAAGAGCATCACCGAAACCACGCTGGTGGGTTCCCAGATCATCAACCACTGGCGCGGGCCGGACGGCACCCTTTACTCCCTGGCCATGCTCAGCTTTGACGATGTGGCCAACGGCATGAAGCGGGAAATGAAGAAGCGCTCGGCCGAGATCAAGATGAACGCCGACGATGCCATGAAAGAGCTGGATGTTCAGTTGCAAAAGCGCCGGGAGAGCGGGAACTGACCGCTGACCGACGGGCAGGAACTGAGAGGAGCCCTTCGGGTAGGGCGCGGCATCCCGTGCCCTGGCCTTACCCAGGCTTGACGGTATCCCAAGAAGCGCGGGGGTTGCCCGCCTCTATTGGTGGCAACGAGGGCTAAACCCTGATCCCTGACCCTGGCTCCTCGGAACTGGGAGAATGCCCGGACACTGGAAGTCAATCCTCTTCTTAGCCGCGGTGACCTGGCTCTGGTGCACCCGGGTCGGAGAAAACCCCGCCTGGGCGGCTTCTCCACCCGAGACCGATAACTGCCGGTTAAAGCTGGTCGTTGCCGGCAAGAGCGAGCCCAAAGGCATTTATTTCCTGGATGAGAAGCGGGCCGGTCCGATCCCGGACGAGTTCGAGGCGGTGCCGGGCCCGCACCGGCTGACCGTCCTTTTCGAGGAGCGGGCGAGCACCCAGGAACCCTGGGTGTGCAAGCCCGGCCAGGAGAAAGAGCTCCGGCTCAAGCCCGGCAAGGAGCAGCCGGCCCCAGCCTGGGTGGACGGGGGCGCCCGCTTCCAAAATTCCGGCGAGGAACTGTTCTTTGAAGGGGTAGGCGCGAGCACGGCCTGGGGCCCGAACGCCTGGGTGCAGGTTCTGCTCGCCGACCTGCGCGGCCGCATGGACATCGTTCGCACCATGGACAATCAGACCGCTTCTTTGCGCCGGGACTACGAGCAAAACCAGGACTATCACCTGCAGAATGCCTCGCGGTCGGTCATCCTTTTCTCCTGGGATCCTGGCCTGGTGGCTGCCCGGTTTCAGGTGGAAGACCGCTGGCTCAGCGCCGAGGGCGTGCTCTATTCGCGGGTGACCTTGCGCTTGCCCGGGGCAACTTTAAGCAAGCAGACTTCTTCCCCTACCTGCGGCCAGCAGGGCCGGCTGGTCTTCTTCCACGAGATGCTGGACCAGAAGACCCTGGACCAGGTGGCCATCCTTTGCGGCCCGGGCGAAGGGGGCTTCGGCGATTTGGCCCAGGCGCTTTCCGGCAGCGAAGGGGAGGTCTGGTCCGCCAAAGATCGCATTGCCTGGCCGGAGGGGAAAAGCTTGTGCATTGGTGATATCCAGCGGTTGGGCCGTTGCACCAAGCAGGGGGCCGACTACGTGGAAAGCATTGGACTCTACCTTTATCCTGCTCTGATCCCGGTCGGCCTGTTGCACAAGGATTATTCCAGCGAAAATCCCTACGGATGCGAATTCCGGTGAATGGAGGACGAACATGGAAAGCCTGAAAAGAGGACGCCGCCTGGCCTGGCTCGTGATCGTTTTCTTTCTGGCCTGGGGCGCAGGTTTTCAACCTGCGATTGGTAGCGCACAAGAGCTCCGGCGGGAAGGACAAATTCAGTCGGTCAGCGGCGCGGTGACGGCTCAGAGCGTGGGACAGGACAAGCCCCGGCCGGTTTCCCAGGGAGACCTGGTCTATGCCCAGGATCGGGTGGTGAGCGGCCCGAACGGCAAGGCCCAGATCAAACTCGATGACGGCAGCCTGATCACCCTCCAGCCGTCCTCCCGGATCCAGATCCTCGACAGCCGCGCCAATGCCCGCCATTCCAGCTCGCTGCTGTTGCTCAAGGGCTGGCTGCAGGCCCTGGTCGCGCCGGAAGAGGGCGCCAACCTGGAGGTGCAGACCGCCACCGTGGTGGCCGGGGTCCGGGCCACCAGCTTTACCGTGGCCGGGGCCGCGGACTGCTCCTCCCGGGTGGCCGTGGAAAAGGGAAAAGTTGAGGTTCAAGGGCACTCCCAGGGGTTGACCCTGGTGCCCAACCAGCAGATGACCGTGGAACTGACGGATAAGCCCTCGGCGGCCCAGGCCTATGATCCTCAGACCGCCAACTGGGCGGGTTTCCTTTCCGAACGCTCCCGCCGCCTGGCCAAGAACGCCGACCACATGGCCCAGGAAATGGACCGGGAACTGGAACGCCGGCATCAGCGCGCGGTGCAAGCCCAGCAAACCCTGGCCAAGGAATTCCAGGGAGTCGAACGCGCGGCCCAGGAAGCCGAGGCCACCAAGGACCAGCCGAAAGTTTACGAAGGTAAGCTCAGCGCCTTGAAACAGTCCCTGGAGTTGAACTACTCCCAGGCCCGCGACCTCCAGCACCAGGACGGTTATTTGATCTCCTGCGATGAGATGTTGAAGCAGCTCATCCAGGACGTGAAGGAACATCCGGAGAATTACTCGGCCGCGGCGCGGAAAAGAGTGGCGGCGCTGGAAGCCCAGGTTTATGCCCGCGACGTCGCCGGCACCCACCAGGCCACCCAGGCCACCCTGGACAGCTACACGAGCAAACTGGACGCGCTGGTGGCGAAATACGAGTTGGGCCGCGAACTGCAACAGCGCGAGTATTTTGAGAAGCGGCAGCAGCAGGAAGAGGAATGGCTGAAGAAGTGGCGGGAATTCCAGGAACAGCACCGGCCGAGATAGGAATTTTAGATTTTGGATTTTAGATTGGAGATCGAAGGAAGCGAACATGAAAGAAAGCAGAGGAGAGAGGGGACAAAAGCTGGCCGTGCTGGTGGCCTTGGCTTTGGGGATTCCGGTTCTGGCCTGGGCCGGCAAGGTTCCGGACTGGGTGACCGGAGGGGCCTCGGCGGAATATCCCGCGGAAAAATACATGGTGGGGATCGGCCGGGCCAAGAATACCGGCAACGAGGTCAAGGACCGAGAGACTGCGGAGAACTCGGGCCGCGCCGAGATTGGCGGCCAGATCCGGGTGCAACTGGAATCCACCCTCACCACCCGGGTGGCGGAAGAGCAGAAGTATGCCCAGACCAAACACCGGAGCAAGGCCCGCACCCGCGGCACCCAGGAGGTGGTCTCCGACATCATGGCCAAGGTCAACCTGGAGCTGGAAGGCATCACCATCGCCGACACCTATTACAACAAGAAGGAAAAGCAATACTATGCGTTGGCGGTGATGGAGCGGCGGGTCGCGGCCGACAACCTGCGCAAGTTCATCGCCGAGAAGCGCGAGGCGGCCGGGGGCTTCTTCGGCGAAGGCAACTCGGCGCTCAAGGCCCATGACGCGCCCCGGGCCTTGGTCAATTACCAGAAGGCCCAGAATGAACTCGTGCAGATCGAGGGCAAGGAGGCCATGCTCGCGGTGATCCTGGGCCGGCCGGTGCCGGTGGCCGCGGAGGCCCTGACCGTCTGGAAATGCCAGGCGGCCATGGACCAGGCGCTGGAGTCCATCCGCTTCGTGGTCCAGATCTTCGAAGTCAATCCTTCCATGCAAAGCGCCCTGGTCCAGAACGCGATCATCCAGGGCCTGCGCCAAAAAGGGTTCAACGTGATGGACAACGCCGCGGCCTTCCGCGGCACGAGTTACGACTCGCTCGGTGATGCCTCGGTCGAGCAGTTGCGCAGCCTGCCCGGCCTGCGCGGCAACTACCTGATCCTGGGCGACGCCGAGGCCCGCGAATCGTCCAAGATGATGATCGGCAGCACTCCGGCCTACTTCTTCCTGACCGCGGCCGAGTTGAAAATCGTCAACCTCGACAACGGCAAGATCCTGGTCAACGAAGCTTTTGACTGGGGCGATAAGACCAAGTGCGGCAAGCCCTCGCGCGATAAAGCCGCATCGTGTTCGCTGGAGCGGGCCGGGGAATTCCTGGCCGAGCAGGTGAGCCAGAAAGTCGAGGAAATCTTCAAGTCCCTGGAGTGATCAGGTCAGGGAGGTAAGACCATGATTAAACGCAGAACCTGGGTCTCACCTGCTTCCTTGCATCGCATCCTGCGTCTGGGGCTGATGATCTTGTGCGTGGTGTCCCTGGTGCCGGCTCTGGCCCTGGGCCGGAGGGGCAGGGGGGAGCACCGGGAGAAGGACAAAGGGCCGAAGAAATTCCAGCGGGCGCTGACCTTGACCGACGTGGCCCCGCAGTTGGACTCCTTGGCCGGAACCCGGTCCGATCCATTCGAGAAGGAGCAAGTCTATTTCGGCGAGGTGGGCATGCCGGCCTACGACGAGGTCTGCATGCACGCCGCGGTGGCTTACGGCAGTCTCAAGGTCGCCCAGACCATGCTCGCCGACGCCCAGGAGAACCTGGTCAAATACGCCAAGGACCACGTGGCCCGGGGCGAAGCCAAGCGGCAACTGCAAGAATTGAAGCAGGAGACGCAGGTGGCGGAAATGGCGCCCCCGCCGGGGACCGAATCGGGCCCGGCGCCGGCCGAGGCCTCCACCGCATCACCGGCCGGCGAGCCGGCCGCCGAGCCGGAGTGGACCCCGGAAGAAGCGGCTTATGTCATCAAAGAGGCCAAGCGGCAAAAGGGCCAGTTCACCCGGGACGAGATCACTTATTTCGCCACCATGTCGGTCAACCTGGCCGTGGCCGGGTATGTGTTGGGCAAGGGGGTCCAATCCGAAGTGGAGCTCGGCCGCCAGATCCCGGACCTGATCGGCTCGGCCAGGGAAGACTTCCGCGGCCCGGACGCGCTCAAAATTCCTTTTGTGCTCCAAAACCTGAACCAGGCGCGCAAGCATTTGCAAGCCTTGCCGGGGGAAGGGAAACGGACGGCGATTGATTTGGCCAAGTATGCGGCCATCGTCAAGGAGCTGCACGAGGAGACCAAGGACCTGACCCCGGTGGATTGACCGAGGCGACACTGAATCTGGAAAAAGGAAAATCTGCCATGAAAACTTTGTCGGTGAGAAACCTTACTAACCCATTCCGGCTGATTCCGATCATGCTGATGATGGGCTGCCTATCCCTGGCCTCGCCGCTCGAAGCGCGGAAGAAAAAGGCCGAAGAAGAAAAAGCCACGGCCGCAGCGGCGGCGGACCTCTCCATGCCCTCGGGCTGGAGCGATCAAATGCTCGATCAGCTCACCCGGGGCCAGGACCCGCGGCGGACCATTGCCGTGCTCGAATTCGAGGGGGCGGAAAAAATCCCGGTCGAGCTGGGCCTTTCCCTGGCGGACATGGCCATCACCTATCTCCACAACACCGGCAAGTTCAACGTGGTCGAGCGCACCCGCCTGGACAAGGTGATCCGGGAGCAGGAGTTCCAGCTCTCGGATATGGTCGGCACCCAGGTGGCGGAGCTGGGCCGCCTGCTCGGGGCCGACGCCGTGGTTTTCGGCACGGTTACCGGCACCAGCTACGAGGAGGTGCAGAAGATTTCCTACAACATCCTGCAGACCGAGGTGCAGGTGGACATCCGCTGCGTGGATGTGTCCACGGCTAAGGTCATCTACTCCGAGCAATCGGTCGGCCGGGTGGACAAGAAACTGATCCTGGACTCGCGGGGCAACATCGTCTCCGGCAACCGCGATCCCAAGTCGGAATACGCCGAGGCCTGCCGCAAGTCCCTCAGCCAGGCTTCTGCCCAGATCGCGGCCAAATTTCCGCTGCTCGGCTACGTGGTCTCGGTTTCCGGCGACCAGGTGCTCACCGACGTCGGCTCCACCCGGGGGGTCCAGCCCGGCTCGCAATTCATCGTCTTCCGCAAGGGCGAACCCATCCTCCATCCCGCCACCAGCCAGAAGCTGGGCTGGTCCAAGGAGATCATCGCCCTGATCCAGATTGACTCGTCCGAAGAAAAGATGTCCAGCGGCCGCATTCTGGCGCTCAAAGACGCCAATGATCGGCCCCGGGTAGGGGATCTGGTGATCCTGAAATAAGGCGAGATCATCCGGTCCGCCACCGCGGAACCCCAAGGCTTCGAAGGACAGGAGGGGGGACCCGCCCCCCTGCCCGGGCGCAGGGTTTTTTCTGCACACCATCATTGACAAGTCTTGGAACGAGTGCTATGAAAATTATACCAAGGCAGGCAAGGGAACCAACATAGGCGCTGCAGTCAATTCAAGAGCGGGAACAATCTTTTCTGAAGCGGGCTGGATCATGGACCGATATTTTTTAAGGAGGGTGGCAGTCATGCGATCAGGGGTAAAACTTGCATTCTGGATGGGAGGGTTAATTCTTTGCTCCAGCATGGGCCTGGGTCAGGTCCCCGCGGAAGACGCCGTCAACCTGGGGTCAATGGTCAATTCCAAAGACCGGGACTATGCCCCCTTTGTCTCGCCGGACGGCAACACCCTGTATTTTGCTTCGGACCGCGAGGGAGGGCTCGGCGGCCAGGACATCTGGGTGAGTCATCGCGGCCCGGACGGCCACTGGGGACAGCCGACCAACCTGGGTTCGTCCATCAACACGGCGGGTAATGAAGGACCCGACACTTTTTCCGCCGACGGGCGCATGATGTTCTTCAGCGCCTGCCAGCGGCCCGATGGACTGGGCGCGTGTGACCTTTACGTTTCCCAGCTGGGGCCGGACGGCGCCTGGGGCCCGCCCCAAAACCTGGGCCCGCCGGTCAACAGCCGCTATAACGAAGCCAATGCCTCGCTCTCCCTCGACGGCCGCGCCCTTTACTTTGTTTCGATCCGGCCGGGCGGCCTGGGAGGCTGGGACATCTGGACCGCTCACCTTACCGACCAGGGTTGGAGTGAGCCGGAGAACCTGGGCCCGAAGATCAATACCCCCGGGAACGAGTTCATTGCCTTTATCCATCCCAACGGCGAGGAACTCTACTTTTCTTCGGACGGCCTGGGCGGTTTCGGCGGGTCCGATATCTTCTACACTTCCAAGACGCCGGCCGGATGGAGCGACCCGGTCAACCTCGGCCCGGTCATTAATACCCCGGCCAACGACATGTATTTCACCATTCCCGCCGCCGGGGATTTGGTTTACCTCTCTTCGAACCGGGACGATTCTTTGGGGAAAGAAGATATCTACTCCGTGGCGATGCCTTTGGTGCTGAACCGGCTGAAGCTGATTGCGCTGGCTCCGACCCCGCGGCCGCCGGCCCCGGCGCCGGTCGCCCAGGCGCCGATGACGGAGGCGGCCAAGCCGGCGCCGATTATCCCGGAAAAAGTCACCCAGGAGACCATCACCCGCGCGGCCGCCACCCAGGAGCCGGTGGTGCTGAAAAATGTCCTCTTCGACCTGGACAAGGCCGACCTGCGTGCCGCCTCCAGGGCGGAGCTGGAAAACCTGATTCAATTGCTTCACCAGAACCCGGACCTGAACATCGAAATCCGGGGACATACCGACTCCACCGGATCCTACGAATACAACATTGACCTCTCCTTACGCCGGGCCTTGGCCGTGCATACCTATCTCATCCACCAAGGCGGCATAGACCCGCGCCGGCTCAGCTGCTCCGGCTGGGGGGAGGTGGAGCCGATTGCCGGCAACGACACCGGGGAGGGCCGACAAGTCAACCGGAGAGTGGAGTTTAAGATCGCGAAGCCCTAAGGCGGGATGGCTCTGCCGAGGCGGCTTGAGTCTTTATGCTTTTCGGGTTCTCAGAATCCGGCAAAAGCTGCGCGCGTTCCGAATCATCCCGCCACCACCACCCGCGCCGGCCGCAGCACCCTGCCGTCCCGCATGAAACCCGCCTGGAGCTCCTCCACGACCTCGCCCGCTTTGGCCCCGGCGCGGGCGATGACCGAAACCGCCTCGTGCAACTCCGGGTTAAAAGCCTCGCCGATCGTGGTCAGGCGCGTGATCCCGTTCTTCTCCAGGACCTTGTGCAGCTCTTTCTGCACCAGGAGCAGACCCTCGACCACGGCCGGGTCGGCTCCATGCTCCCGAGCCCAGGCCAGGCCCCGGTCCAGGTGATCCACCAGCGGGAAAATATCGGCCAGCGCCGCTTCTTTGCCCAGCCCGGTCAGCCGGCTCCTTTCCGCCTCGGCATGCCGGCGATAGTTGTCAAAGTCCGCCTGCAACCGGACATACTGATCCCGCCAAGCTTCCTCGCCTTCCTCTTTCTTTAGGGGCGCGGGTGACCCCACCCGCGCATCCGTGCTCTCCAGCTCCGGCTGGTCCACCATCACCTCTGTCTCCGTCCGGCACTCGGCCTCGTCATCGCCGGCTACTCGAATAGGGATCCGCCGACTCATGCTTTACTCCTTGACCAGGTGCGACCGCGGGTTCTCCGGGTTACGCTCCGCGATCTCCTGAAATAGTTCTTGGGTCCGCTGGTCCGGATGCTTGGGCACCGTGACCTGGACGCGCACGTATTCATCGCCCCGGCCCGAGCCGTTCGGCCGGGGCATGCCCTTGCCCCGCAGCCTCAGCATCTGGCCGCTCTGGGTCCCGGCCGGCATTTTCAGGGTGGCCTTGCCCTCGAGCGTGGGCACCGTGATCTCCGCTCCCAGCGCCGCCTCCGAAGCGGTGACCGGCACCTCCAGGTGCAGGTCGTCCCCCTCGCGCCGGAACA
>MGQK01000071.1:117-20256 GCA_001797815.1 Deltaproteobacteria bacterium RBG_13_61_14 | reverse complement strand
CTGCCGGCCCGACACTCCCCGGCCGGCGCAAGCCTCGCAGGGCCGCTCCACATTCAGGGTCAAGGTCCGGCTGCCCCCGCGCACCGCCTCGTCGAAATCAATGGTCAGCTCCGCTTCCACGCTCTGAGCGCCTCCGCCCGGGTTAAAAGGCACTCCGCCCGGAGCGTCTTCAAATCCAAAAATCTCGCTGAAAATGTCCCGGATGCCGCCCGGCCCGGCTTGGCCCGAGCGCTTGCCCCGCCGGCCGAACAGGTCCTCCATATTGATGCGCACCCCTCCCGGACCCCCGGGGGTATAGGTGTAATAGTGCTCCGCCCCGGTGGGATCAAAGCCGGAGAACCCGGCCTGGCCGAACCGGTCATACTGGGCGCGCTTCTCCGCGTCCCCGAGCACCTGGTAGGCCTCGGCCACGTCCTTGAAGCGCTCCTCCGCCGCCTTGTCCCCCTTGTTCCGGTCCGGGTGATACTGCCGCGCCAGCCGCTTGTAGGCCTTCTTGATCTCGTCCGGAGAAGCCTTCCGGCCGACGCCCAGCACCTCGTAAAAATCTCTTTTGGGCATACTTGTCCACTCCTGTTAAGCCGGTGCCAATACAAGTGTAAGCACGAACCTCCCCAAGTCAACCGGCCTCGGGTCCCGCTCCGCCCCTCGCGTCCAGCCGGCCTCCGGGCCTCCTGACGGTCAGGACACCAGTTTCCATGCCCAGGTGATCAGTCCGGCGAGGATGAAGGTGAAGTCCACCAGGAACTCGGCGCGCAGGCCCTGGAAGGTGGTGCGGCGGGAAAAGAGGGGGATGAGAGCGCCCAGGTAAGCCACGGCCAGGAGCAGGCCGAAGCCCAGCGGCGGCACCAGCCCGAGGCCGGCGCTGAGACTTAAGCCCAGGAGCAGGGCCAGGGCGAGGGAGAAGAGCAGCCACCGGGCGCGGCGCTCGCCCAGGGCGATGGGTAAGGTCTCGTGGCCGACCAGACGGTCGCCCTGGAGGTGGCGGAAGTCCTGGAGCGCGCTCCGGAGCAGGACCAGGCCGAGGACCAGGAGGGCCGCGACCGCGGTGGCGGGCGAGGCCAGGTGGAAGCCCTGGCTGGCCAGAGGCAGGATGGCGGTCACCGCGGTCCAGCCCAGGGCCATGAAGATATCCTTGGAGCCGGGGATGTCGGCCAGGGCGCGGAACGGGAGCCGGGGAGCGCGGGAGCGCCGGAGGATGCGGACCTGGTAGAGGATGCCGGGAATGCCGGCGCCGGTGAAGATGAGGAAAGCTTTCCAGCCCAGGATTGCGGCCAGGACCCAGGCCAGGAGCAGGCTGAGCAGGGAGAAGAAGATCCAGAGTTCGCGGCTGTGCTCAAAGGCGCGGGAGCGGGCCGGCTCGTTGAGGGCGATGGCCTCGCGGTTGATGAGCACGTTGAAGGTGTGCACCGAGAAGACGTAGCAGAAACTGACCAGGAGTTCGAGGGGTTGCAGGGCCAGGCCCTGGAGGCGCGTCGCGGCCGCGCACAGGGAGGCGGCGCCGAGCGCGACGAAGAGGTTGGACAGGACCAGAAAGCGGGGGAAGGTATAGAGGAAGCGCAGCGGCCAGGGCTTGCGCTCGCGGTCGCGGCGCGCGAGCTCCTCATAGACCCGCCGGATCAGCCACTGGGGGGTGCTGGCCCCGGCGGTAACCGCCACCCGCTTGAAATCCCGGAGCCGGTCCCATTCCAGGTCCGCCTCGGTCTCCACCCGAAAGGCGGGAATGCCCTGGGCTTCGGCGACCTCGGCCAGTCGCTTGGTGTTGGCGCTGTTTTTGCCCCCCACCACCACCACCGCTTCCACTTCCCGGGTCAGTTCTTTCACCTCGCGCTGTCGGCGGTGAGTCGAGTCGCAGATCGTATCCTCGACCACCAATTCCCGCGCTCCCAGCTCGGGGTAGCGCCGGCGCACCGCGGCGATCACCTCGGCGAACTTTTCCGGGCTCTGGGTGGTCTGAGCCACCACGCAGACCCGGCCCGCCTCCGGCAGCGCCGCCGCCTGGTCCGGGCTGGAGATGACCGCGGCGCGGCCCTCGGCAAAGCCGAGAATGCCTTCCACCTCGGCATGGCCCGGGTCGCCCACCACCACGATGAAGTAACCCCGGGCATGGTGCTTCTTGACCACACCGTGGACGCGGCCCACCCGGGGGCAGGTGGCGTCGCAGAGCTCAAAGCCCTGTTCGCGCAGGCGATGGCGCTCCTGCGGGCCGATCCCGTGCGAGCGGATCGCCAGGCGGGCTCCAGTCCCGGGCTCGGGCTCGCGCACCGCGCGGATGCCCCGGCGCTCCAGCCACTGGACCACCTGGTCGTTGTGGATCAAGGGGCCCAGGGTGTAAAGCTCGCCTTCGCGCGCGCGCGCTTCTTCCAGGACCAGGTTGACGGCCCGGCGCACGCCCATGCAAAAGCCCGCGGTTTTGGCGACGCGAATTTTCATTGGCCAGGGGAAAATCCGGCTGTATTTTTAGTGTAACATGGATTGGGGACGAGCACATCTGCTTGGGGTTGCGAGGCTCGAGGAAACCTGTTAAACTGAATGCGTTTTGAGCCGAGGATGGTAGAAATGAAAGGATGGTCCATCGAGTCCTTGCCCCTGCCCGGGTGGTTGATTACCCACAGCCTGCGGATCGGGTTGATCCTGCTCCTGGCCGGAGCCGGCCTGTGGTTGTTGAGTTTCTTGATCCACCGGTTGAGTAAACGGATGGCAGCGCGGGAAGAGGTGATTGAGACCACCAAGCGGATGCATACCATTTCCCAGGTGATCCGCAGCATCGGGGTGGTGACGATTGTGGCTGTCACCATCATGCTGGTGCTCTCGGAACTGGGCATTGACATGAAGCCGCTCTTGGCCGCGGCCGGGATCGGGGGCCTGGCGATAGGCTTCGGCGCCCAGAGCCTGGTCAAGGACGTGATCAGCGGTTTTTTCCTGATCCTGGAGAACCAGGTGCGGGTGGGGGATGTAGTTCAAATTAGTGGTGTGGGGGGAGTGGTGGAATCCATCACCCTGCGGATCTTGACCCTGCGCGACCTGGCCGGGAACGTCCACATCATCCCCCACGGCCAGATCAGCCAGGTGCAGAACATGACCCGGGATTACTCGCGTTACGTTTTTGACGTGGGGGTTTCCTACCGCGAGGACGTGGACCGGGTGATGGAAGTGCTCCGGCAGCTGGGCGCCGAGCTGGAGCAGGACCCGGACTTCGGGCCGGACATCTTGGAGCCGTTCGAGATCCTGGGCCTGGATCGCTTCGAGGACTCGGCGGTGATTATCCGGGCGCGGATCAAGACCCAGCCGATCCAGCAATGGCGGGTGGCCCGGGAGATGAACCGCCGGATCAAGAAACGGTTTGACGAGTTGGGGATTGAGATCCCCTTTCCGCATCGCACTTTGTATTGGGGGGAGCCGAAAACCGGAGAAGCGCCTCCCCTGCGGGTGGTCAAGCGCGACGGCTAAGTCCTTCGATTCATAAGTTCGATGCCGAACTTATTTACTCAGGACTTAGTGCCGTTCGGCCCGAGCTCACGGCCGAGGGCTGAGTGAGCAAACTTATCGAGCAAGCAGAAATGATATGTTATCGTATTTGCGAATCGAAGCACTAAGGGAGTCGAACGCGCAAGCAAACAAAGGAGACAAATCATGAAACGGTGGCAAGGGATTCTGATCTGGGGCATGAGCTTGGCATTGATCGGTCCGGCCTGTCAGCCGAACCCCCTGGCGGAGGGCCAGCGCCGGATGGCCGCGGGCGAGTATGAAAAGGCGGTCGAGACTTTCCAGGCCGTCCGCGATCAGCACCCGGATGATCCTCGGGTGTATAACGAGCTGGGTCTCGCTTATGCCAAACAGGAGAAATGGGAGGACGCGGTCGGGAATTATCAGAAGGCCCTGCAACTAAACCCGGAGTTTCCCGAGGCCCATTTCAACCTGGGCACCGTTTACCTTCGGCAAATGGCGCTTCCGCTGGCCCAAAAAGAATTGGAGGCGGCCATCCAGCAGCGGCCGGATTACGTCAAGGCTTACAACAACCTGGGCCTGAACTACATGAACATGGGCCTGTTTGAGGAGGCGGAGAAGAATCTGAAAAAGGCGATTGAGCTGGACCCGGAGAACAGCGTTTATAAAGACAACCTGGAGTACTGCCAGGCCCTGGCCAAGAGCAACGAAGAGAGCTTGAAGCGTTACCGGGAGGAGCGGAAAAAGGAAAAAGAAGGCCAGCAACCGACCGAGGGCTCGGGCCAGAAGCCGCCGGCGCCGGCCCCGGCAGAAAAGGCTCCTCCCGCCCCCAAACCCTAACCCGGCCAAGCCGGAACCTAAAGAAGAACTTCACGCCAAGGCGCCAAGCCGCGAAGTTATTGCGGGCGCATCTCCACCCCGGGGCCTTACCTCGCTGCTCGCGCCCTACAAATTCTAGGGGCGTAGGGCAGGTTCGGATACCTGCCAGAAGCCGTTGGTAGAAAATCAAATAGAAAACGGTATAACGAGGCATCGGGCGGCGTTGCCCTCAAAACCCCAGCGGGTTGTCAAAGGCGGCTCGAACGAGCTCGAGCTCGGTCCCTCCCTCCGCTTCCAGGACGGAAACCACATCAAAGCGGAGAGGCACTCCTTCCAATTTTTTGCGGGCG
This sequence comes from Deltaproteobacteria bacterium RBG_13_61_14, assembly GCA_001797815.1. GTDB lineage: Bacteria > RBG-13-61-14 > RBG-13-61-14 > RBG-13-61-14 > RBG-13-61-14 > RBG-13-61-14. The sequence goes on along the minus strand of MGQK01000071.1, from coordinate 15,643 downwards.
ACAAAAACCTGGGCGCAAAGGGCCAGGTGCTTCCTTTTGCTGCGGGTGACGGCCTCGAGCGGGAGCCCGAATTCCAGATGGCTTCGGGTCTTGACTTCGATGAAACACAGGACCGGGCCTTCGCGGGCAATGAGGTCCACTTCGCCGTAGCGGGTCCGGTATCGCCGGCGAAGAATGGTGAAACCTTGCCGCTTTAAGAAAGCCGCGGCCAGCGCTTCCCCGCGCCGGCCTCTTTCCTTGCGGCCGGGTGCAGAGCGCACAGGTCAGGGTTTGAAGATTTGGCGGGCCCGGGAGCGCACAAACCGGTCAATCCGGCGCTGGTCCTGGCCCCGGATCTTGCGGAAGACCACGGTCATTCCCGAGATCCCGCTTCGCCGGCGGGCGTCGTCCAGGGAGGTGCGATGCACGACCTCCCCCTCGATCGCAATGGTTTTTTCATCGCCCGGCAAGATCAATTCCAGGTCCAGCAAGGTATTTTCGGGCAAAGGCTTCGGGCTTTTGATAAACATACCTTCCTGGCTCAAGGTATACGATAACCCGTTGAATTCCCGGTTCCCCACGCGGTAGCTGACCGGCAGGGAAACGGGCGCCCGCACATTTCGGCGCGTGCTGTCCTCGGTGGATTGATAGAGTAATTCATTAATTTTGAAAAGGGCTTCTTCGGGAGAGTGGCAGTGGGCGAGGAGCCGCTGAATTTGCAGTGCCGGGTCGTTGCGCCGACGGTAAGGACGATTCTTCTGCTCCGCCATTTCCGGCCCCTCCTTGCCGAACTAGGGTTTTCGGGGTGGTGCGGGTTGAGCCTCGGGCTCCGCCCGGTCAGCGGGAACGCTTACGTCCCGGGTGAAATCCGGGCAGTGGACGCCTCCCTGCTTGGAAATAGAATATTTTTTCTGGCAATTTTCCCGCCAGGCACACACCACACATATTTTAGCATCAGGCATTTATAGCCCTCACCCCTCTGCTTAGGCTATCACAGCCTTTGGAGCCGCGCAACTGGCCGGCTCACTTGCCTCCGGCTGCCTGGAAACCCGGGTTCTTGATGATCGTCAACTCCATGTCCACATGCCCGATCCAGGCCTCACTGCGGACCCGGAGCAAAGGGCGGGGGCCGTCTTTGGCCATCCAGAATTCGAGGGTCTTGACCACGGGGCTCTTCTGCGATTCCCGAAGCCGGAGCCGCTCGAAAAAAGGGGGGGTCTCGCCCGCGAGCCGGCGCGGTAATTCGATCAGGATCGGAACGAACTTGACGGCCGAATAGGTGCCCACCCGGACCGTGACCTCCTCCTCGGCCACGGCCCGCAACACCAACAGGTAGCGGTCCTGCCCGTCCACCATTTCAAAGCTCCGCTCGTCGCCGGCCTTCCAGTCCAGGCTTCGGATGAAGAAAGCCAGGCTGAGGGGGTCATAGGCGTTGTGAAACTCGATCTCCCGCTGCTTGACTTTCCCGCTCCGGGTCTTGATGCTGGTGGCCACGCCGCGGGCATGGTCAAAGCGGACTTCCAGTTCGTAGCGCAGGGAAGGCTCGCGCACGTGCATCAGGAAGGTTGCCGGCTTCAGGTTCTGGACCAGACATTGGGACTCCACGCTGTCTTCCATTTTCCAGAGCAGACGCGCCAGGCCCACCGTGCTCGCCTTGGCTTGCAAATGAAAACTGTTACTCCCCTCCGGGCCGGGGGAGACGCTGATCTCTCCCTCTCCGGCCCGAATCCCGCTCCAACTGAAGTCATAGTGCAGGCTTTCGCCCAAGGCGAAGGAAGGTTTGGGGATTTGGTAAACCGGGACTTCGACGGCTCCGGTGGGATAGGGGACCTGGGCCCGCAGCGGAAAGGCCAGGCCCCAAGTCAGAACCATCCAGCAGATCCGGTGTCGGCGACGCATACCGTGTTGTCTCCTGGCGGAGCGAAGCCCCCTTAACCTTGACCGAGCGCGGCCATCAGCTCGGAGTGGGGAAGGAAGTCCGAGATGTCTTTACCGTAATGCACGAAGGCGAGGGTGCCGCTCGGCGCGATCACGAAATCCGCGGGAATCTGGAACTCGTTGCCTTCAAAGCGGCCGTGGAGATGGCCCCTGAGCGTGGCCTGGATGGTCGCTTTAAGCACGGCCGGGGCGACGAATTCTTTGAAGCCGCCGCTCGGGACCTGGTAGAGCGAATAGAGCTTGCGTTCGGTGTCCGAGAGGATGGGGAAAGGGACCTTCTTGCGCTCGGCATATCGCTTGACATGGCCGGGCCGGCTTTGCACCACCACGATCAGCGCGGCCCCGGCCGCCGGGTAGGCGGAGTAGTTTTGCAGCAGGTCATCCAGCTTCATCAGGCAAAGGGGGCAGCCCAGGTAGCGCAAAAACGAAAGCACTATCTTTTTTCCGCGGAAGCCGTCCGGGACTACTAGCACCTGGTCTTTCTGGTCCGTGGCTTCAAATTGAGGGGCGGGTTGGCCGATGGTCAAGGGCATGCAGGTCTCCTTGAAGGTTATTGGGGGAGGGGATCATAACCCTTTCCCAGGTCTTTCACTTGCTCCAGGGTGCCTCGATGGGCCTCCCAGGAGGTGGGGAACGAATAGGACTCGCCCGGCTTAAGCGTCACCTGGGGCGAGAGGATCTCCATCTCGATCAACCGCCCTTTGGGGTCATCCGGGGCCACGCGCAGGGCGTGCTTGTGGATGAACTCGCCCTTGCCGGCCACCCAGACCTCGAAGCTCGAGTTGTCCGGGTATTTTTGGCCCGGGAAATAGGGGAAGCGCTGCACAAAGGTCTTGTTGGCGGCGCGATCTTCCAGGGCCGCCCAGCCGGCGCTGGCATCCAGGCCGATCTTCCCTACCAGATTTTCATAGGTCACCACCATCCAGCGCTTGTCATAGTCCGGCTTCCAGTTGAAACTGCTGGCCTGGCCGAACATGACGTGAAAGCCCTCGGGCCAGCGGCTCTTCAAGTTGAGCGGGATGATGATCCGGGCCCGGTCGTTCCAGGTCTTTTCGTTTTTCGCCCGGAAGTCCATCTGGGTCACCGACCAGATGCCCCAGGAGACGGTGCGGTCGGAGACATTCTTCATGGTGGTGAGCAGATAAAGCCGGGAGGACCCGTCGCGCAAGGTGAACTCCCGGCTGAACTGCACCCCGGCCCAGCCGCCCGCGGCAGAGCCGGTGATGCGCACCTTCACCTCTTTCCCCTTGGCTTTCAATATTTCATAAGTGTAAGGCGCTTCGATCACCACGTCGCCCGGGCCGGGCCATTGCTCCTGGGTGTCCCAACCCTGGGGCGCCGGCCAGATCTTGTCGCCGCCATAGTTCTTCCAGATCTCCATATAGGCATTTTCTTCCACCGGGAAGACCTTGCCCGCGAGCTCCGGATTGGTCCATAAAAACGGGTGGCCCTGAAAAGCATACTGGATGATGCGGCCGCCGATCGCCGGCGCGATCCAGACTTCGGTGTTCGCGTTCGAGAGCTTGAGGCAATTCCAGCCCTGGTAGCTCACGTTATCTTCCACCCTGGCCGCCCAAACGGCTGAAGACCACAACAGGGCCGCCGCTACCCACGCGAAGCCCAAGCACTTCTTCATTGGTCCTGATCCTCCTTGCTTGCGCCGCATTTAAGTCCAGCGCCTGATCGCGGTCAAGAGTTTGACGGGATGACAGTGAGGGTGGGGGAGCAACTGTCCACGCCCGGTGACTTTTCGAGAGATCAACGCGGCTTCTTCTTGCGCGACTCTTCGGCCCGGCGCTTGAGCAGCTTGAGTTCTTTCATGAACAGCTCCGAGGTCAGTTCTCCCATCTCCTTCTTCATCATCAAGTTCAACAGCTCGTCAAACTGGAACTCGCGCTCACCGACTTCCGACTTCAGGTCTTCAATCAACTTCAAGCGCGTCTTGACCGCCTTGGCATCGAGAAAGTCTTCGCCCAGCTCTTCCAACTCGGAAAGCCGCCGCCTGGCCTCCGCCATCTTTTCCGAGTCTTCCGGCGCCGCGGGAATCCGCTCCATCTCCCCGGCGGCGATCTCCGCCTCCGGCGACTCTTCCCGCTCCCGCGCCACGTTGAAAAACATCTCTTCCTCGCTCAGTTCCGGCGGGGGAAGCTCCTTTTCGGCCAGGGCGGAAAAATCCGGAGTGTCGGGCCGGTCGGCCAAGTCTCCCTCAAACGTCGGTTTGGGCGGAGGCTCTTCGAAGGGGAGCCGGCTTTCCGGCGAGAATTCATAATCCATCGAGGCTGGCGGCAAATCGAATTCCGGGACCGGGGGAGCATGCGGCTCCAGGACCGGCGGCGGAAAACTATCCTCTTCGGTCGCCTCGGCCAGATCCAGGGACGGGGGAGAGAGCTCTGGGGGCTCCAGAGCAGGAGGCGTTCTTGCGGGGGGCGAAGGAGGAGCGGCCTGAACCGCGGCTGGCTCTGGCGCCTGGATCGGCGGAGGGACGGTGGGGACGGCTGGGGGCGGTGTCGGGCGGATGGGGAGAGGGGCGGCGGCCGGCGGGGCCGGGGGTTTTGCCGGAGGAACTGCGGGAGGGGTTGGCGCTGGTCGCGCGGGCGGAGGGGGGGCCGGCGCCGGCTGGGCCGTCGGCGGACGGAAAAATTCGTCTTCGGCCGGGGGCGCTGATTTCAGCGGCGGGATCTCGATTACGGATTCATCGGCCGGGGATCGCACCACGCCGGCGTCGGCCTGGAAAGCTTCCCGCTCGAACAGGGATCGGTCCAGTTCCGTCCGGGCGTGCTCCACGCCCACCCCGACCCGGGAGACCTGGGCCTGGTCCAGGACCGGAACAAATTCATGGGCGCCCACCAGTTCCATCTCCGAGTCGTCATCCTCCGGTAACTCCAGGTCCAGACCCCGCTCGGCCGGGACTTCGGGCTGCGGGCCGAGCGGAACTTCCGGCGCGCCGCGTTCGATCTCCATTTCCGGCTCCAGAAACGGAGACTCTTCCAAAGGCGGCGGCTCCAGGTCCGGCGGAGCTGCTGGCGGCCTGGGCGGGGGCGCTGGAGGCGAGGGTGCCCGGGGAGGCGCGGCCGGTCGCGGGGGTGGCGGGGCTGGAGGAGCGGAGGGTCTCGCCGGAGCAGCGGGCCGCGGGGCCGCAGTTGGAGTTGCGGGGGGCCGGGGCGGCGCCGCTGGCCGAGGAGGAGCCGCAGGTCGAGGCGGGGGCGCCTCGATGCCGGCGCGGATCATGGTGACCTCATCCCGGATGATCTCGATGTCGTCATCCGGCTTGATGCCCACGCCTTCTCTTTCCAGACTCTCCTCGCTCAGATCAAAAACGCCTTCCCCCACCACCTGGGGCTCGACCGCCTTGGGCGGCTTGGTCTTTTCCGCCTCCTGGCGGTGCAGCTCCGCGGGCGTGGCCCCCCAATGGGGGCCGGCGATCATTTCCGGGGAATAGTCTCCGTAATGAGAGAAGACTTTGGCAATGGCGGAATCGGTGGCCAGCACCGGCTCGATCTTGCAATTGGTCAGGAACTGGATCTCATCCACCGACTGCAGGTCGGAAGGGTCGGACATGGCCAGGACCAGGGTCTTTTTCCCCGGCGTGTCCTTGACCACCACCGGGACCACCTCGTATTTCCGGGCCACGGCTTCCGGCACTATGGCAAAGGTCTGGGGCGCGATCCGGGAGCGGGTCAGGTCCACCGCCCGCATCTTGAAGCGCTGGCTCAAGAAGCGAAGCATGGCCTCTTCCTCGATGAAGCCCTGGTCCACCAGGCACTTGCCCAGCTTGCCGCCCCACCGCCGCTGGTAGCCCAGGGCTGACTTGAGCTGGAGCTCGTCAATCAGACCGGCCTGGACCAAGAGGTCGCCGAGTTTCAGTTGCTTCCCGGGCATGGCCGCTGCTCCTGCAAGCTAGATCACGGAAATCTCGTATTGCTCCTGGTGGAAGTTGTTGTTGGCGGTGACCTGGAGCTTGAGGTCCAGGCTCCGCTCCAGCCCTTCCACCCCGGCCCGCTCTTCCTCCAACAAGAGGTCCGCAATCTCCGGGTGCACGAACAGGTTCACCCCCTGGCCCCGGTATTGATGGGCCATCTTGCGGATCTCCCGGAAAATCTCGTAGCACACGGTCTCCCGCGATTTCACAAAGCCCCGCGCCTCGCAGTAGGGGCAGGGCTCGCACAGGATCTGGGAGAGGCTCTCCCGCGTCCGCTTGCGGGTCATCTCCACCAGGCCCAGCTCGGAAATCTTGAGGATGGTGGACTTGGTCTTGTCCCGCCGGAGCGCCGCCTCCAGCGTCTGGAAGACCCGGTCCCGGTTCTGCGTGTTGGCCATGTCAATGAAGTCAATGATGATGATCCCCCCGATGTTGCGCAGCCGGAGCTGATACACCACCTCCTTGACCGCTTCCAGGTTGGTCTTGAGGATGGTGTCCTCAAAATGGCGCTTGCCCACGTAGCGGCCGGTGTTGACGTCCACCGTGGTCAGCGCCTCGGTCTGGTCAATCACCAGGTACCCGCCCGACTTGAGCCAGACCTTGCGGTCGAGCGCCCGGTTGATCTCGTACTCGATCCCGTAATGTTCGAACAGACTTTCCTCTTTCTCCCACAACTCCACCGTCTGGCGCCGGCTGGAGAGGAAGGTGTTCATGAAGCGCATGATCTCCTGGTATTGCTCGGGCGAGTCCACGATCAGCTTCTCCACCTCGTCGGTGTAGATGTCGCGGATCACCTTGAGGTCGAGGGAGAGGTCCTGGTGCACGATGCTGGGGGTGGAGGCGCGCCGGGTCCGCTCCTGGATGTCGGCCCAGAGCTTGAGCAGGTATTGCATGTCGGCCGAGATGTCCTTTTCCGGCTGGTCCTCGCTGACCGTGCGCACGATGAAACCGCCCGCGCCTTCCGGCCGCGTCTTCTCCACCATCTTGCGCAGCGCCGCCCGTTTCTTCTCGTTCTCGATCCGCCGGCTGATCCCGATCCGGTGCATGGTCGGCATGTATACCAGGTAGCGGCCCGGGAGCGAGAGGTGGGTGGTCACCTGGGCGCCCTTGGTGCCCACCGGCTCCTTGGCCACTTGCACCACCACCTCCTGCCCCTCCCGGAGCAGGTCCTGGATGCTCACGTCTCCCGCAAAGTAGCGGGAGCGCTCCCGCTGGTCCGCCCGCTCGATCTCGACGTCCTCCGACTCCTCGCTGAACGGCATCAATTCCCGGGGATTGGCGAGCACGTCGGTGACGTAAAGGAAGCTGGCCCGCTCCAGGCCCACGTCCACAAAGGACGCCTGCATGCCGGGCAGGACCCGGACCACCTTGCCCTTGTAGATGTTGCCGACCATGCCCCGGTCGCGGTTGCGCTCGAGGTAGAGTTCGGCCAGCACTCCGTTCTCCACCAGCGCCACCCGCGTCTCCTGAGACGTGACATTAATCAAGAGAATACTCTGCATTCCCGCCTGACCCGATTACCGCTTCCGCATCCGGACCGCCTGGCCGGGAAAGCGCACCGCCCGGCTCTCCTTGAATTCCGCGCGCCGGCGCGTGATCGTCAAGTCCTTCACCTCGTCTTCGCTCCGGCCGAACACGTGCTGAACCACCTCGCCCGGCTTCACCCCCGGACCCGCGCCCGCCCGCAACAGGAGCCGGAGCGCGCCCTCCGGGGTGATTTCCATGCCCTTGACCCGGTCTTTCAGGTCTACGGTTCGCTCGCCCTTCTCTCGCTTTTGTAATATAGGCAACTTATCACGTTCGGCGAAGGCCAGCAAGGCTTCCCGCGGGAACCACTCCGCGCCCTGTCCCTGGGGGGCCTCGATCCGGTATTCAAACAAGTTAATCATAGAGGAAATGGCGGGCGACTGCAAGGGAATTTCCTGCGCCTCTTGGACCGGCATCCCTTCCGGCAGGACCGCCTGCATGCGCCGGCCCACCTCTTCCGCGGGCAGGCGCTGGTTCAGCTCCAGCTCCAGGTATTCGGCTTCGCTCGCCACCCCCACCGGCGGCGCCGGACCGAAGATCAGCCGGGGCAGCGGATGAAATCCCTGGCTGTAGCGCATGGGCAGGCCGGCCCGCCGCACCGCCCGCACGAACAAGCGATTGATCTCCAGCTGTCCCAGGAAGCGCGCGTCGCCGCGGCGGGAATACCGCAGCCGGTAGCGGAAGCGGATGTCCGGCTGGGCCGGCAGCCGCTCGGCCGGCCCGCTCTCCGGCGGAAACGGGAGGGGCGGGCTCAGCCGCGGCTGGATCACTTCCAGGTCGCACACCGCGCACGATTCTTGGCAGCCGCTGATCCGGCAATCCTCGGTGAAGGCCTCCTCCAACGCCCGCCGGCGCTCGCGCACCAAAAACTGGCGCGAGACCCCCGCGTCCAAGTGGTCCCAGGCAAACACTTCATCCTCGGCCCGGGGCCGGGTGGTGTAAAAGTCCGGGTCCACTTGCGCGGCGGCGAGCGCCTGCTCCCAGCCCGGGGGGTTGAATTTTTCGCTCCAGCCTTCGAAGCTAAAGCCCCGCTCGCGCGCCTGGAGCAATAAGCGGGCGAGCCGGCGGTCGCCCCGGCTGAAGATGCCTTCCAAGTTGGAGAGCCGGGGGTCCTGCCATTTCAGGCGGATGCGGCCCCGGCGGAAGCGGCGGCGGAACTCGGCCTGGATCTGCAGAAGCCGCTCGGTCTCCACCTGCGGCTCCCACTGGAAGGGGGTGTGGGGCTTGGGCACAAAGGCGGAAATGCTCAGGTTGATCTGGGGATGGCCGTAGCCGCGGCCGAGCTGATCCATCCGCTGGACCAGGTCGGCAATGGCCTCGACGTCTTCATCGGTCTCCGTGGGCAGGCCCACCATGAAGTAAAGCTTGATCGTCTTCCAGCCGTGGGCAAACACCTGCTCCACCGTTTCCAGAAGCTCGGCGTCGGCAAAGGGCTTGTTGATCACCCGCCGCAGCCGCTCGGTCGCGGCCTCGGGCGCCAGGGTGAAGCCGGTCTTGCGCACCTTGAGGATCGCCCGCATCAGGGGGGTCTTAAGCGACTGCACGTGCAGGCTGGGCAGCGAGACCGCCACCCGCTGGTCCAGGTGCTCCCGGATGATCCGGGAGAGCAGGGGCTCGATCCCGGAATAATCGCCGGCGGAAAGGCTGAGCAGCGAGCATTCCTCGTAGCCGGTGGCCCGCAGGCCCTGGCGCAAGAGTTCCAGCACCTGCTCGGCCGGCCGCTCGCGGTAGGGCCGGTAGATGATGCCCGCGTGGCAGAAGCGGCAGCCCCGGGTGCAGCCCCGCGCGATCTCCACCACCACCCGGTCGTGGATCGCTTCGGCGAAGGGCACCAGGGGCCTGGTCGGGAACGGCGCCGCGGCCAGGTCCGCCACGATCCGGCGCTCGACTTTTTCATAGCCGGCCCGCCGCGGCCGGACTCGAGCAATAGTCCCGTCTTCCCGATAGTCCGGCTCGAAATATTCCGGGACATAGACGCCTTTGATGTCGGCCAGCCGGGCCAAAAGCTCGCCGCGGTCCGCGCCGGCTTTTTTCCAGGCCCTGACCGCCGCGGTGATTTCCAGGACCGCGTCTTCGCCTTCGCCGAAGAGGAAAGCGTCAAAGAATTCGGCCAGGGGTTCCGGGTTGCTGGCGCAGGGCCCGCCGCCCAGGACCAGGGGCCAGCGGCCTTCTTGCCGGTCTTGGCTTAAAAGCGGGATTCCGGCCAGGTCGAGGATGGCGAGCACGTTGGAATAGCAAAGCTCGTGGGCAAGGGAGAAGCCGAGGATGTCGAACTCCCGGAGCGGCCGGCGCCACTCGTGCGAGGCGAGCGGGATTCCCTGCTCCTTGAGCTTGGCGGCGAGGTCGGTCCAGGGAGCGTAGGCCCGATCGCAGGCCACGCCTTCCTGCGCGTTGAGCACGTGGTAGAGAATGCGGACGCCGAGGTGGCTGATGCCGACTTCATAGACGTCGGGGAAGGCCAGGGCGAAAGTGACCTTGGCCGCGGCCGGATCCTTGCGCACGGCATTCAGCTCGCGGCCCAGGTAGCGGATCGGGCTTTGCAGGTGCGGCAGCAATTGATCGAACTTATCCATCTTCTCTGGCGACGCTGAATCAGTTGGATTGAAACGGCAAGCAAAACGGCCCGGCCTGACGGCCAAGGCCGATATTGCTGGGCCGGCTAAACCAAAGAGGAAGAAAGCGATCGCTGGTTTTTTCCCTGGCCTCGGGGGCGAGATCCTCGCCCGCCCTGGCTGAGAGGGGGGCGGCAACTGCCCTCAGCTTCATCGCTTTCTTCTCTCTTTCTCAGAACTTCTCCAGTTGTCTTTCTGGTATTATTTTAGCAGATAGCGCGCCACTTCGCCACTCCTAAGGAATCGTGCAAACCGGAAACGGGAATGCGGGGAGAGGGGCTTTAGCCAGATTGGGCGGCTTCATGGTGGCAGGCATTGTAGCATAATCGGGTTGAATAAGGTTGCGCGGCTGAGGTCAGCCGCGCATCCCAAAGTCATGTCAAGAAGTTACGCGTTTTATCTAGTTTAAAGCTATTGCCTTGAGAATTAAGGTATGCTAGGCTGGTGAGCGCATGGGTTGAAGCAGTAGTTCAAGCAGCCTAAGTCCAGTTTATACATTTAAAACTAATAACGAAAAACAGGAGGAGTGGGATGGCTGGCATTGTTTCTTTTGGCGCCTATCTGCCCCGGTTGCGGCTGGAGCGGATGGGGATCATGCAGAGCATGGGCTGGCTGGCTCCGGGCCTGATCACCGCGGCCCAGGGCGAGCGCAGCCTGTGCTACTGGGATGAGGACGCCCTGACCATTGCGGTGGCGGCGAGCCGCGACTGCCTGGTCGGGATGGACAAATCGAAAATTGACGCGGTGTTCCTGGCCTCGACCAGCCTGCCGTTTGCGGACCGGTCCAATGCGGGGATGCTCGCGGCCACCCTGAACCTGAAAGAGGAGCTGAGTTCGGCCGATTTCACCTCGACCCAAAAGGCCGGGACCACGGCCCTGGTTGCGGCTCTGGATACGGTTCGGGCCGGGGACAAGAAACAGGTCCTGGTCACGGCTTCGGACCACCGGCTGACCAAGTCCTCATGGTTTTATGAGATGTGGTTCGGAGACGGGGCGGCCTCGCTGCTGCTGGGCAAGGAGAACGTGATCGCCGAGCTCCTGGGCTCGCATGCGGTCACCCTGGATTTCGTGCCCCACTACCGGGGCAGCCACGAGAAGTATGACTACAACTGGGAGGAGCGCTGGATCCGGGACGAGGGCTACATGAAGATCTACCCGCAGGCCATCAGCGGACTGCTGAAAAAGACCGGAACGAATATCAAGGACGTGGCCAAGCTCTGCTACCCCTGTTTCCTCGGCCGCGCCCACGGCGAAATCGCCAAGGCGCTGGGCGCTGCTCCCCAGCAAGTGGCCGGCAACATGCACGCGGAAGCCGGGGAGTGCGGGACCGCGCACCCGCTGATCCTCTTGGTGCGGGAGCTGGAGCAGGCCAAGCCCGGCGACAAGATCATCGTGGCCGGGTTCGGCCAAGGCTCGGACGCGCTCCTGTTCCAGGTGACCGACCGGATCAAGGATCTGCCCAAGCGGTCCGGGGTTTCCGGGAGCCTGGCCCGGCGCAAGCCGGAGAAGACCTATACCAAGCTCTTAAAGTTCAACGAGCTGATCGAGACCGAGATGGGCATCCGGGCCGAGGTCTCCAACCAGACCGCCCTTTCGACTTTGTTTCGCGACCGCAAGCTGATCCTGGGTTTTGTCGGCGGCCGCTGCCAAAAGTGCGGGACTCCCCAGATCCCCAGCCAGCGGATCTGCGTCAAGCCCGGGTGCGGGGCGGTGGACAGCCAGGAAGATTACGAATTCGCGGACCAGCCGGCCAAGATCCTCACTTACACCGCGGACATGCTCGCGGTCTCGGTGGACCCGCCCGCCTTCTACGGCATGGTGGAGTTTGAGAAAGGCGGCCGGATGATGATGGACTTCACCGATTGCGACGCCAAGGCGGTGGAGGTCGGGGTGCCGGTCAAGATCACTTTCCGGAAAAAGTATTTCGACCGCGAGCGCGGGTTCACCGGCTATTTTTGGAAGGCGGTGCCGCAGGCTTAATTGTGCGCGGGTGAGGCTTTCGGCCGTGAGCTCAGCCGAACGGGCACCCGCACCACTTAGGAGGTTTGGAAAAATGGCGACGGGAATTCGAGACAAAGTGGCAATTCTGGGCATGGGCTGCTCCCGCTTCGGCGAGCGCTGGGACATGGGCGCCGAAGAGTTGATGGTGGAGGCCTTTTTGGAGTGCCTGGAGGATGCCGGGATCGAGAAAGACAAGATCGAGGCGGCCTGGCTGGGTTCGGCCATGATCTTCGTCAACGTGGGCCTTTCCGCCCTGCCCCTGCCCATGGCGCTGCGGCTGCCCAACATTCCGGTGACCCGGGTGGAAAATTTCTGCGCCACCGGCACCGAAGCCTTCCGGGGGGCCTGCTATGCCGTGGCCTCGGGCGCGGTGGATATCGCGCTGGCGCTGGGCGTGGAGAAGTTAAAGGACACCGGCTACGGCGGGCTGCCCAACATGGGCTCCAATGCCGGCCCCTCCCGCTTCTTGCAGATGCCCAACATCACCGCGCCCGGAAGCTTTGCCCAGTTGGCCTCCGCCTACCGGGCCAAGTATAAGATCAACCGCGACGACCTGAAAAAAGCTTTGGCCCATGTCTCCTGGAAGAGCCACAAGAACGGCGCCTTGAACCCCAAGGCCCACCTGCGCAAGGAAATCTCCATCGAGCAAATCATGGCTTCGCCGATCATCGCCGATCCGCTCGGCCTCTTCGATTGCTGCGGGGTTTCCGACGGCTCCGCCTGCGCCATCGTCACCACCCCGCAAATCGCCAAGGACCTGGGGAAGAAAGACATCATCTCGGTCAAGGCGCTCCAGCTCGCGCTCTCCAATGGTTACGAGGCCCAATACAACGAATGGCAGGGCGACCATTTCGTCACCACCGACATCTGCAGCGGCCGGGCCTATAAGGAGGCCGGGATCCGGGAGCCCCGCGAGGAAGTGAGCATGATGGAGGTGCACGATTGCTTTTCCATCACCGAGCTGGTGACCATGGAAGACCTGCACATCTCGCCGCGCGGAGGGGCGATCAAGGACGTGATGGACGGCTTTTACGACCGGGAGGGCGGCCTGCCCTGCCAGGTGGACGGCGGCTTGAAGTGCTTCGGCCATCCCATCGGCGCCTCGGGCATCCGCATGCTCTACGAGATGTATTTACAGCTTCTGGGCCGGGCCGGCAAACGCCAGCTCAAAGACCCCAAGTTCGGGCTCACCCACAACCTCGGCGGGTTCCCGTTCATGAACGTGTGCTCTATCGCCATCATCGGCAAGTATGGCGCATAAGCCTGATGCCGTGAACATGGGCGATTGATAGTGCACGGTGCACAGTGAATGGCAGCCGCGACCGTTCGGCTGAGCTCTCGGCCGAAGCCGCGCTTCGGTCGCGGTTTTTTTTAGGACGGCCGACGGCCCTTAAAATCAATGCCACGCAAAGAATATATCCACCAGCCCTTGGGCCAGGAAGTGGAAGCCCTTGCCGGACGTTACGTCCTGGTCAAGGAGTTGCGGCTGCCGTTCTCGGGCCGGGAGGTGTTGTGCTTGATCGGCCATGCCGCTTTTGACACCGCCTGCTGCGGCGCGGGCGGATGCGGCTATGCGGTGGTGCCGGGATTCCTGGGAAAATGGATGTCGGGAAAGGCCCCGGCTGGTGAGCCGATTTCGGAAGTGGAGCCAGTGGCAGACGAGACGGTGCGGCGGGAGATTGAAGCGATCCTGAAAAAGCTGGAAAGCGTCCACCAGGTCAACTTCTGGTGAGGCCGGGCCATGCTGCAAATCCGGGTGATCATGAATTCAACCATTGAAGAGGTGCTGGACTTCAAGTGCTGCAACCTCCGCGAGCAGAACCTCGAGATCCACGTGACCAATACCGGCCCGGAGACCCTTCAGGTCAAGAGCGGCTGCGACCTGGAAAGCGAGGCCGAAAGCCTCCGCCTCGACTACCTCTACCCGCCCGGGCTCCAGACCCTCCCGCCCGGCGAGACCATTGCCTTCTACTGCACGCTGGACGAGCAAGTCCTGGCCCGGTTTCAGCGCATCGTGTTTTACGATTCCCGGGGCCGGCGCCACGCCAGCGACCTCCGGCCGGCCCCTTGATTCTTGCGGCTAGGGAAAAAGGATAGCCTGGGCCGGGGATCCCTTGCGCACGTAGACTGGAAATTCCGAGAGGGCAAAGATCCTCTTCAGGCAGGTGCCGCCTTTATAAACCCGCCCCGGGTCATTGAGCCAGATCCAGTCGGACCCCTTCGGGAACACCACCTTGCGCTTGCCGCCGGCGCGCAGGATCGGCGCCACCAGGAGATCATCGCCCAGCAAATACTCGAACCGGCCCTCGTTAAGCGGCGTCACCAGCGAGCGGCCTTCCCGCCAGGCGGCAACGGCTTTGTCCATCAGCCACGGGTTCAGCCCGGCGCGGAGCTGAGAGTAACTCCGGTAGATCTCCAGGGTCTCCGGGTCCATCGCCCAGGGCCGATGGTCCTGGATGCCGCCGTTCTCCATCAGGGGCGAGAAGGCGCCCAGCTCGGCCCAGCGCAGGAAGACCTCCTGATTGAGCGGTCCGTTGCGGTAGCCGCCGATGTCGGTGCCCACGACCAGGTAATCGGCTTTGGCAGAGGCCAGCAGGTTGGTGAGCGCGATCCGCAGGCCGGCAAAGGTCGGGTCCTGGTCGCCCATCCAGCTCATGTAGCTCACGTCCAGAGGCGCGAACTGGAGGAAGAAGCCCAGGTGGAAAGGATTGGTCCAGGAAGGCAGGCCCAGGGTTTTCTCGTTCACCTGCTCCAAGGCCCGGGCCATGATCACGGTCTTTTGGCCGGTCCTTTCCCGGGTGTAATGGTAAAAGTCCGAGTAATAGAGCTGGCGGTATTGCTCCCGGAAATTCCAGCCCTTCTTGAGCGCGATCGGGTCGGTGCCGTCCACCTTCCAGCCGTCAATGCCAAGAGCGATCGCTCGGTCCATCCGCTGGTGCCACCATTCCACGGCTTCCGGGTTGCGGTAATCCAACAGCCCGCCTTCGCCTTTCCACCATTTCTGCCGCTCCAGGCCCGGCACCAGATAGCCCTGCTCTCGCGCGTAAGCATAGTCCGGGTCCTCTGTATTGACCATGCAGGTCACCCAGAGGATGACTTTCAGCCCCTGCGCGTGAAGATCATCAATCAGTTCCCGGGCGCCGGGGTAGCGCTCGGCGTCGAACTCGAAGGTGTTATAGGCCGTCTCCCAGGGCGAGTCAATGATCACGCCGGCAATGGGGATGCCGTTCTCCTGATAGCCCTTGACCAGCGCGCGCACGCTCGCGGTCGTGCTCTCGTCTTCCCAGACGAACTGGCCCAGCACCCAGTCCGGGAAAGGCGGCTCCGCTTCCGCCGCCGGCGCGGGCAGGGGCCAAAGGATCGCGAGGACAGAGAGGAGCGCGATCCGGGCGAGACTATTCCGACCAATTCTTCTCGAAATGCAGTCCATGGATCAACCTCTCGGTCAAGGCTTTCACCTCGCGGTTGACTTGCCGGCGGAGCGCGGGCCGGGTGCGGTAGAGCCGGATCAGTTTCTCGCGGAGGAACCGGCGCTGCTTCTGGTCGCGCA
>MGQK01000071.1:0-99 GCA_001797815.1 Deltaproteobacteria bacterium RBG_13_61_14 | reverse complement strand
AGTGGAAGCGGAAGAATTCGGCGCGGGGCGGTAACACGTGGGTCCGGCGCGTGGCGATCCAGGCCGAGAACTCCTCGACCTGTTTGACCAGGAGCGGCG
>MGQK01000070.1 GCA_001797815.1 Deltaproteobacteria bacterium RBG_13_61_14 | reverse complement strand
CACCAGCGAGCTGGGCACCACCGAGTGCGACGACGGCGTGGATAACGCGAGCGATACCGACACCCTGGCGGACATGAACGACCCGGGCTGCACCGGGCCGGATGACGCTTCGGAGCTGGGCACCGTGGAATGCGATGACGGCGTGGACAACGCGAGCGATACCGACACGGCGGTGGACATGAACGACCCCGGCTGCACCGGGCCGGACGATACCAGCGAGCTGGGCACGACCGAGTGCGACGACGGGGTGGACAATGACGGCTGGGGCGACGTGGACCTGAACGATCCCGGTTGCACCGGGCCGGCGGATGACGAGTATGGGACCGAGGTTTGCGACGATGGGGTGGACAACGACGGAGATACTTTTATTGACCAAGCCGACAGTGGTTGTTGGGCCTATAATGACGCCGCGGAAACCGCGATTTGGTTTGTGGCCACCACCGGCGATGATAGCACCGGCCGGAGTTGGGCCGAGGCATGGCAAGTGATCCAGACCGCGGCCACCACGGCTCAAGCCGGGGACCAGGTCTGGGTCAAACAAGGATCTTATTATCGCCCCTCCGCCGCCCGCGTGTCGGTTTTGATCATGAAGAACGGGGTGGAGTTTTACGGAGGATTTCAAGGGACCGAGAGCGCGCTCTTGGACCGGGGCGACCCCGCGGCCTACCCGACCATCTTGGACGGGGAACAGCAAAGCTACCACGTGGTGGTGGGTGCTTCCAATGCCCGCCTGGACGGGTTCAGCATTACCAATGGGCTGGCAGATGGAACGGGCGGGGATAATGATGGTGGAGGAATGCATAATAGTTCTAAAACCAACTTGGTCATTGCCAACTGCGTTTTCTTCAATAACTCCACGGTGGGCTCTCTCTCGTTTGGTGGAGGCATGGCGAATATTTCTTGTTCTCCTACCATTGACAACTGCACCTTCAGTGGAAACTCAGCCTATTCAGGCGGCGGGATCTATAATTCTTCGAGCAATCCTTCGATCACCAATTGCCGTTTTATCGGGAATTTCTGGGAACATGTGGGCGGTGGAATATATAATTATTCATCGTCTTCCCCGACGGTTAGCAACTGCATTTTTAGCGGCAACCTGGGGTCTGAAAGTGGAAATTCCTCCGCGGCCGGAATAAACAATTATTTAGATTCGCACGCTTTGATCACCAACTGCCTTTTCGTCGGAAACCAGGCCTTTCAGGCCGGGGTCCTGGATAATTATAATAACTGCAGCGCGGCGGTGACCAATTGCACGTTCAACCGGAACTATCAGACTTATGGGCCTAATCAGATCATTTATAATTTTGATTCCTCCTTGGTCATGACCAACTCCGTCGTCTGGGGCAACCGGGCCGACACCGACATCTTGACGATTGGTGTGTTCGGCACTTCCACCGCGGATGTGAGCTACAGCGACGTGGAGGGGGGCTATGCCGGCACGGGGAACCTCGACAGCAACCCCCTGTTTGCCGGGAATCCGGCTTTTTCCGGGACCTGGACCGCGGCTCCGGTTTACAGTTCCACCTTTGGCCAGACCACCTTGACCGACAGCGCCGCAACCTGGACTCCGGGCGCGCTGGCCGGCATGTTCCTCAACCCGGATATTGCCCAACACCGCCTGTTCCTGGTCGCGGCCAACGACGCGACCACCGTGACCGTCTGGAGCGACGTGACCGGCCTTGCCGCCAGCGGCGACAGTTACCGGATTTTGGATTTTTACCTGAGTCAGACCGCGGCCGGCCAGGGCGCGGACAGCCCCTGCGTGGACGCCGGCGGCGACTTGGCCAGCGACCTGGGCCTGGACGCCTACACCACCCGCACCGACGGGGTCCTGGACAGCGGCACCGTGGACATGGGTTACCATTATCAGCCGTAGGCGAAGAAAAACGCCAATTTCCGAAACGGAAAAGGCCCGAGCTAAAACTCGGGCCTTTTTTCGCAAGCGGAGCAGTACGGGATCCCGAGATTCCGCCGATCAGGGCCGGCCGCACGATCAGAGGACCACCTGGCCTTCGCTGCATTGTCCGTGTTTGACTTGCCGGCAGCCGCCCGAGGCCGGATAATGGCCGCGCCGGGCCCGGCTCCGGCGAGGGCTTGCAGGCCGCCGCGAGCAGCAGGAGGACCTATAGCCCATGGACCCGGCCGGCAAGATGTTTTATAGTTTCACTACCCGTTCGGAACTCTCTCTTATATAGCAGGTTGCGTTGACTCCGGCAACCCTCTTGAATAGGCCAAGTTGTTCCAGTTCCGGGTTGGGACGCTAACCTCAGGATTTTGAAAAGCGTGGCTTCGACCGAGAGCTCCCCTCGGTCTGAGACTCAGGGTCGAAGACAGCCGAGCGGAGGGAATACACCGCAGCCGCAAAAGCCAGGGCAAATAAAATTCCTTGCCTTCCGGGCCGGAGCGCCGGGAAGCCGGGGATAGGGGAAGAAGCGCGGCTTCGGCCGAGAGCTCAGTCGAGCGGGTTTAAGGCGCTTCGGCGCGGAGCTCTTCCGGGTTTTCGGTCAGGATCGCGTAGTAGCGGGTGAGGACCGCTTGCTCGATCATGTTGCGGGTGTCCGCGTTGATCGGGTGCACAATGTCGCGGAAGATGCCCTTCTTGTCCTTTTTATTGGGCATCGCCACGAACAATCGCCGGTCCCCCTGGATAATCTTCAGGTCGCGGATCACAAAGCAGTTATCCAAGGTGATCGTCACGTAGGCTTTGAGCTGGTCCTGGTTGATGGGATAAATCTTGATCTCGGTGATTTCCATGACACTACTCCTTTGTTGGACTTTCTCCAAAACTACCTCAGGTTGACCTCAAGGGTTGCCACCGCACAACTCGCGGACCATTATACCACAAGCGCGCTCGGAATTGTCAACCTCTTTTTCTAAGTTTCGGAAACGTCAGGAAAAAGATTAAATCCTTCTGAAAATAAAGCGATTTCAGCCTTGACAGTCCGAAAGGGGTTGGATAGAGTTTGAATCCTGGGAACAAGGAGGCAGCGACGATGAAAAGCAAGAGCAACCGCCGATGGGCGGCCATTGCGGCCCTGGTGTGGCTGACCGGGCTGGCCGGGTGTCCGAGCCCGCCGCCGGCCGAGAAACCCCCGAGCGCGGCCGCGCCCAGCGCTCCGGGCGTGCCGGCCGGCCGGAAAGCCATCCGGATCGGCTTCTCCATGGACACGCTCAAGGAAGAGCGCTGGCAGCGGGACCGGGATCTGTTCGTGGAGCGGGCGAAGGAGCTGGGCGCCGAGGTGCTGGTGCAATCGGCGAACGGCAACGACACCCTGCAGAACGCCCAGGCCGAGAACCTGCTTACCCAGGGGGTGGACATCCTGGTGGTGATCCCCCACAACCTCAAGACCACGGCCAAGATCGTGGAGCTGGCTCATGGGGCCGGGATCAAGGTGATCGCTTACGACCGTATCATCCGCGACTGCGACCTCGACCTTTACATCTCCTTCGACAACTTCCGGGTGGGCCAGCTCCAGGCCCAGGCCCTGGTCGAGCGGGTGCCCAAAGGCAATTACGTGCTGATCGGCGGAGCGCCGACCGACAACAACGCTTTAATGTTGCGCGAGGGGCAGCTCAACGTGCTCAAGCCTTACCTGGACCGGGGCGACATCAAGATCGTGGCCGACCAGTGGGCCAAGGACTGGCAGGTGGTGGAGGCGCTCAAGCACATGGAGAACGCGCTGACCAAGGTCAACAACGACGCGCAGGCGGTGGTGGTGAGCAACGACGGGACCGCCAGCGGCGTGATCCAGGCCCTGGCCGGCCAGGGCCTGGCCGGCAAAGTGGCGGTCTCGGGCCAGGACGCGGACCTGGCCGCCTGCCAGCGCATCGCCGAGGGCACGCAAACCATGACCGTGTATAAGCCGATTGACCGGATCGCCCGGGCCGCGGCCGAAGCCGCGATCAAAATGGTTCGGGGCGAATCCCTGGATGCACTCGCCATGAAGAAAGTGAACAATGGATACAAGGATGTCCCCTCGATCCTGCTCGAGCCGATTTTGGTCACCAGGGACAACCTGGATCGCGAGATTATCCAGAGCGGGTTCCACACCCTCGAGGAAGTTTACAAGAACGTCCCCCGCGAGCAACGGCCCGGACCCAAACCCTGAATTCAGGAACGCTATACAAAATTTACTTGCTTGGCGTCCTCTGTGCGCTCCGGGTTGAAAAATTGTTCTTGAGTTTATTCCCACCCGCCCCGTCCAGCGGGACAATCCGCGCCTCCACTTGGCCGGGCTGGAGTTCGAGGAGCGCGAAGGTTTTTAGAGTCTCGGGAAAGAAGAGCGCGCCGGGGTTGACCAGGAGCACGCCGGAGCCGCGCTCGATCAAGGCGACGTGGGAATGGCCGAAAAGCGCGACCGAGCAGTCGCGGAGGAGGACCGCTTCCTTCAGGCGCTCCAGGGTTCGGGGCACCTCGAAGAAATGGCCGTGAGTGAGGAAGAGGCGGTGGCCCTCCATTTCCAGGATCAGCTCGTAGGGGCCTTCCTCAAAGTCGTTGTTGCCGCGCACGGCATGGACCGGGACCTTTAGCTCGGAGGCGAGCGCGAGGGCGTCGGCGTAAAAATCGCCCAGGTGCACCACCGCGTCCACCGGCCCCGCCTGAACCAGCGCCTGCCGGGCCAGGTCCAGGCTCAGGTGGGTATCAGCCAGAATGGCAATGCGCATCCACTTCGTCTACTTTTCCTTCACCGGCTGGCACTGGGCCACGAATTCGGAAAAGCCGGCCAGGTAAGCCTGCAGGCGCTCCCGCGTCGCGGCGTCGGTCAGGTTCGACGCCTGGTCAAAAAGCTTTCCCGCGTCGCTGATGTAAAGCGGCCTGCCCAACCACGGCCGCAGGCCCAGGACCCGGAACACCGGCAGCCACGCGGTTTGGGAAAAGGCGGTCCCCATCCGGCCGGGCGAGGCCCCGATCAGGCCCACCGGCCGGTCCTTGAACACCCGGGCGACGTCCGCCGGCGGCCGGGAGAGCCAGTCCACGGCGTTTTTGAATACACCGGGAATGGAGTTGTTGTATTCCGGCGTCACCAGCAGCAGGCCGTCCGCCGCGGCGATCCGGTCCTTGAGCGCGGCCACCGGAGAGGGGATCCCTTCGGCTTGTTCCACGTCCGCGTTATACAAAGGGATCCCGTGAATCGAGGCGATCTCCACCGCGCACGCTTTCGGCGCCAGCTCGGCCGCGGCCCGAAGCAGACCGGCGTTGAAGGAACTTTTCCTCAAGCTTCCTGAAAGTCCGATGATCTTGACCATGGAAAACCCCCGAAAAGGAGATCAGAATTGAAGGCGGCGCGTGAGAAGGGCAATCGCCCCGGCTCTCACCGGTTTTCATGAAAAATCATCTTCCTCCGGCGCCAAGCATCATAGCTTGGTCTCCCGCTTTTAGCAACCGGCCGTAAAGGGTCTCTTTGGCCTTGACAGCGGCTTAGGAATTGGAATAGCTTGATCAAGTCATGGCATCGTCGGCAAGGGACAATGGAAGGATTTAAACCGGAAAATGCAATTAGGATTTAACCACAAAGACACAAAGGCTCTAAGTCAGAATGATTTCTTGGCAACTCGGCTGAAATTTTATTCGCAATCCAAGTTAACCTCTCGCGCCCCTACTCAGTGGTCTCAACCCGTTTATTCTTGGTGTCTTGGTGCCTTTGTGGTTAAAAATCTTTTTTCCAACTGCACGATTCGGGTTTAAGGATGGCGGTCAACCTCCAAGGTCCTGCGGCGCGAGCTGAAGCAAGAGGCCGAGGGGTTTTCGGAGCAGCCCTTGCCGAAAAGATAAGGGGGACGTGTATTGACAATGGTGATGGTCCGATAAATCATCGGGCACGAATCCAATCGTGCCCTGCGAATTTTTCATTTTGGAGGGCAGGTCGGGATACCTGCCCATTCAATCATTCCGTATGCTCAGGTTCATTGTCAATACCATTGCGACCAGGAAAAGGAGAAAGCCATGGCGGAGCAATCCCAGGAAAAAATGATCTGTCAGATTTGCCGGCAGGAGAAGGACCCGGCCGAATTGATGCCGGCGGAGCTGGTGCGGCCGTCGGTGCAGGAGACCATCCGCAAGGTGCATCCGGAGTGGTCGGGGGAGGGATACATCTGCCTCAGTGACCTGAACCGCTTTCGGATCGAGCACGTGGAGGACGTGCTGGAGACGGAGAAGGGCGAGCTTTCGGCCCTGGAAGAAGAAGTGGTCAGCAGCATGAAAGAACCCGAGATCATTTCCAAGAACGTCAACCTCGAGTTTGACCGGAAGCTGACCCTGGGCGAGCAGGCCGCGGACCGGATCGCGGAGTTCGGCGGCAGTTGGGGTTTCATCGGCATCTTTGCCGGGGTGATCCTGGTCTGGATCATCATTAATTCGATCGCGCTGGCGATGCGGCCGTTCGACCCCTACCCCTATATCCTGCTCAACCTGGTGCTCTCCTGCCTGGCGGCCATGCAGGCGCCGGTCATCATGATGAGCCAGAACCGGCAGGAGGCCCGGGACCGGCTGGGGGCGGAGCACGATTACGCGGTGAACCTCAAGGCCGAGCTGGAGATCCGCCAGCTCAACGCCAAGCTCGACCAGCTTTTGAACCATCAATGGCAGCGGCTCTTGGAGATCCAGCGCATCCAGATGGAATTGATGGAGGCGCATGTCCGCAAAGATCGTTCCGGAATTTATCAGCCCAATTCAGAGGGAGGGGTCGTTTGATGTCAAAGCTGCGATTCGCGGTATGGGCGGCGGCGCTGGCGGCCGCGGTCTGCTCGCCCCGCGCTCCGTGGGGGGCAGTCACCGGTTCGGGGCTCTCGCTCTCCAGCCTGCTCGGGCCTAAGCCCGGTGCTTGTGTTGAAAGCGACATCTGCATCCGGTTCCTGTGGCCGGCCGACGCCGGCCGGCCGGGCCGGGAAAGGCTCGAGCTTTCGGCCCAGATGGAATCCGCGGTCTCCGAGACGGAGACGCCGCTGGGGCGGATGGAGACGCGCCGGATCCGCTGGAATTTGCCCTCGGGAGAGCCGGCGGCCGAGACCAGGGTCTACGCGTTGCCGGAAGCGGAGGCGGGCCGGGCCTGGGTAATTCAGACCGAGGTCAAGCAGGAGATCAGCGCCGCCACCGGCGAATTCAACCGCCCGGCCTTCGCCGCGCCGGCGCTCACCCCGCCGTCCTCCCTGCGCCGGGTCCTCACCTTCCAGATGACCGCCTTTTCCCCGCCGATCCGCAAGCCCATCCCCACCAGCGGGCCGGTGGTCCTTTACAACGATAAGCTCCAGGCCCTGGTGTTCTCGCCGCTCGATCACTTCCTGGCCGCGATCCAGTCGCCGGAGCGGGGCGAGTGGCTCTGCGGCTTCGAGGGCGAGGTGGAGCGGATCCCGGCCGGCACGGTTTACCGGACGCTGATCGTGCAGGGGCAGGGCATCACCCAAACCCTGCTCCGCTGGGGCGAGCTCCTCCAGGCCTGGCACGGACACCAACGGCCCTCGGCCGATGCCGACGTGGGCCTGCAATACCTCGGCTACTGGACCGACAACGGCGCCATGTATTATTACCGGACCGCGCCGGGGCTGAACTATCACCAGACCTTGATGGCGGTCCGCAAAGACGGGATCGAACGAGACATCCCCTACGGTTATTTCCAGATTGACTCGTGGTGGTATCCCAAGGCCGAGGGCAAGGGCCTGCTCTCGGCCGCCCGCGGCGGAGCGCTTCGCTGGGAACCGATCCCGGAGATGTTCCCCCAAGGCCTGCCCGCGTTCCAGCAGGAGCTCAATCTGCCGCTGGTCGCCCATAACCGCTGGTATGACCGGAACTCGCCTTATTGCCAGCGCTACGAGTGCGTTTACGGCGAGGGCGACCGCAACGCCGCGCTCCCCATAGACCCGGAATTCTGGGACGAGATCATGGGCAACGCGGTGAAATACGGGGTCCGGGTTTACGAGCAGGACTGGCTGGACACCCAGTTCGACATGATCCCCTGGCTGCGCTCCGGGCTCGGCCACGCCGAGAGCTGGTTCGACACCCTGGTCAAGACCGCGGCCGGCCACGGCCTTACCATGCAGCTTTGCATGGCATCGCCCGGCTTTTTCCTGGAACAGGTGAAGTTCCCCAACGTGACCACGGTCCGCGCCTCCGGCGATTACCTGGCCGGGCTGCCCAAAACCTTTTTCTGGCGCGATTTCCACCAGACCTCCCTCTTCGCCTACGCGGTGGGCCTGTGGCCGTTCAAGGACAACTTCCAGAGCGCCTCCGGCCAGCGCCGGGTCCGGAACGAGCGCTGGCCCTACGAGGAAGCGCTGATCTCGATCCTGTCGGCGGGCATGGTCGGCCCCTCGGACCGGATCGGCGCCGCGGACCGCGAGCTCTTGATGAAGACCTGCCGCAAAGACGGCGTGCTGCTCAAGCCCGACCGGCCCGCCTTCCCCATTGACCTCATGTTCCTGGACACCCGCAAGCCCTGGATCGTAACTACCCGCAGCAGCCACTCCATCGGCGACACTTATTACCTCGCCGCTTTCAATATCCTGGGCGGGACCGATTCCGACCGCAGCGTATCGCTCGCTGATCTCGGGCTCAGCGGCAAATACCTCCTCTATAATTACCGCACCGGCCGGGCCAGCCCGGAGCCGGCTCTGATCAAATTCGGCCGCCTGCCGCTCAATGACGCCTTTTATTGCGTGCTCTGCCCGCTGCTCGAGAACGGCGCCGCGCTGATCGGCGAGACCGCAAAATTCGTGACCATGAGCCGCAAGCGGTTTCCCTCGGCGCGCTTCGCGGAAGGGAAGCTCAAGCTGGAGGTGGAAGGCGTCCCGGGCGAAGAAGTAGTGGTTTCGCTCTACAGTCCCGGCCCGCCGCGGCCGGCGATGGCCGGCGAGCCGCTGGAAACGAAAAAGCAGGATGACCGGCTTTATTCCCTGACCGTGCTCATCCCGGATTCGGGCCGGGCGGCAGTGGAGATTGAATTCTAAATTGACCTTTTTTGGTCTTGGGAAGGGGCGATATGGCACGGAAAAAATTCATCGGATGGGTGATCGGGTGCACGCTGGTCCTGGCCGGCGCCGGGCTGGCCGCGGCGAGCGAGACGCCGCTGAAGCTCGAGCTGCGCCAAGGCTGGGCCTTGCAATCTGCGGAGGAAGTGCGAGAGACCGGAGAAGCACTTTCCCGTCCGGACTTCGCGGCGCCGGGCTGGTATCCGACGCAAGTGCCGGCCACGGTCCTGGCCGCGCTCGCGGCCAACGCCGTTTATCCAGACCCGTATTACGGCAGGAACCTGGCCCAGATCCCCGGCAACTTCCCTTTCCCCCTCGACGTCTCCTCCCTGCCCCAGAAACCCGGCAGCCCTTTCCTCCAGGCCTGGTGGTATCGGACCGAGTTCGCGCTCCCGGCCGACGATCAGGGAAAAACCATCTGGCTCCACCTGAACGGGATCAACTTCCGGGGCAACCTCTGGCTCAACGGCAAACAGGTCGCGGACGCGAACGAGCTGGCCGGGACCTTCCGGCTTTTTGAATTCAACATCACCGATTTTGCCCGGCCGGGCCAGGCCAACGCTCTGGCCATCGAGGTGTTCCCGCCGCTCCGCCGGGACCTGGCCTTCACCTGGGTGGACTGGAACCCGGCGCCGCCGGACCGGGACATGGGCCTGTGGCGCGAGGTTTTTATCACCGCGAGCGGCCCGGTCTCTCTGCGCCATCCTTTTGTCCAGACCGAGCTCCATCTGCCCTCGCTCGAGACCGCGCGGCTCACGGTGCTGGTGGACGCGCGCAATGCGAGCGAAGAGGAGGTAAGCGGGACGCTGGCCGGCCGGATCGGCGAGATCAGCTTCGCGCAACCGGTCACGCTCAGGCCCGGCGAAACCCGGACGATCGCCTTTTCGCCCGGAGAGTTTTCGCAGCTCGCTGTTTCTAAGCCCCGGGTGTGGTGGCCGGCCGGGCTCGGCCCGCCAAACCTTTACGACCTGATCCTGGAGTTCGAGGCGGAGGGCTCGGTCTCCGACCGGCAGACGCTTCGCTTCGGCATCCGCCAAGTTACCTCGGAGCTTACGCCGGAAGGTCACCGTGTTTTTCTGGTCAACGGCCGGCGCATCCTGATCCGGGGCGCGGGCTGGGCGCCGGACCTGATGCTGCGGTCCGATCCCGAGCGGCTGGCCGCGGAGATCCGTTACGTCAAGGAGATGAACCTGAACACCATCCGGCTGGAGGGCAAGCTCGAGTTTGACCGGTTCTACGAGCTGTGCGACGAGCAGGGCATCCTGGTCATGGCCGGCTGGTGCTGCTGCCACCATTGGGAGCGGTGGGGCCGGTGGGACGAGGAGGACTACCGGGTGGCCGAGGCCTCGGAGCGGGACCAGGCGCTGCGCCTGCGCTCGCATCCCAGCCTGCTCGCCTGGCTGAACGGCAGCGACAACCCCCCGCCGCCGAAAGTGGAAAAGATGTATCTCCAGGTGCTCGAAGCGGCCCAGTGGCCCAACCCGGTGATCTCCTCCGCCACCGAGACCCCCACCACCGTGACCGGGCCTTCGGGCGTGAAAATGACCGGGCCTTACGAGTGGGTGCCGCCGGGCTACTGGCTGGCCGATACCAGGCGCGGCGGCGCGTTCGGCTTCAACACCGAGACCTCGCCCGGCCCGGCGGTGCCGCCGGTCGAGAGCCTGCGGCTCATGCTCCCGCCAGACCGCCTCTGGCCGATCAACCGCGACTGGAATTATCACGCCGGGCGGGGGTTCTTCGCAAACGTGCGGGTGTTTAGCCATGCCCTGGAGGCCCGCTACGGGCCCGCGACCGGCGTGGAGGATTACGCGAAAAAGGCGCAGGCCATGACCTACGAGGCCGAGCGGGCCATGTTCGAGGCCTACGGCCGCAACAAGTATCTCTCCACCGGCGTGATCCAGTGGATGCTGAACAACGCCTGGCCCGGCCTGATCTGGCACCTGTATGACTATTACCTGCGGCCCGGGGGCGGCTACTTCGGCGCCCAGCGGGCCGGCGAGCCGCTCCACGTGCAATACTCTTACGACGACCGCTCGATCGCGGTGGTGAACAGCCGCTACCGCGAGTATGCAAATTTGAAAGTAACAGCGAAAGTCCTGAACCTGGACCTGGCCGAGAAATGGTCCCAGGCCGAGACGATCACCGTGCCGGCGGACGCGAGCGTCCGCGCCTTCACCGTGCCGGAGTCCAAGGACTTCTCCACCACCTATTTCCTCAAGCTCGAGCTTACGGATGAGGCGGGCAAGACCCTCAGCTCCAATTTCTACTGGCTCTCGACCCGGTCCGAGGTCCTGGCCAGGAGGCGGTCCAATTGGTTTTATACGCCGGCGCGGTCTTTTGCCGACTTCACCGGGCTGGAGAAGCTGCCGGCGGTGGAGTTGAAGGTCGCGAGCGCGTTCGAGACTTCGGGGCAGGAGACTTGGGCGCGGGTGACGGTGGAAAATCCGGGCCCGCACCTGGCGTTCATGGTTCATCTCCAGATCGTGAAGGGGCCGGCCGGCGAGGAAGTGCTGCCGGTTTTCTGGGAGGACAATTACTTCTCGCTTTTGCCGGGGGAGAAACGGGAAGTGCGCGGGACGGTGCGCTTAAAAGATTTGGCCGGGGCCGAGCCGAAGCTGGCGGTGGACGGCTGGAACGTGAAGGTGAACTAGGAAGGCTCATCCGCAGATTACCCAGCGCGGCGAGCCGCAACCAAAGAAAAATTGGGAACCGCAGATGGACGCGGATAAACGCCGATAGTTATATCCAAGAGGATTGAAGGTGAAAATCGAAACCTTTGAGCTCAAATCCGCGTTCATCCGCGTTGATCTGCGGTTAAAATTATCTTTCTAAATAAAAAGATGTTGCCGGATTGCAATGCAGGTGGTTAGGGCGGGGACAGGGGTGAAGCCAGGCGGCGGATGCGCAGGCCGTAGAGGCGCTGGGCCTGAACCAGGTTTTGAGGGAGCCGGTGGCCGCTGGCGTAGAAGATAGCCGGCGCCTGGGCAAAGGCGGGCTCGGGGATGGTGATCTGAAACAGGTAGTCCGGGGTCAGCGCCAAAGCGCCCTGGGGCAGGGGATACAGGTCGGCGAAACGAAGCGCGGGATCGGCCTTGATCAGAGCGATCACCAATTCGGTCGGGGTCTGGAAGGGGAAAGCGCCGAGGTGGCGGGAGTGGTTGGCGGTGTATTCCACTTCCAGGGCGTCCGGGATGCGGAAGCCGGTGGAGACGGCGACGGCCCGGGGTTGTCCCGCGGCCTCGGGAATCTGCCATTCAATTCCGGCCAGGGGGTCTTCCGGGGGAGTCCAGGCCTCGGCCAGCGGTGCGGACTTGGCCAACTGGATGGGGGTTTGGTCCGGGGTCTGCGAGCGGCGGCCGAACAAGAAGGCGATGCTGAAGACCAAAAGGAAGCTGGTGGCTAAAGCCAGAGCCCGGCCCGCGCCGGGCGAAAAGGCCCGGCCCGGCAAGGTGAGCCATTGGCGCCAGACGGGCGCGCGCTCGATGCGGTTGCGGACCGAGACCAGGAAATCCGGGGGAGCGGGGAGTTCGGGCAGGGAGGAGAGGAGTTGGACGGTGGAGATGAACTTTTTGAGCTCGCGGGAGCAAGCCGGGCATCGCACTAGGTGCTGATCCAGGGCTTCTTTCAGTTCCACGCCCAGGGTCCGGTCCGCATCGTCGGAGAAAAGGTTTCGAATCGCTTCACAGTCCATGACAGGTCCTCGATTGATGACTTAAAATTTGCCCTCTCGTTCCAGCTTCTCCTTCAATTCCAGACGCGCTCGATGGATCCTGGATTTCACGGTGCCCTCTTTCAGGTGAAGGATATCAGCGATTTCCTGGTAGCTCAAGCCCTGGATGTCGCGGAGCACGATCGCGGTCCGATGCTCTTCGTCCAGTTCGCCAATCTTCCTTTGGATCAAGTCCTGGATTTCGCTGGTCACCAGAATTTCTTCCGGTGTCTCTCCGTCATCCTCCACGTCCGGAGTAACTTCTCCCTCTTCGGTGGGAAGAGGCTGATCCAGCGACTGGGTTCTAAAATAATTTCGCCGGGTCAGATACTTCAGCCGGTTTTTACAGTGGTTGACGGTGATCCGAAAGACCCAGGTGCTGAACAAGGAATCACCGCGGAAAGTTTTAACTGAGCGAAACAGCGTAACAAAAACGTCCTGGGCCACGTCTTCGGCCTCGGCCTGATCACCCAGCATCCGGTAGCATAAGTTAAAGATTTTATTCTGGTATTTCAATACCAGCCGGTTAAAAGAACTCTGATTGCCTTTCAGGAACTCCCGGATCAGCTCAACATCCGCGTCCTCGCCGGCTTTGGGTCCCTTTCCCGCTTCCGCATCGAGCGAAAAGCGCCCTGGATTAGCTCCTTTGGCCATCCACCGCTTGATTATAAAGACATTGCTGGGGAAAAAAAGTTCCATATTTTGATTTAATCTTCAGCCCGCCTGGGGGCGAATCCTTTCAATTTTCAGTGCCTAACGCTTTAATCTCCTCGGCCAGCGCGATCGCCGCAATCCGGCCCAAAGTGCCATAGACCAGGAACAAGTCGGCCGGCTGGCCGCAGTGGTCGTCTATGATCTCCTGGGGTTGGCCTTCAACTTCGTGAAAACAAAGGGTATTGAAGGTCATGCCGGAGACGTTCAGGTTCTGCCGGTCCGAGCGAGAGCAATGGACCCGGAAAAAGCCGCCCACCGGCTGGTCGCCCACCAGGTAAAGGACCGGTTCCATCGGGCAGCCGGCCAGGCTGTCCCGGGTGACCACACCTTCCTGGATGATCACCTCTTTCACCTTGGCCTTGCCTTTGCCCACCCTCATCCTGGTCCGGGTCTTGTGGCTGGCCCGGCGGACCTCGTCGCCCGAGGTCACGCTCATGATCGCCATCCCGTAGGTGCCGGAGTTGTCTTTGATGAACACAAACGGCTCGCCGTTCAGGTCCGGCGGCCGGCTCTGCTCGGCCAGCTGCCGCAGCATGGCCTCGACCTTATGGGCCAGAGCCTCGCGGCCGGTCTCGCTCTCGAAGTCGGCGTCGGGGTGAAAGTCGGTCAGGGGCACGAACCGGCCGGCCTCCATTCCGATCAGCTCCGCGAACTCGGCCACCAGGCGGTTGAGGATGCGGAAGTGGTCCGACTTTTTCCGGCGGTGCCAGCCCAGCTCCTTAAGCGGCGCTACCGGCTGGGCAATGCCTTGCAGCACCTCGGGCACGCCGGTGCGGAAGTCGTTGTTGGAGATGACCAGGTCCGGCTCGAAATCGCCGGCGCGCAGGCGGCCCTTTTCCTGGCTGAGGCCATAGCACAGGAGTTCGCCGGAAACTGCGGGCAGGCGGAGCGGCCGGCTGGAATCGGTCGGGAGCAAGGTGCCCACGCGCAACTCATAGCCCGCCTGCAGAAGGGCCTGGGCCAGCACCCGGACGTTTTCCAGGTAAAGGCGGTTGCGGGTGTGGGACTCGGGCACCAAGAGCAGGCCGCGGGCGCCGGGATAATGCTCTTCCAGGAAGCGGCGCAGGGTAAGGGTCAGCTCGCCGGAGCCGTGGCCGCAGAGGTTGTTGAAGCCGGCCGGGAAAGCGTTGGTGTCCACGATGCTGATCTTGCGGTGGGAGTTGCGGATGTCCACCGACAGATACAGGGAGAGCTTTAGCCCGGCTTTCTTGGCCTCAAACCATGCCGCCAAGTCCTGGGCCTGGTCCTGCAGGCGCTCTTTCAGTTCCTGGATCATGATTTTCGGTTGCCTGCCCGTATCATAGCACAGAGCGATCAAAGGGGCGATAGGCAGGGAGGGCAGAAGGCGAGGTTCAGGCATTTTGGATTTTGGATTGCTGATTTTAGATTTAAATCCTCCAGCTAATCTAAAATCCAAAATCAAAAATCTAAAATTCTTTTTTCCAATGTCAGTGAAAGGTGGGGCCGTTATCGTCCCGCCGGTTTTGCTCACGCTGGAGCGACTTGAACTGGCGCCGGCGCCGCCATTGCCGGAGGCGGAAGGGGATGCTCTGGAAATCCGAAAACCGGCGCACGTAGAAATAGGCGATGACCAGGCCGGCCAAGTGCGCGGCATTGGCCACGCCGGTGCCCCGGCCGCCGGCGTAGGAGACGGTGGAGAAGAATTCCATGGCCCCGTAGATCAGGACCAGCCACTTGGCCTTGATCGGGAAGAGGAATTGCAGGTAGATGACCTGGTTGGGATAAAGCAGGGCAAAGCCGGCGAGCAGCCCGAAGATGGCCCCGGAAGCGCCGATGATGGGGGTCATTGGGCCGAGCGGGCCGCCGAAGAGAATATAGAAGGGAACCGCCACTACGCCGGCGCCCACGCCGGTCAGGAAGTAAAAGATGTAGAAGCGACGCGTGCCCCAGGTCTGCTCCAGCGGCGGGCCGAAAAAGAACAGCCCGAGCATGTTGAAGAAGATGTGGGCGAAGTCGGCGTGGAGGAACAGGTAGGTGACCACCCGCCAGAGTTGCAGCCCGGGAAAGACCTGGGCCGGGATGAGGGCAAAGGCCTCCAGGGTGACGTTGGGCAGGAACAGCCGGAGCGCGAAGGCGCCCACGTTGATGATGAGCAAGGTCATGACCGCGGGGGTAAGGCCCGGGCCGAAGGAGACGCGGCGATAGGAGTAACTCATCCGGCAATCTCCGTCTGCCGCAGGAACTGGGCGGCGTCCTCCGGCGGGATCGGGTTGACGTAAAAGCCGGAGCCCACCTCAAACCCCGCCCGCCGGGTAAGCCGGGGCATCAGTTCCAGGTGCCAGTGAAAATACTCGCGGTGCTTGTCGGTAAAGGGCGAGGTATGGAGCACGGCGTTGTAATGGGGCCGGGTGAGCGCCCGCTCCAGCCGGCGGGTGACCTCGGCCAGGATCTGGGCGAAGCGGGCGTAAAGCCGGTCGGTCGGCTCCTCGAAGCGGGGCTGGTGCCGGCGGGGCAGGATCCAGATCTCGAAGGGATAAATCGGCGCCCAGGGCACGATGGCAATGAAATCCTCGTTCGCGCTGATCAGGCGCGATTCCTCCTCCACCTCCTGGCTCACGATGTCGCAAAAAATACAGCGCTCGTGGTGGCGAAAATATTCCCGGGCACCCTCGGTCTCCTCGATCAACTTCTTGGGCAGGATCGGGAGCGCGATCAATTGCGAGTGGGGGTGTTCGAGGTTGGCCCCGGCCGCGGTCCCGTAGTTCTTGAATACCAGCACGTATTGGATGCGGCGGTCCTGGCGCAAGTCCAGCATCCGCTCCCGGCAGACCCAGAAGACCTCTTCCAACAGTGCCTCGGACATGGTCGCGTGCCGGTCGTCGTGGCGGGGCGATTCGATGATCACCTCGTGCGCGCCGGTCCCGCTCATCTTGTCGTAATAGCCACGGCCCTCGCGGCGCAACTCGTCCTCCACCCGCAGCACCGGAAACATATTAGGGATCACCCGCACCCGCCAGCCCGGACCGTTGGCCCGGCTGCCCGGATCCCGCCGAGCCAGGATCTCGGCCGGGGTCACGCTCTCGTGGCCCGGGCAGAAGGGGCAAGGGCCTTCGGTCGCCGGGTAAGGCGCCGTGTAAAAGTCCACCGGCCGCTTGCGCTGATCCGGGGCAATGATCACCCAGCGGCCGTCCACCGGGTCGCGCCGTAACTCCGACATCTTTCTCCTTAATCTAACATTTGGGGTCAGACCCCGAATACCTGTCGGTAACGTCGGAACTGGGAAGAGGGGGTATTTCCATAGTAACTGAGAATTTCATCCCGAAGCCGCCACTCGAACCGGCACCGAGCAAGTCCAGAAACCCGGATCGGGCGGCATCCTCCAGGAAGATGGCCCGGCGGCTGTTGCCACGCGCGGTGACGTGGTAGACGGCGCCGGGAAATTGGATCCGCCAGGGTCGCGCCATGCCCAGATAGTAGCAAAAAGCCAGCGGGAGAGCAACCTCTTAATCTAATAATTGGGGTCTGACCCCAACTATTCATTTTTCCAATGCAATGAAAAATTTCAGAAAGGTCAGGCGAATTTTCCTCGATCAAATGGCCGGGAAAGCTCGCGCAAAAAGCGGTAAGTTTTCAACTCCCGGCCGAGGTGGTATTCGGCGTAGGCCGGGAGGAGTGCGGCTGCCTCCTGCAAGACGCTCTGGGTAAAGCCGAGGCGCTTGAGCCGCGAGGGCGGGAGCCGCAGTGCGGACTGGAAGGTGCGCAAGGTCGAGTTCGCGAGACGGGCGGCCGGGGCCGTCTTTTTGCCGCAGCCAGGGCAGAGCGCTCCTCCGGCGCCGGCGCTGAAGAAAAGGCCGCGCTCCGGCAGCGGCCGCTGACAAAGGGCGCAGGTCTCGAGCGCGGGCCGGTAGCCCAGGTGGTCGAGCAGCCGGAGCAGGGAGGCCCAGAGGATCGGCTCGGGCCTGGCTTCCCGGTCGAGCCGGCGGAAGGCTTGCAGGAGCAGGCGGTAAACGGCGGGGTTGGGATCGAACTCGCCGGAAGCGGTCTCGGTTACTTCGGCCAGGAAACTGGCCGCGGCCACTTTTTCGAGATGGGGCCGGAGGTGTGGGAAGTCATCGAGCAGGCGGGACTGTTCGAGCAGGGGCAGGTCGGGGAGCCGGGAGGACCGGAGCGAGACTTCGAGGTGGTTGAAGAGTTCGAGCTGTCCGGGAAAGCGCTTGTGGCTTTTCAGCGCGGACTTGGCTGCGGCGCGGATCTTTCCCCGCTCGCGGGTGTAGAGGGAGACGATGAGGTCGGCCTCTGCCTGCACGGTGGTGCGGAGGACCAGGGCCGGGGTTTGGAGAATGGTCATGGACGGAGAGTGCTTGGCGCCGGCCTCAGCGGTGATCGTTGCCCAGGTGATGGATGTCGTTGAGGCGGATCAAAGTGGCGCCGTGAAGGCCGAACTCGATCTCGTTGATGGCGCTGGAGTGCTGCTTGAGGCGGCGGAAGTGGTTGAGGTCCAGGTCCAGCACCCGGCAGATCACGGCCACGTTGAGCAGGTTGTGGGCGACCACCGCCATGGTCCGGTCCGGGTGGCGCTCCACGATCTCGCGGATCGCGGCCCAGCCCCGGGCCTGGATCTCGAGCAGCGATTCGCCCTGGGGCATCTGGGTGTGGGCCGGGTCCGCCATCCAGGCCTTGAGCAGCTCGGCATGGTGCGCGAGCAGGCCCTCCATGTTCTGGCCCTCCAGTATCCCCTGGTTCAACTCGCGCAGGCGCGCGTCCACCTGCACCGGCAGCTGGTGGGGCCGGGCGACGATCTCGGCCGTCTTCCTGGCCCGGATCAGGTCGGAAGAAAAAACCGCGGCCAGGGATTCGTGCGAGAGGGCGCGGCTGAGGCGCTCGGCCTGTTCCAGGCCGACCTCGGAGAGAGGGACATCGGTGAAACCCTGGCAGCGGCGCTCGCGGTTCCACTGGGTTTCGCCGTGGCGGACCAGGATGACGCGGGTGGACATGCGACCAGCGGGATCAGGGTTCGTTCACCGGCTTGCGGCCGATGGAGTAATAGGTGAAGCCCCAGCGGGCCATGACCTCCGGCTCGTAGAGGTTGCGGCCGTCGAAGATCACCGGTTCCAGCAGCAGTTCCTTGATCCGGGAAAAATTGGGCCGGCGGAACTCGTTCCACTCGGTGGCGATCAAGAGCGCCGAAGCGCCTTCCAGGGCCTGGTAAGGGTTGTCGCAGTAGGTGAGGCTCTCGCCGAAGAGCTTCTTGGCCTCGGCCATGGCCACCGGGTCGTGCACCCGGAAGCGGGCGCCGAGCGCTAAAAGCTCGCGCAGGATCTCCTGGGCGGGCGCTTCCCGCATGTCGTCGGTCTGGGGCTTGAAGGCCAGGCCCCAGAGGGCCAAGGTCTTCCCTTGCAGGCGGTTCTGGAAGTGGCCGCGGACCTTGTCCACCAAAGCCCGCTTCTGGTCGGCGTTGACCGCCTGCACCGCGGCCAGGATGCGGGCCTGGTAGTTGTGCTCGGTTCCGAGCCGGATGAGCGCGTCCACGTCCTTGGGAAAGCAGGAGCCGCCGTAGCCGATGCCGGGGAAGAGGAACTGGAAGCCGATCCGGGAATCAAAGCCGATGCCCCGGCGCACCGCGTTGATGTCGGCGTCGAGGTGCTCGCAGAGGTTAGCCATCTCGTTGATAAAGGAGATCTTGGCGGCGAGCATGGCGTTGGACACGTATTTGGTCATTTCCGCGGAGCGGCGGTCCATGACCAGGATCGGCTTCTCGGTCCGGACAAAGGGAGCATAGAGTTCGCGGAGGATGGCCGCGGCCCGGTCCGAGGCCACGCCCACGACCACCCGGTCCGGCCGCATGAAGTCATCAATCGCGGCGCCCTCTTTCATGAACTCGGGGTTGGATGCCACCTCGAACTCAGGGGCGCCCTCACCCGCGCTTTCCCGGATGATCGTCTCTACTTTCTCGGCGGTGCCCACCGGCACGGTGGACTTGAGCACGACCAGCTTGTAGCCGGAGAGGCGGCGGCCGATCTCGTCCGCCACCGCGAACACGGCGGACAGGTCCGCGGCCCCGTTGGGGTCGGGCGGGGTGCCCACCGCGATGAAGATGACCTCGGCCGAGGGCACGGCCTCAGCTAGGCCGGTGCTGAAGCGGAGCCGGCCTTCCCGGAGGTTGCGGCCGACCAACTCCAAAAGGCCCGGCTCGAAAATCGGGATCTCGCCGGCCTGAAGCCGCTCGATCTTACCGGCATCGCTGTCCACCGCGACCACGTCGTTGCCGCTCTCGGCCAGGCAGGTCGCGGCCACCAGGCCCACGTAGCCGACTCCCACCACGCACAGGTTCAAGGGTTCACCTCCCGGAAGACCCGGGCCAGGGCCTGCATCATCAGCTCGGCCTCCGCCGGCACAAACAAGAGCGCGCTCATGACCTCCCGGGCCCGGGCATGGTCTTTGGCCCCGAGCGCGTGCCCCAGGCTCTGGCCCAGTTCCCGGAGCGCGTCCGCATACAGGCCCATCTCGCTGTAAGCGATGCCCAGGTCGTAACGGGTCTGGTAGTCGTCCTCCGGAATCACCTCCTCCACCCCGCGCTTGAACTCCTCAAACACCTCCTGGAAGCTCAGGCTCTCCGGCCCTTCCTTGAACTTGACCTTCACCAGGTGCTGATACTTCTCGTGCAGCTCGCCCAGGTGCAGGTTGGCCACCATCCGGCGGAAGCTCTCGGCCACCGTCCGCTCCAAATCGTCCCGCAAACGGACCCGCTCGGCCGCGGCCCGGCCGTCCAGAGCCGCGCTCATCCGGTCCACGCACTCGTTGCAGATGAACACCGGCGGCCCGGTGAACAGCCGGCCCACCTGGCTCTGGCCCTTGCCGCAAAAGTTGCAGTGACTCTCTTTCACCATGGCGCTCATCCTTCCCTTCCGGAACCAACCCGCACCCCGGACGCTAGGACTTCCTCTTGCCGGCCGCGGCCGACGGGCGCTTCGCCGCCCGGCCCGGCTTCAGCCGCCGGCCATACATCTGCTGGTAATAGCGCCGGTACTCGCCCTGTTTGATGCTTTGCCACCACCCCGGGTTCTCGCGATACCACGCGATGGTCCCGCGCAGCCCGTCCTCCAAAACCATCCCTGGGCTGAAACCCAGCTCCCGCTCGATCTTGCTTGAATCCAGCGCGTAGCGGCGGTCATGGCCGGGCCGGTCGGTCACGAACCGGATCAGCCGCCGGGGCTTCTTCAAAATCTTGAGGATCCGCTCGGTCAGTTCCAGGTTGCTAATCTCGCAGTTGCCTCCGATGTTGTAAACCTGGCCGGGCCGGCCTTCCTCCAAGACCAGCAGGATCCCCCGGCAGTTGTCCTCCACGTGGATCCAGTCGCGGCAATAAAGCCCGTCCCCGTAAAGCGGCAGCGGCTGGTCGCCAAGCGCGTTGGTGACAAAGAGCGGGATCAGCTTTTCCGGGAACTGGTAAGGCCCGTAGTTATTGGAGGACCGGGTGATGATCACGGGCAGACCGTAGGTGCGGTGATAGGCGCGCGCGAGCAGGTCGGCTGCGGCCTTGCTCGCGGCATAGGGCGAGTTGGGCGCGAGCGGCGATTCCTCGGTCGAGCGGCCTTCCGGCCCGAGCGACCCGTAAACCTCATCGGTCGAGACCTGCACGAAGCATTGAAGCGCCCGGCCGGAACCGGGGCGATTGAGACCGCGCCCCGCTTCCAGCAGGACCGCGGCGCCGAAGAAGTTGGTGGCCAGGAAGTGCTCGGGGTCGGCGATGCTCCGGTCCACGTGGCTTTCCGCGGCGAAGTTGAGGACCGCCTCGATCCCTTGGGCGAGAAGCCGGGAGACCAGCTTGGCGTCGCGGATATCACCCTTGACGAAGCGGTAGCGGGGATGATCGGCCACTTCATGCAGATTTGCAAGGTTGCCGGCATAGGTGAGGGCGTCGAGGTTCACCACCTCGTGGCCGGTCTCGGTGAGCGCCAGACGGATGAAATGGGAGCCGACAAATCCGGCTCCGCCTGTGACTAAGAGCTTCATCGCTTCCGGCCCAGAGCCCCAGGGGGCCGGCTACTTGTCCTTTCGGGACCAGTCGTAAGGGATTTCGGACCGGTAGGGATCGAGCCGGATCTCGTCGGGGTTGTCGGCCCGGTATACTTCCGAAGGGATGTTGATGGCCAGGCACTCGGAGGAGCTGATGCACTTGAACCCGTGAAAGACCCCGGTGGGGATGCTGACCAGGATGGGGTTGTGCTCGCCCGCGTAGAACTCGTTGATCTCGCCCCGGGTGGGCGAGCCTTCCCGGCCGTCGTAGAGCACAAACTTGGCCATCCCCTTGACGATGGTGAGGTTGTCCACTTGCTTGCGGTGCGCGTGCCAGGCCTTGACCACCCCCGGGTAAGCGGTGGTCAGATAGACCTGGCCGAAGCCGCTGAAAAAACCCTCGTCGTTGCGCAGGATCTCCATCAGTCGGCCCCGCTCGTCCGGGATCACCTTGAGCTTTTTGATTACCACTCCTTGAATCATGAGCGCAAAAACCTCCAGCCATTAAGGATCAGGCCAGCTCCACCCGGGAGGCGTCGCCGACCATGAACCGGAGCACCGAGGGCCGGCCGCCGCTCCGGCTGATCACCACGTCCCGCCCGATCAAGCTGTCCTCGATGCGCTGGGGAATATCCCGGAGCGTGCTCTGGGCGAGCACGATCGAATGCTCGATCTCCGCGCGCTCGATCCGGCAGCCGCGGTCAATCGAGGTGAACGGCCCAATGTAGCTGTCCTGGATCAGGCTGCCCTCGCCGATGATGGCCGGGCCCCGGATCACGCTCCGCACCACCCGCGCCCCCTTTTCGATCACCACCTTGAACTGGACCCGGCTTTTCTTGTCCACCCGGCCCTGAATCCGGCTCTCCAGCGTGTCCAGCACCATTCGGTTCGCCTCCAGGATGTCTTCCACCCGGCCGGTGTCCTTCCACCAACCCTCGACCACGTGCGGCACCACCCGGTAGCCGCGGTCCACCAGCCACTGGATGGCGTCGGTGATCTCCAGCTCGCCCCGAAAGGAGGGCCGGATCGCCTTGGCCGCCTGGAACACGTGCCGGTCAAACATGTAAACCCCGACCAGGGCCAGGTCGGTCTTGGGCCGCTTGGGCTTTTCCGTGAGGCGGACCACCCGCCCGTTTTTCAGCTCGGCCACCCCGAAATGGGAAGGGTTGGGCACGTGGGCGAGCAGGATCATGGCGTTGGGCTTCTTCAGCCGGAACTCTTGGACCAGCGGCTGAATCCCGCTCTTGATCAGGTTGTCGCCCAGGTACATGACAAAGGGCTTTTCGGCCAGGAACTTCTCGGCAACTAAAACCGCATGGGCCAGGCCCAAAGGCTCCGGCTGGTGGAGGTAGGTGACCTTGACCCCGAAGCGCCGGCCGTCGCCCACCGCGGCCTTGATCTCGGCGTGGGTCTCGCCCACCACGATGCCCACGTCCCGGATCCCGGAGGCGCGGATCGCTTCCAGGCCGTAATACAGGATCGGCCGATTGGCCACCGGAATGAGCTGTTTGGCGCTGGTATAGGTGATGGGCCGCAGCCGGGTGCCCCGGCCGCCGCTGAGAATCAGGCCCTTCATTTGGTCACGAAGGCGTCTTGATACTGCGGCTCCCGGGCTTTGATGATGCGCAGCGCTTTGTCCGCCTGCTCCCGGTTCTGGTAATGCCCGACCCGCAGGCGATACCACAACCCCTTGCCCGGGATCTCCACCTTCACCAGGTAGGCGTCGTATTTCTTCTCGAGCAGCTTGTTTTTCAGCGCCTCGGCCTCCTCACGGTTCTGGGAAGCCACTAACTGGATGGTCCAAGAACCCGCGCCCGAAACCGGGGCCGGCATCGGCTCCGCCGCCGGCTCGGGTTTGGAGGCAGCCTCGGTTTTGGCCGAGGGGGCCGGGGCAGCAGGCGCCGGGGGCGCACTGGGCAGCTTCTGGGCATCCAGCTCCTTCATCAATCTCTGCTTCTCCTGTTCTTCCGGGGAAGCGATGACGACAGGTCCGGTCTCCGGCTCCGCGGTCCCCGCGGCCAAGGGTGCCGGCGCTTCCGGCGCGGGTTCGGCCACGGCCGGGGCGGCCTCTTCCCCGGTCTTCATCGAATACAGGTTCTTGCCGAACAAGGTGCCTAAAATAAAAGCCAGGATGAGAATCACCACCATCCCGGCAAAGAGGAGCACCAGTTGTTTGTTATCCAACTGAAACTCATACCGGCTCTTGAGATCCCGCAGGTTCCTCATCTCGCTTCCTCCTTCCGCTTCGGTCCCCCTCCCTCAGCAAACAGACACCACGACCCCTTCTCTCGGTTCCACTTGTCTTTTCCTTAAACTCTAATTTTAGTCCAGTCGCTGAGCCAAGTCAATGAAAATTCCCTGATTCCCGGTTAAGTTTTCCTTCGTAGGGGCATCTATGAAAGCCCAAGTCAAGAAGTTTTTTCTTCCTTTAACGACCAGATTCTTCTGATCTTTGACTTGGGAGGGCACTCCGCGGCTTCGATACCCGCGGCCCCTTTTACCGCTTCCTCCGAGGTGGCCTGCGCAGGAGGAATCGGATCTCGTGAACCATCGCCGCGAAGGGTCGGGGGCACCCGCAAGGGGGGTGCCCCTCCGCATGACCAGGGAGCGACTATTGATGATCGAAGAATAGATTGACCTGAAAAGCCTTTGGGCTGGTGGTATTGCCAATTCAGGTTGTCATCCAGAACCCCTTCCCAGGCGGGGTAGGGGCGGCGGGGTAGGGCGGGGTAGGGGCGGCTCGCGAGCCGCCCCTGCTTACGCGTGTCAACCAATTACGCGATCCTCAATAAGAACGAGAAAGAGGACGCGGAATTTAGAAATTCCAGCGCAGGCGGGCGTAGTAAAAGTCGGGCAGGAATCCGAACTCGCTCTTCGGGCCGCCGGAGAAGAGCTGGGCGCCGAGGGTGAGGGTGATCGAATACGGAGCGGAATAGGTCAGGGCCGGGCCCAGGAAAAAGGAGCCGTAGTCCAGGTCAAAGAGGACAGCGCCGGAGAGCCGGACCAGGGCGGTGTAATCAATCCCGGAGCTGAGGCCCAGGAAGTTCCGGTGCAGGGTGGCAAGGCCGGCCTGGCCGGCAAGGAAGGAAGAGACTAATCCCGGGGTAGCCGGGGCCAGCACCCCGTCGTTGTGGTAATACTCGGCGACCAGGTTGACGGAGTTGGCAAAGCTGTATTGGTAGCCGAGGGTGGCGCGGAGGTAGTTGGACCCGGTCTCCGGCATGGTGTAAGTCATCTCGCCATAGAGACCGCCGGCCTTGAGGTAGCCGGAAAAAGCGCCGCCGGCGATCCAGTCCTCGAAGATGCGCGCCCCCAGCAGGGAAAGATCATAGGAATGAACCGTGGTCTTGGCCTGGACCGCGAAGCGGCTCTCATCAATTAGGTCGCCCACGCCGTAGGCCAAGTCGAGATAGGTGAACTGGGCCAGGCGGGCCTCGAAAAAGGCCGCATCCACTCCGACCCTTTCCTCGGGCTCCAGGGCCAGGGGGCTCACGGGGTTGAACAGGTCCATCGGGCTGTAAAACAGCGCCGTGCCAAAGGCGATCCTCTGCCGGCCGAGAATCAGGCTGACCTGGGCATTCTCATACTTGCCATAGGCCCGGTAAACAGACCAGTCCAGGGACGGGTCCTTTCCCGGGTAAAAGGAATGATCCCAGCGGAAATAGGTCGGCGGCGGGGCCTGGGCCGAGAGAGCATAGACCGGGTTGATGAGCGCGCTGCCGTAGTCGGCTGCCAGGGTCTGGCTGAACTCGGCGCTGAATTTCTTATGGAAAGTGGCGTCGAGAACAAGGCGGCTGCGGGTCTGGCCCAGGGTAAAGGAACGGCCGCCGAACTCTCCGGCCGAGATGACCTGTTCCTGGAGGTAGCCGGAGTAGTCTAAGCGAAAGGCGTCGCGGCTTTCGGCCGTGAGCTCAGCCGAGCGGGAGAGAAGCTCTCTGGCCAGGCCCGGCCTGCTCGCGGCCGTGATTCCGAGGAGCAGCGCCGCCAGCCGGAGCGCCGGCAGCAACCCTTGGCTTGAAAGGGATCGCTCCATTGTTTGCCGCGCCTCTCTTAGGTGGCCCTCATTGCTTCAACCACCAGGAGCCGCGACGCCCGCCAGCCCGGATACAGCGCCGAGCCGATGGCGATCACCAGCGCGGCCAGCGCGGTGATCACGATATTTTCCGCGGTGAGCACCGGGAAGAGGACCGTGCCCAGCCCCATGGCTTCCATGCCCGAGGCGAAGAAGGACAGGTCCAGGCCGTGCCGTGCCCAGAGCCAGTAGGTTGCGCCGCTGACGGCCATTCCCAGGATCATGCCGAGGATAGAGAGGAAGATGGATTCGAGGATGACCAGCAGGAAGATCTGGCCGGGGGTGGTGCCCAGCGCTTTCAGGATTCCCAGTTCCCGCAGCCGCTCGAACACGGCCATGATCATGGTGTTGGCAATGCCGAAGGTGACGGCGATATAGACCACCAGCAGGAAGATGTAGTTGGCCACGTCAATCATCGAGCCCATCTCCGCCAGCACCGGGTAGAGTTCGCCCCAGTCCAGGATTTCCAGGCCCAGGCCGTCCAGGAGTTCCTGGGAAACCTGCCGGCCGTCGGCCTCCGGCTTGAGGCGGACCAGGATCTCGCTGGCCCGGGGCTGTCCGAGAAAAGTCTGCCACAACGGCTCGCGGTGGAGGATGGCGAAGGAATTGGCGGCGGCGCCGGGAATCTCGGAGGACATCGTGCCTACGACCTGCAGGTGTAATGGATTGGCTCCGGCGCCGACTTCGAGGGTGTCCCCGGGCTCGGCCGCCAGCGCCAGGCCGGCCGGCCGGCTCAGGATGATCCAGTCGGTCTGGATATCCAGCTCCTTTTCCAGTTCGGTCCCAAAAAGCCAGCTTGAGGCCGGCACCTCGACCAAGCTAAACAGGTGGGTGGTCTTGTCCTCGCGGATCGGGTCCACCCCCCACAACTCGAGGGTTGCTTCCCGCTTTTCCCGGCCGGAAAGGCGGTGCCGGACCGGGAGAGTCAGGGCCAGCCGCACGCTCTCGCTGGACACTTCCGGGTGGAGGCGGAACGACTCGGCCATGGGGTCCGGATCGGCCAGGAGCTCCGGAGACCGGCGCTCCCGCACCTTTAGCGCGGGAACCGGCCCGGATTCCACCCCGGGAAGCGTTAACGGCTCGGCCTTGAGGTCCGGCTTGACCCCGGCCAGCCGCTGCCGCAGCTCGTTTTTCAGCAAGGGAAGATTTGGATCTTCATCCACCCGGATGGCGATCTCGCTGAGCTTGCCCTCCATGCCGAGAATCCGGGCGAGGACCGGGAGCGGCAGATAGACCAGAACCTTGTCCAGCTCGCTGATCCCGCTGCGATAGAGTCCGAGGACGCGAAAACTCTCGATCAGGCCTTCCTCGCTGGCATAGCCCTGGGTGAGGAAGGTGAGCTTGTCGCCCAGGCCGATCTTCAGTTCGTTGGCCAGGCTCTCTCCGATCAGGACGCCTTCTTCTTCGGCGTCCGCGAAATACCGGCCCTCTGAGACAAACTCCCGGATCCGGGTGACCCGGGCTTCGGCCTCGGGATCAATCCCCACCAGCATCACGCCCCGGCTGGAGCGGGCCGACTGGGCCAGGCCGAAGTTTTTGATCCGCGGGGCATAGGCCCGGAGGTGGGGCGAGCCCTGGATTTTTTCCAGGATGGCGTCGGCCTCGACCATGCACAGCTTGAGGCTGGGATGTTTCTGATAGCCGCGGGCATGGACCTCGATATGGCCGAGGTGGGTGAAGA
The DNA here is from genome assembly GCA_001797815.1 of Deltaproteobacteria bacterium RBG_13_61_14. Classification (GTDB taxonomy): domain Bacteria; phylum RBG-13-61-14; class RBG-13-61-14; order RBG-13-61-14; family RBG-13-61-14; genus RBG-13-61-14. Next base: position 5,738 of record MGQK01000070.1, on the reverse strand, counting down.
TGAAGTTGTCAATCATCTGAAAGGCAAAGGCGTTGTCCAGGGCCATGGCCATGAGCACGCCCCAGATGCCGAGCCCGATGGCCAGGATGATCACCAATGTCCGCCGGGGGTTGCGGAAGAGGTTGCGCCAGGCGATCTTGCCATAGGTGCCCATCGCCGCTCCTACTGCAGCCGCATTTCCAGCGCCGGCCGGGTCCGGGCCGCGCGCAGGGCGGGAAAAATGGTCATGAACATCACGATCCCCAGCATGATCGCCAGGGTGGCGAACACCATCCGGATTTCCAGTTTCGCATAAAGGTAAGGCTCCAGCCCGAACTCCTGCAAGGACTCGATGAACCGGGAAAGGTCGAGGGGGATGTAGGTGTAGTAGAGGGAGGGGATCAGGCCGAGCAGCACCCCGCCCAGGCTGCCGAGGACCACCAGGAAGGCCGATTCCAAGAGGATCAGGCCGAAGATCTCGAAAGGCGTGGTGCCGATGGCCTTCATGATGGCGAACTCCCGCTTGCGCTCGAGCACGCTCATCAGGATGGTGAGCAGGACCACGAAGGCGATCACCACCAGCAGGATCATCAGCCAGAGCACGGCGCCGGCGTTGTCGAGCATGATGAGCTGGACCAGGTCGGGCTTGAGCTCCTGCCAGGGCACCACTTCGTAATTGAGCCGGGCGTTGATGATCGCCCGGGTCCGGCCCGGGTCGGCCGAGTTCTCCAGGCGGAGCAGAACCTGGTGCAGGCTGTCGCCCAGTTTCAGGTGGTCCTGGAGCTCTAAAAGCGCGAGAAAAGCGTCCGGGTCGTAAGGCCGGGCTTGAAACCGAGCCGCGAGCCTCGGCTGGAAAGTGAATTTTTCACCCAGGTAATTTTCGCCCTGGAGCTCCAGGGTCCCGCCGGTTTGCAGTCTCAGCCGGTCAGCCAGATCGGCCCGGAAGACGATCCAGTTCTGGCCCGAAAAGTTGGGGGATGCTCCGGAGGCCGGCCGGGAAGAGAGAGCCGAGGTCCGGTTTTCCTGTTCCGGGACGATGCCCAGGGCCGAGAACCGGCCGGCTTTTGAAGTCAGGGTTGCCTTGACGCGAGGGGAATAAGCCAGGACGCCGGGCATGCGCCGGATGGCGTCGGCGAGGATGTTCCGGTCCGCGAGCTGCAAGGGCGAATCCGGGGGCAGGTTGGGATTACGTGGTTCGACCCGCCACAACCCTTCCGGAGCGAGCTCCTCGATTTGCCAGGGGCCCGGTTCCGGCGCCAAGAGGTCATAAAGATCTTTTCCGGTCCGGGAGAGGTCCTTCTCGTCGCGGAGCAGCACCGCCACCTCGGTGACCTGGCCCTTCATGCCCAAGAGCTCTTGCATGGCCAAGAGGTTGACCAGCATCATTGCCGCGTCCAAGTCAGGCGAGCCGGCCCGGTAAATGCCTTGCACCCGATAATTGTCCGCGGCCAGGCCGCCGTAATAATCCTGGGTCAGGATCGAGATGGTGTCCCCCACCTCGGCCTGGATGTTGGTCGCCAGGTCTTGGCCCAGCACCGCCTCCTTCATCCCGGTTTCGGAAAGGAAGGATCCTTGGCCGCGCCGGAACGGCTTTTTGCCCTTGGGCACTTTCTGCATCTCCGGGAAAAAGGCCTGGGCCAGCCCGCTGGTCTGGACTTCCTCGGCCGGGTTCACCCCGCAGATTTTGCTCCCGGACAAGTTGGCCCCGGCCTGGATCAAGGCATCGGTGCACAGCCGCGGGGAGTAGGCCTTGACCCAGGGCGAGCCTTGCAGATAGTCGGTCAGCGGCGGGGGCACCTCCAGGGAGTGGACCAGGCTGTTTTCCACCTGGTAACCGGCGCGGTGCACTTGCAGGTGCCCGGAAAAAAGGCCGATGGCGCTGACGATCATCATCTGGTGCTCGCCCCGGGCAAAGGCCATGGTGAACAGGGTCAGTCCGGTGCCGAACACGATCGCGGCCAGGGTGAGGACGCTGCGCAGCCGGTGGCGCCACAGGTCCCGCCAGGCGATTTTGAGAAAGGTATTCATGCCGAGAGCACGCCCAGTTCCCCCTGCTGTCCATTTAAGAAAGGATTTTCACGCAAAGACGCCAAGGCGCGAAAATTTTCAAGACTTGGCGGCTTAAAGTCCTTTGCGACTAAGCCGGCCGACTTCAGCCGCAAAGCCGGATGAGTTTCCAAGGCGCCAAGCCTCTTTGCTTCTGAGCTTTTGCCCCTTTGCGGCTTTGCGTGAGAATTCCTCCTTCTGAGAATCTCCCTTGAGTGAACAGCATTAGCTCAGTTCCTGGTCTTCAGGTTTTTCTCGGTGAAGGTCCCGGGCGGAATCGCGAGGTTGAACTGTGCTTCCAAGAGTTCCAGCACGGTGCGGTGTCCGGGCTTGGTGGTGGAGTGCATCTCCCACACCGTGGGCAGGGTGCGGCCGGCCATCTCCTGGACCTGGGAAAAGGTCATCTCGTTGACCAGCCGGCCCTGCTCGTCGAAATACTGTTCCCGGAGCGGGACGAAGCCCTGCTCCCGGACCCGGAGCAGAATCTTGCCCCAGACCACCTGGGCGCTGGGCTTGGGCAAAAGCTCCAACTCAAAGACCTTGCCCTGTTCCGGGTCGGTTTCCACGCCGGTGATCTTCTGCTCATAGTCGTTGACCAGGCTGGATTCCTTGACCAGGTCGTCGTTGGTGAAGTCCGAGCCCATCCAGGACTGGTGCATCATCGAGGGCGGGATCTTCATCACCCGCTCGGTCGCGGGCAGATACATCCAGAGGTTATACCCGATTTTCAAAAAGCCGGTGCCCTGGTCCCGGGGCGGGCTGGTGATCCGGATGAAGGCTTTCTTGTCCTCGGTGGACTCGTAGGCATATAACTCCATCACCCGCGGCTTCGACCAGTCGGGATTGTAGATGGTGATTTTCATTTTCGTATAACTGGACTTGCCCCGGAGCAGGGTGTCCATCTTTTGCACGATTTCCCGGGCGCTGAGCTCTTGCCCGAAAAGCCGGGGCGCGGCCAGAAGCAGGAACAAGAGCGGGAGGATAAACCAGCGAGGGGCTGACTGGTGCGTGGATCCCATCATGCACTCCTTGGCGACCTCGGGCCGCGACGGCGGCGCGGACGGTTCGAGCGGTCTCGGTTGCTTGATGCTGGAGGAATCGGTCTGTGTGTAAAATAAAGGGGACGGCTCAGGATGTCAAGTGAAAACGAGGGACGGTCACCAAGGGCGCTAAACGGCGCCGGAGCGGGTGTGGATGCGGAGCCGCCTCGGGATGGGGAAGCCCAAGCGCCCGAGGCCTTCGGAGGCATGCCTGGAAAATCCCAGGGGGTTGGGACTTCGGTGAGCTCCCCTCGACAAGCTCGGGGCCTGAGCCTGTCGAAGGCAGTCGAACCGGGGACCGGTCCCCGGAAAAACCGCGCCACCCTTCTCGCCAGGCCAATGCACCGGTTAGCCGGATGAAGCAAGCTTTTTTCTCGATCAGGTGCGCGCGCTTTAGCTGACCGCTGCGCTCACGCCTCCAGGACTTCGCGGAGTTTCTGGATGAGGGAAAGGGCCTGATAAGGCTTCTGGACAAAACCGGCCAGGCCTTGGCCGGCAAAGCGGCGGGTGGCTTCCTGCTCGTTGTAGCCGCTGGTAAGGATGACCCGGGCCTGGGGTTTCCGACGCAGGATTTCCTGATAAGTTTGCTCGCCGCTCAAACCGGGCATGGTAATATCCAGGAGCACGACCACGATTTGGTTGGCGTGTTGGCGGAAAATCTCAATGCCTTCCCGGCCGCCGGCGGCGAGGAGGACGGTAAAGCCGAACTCTTCGAGCATGGCCCGGGTGACCAGGCGCACGGTCTCCTCATCGTCCACCACCAGGATGGTGCCCTGGCCGCGCCACCCGTCCAGAGACAGCGTCTCGGTTTCCACTTTGCGGGCGGGCAGTTCGGAACAGGGGAAGAGAACTTTGAAGGTGGTGCCTTGCCCCGGCTCGCTGGAAACTTTGATCGCTCCCTTGTGGCCGCGCATAATCCCCAGCACCATGGCCAGTCCGAGGCCCCGGCCGGTGAACTTGGTGGTAAAAAAGGGGTCGAAGATTTTCTTCTGGGTTTCCCGGTCCATGCCGCAGCCGCTGTCCGAGACTTCGAGATAGACATAGCGGCCACCCGGAAGATTGTCGTCGAGATAGGTTTCCGACAAATACTCGCGATCCGCCTGGGTCACCCCGGTGCAGACGGTGATGGCGCCGCTCGATTCGCCGAGCGCCTCGGAAGCGTTGGTGATCAGGTTTAAGACTACTTGCCGCAACTGGGTGGCGTCGGCCTCGATGGCCGGCAGCTCGGAGGCGAACTGGTAATTCAGGATCACCTTCTTGGAGATGGCCACTTCCAGCAGGTGCGCCATTTCTTCCACCAGATTGGACAGGTCCAGGGGCTGGACCAGGAAAGCGCCCCGGCCGGAATAGGCCAGCATCTGCTTGGTCAGGTCCGCGGCGCGCCGGGCCGCGGTCTCGATCTGCAGGAGGCTGGACTGGGCCGGGGAATCTCCGGGCAGCCTCCGCTGGGCCAGGCCGGCGTGGCCGAGGATGCTGACCAGGAGGTTGTTGAAGTCGTGGGCGATCCCGCCGGCCAGGATCCCCAGGCTCTCCAGCTTCTGCGCATGCTGGACCTGGGCTTCCAGCCGCTTGCGCTCGGTGATGTCCCGGACATACTCGATCACGCCGGTGATCGTGTTGCGGGCCGGGTCGAGGAGGGGGAAACTGTAGAGGTCCAACCACCCGGTGATTTCTCCGCCGGGACCCCGCTTGGGCACGATTTCATAGCCCGCTTCCCCGGTCTCCAAAGTGCGGCGGCTCGGGCAAATTTCGCAGAACTCTTTTCGCTCGTGGTAGGCCTGGTAGCATTTCTTGCCCGCCAGGGGCTGGTTGTGGGCATACCATTTTTCCATGGTCGGATTGACCCGGATAATGTTAAAGTCGGTATCCAGGATACTGATCCCGTCCTGGATGCTGGCGAAGATATTGGCCAGAAACCGCTCGCTCTCCCGCCGCGCCTCTTCCAGCCGCTTGCGCTCGGTGATGTCCCGGGTGATCCCGATGAAGCCGATCGGCTGGCCCGCAGCGTCCCGCAGGACGGAAGCGTTCAGCTCCACCGGATAAAAAGAGCCATCTTTGTGGAATATGTGATACTCGAGGCTCCGCACCCGGCCGGTCTTCAGGGTCTTGAGCATGTTCTCCCGGGTCCGCTCTCGGTCCTGAGGCGCGATAAATTTTAAAGCGTTGCGACCAACCACTTCGTCCATCCGGTTGGTTCCATAGAGCTTCAAGGCTTGTGGATTCACCATCAAGATCTTGCCTTGAAGGTCGGTCACGGTAATCGCGTCCGGAGAAGTTTCCACCAGGTTGCGATAGCGCTCCTCGCTCTCCCGCAACGCCGCCTCCGCCTGCCTCCGCTCGGTGATATCGCGCGCGAATTCGATTACCCCGATCAGTTTGCCGATCTCCGGATCCTTAAGGGGAAAACTAAAAACCTCTATCCAACCAGTCTGCTGGCCGCCGAGCCCGATCCGGGGCACCACGTCATTGGCGGCCTCGCCGGTCTGCAAGGTGCGCCAACTCGGGCATACCTCGCAACGTTCGGTGCGCTGGTGATAGGCCTCATAGCATTTCTTCCCGACCAGGGGCATGGTGTAGTATAGCCAACGTTCCATGGTCGGGTTGACCCGGAGGACGTTGAAGTCCGGGTCGAGGATGCTGATCCCATCCTGGATACTGGCGAAAACATTGGCC
>MGQK01000069.1:10927-12098 GCA_001797815.1 Deltaproteobacteria bacterium RBG_13_61_14 | reverse complement strand
CCGCGGCTCCTTCGGCTCCCCCCAGGCCCATGGCCGCTCCGCCTCTGCCCAAGCCCGCGGCTCCTTCGGCTCCCCCCAGGCCCATGGCCGCTCCGCCTCTGCCCAAACCCGCGGCTCCTTCGGCTCCCCCCAGGCCCATGGCCGCTCCGCCTCTGCCCAAGCCCGCGGCTCCCCCGGCTCCCCCCAGACCCGCGGCCGCTCCGCCAGCTCCTGCCAGACCCTCGGCCGCGGCCGCTTATGCACCCGCAGGTGTTGAAATTCCCGAGGACCCGGCGCATCAGAAGGCGGCGCGCCTGGCGCGAACCATCATCGCCGATATCGCGCTCTATAATCCCGAGGAAGTGGCGCGGGGCGTCAAGGAAGGCAACCTGAAGGCGCTCCTGGCCAAAGACCTGGGGGACGGCCGCAAGCACTACCAGTCCAAGGTGGCCCCGGAGATCCAGAAGCAGGTTGATTATTTTGAGGTTGCGATCCAGGGCCTGATCGACCGCAAGAAAAAGGAGTTAGGCCTGGCCTGAATCCATCGGACCCATGACAAGCCTGTTCCACATCTCCCGCCACTTGCAAAGCCCGGAAGACGAGGTGCGCCGGGCCGCGGTGGATGAGTTGCGCGCGATCGCTAACCCCGAGGCGCTGCGCATGCTCAGCCTGGCCTTGGGCGACGAGAGCTGGCGGGTCCGCAAAGGCGCGGCCGAGGCGCTGGCCCTTTACCCGGACACCGCGGCGGCGCTTTCCATCTTGATCACAGCGCTATACGATGCCGACAACGCGGGCCGGCGGACCGCGGCCATGGAAGCCCTTTCCGCCATGGGCGAGCGGGCGCTCGGCGCGCTGATCCAGGCTTTTACCACCCGGGACAAGGACGTGCGCAAGTTCGTGGTGGACATCCTGGGCGCGATCCCGGATCCCGGCGCGGTGGAGACCTTGATCGAGGCGCTGGACGACCCGGAGGAGAACGTGCGGCTGGCCGCGATCGAGTCTTTGGGCCAGCACCAGAGCGAGCGGGCCTTTAACCGGCTGTTGCGGGTGCTGGAAGAGGATGAGTACACTTCGGCGTTTGCGGCGCTGCACACCCTGGGCAAGATGGACCGGGAAATTCCCTTCCCGGTCATCCGGCGGCTGGCCGAGCGTAAGGCGCTGCGGCGGGCGGTGTTCGAGGCGCTGGGGCAAA
>MGQK01000069.1:0-10908 GCA_001797815.1 Deltaproteobacteria bacterium RBG_13_61_14 | reverse complement strand
GGCCCTGCTGATCCAGGGTCTGTCCGATCCCTCCAAGAGCTCGCGGCAGGCCGCGATCCGGTCCCTGGCCAACGTCCACAAGAAGACTCCGGAGCAGGGCTTGCGCCGCGCCATCGAAATTTCGCTCCGCCAGGTCTTCGGGAACGGGAGCTCCGCCTCCATCGCCGAGTTCCTCGATTCCACCCACCAGTTCACCAAGCGGGGCGCGGTCCACCTCCTCGCCCTGATCGCCACCGCGGACGCGCTCCGCCAACTCTTCCGCGCGCTCAACGACGACGCGCTGCAGCCCGAGCTGACCTGGGCGCTGGCGCGGATCCGCGCCTCTTCCCCCGACCTCTTTCAGCAGGTGCTGCGGGGTCAGGAAGACACCATCCAGGACCAGGTGCGGGAGCTGCTCCAGGACACCGGCCCCCTGGTCGCCCGCGTTCCCCAGCCGGTGCCGGTGGCGCCGCTCAGCGACGCGGAGTTCACCTGGGTGCGGGACCGCATCGCCGGCTTTTGCGGGCTTTACTTTGACCAGGAGCTGAAATACCTGGTCGAGCGGCGCCTGCTCCGCCGGCTGGAGGCGCGGCACCTGCGCAGTTTCGGGGAGTACCTCCTCTATCTCCAGCGGCCGTCGGCCGGGTCCCAGGAGTTGAGCCTGTTGGTGGAAAACCTGGCCACCAACGAGACCTATTTCTTCCGGGAAGACTTCCAGCTCCGGGCCTTCCGGGAGGAGATCCTGCCCGAGATCAAAGCGCGCAAGGAAGCCACGGGAGAGCACCGGTTGCGGATCTTTAGCGCCGGCTGTTCCTCGGGAGAAGAACCTTACACCATCGCCATGCTCATCCTCGAGAGCCAGGCCTTCTCCGACTGGAAGGTCGAAATCCTGGCCGGTGATATCTCGGCGACTATGATCGAAATCGCTCGCCGAGGCATTTATTCGGCCGCTTCCTTCCGGGTCACCGACGAGTATTACCTGCAAAAATATTTCACCAAGCTCAACGGCAAATACCAGATCCTCCCCGCGGTCAAGGACTTGGTGCATTTCAACGTCCTCAACCTGCTCTTGGCGGAGAAATCGCCCCCGTTGCTGAACCTGGACATCATTTTCTGCCGAAACGTCATCATCTATTTCAACCTGGAATCCAAGCGCCAGCTGGTGGCCCAGTTTTACCGGCTGCTCCGCGAGGAAGGGTTTCTTTTGCTCGGCCATTCCGAGTCGCTGATGAACCTGTCCACCGCCTTCCGGCTTCGCCACCTCCGCCATGACCTGGTTTACCAGAAGCCGCCGCACGAGGGGAAGGACTAAGAGCATGGACCCCCTGATCCGCGTCCTGGTCATTGACGACTCGGCCTTCAACCGCCGGGTGATCGCCGACATCCTGGAAGAGTCGGGCCGGGCGCGGGTGGTGGGGGTGGCGCGGGACGGGGAGGAGGGCATCAAGAAAGCCTTTGACACTCGGCCGGACCTGATCACCCTGGACCTGGAAATGCCCCGGATGGACGGCTTCACCTTCCTGCGCATCATCATGAAAAGCCTGCCCACCCCGGTGCTGGTCATCAGCGCCCGGCACGAAGACAAGAACGTGTTCAAGGCCCTGGAGCTGGGCGCGGTGGACTTCCTGGCCAAGCCCAGCGACCACCTCAAGGGCGCCGATATGCTCCGCCAGGACCTCCTGCTCAAGATCAACCTGGTCTCTCAGCTCAGGATCAAAAACGTCCAGCGCCTGCTCAACCGGGAAAGCCCGCCGCGGCGGGTGCTCGCGCCGGCCCTGCCTCCGCCCTCGGACCAGCCGGTGATTGACCTGGTCGCGATCGGCGCTTCCACCGGCGGGCCTTCCGCCCTCCAGAATGTTTTCTCTTCCCTGCCGACCGGGCTGCCCACCGGCTTCGTGGTCAGCCAGCACATGCCGGCCGGGTTTACCCGCGCCTTTGCCGAGCGGCTGGGGCGCAACTCCAACCTGGCCATCAAGGAGGCCGAAGACGGCGACCGGGTCCAGCCGGGCCATGTCCTGATCGCGCCCGGCGGTTTTAACATGACCCTGCAAGAGCAGAGCGGGGAGGTCCGGGTGAAGAATGAGCCCCGGGCACCGGAAGATAAATACGTGCCCTCGGTCAACGAGCTGTTCCGCTCCGCGGCCCGGATTTACGGGCCCCGGCTGCTCGCGGTGGTGCTCACCGGCATGGGCAACGACGGCCGGGACGGGATTGTCGCCGTCAAGGAGGCGGGTGGCCGGACCCTGGCGGAATCGGAGCGGACCGCGATTGTCTTCGGCATGCCCCGGGAGGCTTTTGCGACCCAGAAGGTGGACCGGGTGGCGGATTTGGATGAGATGGCGCTGGAAATTGTGCGCGAGTGCGAGCGGGGGAGGAAAGCGTCGTGAGTGAAGAGAAGCCCTTGGACAATCAGACCGGCGGAGAGCCCGCGGAAATCGTCCAGTTGATGTCGCGGAGCGTGGAGTTTACCAAGGAACTGATGGCGGAGAACGAGCGGCTGCGCTTCCGGGTGGTCGAGCTCTCCGAGGAAAACCGGAAGGTCAACTTGAGCGATTCGCTGGAAGATAAACAACGCTACTTGCAACAGCAGATCCGGCAGTTGGAGGGGGAAAAGGCGCGCCTGCTCGAGCAGTACCAGTTGGTGGAAGAGCAGAACCAGGTCGTGGCCACCCGTTACGTGGAGATCGAGGAAGAGAACAACAACCTGGCCAACCTCTACGTCTGCTCCTACCAGCTCCATTCCACCCTCGACTTTGATGAGGTGACCCGGATCATCATGGAGATTATCATCAACCTGATCGGGGCCGAGGAGTTCGGCATCTTTCTCCTGGAGGAGAAGACCCAGATTCTGAAGCCGGTGGCCATGGAAGGGATCTCCCTGGAGGGGATTCCCGCCATCCCCCTGGGCGAGGGCATCATCGGCCAAGCGGCCGTCTCCGGCGAGAACTATTACTCCCCCGGCCTGGAAGAAGGCGCGACCGCCTCTTCCCTCAGCCACCCCCTGGTCTGCATCCCGCTCAAGATCAAGGACGAGGTGATCGGCGTCATCGTGCTCTACAAGCTCTTGCCGCAGAAGACCCAGTTCGCCAACGTGGACTACGAGCTGTTTACTCTCCTGGCCGGCCATGCGGCCACGGCCATTTTCAGCTCGCGGCTCTACTCGGAAGCCGAGCGCAAGCTCCATACCATCAAGGGGTTCATGGAGCTTTTGACTAAACCGCAATAAGGACGGAACCGGAATGCCCGACTTGAAAATTCTGGTGGTGGAAGACTCCCCGACCATGCGACAGTTGATTTTCTTCGCCCTCAAACGGATGAAGGGCATTGAGATCGTGGAAGCCGCGGATGGAGTGGAAGGCCTCAAGAAGCTCAACTCCCAGAGCTTCGACCTGATTATCACCGACATCAACATGCCGGTTATGGACGGGCTCAAGCTGATCAGCCTGGTCCGCCGCGATGTCAAGTACCGCACCATCCCGATCATGATCATCACCACCGAGGGCGGGGCGGAGGACCGCGAGCGCGCCCTGGCCCTGGGCGCGGACGCCTACATCACCAAGCCCATCCAGGCCGGCAACGTCCTCGATACCGCCAAGAGCCTGCTCGGAATCCCCTGAGCAAAAAGTGCCCCGGGTTTCAAACCCGTGCCCCTGAACTAAAGTTTTAGTTCCGATGTCCCAGAGGTAAAGCCTGGCGATCATGAACCGCTCCCTCCCCGAGATCACGGTGATCATCCCCAACTACAACGGCCGACAGGTGCTCCCCGCCTGCCTCGATTCCCTGGCCCGCCAGCTCCTGCCGCCCGCCGCGGTGATCGTGGTGGACAACGGCAGCCAGGACGACTCCCGCGCCCTGGTCGAGGGCCATCCCCTGCGGCCGCGCTGGATCGGCTTTGACCACAACCGCGGCTTTGCCGCCGCGGTCAACGCCGGCATCCGCGCCGCCCAGACCCCGGCTCTCGCCCTCCTCAACAACGACGCCGCCGCCGACCCCCGCTGGCTCCTGGCCGGCGCCCGGGGTCTCCTTCGCCATCTCCAGGCCGCCATCTTCGCCTCCCTCATGCTCCGCCGCGAAGAGCGCGACCGGGTGGACTCGGCCGGCGACGCCTATACCCGCGACGGCCGGCCCCGTCCCCGCGGCCGGAGCCGCCGCGCCGCGGACTTCGAACGGGTCTGCGAAACCTTCAGCGCTTCGGCCGGGGCCGCTTTTTTTCGCCGCAGGCTGTTCGAAGAGGTCGGCCCCTTTGACGAGTCTTTCTTCGCCTACCTGGAAGACGTGGACCTCGGCTTCCGCTCCCGGCTGCTCGGCCACCGCTGCCTCTTCTTGCCCGAGGCGGTGGTCTATCATCAGGGCGCGGCCACCCAACTGGGCGACCGGCCGGGCCCCCGGCCCGAGGAGAGCGGGCAGCGGGTCCGCTGGATCGCGCGCAACAAGATCTTCGTGCTCGGCCAAAACCTCCCCGCCCGGCTGCTCTTCGCCTGGGCCCCGGACATCGCCGACGGCTTGATCCGCAGCGCCGCCTACCACCTCCTCTACTCCCGGCAGTTCCCCGCCTTTGTGGCCGGGACCCTGGAAGGCCTGTTCGGGCTGCCCCGGCGCTGCTCCCGCCGGCGCGCCTTGCAAGCGCGCCGGCAGATAAGCCTGGCCGAGCTCAAGCGCATGATCCTGCTCGGAGCCTGGCCATGCCCGTAACCGTCTCGGTGCTCATCCCCAACTTTAACGGCGCCGCGGTGCTGCCCGACTGCCTGGCCGGGCTTGCCCTCCAGACCTTCCGCGACTTCGAAATCATCCTGGTGGACAACGGCTCCACCGACGGCTCCGGCCATGCCGCGCGGCGCGCGGATCCCCAGCTCCGCCTGATCGAGCTGGACTCGAACTTGGGCTTTGCCGGCGCCTGCAACTATGGACTACGCCAATGCCGCGGCCGCTTCCTGGCCGTCCTCAACAACGACGCCGTGCCCGAGCCGGGCTGGCTGGCCGCGCTCCTTCTCGCGGCCGAATCCGGCTCGGACGTGGGCATGGTCGCCTCGCGCGTGCTCACCGACGCGGAGCCGCCGGCGCTGGACTCCATCGGCCTGCTCCCGGCCAAGAACGGCCTGGTTTACTTGCGCGGCATCGGCGAACTCGACCGGCCCGACTCCGAGCTGCCGGCCTGGGAAGAGGTCTTCGGGCCTTCCGGCGTCGCCGCGCTTTATCGCAAGGCCATGCTCGACCGGATCGGGTTCTTTGACGAGCAATACTTTTGCTACTACGAGGACGCGGACCTGGCCTTCCGCGCGCGCTGGGCCGGCTGGCGCTGCCTGCTCGCCAATGCCGCCCGCGTCCGCCACCGCCACTCGGCCACGGCCGACGCGATCAACCTCCCCAAGACCTATTCCCTCCACCGCAACCGCCTCTGGACCATTTGGCGCAACTGGCCGCTGGCCGCGATCTTCTCCAACTTCGGCTGGATCTTCCTTTACAACGCCCTCACCGTCTGGCGCGCCATCCTCTTCGAAGGAAACTTCCACGCCATCAAGGCCCGGGTGGACGCGGTCATGGCTCTTGGCCAGCAGATCCAGTGGCGCCGCTCGCAGCGGCCCCTGCGCACCGTCGCCGCGGCGGACATTTCCCGCTGGCTCGCTTCGGACTATCCCGGCCTGGTCGAGACCCACCGAAGAAGACAAGCCCATGACCAGCGAACCTAAATCCCGCCTTCTTCCGCTCCTGCTCCTGCTCGCGCTCTTCGGGCTCGCGAGCCTCATCATCCTTCCCCTCCCCTTCCTCCGCGACCAGGGCATCTACGCCTACGTTGCCTGGGCCTGGGTCAACGACCGCATCCCTTTTCGCGACGCCTTCGAGCACAAAGGCCCGCTCCTCTACGCCGTCTATGCCGCCGCCCTCTCCTTTTCCAAGGGCGCGATGTGGGGCGTCAACCTCGCCGACGTCCTCGCCCGCTTAAGCGCGGTCCTCCTGTCCTACTGGGCCGCCAGGATCGTCCTGGAAAAGCGCTTCGCTCTCACCGCCGCCCTTTTCACCGCGCTGCCCTTGTTCGCGGTCTTCAACTCCTGCTGGTGGAATGCGGAAGCCGAGACCTTCATGCTCCCGCTCTTCCCGCTCTCGCTGGGCCTCGCGCTGCGCCCCGGCCATCCCAGCCGTTTCCTGGCCGGCCTGGTCGCGGCCCAGACCGTGGCCCTCAAGCCCACCGCAATCCTCCACGCCCTCTTCCTCTTCGGCCCGGCTTCCGCCCGCCCAACCGGCAAACGCGCCGGCTTGAGCTACGCCGGCGGGCTTCTCGCCGGGATTCTCCCCTGGGTCCTTTACTTCGCCTCCAAGGGCGCGCTCGCCGACCTCTACTCCGACTTGATCCGGTTCAATACCTTCCACGCCGGCCTGACTCCGGGGCAGGGATGGCCCCAGGCCCTGGCCCTGGCCGGCAAAGATACCTGGATGGTCTTCGGCCTGCTCGTGCTCCTGGCCCTGGCCGGCATCTTTGATCGGCGCCGGCTCCTGCTCCTGGGCTGGACCGCCCAGGCCCTGGCCCAGGTGTTCCTCCAAACCAAGTTCTTCCTCTATCACTGGCTGGTCCTGATCCCGCCGCTGGCCCTGCTCGCGGCCGGCGGGATGCGCTGGATCCACGACAACCTCCACCGCTCGATCTTCTATCTCGCCTGGGCCTTGTTCCTGGTGCAGGCGGCGCTGGGGCTCCGCTTCTACGCGCTCCTCCAAAGCCACTACCAGACCCCTCAATACCTCCTCGGCCAGGTGGACCGCGACCAATACTTTGCCCGCTTCCGCGAACCCGGCGCCGACTTCAACTTCTACGCCACCTGGCACGTGGCCGACTACCTGCGCCGTCACACCGCGCCGAGCGACACGATTCTCGTCTTCGGTTACGAGCCGGGCATCAATTACCTGGCCGCCCGCTTCGCGCCCACGCGCTTCCACTCCGACTACCCCCTCACTTTCACCCCGAAAAGCGCCGGCGCGCGGCAATGGCGCGAGCAGGCGCGCGAAGTTTTTCTGCACGACCTTACGCAGGCCCCGCCCCGCGTGATCATCCTGGTCGCGGGCGATCAAAACGCGCTCGAGCCGGAAGACTCGCTCACCCAGGCCCGGAGCTTCCTCCCATTCTGGGAATTCCTGACCCAGAACTACGAACCCTCGAAGACCATCGAGGACTTTCACTTTTTTGAGCGCCATGCGCATCGCCTGCCTGATTGAAGAGACCGGACCCCGCACCGGGCCCCAGAGCTACCGCGCGCTGGTGGAGCAAGCGCTCGCGCCCCGGCACACGCTCGGCTTTTTCAGCGGCCCGCCCCCCGGCGAGTGGGACCTGGTCCACATCCTTGACCTCAAACGCGTCTCCCTCTCTTTGGTCCGCTCGCTCAAGGGACCGGTCGTTGCCGACCTCCACGACCACTATTGGACCGAGTGGGCGCTGTTCCCCGCGCCGGACCTGCCCCTGCGCTGGCTCATCCGGCCCTTCCGCCGCCGGCACCACCTGGCCGTGCTCAAGTTGGCGAAAAGCGTGATCGTCCACTCCCGCGCCGTGGCCGAGGCCGTGCCCGGGTCCAATGTCCACCTCGTCCCGCTCGGCATTGATCCGCAAGCGTTCGCGTCGGCGCCGGGCCCGCGCGAGCCGCTGATATTGCTCGTGGGCCGCGACTGTTTCCGCAAGGGCCTGCCGGTCCTGCTCTCCGCCCTGCGCCGCTTGCGGGCCCGGCTGCCCAAGCTCCGGCTGGAAGTGATCGGCGACGAATATCCCCACGCCCGCCTGGCCGGGAAGCTTCTCTCCCTGGGACTGCCGGTCCGCTTTTTTCCCGGGCTGCCCCTAACCGAGCTGCGCGACCGTTACGCCCGCGCCTCGGCCCTGGTCCTGCCCAGCTTTCAGGAAGCCTTTGGCCTGGTTCTGCTCGAGGCCATGGCCGCGGGCCTGCCGGTGGTGGCGAGCCGAGTGGGCGGCATTCCCGAGGCGGTGGAAGACGGCGTGAGCGGTCTGCTCGTTGCCCGGGGGCAGGCCGGCGAGTTGGCGGAAAAGATTTTCCAGGTCATGACCGACCCCGCGCTCCAGGAGCGCCTGGCCCAAGGCGGCCGGCAAAGGCTCCCGGGCCGCTTTGACCTTAAGAGCCTGGCCGCCGGGCTCGAGCGGGTTTACGAAAGGACGTTGGCAAAATGAGTTTGCGCAAACGCCTCTGCTTCAGCCTGCTGGTCGCGGTCCTGTTTTTCGGCGGCCTGGAAATGGTCTTGCGCCTGCACGACTTCGCTTTCTATTACAACTTCAACGCCGATCTCCTGGGCCTGCCGCTCCTGGACCTCTCCCGTCTCCGGCGGGTGGCCAACCCCACCGTCACCTTTGACCCCCGCGTGTTCTGGCGGTTCAAGCCCAACCAGCTCCTCTCCGATCCCGAGGTCTATCGCCGGCCGGTGCTGCTCAACAGCCTCGGCTTCCGCGGCGCCGGCTTCACTCCGCAAAAGCCGGCCGGCGTCTTCCGCATCGCCTGCCTGGGCGACTCCGCCACCTTCGGCTGGAGCGTGGGCGACGACGAGACCTATCCTTACGAGCTGCAGGCCTCTTTGCGGAAACGCCACCCGGGCCGGCGCTTCCAGGTCTTGAACCTGGGCGTGACCGGCTACACCTCCTTGCAGGGCCGCGAGCTCTTTCTCGGCGAAGCCGCCGCCTTCGCCCCCGACCTGGTGCTCTTTGCCTTCGGGCCCAACGACCGCCTGCCCGCCCTGATGAGCGACGCCGAGCACCTCTTCGCCGGCACCTGGAAGATCTCGCCGGTCCAGGTCTTCCTCTCCCGCTTCCAGGTTTACAAGCTGCTCCGCGCCGGGGTGATCTACCTGGAGCGCCGGCGCCAGGGACTCTCGCTCGATCCCAGGACCATCCTCCCCCGCCTCCAGCGCAAGGTCAGCCCAGAGGAGTTCGCGGAGAACGCGGCCGCGGTCAAGCGCCGCGCGGTAGAGCTCGGGGCCGGCTTCATCCTGCTCAACGTGGACTTCCCCTCCCTGCCCCTGGACCACAATTATTCCAATCTGAAACAAGAAGCGGAGAAGGCCGGCGTGCCCTTGCCCCCGGCCTGGACCCTGGAGGACCCCTCGCAACTGACTGCGGCCCTGGCCCGCGACCTCAAGGCGCCGGAGCTAGACCTCCGCGAGCTGTTCCGCCATGAGCTCAGCCGCCGGCGGGCCGAGGGCGAGAAGCTCCCGGACCCGGACTGGTTCGCCCTGATGATTGACAACGGCCACCCCAACGCCGAGGGCCACCGGCTCATTGCTCAGGCCCTCGCGCCCCTGGTGGAAGCCACGCCCCAGTTCCAGCGCTACCTGGAAGCCGCGCCATGAAGCGACCCCGGCTCCTTGAGCTCGGCTTCGCCCTCCTGCCCGCCCTGCTCCTCCTGGCCGGCGCCGAGCTCGGGCTCCGCGCTCTCGGCTTCCGCTACCAGCGCTTGCCGGGCTACATGCAGTTCGCCTACCCCAGCCCCGCCGAGCTCCACCAGATTTTTCTCCCCGACCCCGCGCTCCTCTGGCGGATGCAGCCCGGCTATTACTTCGGCCAGGGTTATCCCAAACTGAATGAGCAAGGGTTCCGGGGGCCGGATATCCCTTGGGCCAAAACTCCCGGAACTTTCCGCGTCGCCTGCCTGGGCGACTCGGTCACCTTCGGCCTCCCGGCCGCGGACTATCCCTCCTTGCTCCAGCGCTACCTTGCGGCCGGCCTTCCCGGGAAGCAGGTGCAGGTATTCAATTTGGGCGTGCCCGGCTATTCGAGCTGGCAGGGGCGGCAACTGCTCACCCGCCAGGCGCTCGAGACCCGGCCCGACGCGGTCACGGTGTTGTTCGGCTGGAACGACCACTGGCTGGTCCAGGGCTTTTCCGACCACGAACAGCAGGCGAAAAACCCCGGTCTGTTCAAGCTGCGCGACCTCCTGGCCCGGCTCCGCGCCTACCAGGCTCTCAACTACCTCGCCTCCCGCCTGCGCCCGGCCGAGTCCCGGGAGTTGAAGCTGCGGGTGCCGGAGGACCGCTTTCGCCGGAACCTCTTGGCCATGGTCCGCGCCGGTCGCGAGCAAGGCGTGACCGTGGTCCTCTGCACCGCGCCCGCCGGCTTCGGCCTGGACTCGATCCCCGACTTTTTCACCGCGCTCGGCTTCATCCGCGCCAACGCGGACCTGGAGCCGCTCCACCGGCGCTATAACCAACTGGTGCGGGAAGTGGGCCGGGAAGAAAACGTGCCCGTGGCTGACCTGGAAACGGTTTTTCAGGAGCGCGGCGTGGAAAATTTCTTCGACCACCCGGAGAAGGACATCATTCACCCCAACGCCCGGGGCCTGGAATTGATCGCCCGGACCCTGGCCGATGCCATCGCCGCGTCGCGGCCCGGAGCCGGCGGGAAGTAAGCGGGACCGCGTCCGAATCAGTCCAGGCTCAGGACCGATTCCTTTTCCAGCTCCAGCGCAAAGGGTTTTCCCTCTATCCAGACCTGGAAGGCGTTTTGCGCCAGCGCCTGGTAGGGATCGCTGAGCTTGATCCGGAGCCGGCGGCTCTCCCGCAGCGGCTTTCCGTCCGCGCTCTCCAGTTCCACCCGGGGCACGTCCCGCCCGGCCTGGACGCGGTAGAAGGCGGCGCGGGTGGTGAAATCCTCGGCCCGGCGGATGAAGCCCTGGATCTTCCCGGTGTCGGCGAAGACGAACCGCTCTTCCTGAAAGCGCTCCAGGATCAGCTCCAGGGTAAAGGCCGAGCTCCAGCCGAACTGGAAGGAAGCGTAGCCCCCGGTTGAGTATTCATTTCGGTATTGGCCGGTGAGGGGGTCGTAGGTCTCGTAGATGCCCCGGCGGTCCTTCTGGCCGGCCATCATCCGGAGCAGCCGCGCCCGCAGCTCCTGGGCCTCGTCCTCGTAGCCGAACTTGAAAAGAGCCTCCAGCGCGCTGTAGGCGGTGACCAGCC
>MGQK01000068.1:48379-52752 GCA_001797815.1 Deltaproteobacteria bacterium RBG_13_61_14 | reverse complement strand
GGGCGCGATAAATCGCGCCCCTACCCCCGGTTTCCGGAAAACTGAGGGAGGGCAAGTTTTCAACGCGTGGTTGACAATTCTTCAAAGCCCTTCGTAGAATAGGTGAACCAGGCCACTCACTGACCAAGGAGGTAAATCATGGCTTCGGCAAACAAGGTGATCCTGACCGCGGCCCTGGCCGGCGGGGCGACCACCAAAAACAACAATCCCAACACCCCTTACTCCCCGGAGGAGTTCGCCGAGGAATCCTACCGGTGCTGGAACGAAGGCTGTTCCATTGTCCACATCCATGCCAAGAATCCCAAGACCGGCCTGGCCACCCCGGACCTCACCCTGATCCGGCCGGTGATCGAGGCGATCCGGGCCAAGGCGCCGGAGTTGATCATCAACATGAGTTCGGCCATCACCGGCGGGATCACCGCGGAACAGCGGATCACGCCCATCCTGGAGATGAAGCCGGACATGGCCAGCCTCAACACCAACACCATGAACTTCGCGCTGGCCGACCACAAGAAGGGCAAAGTGCTGGGCGAGATCATCTTCGAGAATACCTTCCGCATGCTCGAGGACTTCGGCCGGAAGATGAAGGCGGCGGGGGTCAAGCCCGAGCTGGAGGCTTATGACCCGGGCGGGATCTACAACTCGCTCCTGATCCGCCGGCAGGGCGACGTGTTTGTGGAGCCGATGCACTGGCAGTTCGTGTTCGGGGTGGCCGGCGGCGTCCATTTCAGCCCGCTTGCGGTTTGCTTGATGAAGGACATCATCCCGCCGGACCATACCTGGTCGGTGTGCGGGGTTGGGCCGAACTCGTTCCCGGCCTGCATGACCGCGGCGATCATGGGCGGGCACATGCGCGTGGGGTTGGAGGACAACACCCGGGTGCCGGGCGGGGAACTGGCCCAGGGAAGCTGGGAGCAGGTCAAGGTGCTCTGCGAGATCGCCCGGATCGCGGAGCGGCCGGTGGCCAGCCCGGCCGAGGCGCGGGAGATTTTGGGCCTGAAGCCGCGCAATTAGCAATCAAGCAGGGGATCGCAGGGGCACGGCTCAACTCCGTGCCCCTGCTTTTTGCCATCCGCCTTGCAAAATCAAGGTCGGGCCTCTATTATTACTCATCAATGAAGCAAAATCATGCCAGCACGCTGCGCGTCAACTTGCGCCGGCAAGTGGATGACTCTTACGAGATCGTGGTCGGGGAAAACCTCTTTCCCCGCCTCGTCCGCGACCTCTGCCGGCAGCCCCTCGGGCACCGCTACGTGGTGATTTCGGATTCGACGGTGGTGAAGCTCTATGGCCGCAAGCTGATCCGACTTTTACAAGAGGCAGGATTGCGGGCCGACGGGCTCATTTTCCGGGCCGGCGAAAAATCCAAGACCCGTCCGGTCAAGCAGCGGCTGGAGGGGGGATTGGCCCGACTGGGCGTGGGACGGGACGGGGCGATCCTGGCCGTGGGCGGGGGGGTGACCGGCGACCTGGCCGGGTTTGTCGCGGCCACCTATTACCGGGGCATTCCTTATCTCCAGGTTCCGACCACTCTCTTGGCCATGGTGGATTCGAGCATCGGCGGCAAGACCGGGGTGGACACGCGCCACGGCAAAAACCTGATCGGCGCCTTTTACCAGCCCAAGCGGGTCTATGCCGACGTGCTCACGCTTACGACCCTGCCGCCCCGGGAATTCATTTCCGGCCTGGCCGAGGTGGTCAAGCATGCGGTGATCGGCGACCGGACTCTCTTCCGTTTCCTGGAACAGTTCGGCCTCCGGCTGCTGGCCCGGGACCCCGCGGTGATGGCGCAGATCGTGCGCCGGAACCTCTTGATCAAAGCCGCGCTGGTGGAGGCCGACCCGTTGGAGCAGAACCTGCGCCGCGTCCTTAACTACGGCCACACCCTCGGCCATGCGCTGGAGGCTTTGAGCGGCTACCGAATGCTTCACGGCGAGGCGGTCTCCCTGGGCATGGTTCTGGAAGGCAAGCTCGCGAAGGCACTCGGCTATTTCCCGGAAGAGGAATACCTTCGCCAGAACGCCTTGCTCCGGCACTTCGGCCTTCCGGTTTCCCCGGGTCCGGCGCTAAAGACCTGGCTGGACCGCAAAGTTTCCGCGGACGAGATCATCGCCTGGACCTTTTCCGACAAGAAGGCCAAAAAGGGGAAACCCGAATACGCGCTGCCCGCCCGGATCGGCCGAATGAAAAAAATCCGCGGCCAGGTCGGGCTCCCGGTCGAAGCCGGGCTGATCAAAGAAGTTTTAAATGATTCCCTACAAGGACGATAACCCCTCCCGCTCGTTCCCCCTGGTCACGGTCTTGCTGATTGTGGTCAACGTGGCCGCCTTCCTCTTCTTCCGCCTCCAGGGTCTGCGGGGGTTCGAGGCCGCGGTGTTCGAGCTGGGGTTGATCCCCCATGAATTCTGGCATGGAGTTAATCTCGATCGTTCCCCCGGCCTTTCGCCCTACCTGACCCTTTTCACCTCCATGTTCATGCACGGCGGCTGGTTGCACGTGGCCGGCAACATGCTCTATCTCTGGATCTTCGGGGACAACGTGGAAGACTACTTCGGCCATTTCCGTTATTTCTTTTTTTACCTGATCTGCGGCGTGGCCGCGGCTTTTACCCAACTCTTCTTCGCGGCCGAGTCCACCGTGCCCATGGTCGGCGCCAGCGGAGCCGTGGCCGGCGTGCTGGGCGCTTATATTGTGCTGTGGCCCCGGGCCCGGGTGCACGTGCTGGCCTTCGTCTTTTTCTTCGTGACCACGATCAGGGTTCCCGCGGGCTTCATGCTCGCTTTATGGTTCCTGCTGCAAGTGCTGTCGAGCCTGCCCTCGAGGGCGGCATCTGCCGGCGGCGTAGCTTACTTTGCCCACATTGGCGGCTTCGCGCTGGGCTACCTGTGGGTGAGGTCCCAGCGCCGAAGGAGAAAAATCCGGGCAACATGGCTGGACTGATCCGCGCCGACTTGCACGTCCATTCCTCTTTCTCCTTTGACGGACAAGGCACCGTCCAGGAGTATTGCGAAAAGGCCGTGTCCCGCGGACTCCAGGAGATCTGCTTTCTCGAACATCTCGACCTTTATCCCCAGGACCCTTATTGCCGGTATCTGGACGCCGCCGCCTACGCTGCGGCTATTGCCGAAGCGCGGGCGAAGTTCCAGGACCGCCTGCTCATCCGGATGGGGGTGGAGGTTACTTACCTGCCTTCGCTGGAAAAGGAGATCGCGGAATACATCGAGGGCAAGGGCTACGATTGCGTGGCCGGGGGCGTGCACCTGATCTTCGGCGGCGAGGGCGGGATCTCCGAGGAGATGGAGGCGCTGGAGACTTTTGCCCGGCACGAAGCGGAAGAGGTCTATGCCGACTATTTCGAGCACGTGGCCGCGGCGGTGCGCTCCGGTCTCTTCGACGTGATCTGCCACCTGGACCTGGTGCAGCGCTACGGGATCCACCATTTAGCGCAATTTGAGTATGGCCGCTTCTACGGCACATTGCGGCTCATCCTGGAGGGCATGGTCAAGCGGGAGATCGCGCTGGAGATCAACTCCTCCGGACTCCGCCAGACCCCGCAAGCGCCCTACCCTTCTGCTCCCATCCTCCAGCTTTACTACGAACTGGGCGGCCAACTCATCACCTTGGGCTCCGACGCCCACCAGCCCGGCCATCTGGCGGAGGGGCTGGCGGAGAGCTGGGAAGTGGCCGAAAAAGCGGGCCGCTTCCGGCCGGTCAGCTTTCAGGCCAGAACTCCTGTCCCTCTCGAAAGCTGATCTCAGGGGTAATGCTGTTCACTTAAAACCAGAAAGAGATTCCACGCTAAGGCGCAAAGGCGCGGAAGGGGGAAAAACATTCTTGGCGTCCGGGGTTTGGTCTTGGCGGCTTCGCGTGAAATCTTAAGTGAACGGCATTGTCTCAAGGGGAGGCGGGGAGTCGCGCCCTTGCTGCCGCGGCCCGGGTTTCAGGGCGGCGACAAGGTTATGACCAGTCCTTGCTTGACCCGACTGAAGGAATAGGCCGGGATCGGCCCGGGAAAATCAATCACCACCCGGGTCTTGCCGGGATGGGCTCCCAGCCGCACGCGCTGGACCCCGGAATGACCAATTGCGAACCGATCTTTAACCGAGGCCTCTTTCAAGCCGGGCAGGTCAATGACCAGGCGGTTGGGCTGATCCAAGGTAAAATCGTGATAGTTGCCGACGACGCCGTTGGTCTTGATCAAGATTTGCACCTTGCTCCCCGAGAACCGATACAAAATATCCTTCACCTGGGTAGCCGTGCCTTTCACTGCCGGAAGGGTCGGGGCGACGGCCGGCCGACTCGGGGCGGGGACAGCCGGCCGGCTGGGGGCGGTCGGATAGGTCCTCTGCACCACAACGGGCTGGTTGAGGGCA
>MGQK01000068.1:36217-48278 GCA_001797815.1 Deltaproteobacteria bacterium RBG_13_61_14 | reverse complement strand
GATCGAAGCGGGCGCCGAAGAATCGAGAGTAGCGCCTCGGATGTCCACCATCAGCCGGATCGGGTCTCCCAGGATAAAGGCCGCGGCCTGGATTTTTCGGGTCCCCTGGAGGGTAACCTGGTCCGCGGTGGCCTGCACATTCTGGATGGCGAGGGGCGCGGTTTGCGCTAAAGCCAGCGTTGCGGTCCCGCCAATCGCGACGAGCACCATCGCCAGCCAGAGCCTTGCCCCGATCAGCTCCCTTCTCGTTTTCCCTGCCATCGTGCTGTTCCTTTCTCGAGTTCCTCCCGCTCCGCTTACTTGGACAGGATCTTAAATTCTACCCTCCGGTTCATCTGCCGGCCCTCGTCCGTGGCATTGGAGGCGACCGGCAGGTTCTCACCATAGCCGAAGCTGATGAGACGGCCGGGATCAATACCGCCCGTCTGGATCAGGTAATCATGGACCGCCTTGGCCCGGTTGCGGGAGAGGACAATGTTGTATGGGTCGGAACCCTTGGAGTCGGTATGTCCCCGGACCTCGATGCGCATGTTGGGGTTCTGGCGGAGCAGGGCGATCAGGTTGTTCAAGTCACCCTTGGACTCGGGACGCAAAGTCGCCTTGTCGAAATCGAAGAAAATGTTGTTGAGGGTCACAATGACTTTTTCTTCCAGCCGGTTGAGCAGGATATTCTTCTCGATCACCTGGTAAGGGGCTTTCCGGGCGATGTCAAAGCGCTCGGAGTGGAACACGTAGCCGGTGGCAAAGGCGCTGAGCGAGTAATTCTTGCCGGAGGGCAGCACCACCTGGTAAGAGCCATTGGGCCGGGTCTTCATCACCGCCACTTCCTGGTCGGTCTCGATGTAAGCCATGCGCACAATGGCATTGGGGATGGGAGTGCAGGTCTTGATATCGTAAATGGGGATGCCGCGCACGGGATCCTCGACCGGCGGCGCGCAGGTTTTGATATCCGCCACCACGCCCTTGACAATGGTCACGCCCGGCCGGCGCAGGACCAGGGGAATGGGCACCGCGTAAAGGTCTTCCTGGCCCATGGTGTCCCCGCGGTTGGAAGAGAAATAGGCGAGGTCGCCGGCCCCGGGAATGGTGAAATACATGTCATTGTAAGGAGTGTTGATCATGGGGCCGAGGTTGACCGGATCGCTCCAGCCGGTGGGAGTCTTCTGGGTGCGGAAGATGTCCGAGCCGCCGAAGCCGCCGTGGCCGTCGGAGCTGAAATAGAGGTCTTCGTCGTTGGTGTGGATAAAGGCGATGAACTCATTCTGCGGGGTGTTGATGGTGGGCCCCAGGTTCAGGGGTTCGCTAAAGCCCTGGTCGGTGAGGTTGGTCATCCAGATGTCCCAGCCTCCCAAACCCGTGGGCCGGGTGGAGACAAAGTAGAGGGTGCGGCCGTTGAAGGAAAGCGAGGCATTGGCATCGTTGTATTTGCTGTTGACCGGCGCGCCCAGGTTTTCGGCCTCGCCCCATTTGCCGTCCGGCAGCAGGTGAGACACGTAAATATCGCACTGGCCCAACCCCTCTTTGCGGTTGCAGGCCGTGAAATAGATGGTCTGCTCATCCACGGAGAAAGTGTCCGGACCTTCATTTAACTGGGTATTGAGCGGCTGTCCCAGATTCTCCGGCGGACCCCATTGACCGTCCGGCCCTTTGCGGCTGACCCAGGCATCCTGGCCGCCGAAGCCGCCTTCCCGGTCCGAGGCAAAGTAGAGGGAGTTACCGTCCGCGGAAATAAACGGGGCGAAATCCGAATACTTGGAGTTGCCTGCCGGTCCCAGGTTGAAGGCTCCTTCCGGAAGCTCCTGGCTGAATCCAAGGCTGGCGATCATCAGCCCCACGCAAAGAACCCCCCCGACTTTTACACGTGCTCCCATTCCTGTCCCTCCTCGTTCGTCACCGTTTCTGATCCTGGACGGATTCCGCCGAATTCCGCCTGGTTCGGCCTCCCCCGGCTAAGCGGCTTTTGCAAAACTTGGCTTCTTCCACCGGAGGATTCTGGCTGGATGTGCCTAGTCTGGACACTCTAGCCACGAAGATACCCTTCACTTCTGGAAGTCGTCTTTTCCGCCGACCCCAGCTTCCATGAAAAATTCAGCAAGGTTAGCTCTTTATATCATTTGCTTAAGCTATTGTCAAGCTTTTCTTAAATTTCTAAATTAATCCGGGAGGGGGAAAGAGCCGCCTGGCTCAAAGATCTTTAACTTTGGGGTCATGGTCCAGCGCCACCCTTCTCTTCGGAGCCAGTAAGGCAAGCTAAAACCTGCCACAGAAACAAACTCAATCCATTCCAACCGGACGCTCAATGCCAGGAAGCTGTTCTTACTCCCCTGGTGTCAAGTTGACCCATCTTGCTAATGCCGTTGATCCTGAAAAGATAAATAGAGGCGGCTTCATTTTTCAGGGTTCAGCCCGACCCACTTCCATTTGCTTCATCCATTCCAAATTACTTTAGATCATCACTGTAACTATTTGATTATACAGAATAATAAATAGCATCTTTAAACGGCCGGCTTGGGCACCTCCCTTGCTCATCCAGGGGGCATGCGCTTGGTCATGGGAGGTGTAACATGAAACTGTGCGGGGTAACCATCCTGGTGGTGGCAATGGCCCTGGCCTTTTCGGTGAAGGCAGAAGAGCCGGCCGGGACTTGGCAGTTGGTGGAAAGCAAGTATTTCCGGATTTACTATCAAGATGCTCCGGACCTGGTCCGCTTGACCTACCGTCTAACCAGGGGTAAACATAAAGAAAGCGCCCAGCGGATAAAAAAAAGCCGGACGGTGCCGCCGGAAGAGTTGAAGATCTACGATGAGCTTTACGAGGATACGATGAGGCTCTTGGGCATGCGCAGCTCGGAGCGCCTGGCCATCCGGATTTATCCGGACTACGAGGCGCTGGCCCGCGAATACGAGCGGCTGGCTCGAAAGAAGGATCCGGTCCTCGCGTTTTATAACCAGCGCAACGACTCAATTTGCGTGGATGCCTCGGCTACCCGCAGCGTGATCGGGCATGAGATGGCGCATGCGCTGACCGACAAACTCTTTATGCCGGATCCGCCTCTGGAGGTCCAGGAGCTCTTGGCCGGCTACGTTCAAACCCGGATTTGAGGCCAATCGAACACCCGTCCGGGCAAGGGCCAAGTTCCGAAAAGGGCTTAAAAAAATTTAAAAAAAAGACTTGACAAAGGGGGGAAATTTGGTAGTCTGGATAGTGAGGCAATCGCAAGCCGGATCTATTATTGTAAATTGCGATGAGGATTAAGATACTTATTTCGTTGCATCAACCGCTGCACAATCGAGGACTAATTTTTCGATCCTTTCTCCCGGGATGACAGGAGGAATTGGAATGAAACGGTTTTGTGCAATTGGGATAGGGGCAGTGGCAGGGATGCTGATATTGGCAGGGGGAACCCTGCTGGCCCAAAACCTTTGCGAGCGGGTGGATATGAAGCCGGTGCTCACCCTGGAGCAGGTCCAGCAAAATGAACTGGTCGAGTTCATGACGGAGTTGCTCGGGTTGAAACAAAGGCCGGACTGGCCCACGGACGTTTCGGGCATGACGCCGGAAGAATACTACCAGATGGAAGTGAAGATGCTGGTGGACAACGGCCTGCCCCCCATGTTCCTGGAGATCGAGCCGGACCGGATCGTCAACCGGCGCTACTTTGCCTCGCTCATGTTCCAGATCGCCCTGCAAGTGGACGAAAACGTCCAGGCCGACTGCGCCAACGCGGTCACCGAGACCGACCAGCTCCAATGCCTGGTGGATCATGATTACATCTACTCGGCCGAAGGCAAGATCTACCGGGATGAGATTCTCTCGGTCCTTTGCAACAAGCAAGACATCATCGCACAGATTGTGGCCCCGCCTCCGCCTATGCTGGCCCCGGCCGTGATCGTTCCGGAAGTCTTTGGCGAGGCGGTGCTGGAAGTGCCGGGAAGCCTGATCTAAAAGTTCCCGAGCCACCTGTAGCGGTTGGCTTTACGCTTTCGGGTAACTAAGGGGATTGAAGCCGCTTTTCATTTTTTTTTAGCGGCAAGGGATTAACCAATGAGGGAGGGCAACCAGGTGGGTCGCAGAAAGGGGCTTTTGCTGTTTCGCGGGCACCGGTCCAGAGTCTCGTTCCTGATTATAATCCTCGGCGCCCTGACGCCGATTTCCAATCAAGCCGCGAGTTTAAAATTGAATCCCCAGCTTTACCTCAGCTACAACTACAACAGCAACGTCTACGCGGTGGATCCCACACAATTTGACCCAACAATGGTTCAGTATCTCAATGCCCTGGTCGGCCTGGAGACCACCTACAAGACCAGCCACTTCGAACTCGGCACCAAAGGCAGCCTCGGCACCACCTATTACCTGGATGCCAGCACCAATGGGCACATCGCCACTGCAAAAGACCTCGGGAACCTCGGTTACCTCCGCGCTGCCGCCGGGGTCTGGGCGACTTACACCGGCCGCATACTCTCAGTGGACATCACCGATGACATCCTCCGCACCCGCAGCCTCTCCGACCTCTATGGGCCCCAGACCGACGTCATCTCGGAAATCTACTTGTTCACCGATAACCTGGCCGCGATCCAATTTCGCTACCATCCCAGTCCCAAAACCCGGGTCCTCCTGAAATACTCTTACGAATATCTCCTTTTCACCAAGGCGGACAACGACATCTTCACGGTCACCGTCACGCCGGTTACGACGGGTATTCTCCTGCCCCCTGATTCTTATGAGCATCGCGGCTTCCTCCGGGGAGAATACGACCTCAACCCCCGCAACACGGTCTCCCTGGATACCCAGGCCGGCGAGCGCATCTTCCTCCGCCGCGAAGTGAACGACGTGGATTTTCCCTATCTGGACTACAATTTCTTGCAGGGGCTGTTGGGCTACCAGCACCGTTTCAATGAGCGGGCCGAGGCTGAAATCTCCGCCGGCGGCCATCTCCGCCAGTATTTCTACGAGGAATCCGATTACCCGCCGTCTTTCTTCGGAGGCCGTCACGGCCTGGCCAGCGGCCATGCCGACATCAACCCCCGCAATTCCAATCCCGTCGCTCGAGCCAGCTTCTCTTATACCATCCCCAAAAAAATTGAACTTTCCCTGCGGGGCGAATACGCCGCCAGCACTTACGGCCAAAGTATCTTCTATGATTACGTCAGCGGAAAACTGCAACTCAAGTATTTTCTCACCCGAAAAATTTATGCCGAACTGAACGGAAGTTACAACTACGACGCGTTCGACCTCGAACGGAATGTGGCGTATCGGGACGTTTGGCGGCACGATCGCTCCGATCATATTTACGTGGGCCAAGCCGGCCTTTACTGGGATGTGATTCTGAAAAACGAAGAAGCGTGGCTGAAAGTAGGAGCGGGATATATGCACCAGAGACGTGACTCCAACATAGATAAGGAAAAAGACTACTGGGACCCGGCGTTCTTCCGGTCCTTGGATACCGATGTTGATCATGCCTACGCGGAGGTTAGTTTCCTGCCCATGATCCTGGTCGGCCGCTGAGTTTGAACTCTCAGTGAGTGTCGATTCCGATGGCTAAGTCCTTAAAAGGGGTGTTTCTGCTTCTTGCCCTGCTGGCAGCCAGTTCCGGGTTGGCCCAGGACGACTATATCGTGGGTGAGCGCGACGTCCTCAATATCCAGGTGATGGGCGAGCCGGACATGACCGCGACCTTAACGGTCTCGGCCAACGGCACCATCACCTATTGGTATCTGGGCGAAATCCCGGTGGCCGGGCTCAGCGTCCAGCAGGTCAAGGAAAAGATCCACGACCTGCTCGCCGACGGCTACCTGGTCAGCCCGGTGGTTGGCGTTAAGGTCAGCGAATACCGGGCCAAGGAAGTGGAAATCCAGGGCTCCGTAAATAGGCCGGGAACCTATCCGCTCACCACCAACACCATTAACCTGATCAAGCTGATCGCCCTGGCCGGCGGCGTGAATGCCGAGCGAGTGGGATCTTACGCCTACATCGTCCGCGGTTCCGCCCAAAAGATCAGTTCTTCCATCAAAGAAACCGATTTAGCGACCATGGAGAACCGCGTCACCGTGGATTTGGGCAAACTGCTCAATCAGGGCGACGTCAGCGAGGATAAACCCATTTACGGCGGCGATTTTGTCCTCATCTCTTCCCGCGACATCGAGGACGTCAAGCGCAATTTCATTTGGGTGGAGGGCGAGGTCCCGCGTCCCGGCAAGTTCCCTTACCAGGAAGGGCTGACCGCACTCGCCGTGGTCATCCAGTCCGGCGGCTGGACCGACCTCGGCTCTCCCAACCGCGCCACCATCTCCCGAACCGGCCCGGATGGCAAAACCGACGTGCTCCGCGCCAAGCTCAAAGATATCCGCGCCGGCAAACGGCCCGATATCCCGCTCAAACCCGGCGATCGCATCACCGTCCCGCAAAGCATCCTCTAATCCCAGGACTCGGGGAGCGGATAGCCGAGCCGATCGTCTCCTTGGCCTGGGCTTGACCCGCACCTTCTTTAGTCCATGCCTACCACCAGCTTTCGCCCTCCCTTGGCCTGGCCTGCCCTCTGGCTCCCCATCGCACCGAGGGCAAGCCCGACCTGAAGCTGAAGACCGATTAAGGCTTCACGTGGTTAAAAAAATTGGCTCCTCACAAAAATTTGTGGCTAAACAGGCAACTTGTACCAAGCTAAAAGTAAGCCTTTTCAAGGAGATATAGGGGTTCCTCGTTTCCGAGGCGGTGGGACACCAGAGCCATGCCCGAGAAAATCCATTCTTGGCTCGAGATCAAGCTTCGTTTCGACCCACAAATCCTTGAGAGGAGCCAAAAAATTATTTGTAACAAGGAGACAGCGCGATTGCGGAAAATAAGGTAAGACGTTTAGTCCCGAACGATCTCGGATAAACTCTCCGCGGTTCCCGTTTTTTCCTCTTCGCCCACCCGCCGGCTGACCCACTCATACCGGCCATCCGCCAGGCGCTCCACCACCAGGTGCCGGGGCTTTTCCCATTTCAGGACCTCTTTCCCGTCCACCTTCACCTCCGCCAACATGCACCCGCACAGCCGTTCCACTTCCCCGGCCCCGCTCAGCTTGATCCCGAACAGATCCTCGCACCTTGCCTCCACTCGATGCCCGTCCGCCATCAAATCCACCCCGAGCGGACTCCCCGGTCCCTCTTCTCCCGGGTTGGCCACCAGCACCGAACCATCCAGCAGCCGGCACCCGTTCCGCACCGGGTTGGGCTGGATCCCGAAGCTTTTCAGCATCTCGATCACATCCTCCGGGCCGGGATCATCGGGCGAGAAAAAATCCGCCCGATCAATGATCTTCCCGAATCTTTCCTTGACTTCCCGGCCGTAAAAGTCCCGGGTGGCTCGGCCCACCACCATCAGCTTGACTCCTCGCTCCAGGCAGTTCTCCAGGAAGTGCCAGGTCGTCTCGCGGCTGAATTCGGGAAAGGCCACGATCACGGCCCGGTAAGTCTGGACACCATAGCGGGGCCGGCCCTCGCGATCCAGGCCCAGCGAGCCGCCCTCCACCTCGTAGCTCGGCACCAGGTCGCAGAGGATACCCGCCTCCCAGAGCTCCTGGGCCAGCCGGTAACTCTCAGCCATCGGGCCGCAATACAAATCCCGGACCCCGTCTCTCATCACCGCGGTCAGAGGATGGCTGACCGCGGGATAGCCCATCAGCACCAGGACCGGGCAGTCGGGCTGGGCCCGCTGGAAATAGTTCAGGAACTGGATCCGTTCCAGGACCGCGGAAACCTGCTCCAGACCGCCTTCGCAACGGAGCTCCAGAACCACTCCCTGCGGGTCCGGGCACTCATAGCCCAGCGCTACCAGCCGGCCGCCGTAACGGGCATTCTGCCAGGTCTCCCGGAAATAGCTCTCGATCCTCCGCTCGCCCAGGCTGGACCACAGGTGGTAAAAGACCGTGCCCCCCCACTTGTGCGCCAGGGCGGTGCGCAGGGCAAGCAGGGTCTGCTCGCTGCTCTGGGCAAAGTCGCGTTTGGCCTGCCACCAATCGAGGCCGTTCCGCCAGACTTCCATGACGTGGTGCCGGGCCGTTACCGCGGAGCCGGTCGGGTGCCCGCCGATGAAAGTCCTCGGTCCCCAAAGCTCTTTGCCCTTGTCGTAAAACCACTCCTCCAGACCGGCATGGACCTGGCGGATCAGTTCCAGGTAGCGGTTCGGCACCTCCACCTCCAGAGACTCGCTGCCCGCGGGCGGCGCCGGCTGGAAGATGAGATCATGGACCAGGTCCCGGCCGGTCCGCTCCTGATAAGCCTGGGTCAGATGCTGCGAATACCAGTGCAAGCGATCGGCTTGCTCGGGACGGGGATGGGCCGGGAATCCCCATTCTTCGAGGGAAATGCCGTCCAGCTTAAGGCTTCGGCAGGCATCCAGCAGCTTGGAAAAAAAATCGCGGAAACTGGCGCCGAACAGGTCCGGGCAACGAAACAAGCTGGCCGCGGCCACGACCAGGCTGCGACGGGCATGATCCGAGGGCACCCGCACGTCCACCCGGATCCGCGGCTCGCGCTCCGGCGAGAGGGTGGCGAACTCCGCGGTGAGGTCGCACAGCGTCCCTGCGACCGGCCGGCCGGCCGCGTCGGTGTCAAAGGCATAAACCCGGGTCTCGTGGTGGTCAAAGGGGAAAGAGAGGCCGCCCGGCTCGCCCAGCTCGAACGGCGTGGATTCCCAGCTCGCCCGGCCGTCCGCCCCGAGCGGAAAGCGCCTGATTTCAATCAGACCCAACATCTCCCGGGGGTTTTCCTGGAAAAAGTCGGCCGCGGCCGGCCGCGGGTCCAGGTTCAACATCACGCCGCGGCTGCGATGGTGCGCAAGCTCGATGACCTCGGCCAGGCGCCGGCGCAGTTCATCATCGAACAGGGTCTTGCCGGTCCCGGCCGGGTCAATCTGGATCAGGTCGAACCCGCTCCGCCGGAGGATGTCCTCCATCTTTTCCCGGTGCCCGGAACCGCTCAGCGCGTCCGGTCCCCATTTCCAGGAGAGGATGCGGGGGAAGCCGCGATCTTTCAGTGCGATCGTCTCGCTCATCGTTTATCCCGGTTGGTCACGCTCCAGTCAGCTTACCCGTTTTCTCAAGCGGATTCAATAGCTCTCCATGCTCACGGCGACCGCTGGGCCATGGATCGGTCCGGGCGGCGAGAAGATCGAAACCGCCGGTGTCAGGAAGTAAGCACTGGCGGCCGGATTGATGAAAGCAAGGGTTTATGATAACTTGGGAAAAGACCGAACGCGCCCGGATGGCGGAAAGGCAGACGCAGGGGACTTAAAATCCCCTGGGGGTATCCCCCATGTGGGTTCGAATCCCTCTCCGGGCACCAACTTTCCCGAAAACAAACTCCGGTTGATGGTCGGGCACGTATTGACTTCGCATCCGGGTTCAGCCATGGTCCCCCTGCTCCCGCCTCCCCGATTGCTTGCAATCGTAAAACCGACAAGATACAATGGCATTCAGTCCTTCCCTGATGTTCTCCATGATCAAGCCAAACCGAAAGGAGTCGGCGATGGCGGAACCAGCGTTATACGAAAAATTGGCGGAGAAGATTTTCTGCAAGGGGTCCAAGCTGATCCCGCGGCTTTTCCAGATGGTGGCGGATGAGCAGGAGGCCGCGCTCATGCTCGCCCTGCCGGCTACCGCGGCGGAGGCGGCGCAGAAGCTTGGCCGCGACGCCCCGGAGGCGGAGCAAGCGCTGGAGACGCTGTTCCAGAAGGGCGTGGTCTTCAAATCGAAAAAACCCGAAGGCACCAAATACCGGATGTGCCGGGACCTGGCCCAGTTCCACGACGCCAGCATCCTCTGGTCCGAGGCCACCCGGGAGTTCCACGACCTCTGGCAGCGCTACATGGAGGAAGAGTGGCCGGGCTACGCCCGTTTCGTGACCAAGGTCCTGAAGAAGCCCTTCACCCGGGTGATCCCGGTGGAGAAAGCGGTGGAGGGCCGGGGGCAGATCCTGGCGCACGAGGACGTGCGGCAGATGATCGAGAGCGCGAGCCGGGTGGCGGTGACACGCTGCACCTGCCGGGTGATTGCGCACAAGTGCGATCACCCGGTGGAGGTCTGCCTGCAGATCAACCGGGCCGCGGACTACACGGTGGAGCGGGGTTCGGGCCGGGAGATCACGAAGCAGGAAGCTCTGGCCATTGCCCGGTCCGCGGAGGAATCGGGCCTGATTCACGTGACCATGAACAAGGCGGAGGTCAGCCATTTCATCTGCAACTGCTGTCCCTGCTGCTGCCAGACCTTCCCGCTTTTAATCAGCCAAGGGCTTCAGCTCAACGACCCCAGCCGCTACCGGGCCTCGATTCAGGCCGATGACTGCACCGGCTGCGGGATCTGCCTGGACCGCTGTTATTTTTCGGCCATCTCCTTGAAGGGTCACAACGGCGGCGAAGTGGCAGTGGTCAATCCGGACAAGTGCATGGGCTGCGGGCTTTGCTCGATTAAATGCGAGACGGAAGCGATCTCCCTGATCGAGGTGCGCGAGCCTTCGTTTATTCCGGCTTGAGCCGGAAGGGAAGCGCTAGCTGAAAATTCGAGATGTCCTTCGATGTGATCGTGGTCGGCGGGGGCGTGAACGGGACCGGCATTGTCCGGGACCTGGCTCTGCGCGGGATTAAGACCCTGCTGGTGGAAAAGCGCGACCTGGGCTCGGGCGCGACCGGCGCCTGCTCGGGCATGATCCACGGCGGACTCCGCTATCTGCTCTACGACATCGAAACGACCAAGCACTCCTGCCTGGACTCGGGCTATATCCAAAAGCTGGCGCCCCACCTCCTCTTCCGCATCCCCTTCCTCATGCCCCTCCCCCACCCGCTCACTGCGCCTTTCTTCGAGACCTACTTTGAAGTGTATGACCAATACGCGCCGCTCAAGCGCGGCCTGCCCCATACCCGTTTGAACCGCGAGCAAGTCCTCTCCCTGGTCCCCAACCTCTCCGACAAGGTGCAGGGCGCCATCACCACCGATGAATGGGGCATTGACCCGCAACGGCTGTGCGCGGCCAATGCCAAGAGCGCGGAGGAGCACGGAGCACTCATCCGCACCTATTGCCAAGTCACCGGGTTTCTCAAGGACGGGCAAGGGAACATCCTGGGCGTCAAGATCAAAAACCGCGACGGGAGCCGGGAGGAGATCCAGGCCCGGCTGGTCATGCACGCGACCGGGCCGTGGCTGATGCGCACCGGCGCCCTGGCCGGGGTGCAGGTCAAGATCCGGCCGGGCAAAGGGGTGCACCTCACCTTCGACCGCCGGCTCACCAACCTCAGCGTGATCCTGCAAATGATTGACGGCCGGCAAAGCTTCATTATGCCCCACGAAAACACCTCGGTGCTCGGCACCACTGATGACGATTACTACGGCGACCCCGACGACCTGCGGGTAACCGAAGATGAGGTGGAATATCTCCTGCAAGGGGCGGAGCGATTCCTTCCGGACGTCCGCAAAGCTCGCGTCATCCGCGCCTGGGCCGGGATTCGGCCCACTCTTTATACCTGGGGGAAGAACGAGGACGCGCTCTCCCGCGACCACCTGGTCTATGACCATGAAAAACTGGAGGGCGTGGCCGGGATCGTGTCCATTGCCGGGGGCAAGCTTGCCAGCTACCGGTTGATGAGCGAGGAAGCCGCGGACCTGATCGCGAAGAAATTGGGCGTGGCCGCCTCCTGCCAGACCCACCTGGTCCCGCTGCCCGGCGGCGAAGAAATCCTGGACCCGGCCCAGGTGGCCAGGGAATACGGCATCCCGAATTATGCCGCGGACCGGCTGGTCTTCCGCCATGGCGCCCGCGTCCGCCAGGTGCTGGAGCCGACCCGGGAAAATCCCCGGCTGAAGCGGGTGGTCTGCCGCTGCGAGCCGGTCCTGGCTGCGGAGATCGTTTATTGCATCCGCCACGAGTGGGCCATAACCCTGACCGACCTCCGCAACCGCACCCGCCTGGGCGCCGGGCCTTGCCAGGGCTTCCGCTGCGCCGCCCGGGCCATTCCCCTCCTGGCCGAAGAGCTCGGGCTTTCCGGGGAACAAGCCCTGATTGAACTGGTCGCTTTCCTGCAAAGGCGCTGG
>MGQK01000068.1:31270-36200 GCA_001797815.1 Deltaproteobacteria bacterium RBG_13_61_14 | reverse complement strand
CTGGCCGGCACGGCCGCGGCGCTGGCCGCGGTCCGCTCCGGCCAGAAGGTGGTCGTGGTCAGCCGGGGCAGCGGCGCCAGCCATTTAAGCTCGGGCGCATTGGATCTGGCCGATGATCCCCTGGCAATTGCCGGTCATCCGGAACAGGTCTGCCGGGATATCCACCAAAACCTGAAACAGCTCCTTCTACGTAATTCTTCTCATCCATATCACCTGTTCCTGGACAGCGCCGACCCGATCGGAGCCATCCTCAACCCAATCCAGGAGGCGCTCTTCCAACTGTTCCCGGCTCAAGGCGACTTTCGCCTGGCCGGATCGTTCGCGCAAAACCGTTTCGCCTTGACCGCGCTGGGCACGATCAAGGCCACGGCCTTTACCGTCGAGGCCATGGCGCTCCTCGGAGACCCTTGCCTGCAAAAGCCGCTGGTGATCGGGCTGGAAGAATACCCGGACTTTGATTCGGGCTTCTGGCCGCAGGTCGCGGCGCCTCTCTTCGAGCGAATGGGCGCGCCCATGACCGGAGGCCAGTCCAGTTGGATTCGGGTGAGCGACGCGCCCGAGCTTTCCTCCCCCGAGATCGCCCGCCTGTTGGAAGAAGCGGAAGCCGCGGAGCGGTTTTGTTCCGCCGTCCAGGAAGAGGCCAAAGCTTTCCCGGGCCTGACCGGGGTGCTGCTGCCGGCGGTGCTGCCTTTTCAGAACCGAAACCGGCTGCTCGCGCGCTTGCTGGAAGTGACGGGAGTCCCGGCGCGGGAGCTCCTGGGCTGGCCACCTTCAGTGCCGGGCCTTCGGCTCGGACTTCACCTGGAAGACCGCCTGCAGAGGAACGGCGTCGGCCTGATCCGGGGCTCGGTCGCCGGCTTTGAAGCCGCGGCGAGAAAAATCCATTCGGTCGAGGTAGAAACCGCGGGCGGCGCTCGAAAGGTTGAGGCCGACCGTTTTGTCCTGGCCTCAGGGTCCTTTGCCGGCGGCGGGCTGCGCAAGGGAAAGTCTTTCCGCGAGCCGATCTTCAACCTCCCGGTCTTCTGCAGGGATCACGTGGTCGGCGAGATTTTCACGCAAAAGCTCACCCACGAGGTCATCTCCCAGCCTCATCTTCTCTTCACCTGCGGGCTTAAGGCTGACGCCTCCCTGCGGCCGCTGGGCCCGGAGGGAGAGCCGGTTTATGAGAACCTGGCCGCGGCCGGGGCGATCCTCCAAGGCTCGGACCCTTCCCGCGACGGCACCGGCGCGGGCGTCGCACTGGCCACCGGCTGGCGGGCAGGTCAATCCCTCTGAGCACATTTTGGCGGCCATGACGGTTTTGACTCTTGCCACCCCCCTAATTTTTTCGGGCGGCGGGCGTAGGGGCGCGATTGATCGCGCCCTGGAGAGAGCGGGCGCAATGAATTGCGCCCCTACAACAGATTGGACAATCAGGGGATGGAAGTGTAATTTAAATTTTATAAGGGCGGGAGAAAGGACCCACCATGAACAAGAGGATTCTTCCCAGCCAGTTGCGGAAATATGAAAACCAATGGGTGGCGCTATCCCAGGATAAAAAACGAGTGATCGCGGCCGATAAAGCTTTCCGCAAAGCTCGGCAAAAAGCCGCTCGAAAGGGAGAAAATCATCCCGTAATGTTTAGGGTTCTGCCCGCGACCTCGTTTTACGTGGTGTGATCCGCCAACCCTACTACGCCCAGGGCTATTTTGAAATCCGCCCGGGTCGAAGCCGGAAGCGACCTTAGTGCTGGATCACCGTATTTCTTGGAGAAATCTATGACCGAACAAGAAGCCAAAGCGTTTACCTCTAAATGGCTCCCGGCCTGGACCGGCAATCGTCCGGAGAAGCTGATCGAGTTTTATACGGAGGACGCCATCTACCTCGATCCCGCGGTGCCCCAGGGAATTCGCGGCAGAGCGGCGCTTCTGGCCTACTTTCGCAAGCTCCTGGCCAAGAATCCGAATTGGGTCTGGACCAATATCGAAGTCATGTTCCCCACCGCGTCCGGCTTCCTCAATAAATGGCGGGCCACCATTCCGATCGGCGACCAGGTGATTGAGTGCATCGGCGTTTGCACTGTTGAACTTCGAGAGGGCCGAATCTCCCGGAATGAAGTTTATTTTGATCGTTCCCCGCTCCTGGGAGCAATCCCAACCCACACCGCCAGGCCCAGTGCTGTCTAAATCTGAACTTCGTAAACCTGAGGAATATTAGTCAGCGAGATATCGTCCCGGAACCGCCAGGCCATCATGTCCACTTGCCGGGGATAAGGGACAAAGCGGGCCGCGTAGAGGGCGGAAGTAGGGTAAACCTTCTTGGACCATTCCACCACCCCGGCGCAGCCCTGGCAAAAGGCCTGATGCAAAAAGGTCTTGAGCAGGGAAACCCGTTCGGCAAAGGAAAGCTCGTCCCAGACCAGGTGGTTGATCCAGGCCCAGGGCACTTTCTCCCGGCCCACGTGCTCGATGATCACGTAAGCCAAAACGCCCTTGACCTCCCCTGCCCTTTCAAAAACTAAAGTCCGGGCAAGGGGCGGCTGGATCAGCTCCCGGACCAACTCTTCTTGAGAAAAAATGCGGGCCAGGCGGACCTTGTGGCGATGACCGTTGAGCAACGGGAGAATTTTCGCGGCATCTTGGGCGCCGGCTTCGCGCAGGTTCGGGTTCGGGGCGCCGGCCGGCACGCGATGCCCGCCCCAGAGTTTCAGGGCTAAGACCTCATAGCTTTTGACATTTTCACTGGCCTGGATCGCCGGGAGATCAAGGACCCGGCCGATCACGTGCATGCGCTTGACTCGCTCGATGGGGAAGCCGGCCCCTTGCAGCTTGCGGAAGAGGCGGCTCGAGCGGTGGCCGGTCTCCAGGTAGAAAAGGGTGAAATCGTAGCGGAGCTCCTGGTTTCTTCGCAAGCCTTCCTGGATCAGGGCCTGGGCCAGGCCCTGGCGGAAAAACTGCCGGCGGGTGACCAGCAGGCAGGAAAGCGCGGCCCGGTATTCCTTGCCGTCGAGGGCCATGCGCCGGGGCAGGTTGAGCAGGAACCCCACGATCTCCTCTCCCCGGTAGGCGGCCATGACCAGGCGAGGGTCATCCACGCCCTGGAGCAGGTAGCAAAGGTAGTCGGGCCGATAGAGGTTGGGGTAGGAATCTATCCCGTATTCATCGCGCCAGGCCGTGTGCGCCATTTTTTCCAGGGCTTCCGCCTCGCCCCGGAAGTTCTCGATGCTGACCCCTTCCATGATTGCTTCCCTGCCGCTTTCAGCATGCCAAATGCTTTTGTGAAAAGCAAATGCGAAGGCGGTCAATTCATTGGGCCTGCGACATAAAATGGGGGCGACCGGGATAACCGTAGGGGCAACCCCCCGTGGTTGCCCTAAATCGGGCAGGCACAGGATGCCCCTACACCGAATCCATAAAACCCCTTTTCATGTCGCAGGCCCAAATCAGGTGGCAATCACAAGATAAAAGAGCTAAAATGTTAAAATTAGAGAAAGGGAAAAAAACATGAAAAGGCCGCGAGTGCTGTTGACGAGCAGCTATGGGCCCAACGACCTGGGCTGGGGGGAGGACATGTATGATTTGTTGACCGCCCGCCTGGCCCGGGGCCACGGCCCTTTCCAGATGACCTCCCACTGCCACTATTTCGGGCTCTACCTCATCGCCGAGAACATCACCAACCCGACCACGGTCCTGGAGAACCCGCACTGGGACGAGTTTGACCGGGAGCTCGACCAGGGCTACGAGGTGGTGGGGTTCCAGTTGAAAAGCCTGCATACCAAGAAGATCGCGCGCATGATCCAACGCGTCCGCGAGAAGTGCCCCCGGACCAAGGTGGTGGTGGGAGGTTACGGCGTGAGCACCCTGGGCCAGCCGGTGCCGGGCGACAAGGATGGGGACGCGGTCTACATCCGGGAGAACGCGGATCACCTTTGCCGGGAGGAGGGGGTGCGGTTCATGCGGCGTATTTTGGAGGACGGCCCGGAAGAGCGGGAGATCACCCAGTATCACATGCCCACGGTGGGCTTTTCGGTGGCCGGCTTGCCGGCCCAGCTTCGCCTGCCCATTATCCTGGTGAGTCTGGGTTGTCCCAATGGCTGCGATTTTTGCAACACCAGCGCCTTTTTCTATCAAAAGAAAATCTACGTGGCCGAGCCGGCGCAGGTTTACCGGTTCATCCAGAACTACCAGAAACGGCTCCGGAGCGACAATTTCTTTGTCCTGCTCTTTGATGAGGACTTCTTCCTGAATCCGGACTATGTCCGGGAACTGGGGCGCCTGCTCCGGAGCGATAAGAAGACCTGGGGAATCCGCTACTTCACTTTTGGCTCGATGCGCTCGCTGGCCGGGTTCGAGCCGGAGGAGTTGCGCGACTGCGGCTTGGGGGTGGTCTGGATCGGGGTCGAGAGCTTTTTATGCGGTCAGAACCTGAGCGAGGACCGGTATGACAAACGTCAAGGCAAGGAGATCAAGGAGACCTTCGAGGGACTGCACCGCAATGGCATCGGGACGATCGGGTCCCTGGTGCTCGGCTTTGACTTTCACGATTCTCAAAACTTGAAAGAAGACGTGGACCGGTTCGTGGCCCTCAAGCCCACGTTCTACCAGCTCTCGCCCCTGACGCCCTGCCCGGGCACCGCGCTCTACGACCGGATGCTGGAGGAAGGCAGAATCCTGGACAGCTATAAATGGGAAGACTTTCATCTTTGGAAAGACGACGTTTTCAAACTGAAGAACTTGCAGCCGGGCGAAGTCAAGCATTTCTTCGATTACGCCCATGACAAAATCCGCGATGAACTCGGTCCGCCAATAGTGCAGGGCATGGAACTGATGCTCGACAGTTATCAAATGCTGAAAAAGGCTCCCCCCAGCAAGTATAATCAATTCAAGACCCGCCAGAATAAAATGGCCGCCAAGGCCATGCACACCTATTTGGGCTCCCTGATCAAGCTTCA
>MGQK01000068.1:30858-31059 GCA_001797815.1 Deltaproteobacteria bacterium RBG_13_61_14 | reverse complement strand
GGAATTCTTTGTCATGGTCCGGGCCCCGCTCCTGGATCACCCGGTAGCTGGGCGCCACCTTGAGCCGGGCCTGGATCATCTCCTGGAACCGGGTCTTGGAGTCCTGGATGGTCTCGCTTTGCTTGAGCCGCTCGATCCGGTCCTGGAAAAAGTTTTCGGCCAGCCGGGCCGTGGTCTCATAGTTGCTGTCGAGAAAGATGG
>MGQK01000068.1:23101-30803 GCA_001797815.1 Deltaproteobacteria bacterium RBG_13_61_14 | reverse complement strand
GGTGGAATCTTCGCCCTTGCCCAGGAGGATGGCCCGGTCGAGGCCCAGGTCCAGGGCCAGCTCCGCCAGGCTGTTCTCGTTGACCAGGCTGGCCCGGAACTGGGTGAGTTCGCCTTCAGGGGCTTCGGGGAACTGCTGGAGCAGGAGGTGTCCGACGGCGAGGTCGAGGACGGCGTCGCCGAGGAATTCCAGCCGCTCGTAATGAGACAGGGAGTCTGGAGAGGGGGCATTCTTTTCATTGATCGGCTGTTTTTCGTGGGCAAAGGAAGTGTGGGTCAGGGCCTCTTGCAGCAGACTCCGGTGGTGGAAGCGATAGCCCAGGCGCTCTTCCACTTGGGAAAGGTCCGACCCGGTTTCCGCCGAATTCATGCCAGCACTCCCCAACCGCCCTGCTGATCCGCGCCCTGGACCCGGACCTCCACCAGCCGGCCCTGCCAGTCCTGCTCGCTCTGGAACCGGAGCGGGACGTATTGGTCGGAAAAGCCCCGCTGCCAGCCGGCCCGGCGATCTTCGACCAGCAGGCGCAAGCGCTTGCCCACGGCCTGCGCATAAAAGGCTTGTCTTCGCCGGCTGCCCAATTCCCGGAGCCGGGCGGCTCGCGCTCGGATGACCGG
Source organism: Deltaproteobacteria bacterium RBG_13_61_14 (assembly GCA_001797815.1). Lineage (GTDB taxonomy): Bacteria > RBG-13-61-14 > RBG-13-61-14 > RBG-13-61-14 > RBG-13-61-14 > RBG-13-61-14. Next base: position 30,189 of record MGQK01000068.1, on the reverse strand, counting down.
GGGGACGAGCTGCTGATCCATCTCGGCGGCGGCGGTTCCGGGCCGGACCGAGAAGGGGAAGACGTGCAGGTAGCTCCAGGCCAGGCTTTCCAGGAAGGTGATCGTCTCGATAAAATCGGCTTCGCTCTCGCCCGGGAAGCCGGCGATCACGTCCAGGCCCAGGCACAACTCGGGCATGGCCTGGTAGAGCTCGAGCACCACGCGCCGGAACTCTTGGCGCGTGTAAAGCCGGCGCATGCGGCGGAGCACGGAATCATCGCCGCTCTGCAAGGGCAGGTGCAAGTGGCGGCAGATCCGGTTCGAGCCGGCGATGAGCGCGATCAACTCCGGCGAAAACTCCTGCGGCTCGATCGAGCTGAGCCGGATGCGCGGCGGGATCCCCGGCTCCCGCTCGAGGCTCTTCAGCAACGCGACCAAATTAGCGCCGTGGTCTTTGCCGTAAAAGCCGAGGTGAATCCCGGTCAGCACCGCTTCTTGAAATCCCTGCTCCGAGAGCCGGCGGAGTTGGGTGAGCACCGCGGCTTCGGGCAAGCTCCGGCTTCGGCCCCGGGCCTGGGGCACGATGCAGTAGGCGCAGGCCAGGTCGCATCCGTCCTGCACCTTGACCAAGGCCCGGGTGCGTCGCTGCCGGCCGCCGGCTGGATCGTAAAAGAAATCCTCCGGTGGAAGCAACTCGGGCCGGGTCTTGCCGGTGATCCATTCGATGACGCGACCGCGCTCGTGCACTCCGATCACCCCGTCCTGGGGCAAATCCTGGAGCGAGTGCGGCTGGGTCTCGGCCAGGCAGCCGGTGACCAGGACTTTGGCCGCGGGGTTCCATTTCCTGGCCCGGCGCACGAGCTGGCGGGACTGGAAGTCGCTCTTGCCGGTGACGGTGCAGGTATTGATCACGTAAATGTCCGCCTCCACCGGCGCGCCCTCGCTCTCCAGCATCTCGAAGCGCAGAGGGTCCAGGCCGGCCATCAAGGCCATGCTGTCGTAGTGGTTGGCCTTACAGCCCAGGGTGAGGAACGCGACCCGTAGTTTCCGTTCGGCCATCCTCAATCCTCCCAGGCCTCGATCCAGCCGCCGCCCAGCACTTCCTCCCCCGAATACAACACCGCGGCCTGACCAGGGGTGATGGCCCGCTCCGGCTCCTGGAAAACGATGCGCCACCGGCCGGCTCCTGCCGGCTCGACCCGGGCCGGCCGAGCCGTCGCCTTGTAGCGGACCTTGACCCGCACGTTTTCCTGCGGCGAGACCGGCTCGCCCGCGATCCAGTGGAGCTCGCGCACCAGCATTTTCTGGTGATAGAGGGCGGACTCGGGCCCGACTTTGACCAGGTTGTTCTCGGCATCCAGCTCCGCCACGTAGAGCGGCTCGGGCGAAGAGATCCTTAAGCCCCGGCGCTGGCCGATGGTATAACGATAAATGCCCTGGTGCCGACCCAGGCGCCGGCCAAAAAGGTCCACGATCTCGCCCTCGCCGTTCAAGCGTTCGGAGCATGAGCGCCGGCGGACGAAATCGCGGTAATGGCCCTGGTCCACGAAACAAATTTCCTGGCTTTCCGGCTTGTCCTTGACTTTCAAGCCCGCTTCCTTGGCGCGATGGCGGACCTCGGTCTTCCGGAGCTCGCCCACCGGGAACAGCGTGTGCGCGAGCTGACCCTGGGTCAGGGTAAAAAGGAAATAGGACTGGTCCTTGTTCGGGTCCCGGCCGCAAAGCATCCGCCAGGGGGTCCCCGGCCCGCCGGCCGCGATGCGGGCATAGTGCCCGGTGGCGAGAAAATCGGCGCCCAGCTCGCGGGCACGATCGAGCAGGGTCTGGAACTTGATCTCGGAGTTGCAGAGCACGCAGGGATTGGGTGTCCGGCCGGCCAGGTATTCGCGCACGAACGGGTCCACCACCTTTTCGGCGAACCGCTCCTGAAAGTTGACCGCGTAAAACGGAATCCCCAGTTGCTCGGCCACCCCGCGGGCGTCGTCAACGTCTTCCCGCGAGCAGCAGCCGCGGTAAGGCGCCCGGCCGGTCTGGGCGTGGTCCCAGACCTGCATGGTAATCCCGATCACCTCGGAGCCGGCCTCAAGGAGCAAGAGCGCCGCCACCGAGCTGTCCACCCCGCCGCTCATGGCCACCACCACCGGAGGTTTGGTCTTCCCGCTCATTTGAACCAGTATAACCCAACGCGGCAGAGCCGCAACCCAAGAAGAATTGGCAACCGCAGATGGACGCAGATAAACGCAAATGAAAGAAAAGCAAGTGCACAATTGGTAAGAGCTTGGGGTTTTAACCTGCGTTCATCCGCGTTAATCTGCGGTTAAAATTATCCTCTCAAATAAAAAGATGTTGCCGGATTGCAATACAGGATTCCGGCGGGAACCGGGTCCCCTTGCGGTCTGAAAAAAACTGATTATCTTCATTAGCAAGAACATAAAAGGAGGATATCAAGATGGCCGACAATTCTGATCGTGAAATGCGTTTGAGCCTGGTGACTCTGGTGGTTCGCATTACCCTCGGGATGATCTTCATCTTCTATGGACTGGGCAAGTTTATGATGGGGTATTCGAACTACGCCGGCTGGATGATCAATCTCTTCAAGGACACCTGGCTTCCGGGTTTTGCACTCCTGCCTTTCACGTATGCGCTGCCGTTCATTGAGGTTGGCCTCGGCGTGCTGCTGCTGGCCGGGATTTTGTCCCGATGGACTTTTGTGGCCACCGGCCTTCTGCTCGCCGCTTTGATCTTCGGGCAGGTGATTCTTCAAAAACCGGAGGTGGTCGCCCAAAATCTGGTCTTTACCATATTAATCACCATCGGGATCTGGGCGTCCGAGCACGACCGCTTCTCGCTCGACCATTTCCGCAAAAAAGCCGGTTAAGACCATAAAGGGGGAGGCCGAAAAGCCGAGTCGGCCTTGATGTTCAAGAAGGATTGCGCTAAATTGTATGGTCATGACCGGCGAGGTAGTGCTGGAGACCCAGGGCCTGGCTAAGCGGTTTGGGGATCTGCAAGCGGTCCAGGACTTGAACCTCCAGATTCGGCAGGGCGATGTCTATGGCTTCCTGGGCCCGAACGGGGCCGGCAAGACCACTTCCATCCGCATGATCCTGGGCTTGATCTCGCCCTCGGCCGGCGCCACGCGGATCTTCGGGCACGATATCCGCCGGCAATTCCGCCAGGCCATCCGCCAGGTCGGGGCCATGGTCGAGGGTCCGGCCTTTTATCCCTACCTGACCGGACGTCAGAACCTGAAGATTTACGGGCGCCTCTCCGGCGGGGTGTCGGATTTTCGGATCCAGGAAGTGCTGGAGATGGTGGGGCTCGGCCACTGGGGCGAGGCCAAGGTCAAGGGCTATTCTCAGGGCATGCGCCAGCGCCTGGGCATTGCCCAGGCCCTGCTCCATCGGCCCAAGCTCTTGATCCTGGATGAGCCGACCAACGGCCTGGACCCGCAAGGCATGCGGGAAATCCGAGGATTGATCCGCCGCGTGTCGCAACAACAACAAGAAGGCACCACCATCTTTCTCTCCAGCCACCTGCTCGGCGAAATGGAAATGGTCTGCAACCGGATCGGGGTGATGCACCAGGGCGTGACCCTGGTCCAGGGCAAGGTGGACGAGCTGCTCGGCCATGCCGCGGACATGGCCTCCATCCACGTGGACCAGACCGACCGGGCGAAAACCCTGCTTAAGGAAAAATTCGGGATCGAGCCCCAGCTCATCAAGCCGGGCTGGCTGGAATTTCCTTTGCAGGACCGGGATCTCTTTCCGGTCAACCGGGAGCTGGTCGCCGCCGGCCTCTCCGTCCACTCCATCGCCCCGCGCCGGCGCACGCTGGAAGAATATTTTGTCAATCTGACCGGGGAGTCCAAGGATGTCCGTTAGCGCCCGGGTCCGGGAATCCGCCCTGGTTTACGTCCGCCTGGTCCGGACCGATATGACCAAGCTCTTCCGCTACTGGGTGGTCCTGGCCGGCTATGGAGCCATGTTCGGGATCGCTTTACTCGGCGCTTACCTGGTCTATCACGGCGAGCAGGCCATCCGCGTCACCAGCGGCTCGGGTTACGCCTTTGCCATCAGCCTGGTCTTGCGCTGCGTGGATTTCGGCGCGCCAATCCTCTTCGTGATCCTCTGCATCCTCTTTGCCTTGGAGGTCGGAAACCAGACCATCAAGTGCATCCTCACCCGGCCGGTGACCCGGCTGGAGCTGATCCTGAGCAAATACATCACCGCCCTCATCATGATCGTGGTTTGCCTGGCCATCTTCGCCGCGATCGGGCTCGGCACCGGCTGGTATTACTACGGACTCGGCGACCTGACCGAAAACGAATACGTGCTCTTCCGCGCCGGCTACCTCTATCAGGAAATGGCCATCGGCTTCCTCTTCCTGCTCATCCCCTTCCTGACCATCGCTTCCCTCGCCCTCATGATCTCCGCCTTTTCCTCCACCACCGGCGGCGCCGTGATCATCGGCCTGATCGCCTTCGTCTTCTTCCAGATCCTGGGCCTTATCCCCGCCACCCTGGGTATCCGTTTGGGGGAAAACTTCTTTCCCTACGCCACCCTCGGCTTCCCTTCCCAGCGCTACGTGCCCCTATACGTCCTCGACGACCTGCCCACCGGCGTGCCCATTGACAACTGGTGGACCTGGGACATCCAGAAGATGGTCATCATCTGCTCTATCTATTTTGTAATATTTTTCACAATTTCCATCGTCGCCGTCAAGAAGAGGGATTTCGTGCTATGAGAAAGCTGCTCCTCGCCCTGTTCGGCCTGCTCGGCGCCGGAACCCTGCCCGGGCCGGCCCGGGCGGATATCTCCTTCCGGGAAAGCGAGTGCCAGTTCCCCGGCACCGTCCAGCAACGGGTCATCGCCGACCTGAACGGCGATCAGCGCCGGGATTTCCTGGTCTCCTACACCCGCAGCGACAAGGAGAAAAAGACCTTTGCCGCGGTCTTCTATCAAAAACCGGACGGCAGTTTCGGTCCCGGGCCGAACCTGGATTATACCTTTCCCGCCGAAGCCCGCGTCTTTGCCGTGGGCGACGTGGCCGAGTCACCGGGCGACGAGCTGGTGGTGGTCACCGGCCAGGGGGTCTTCTGGGTGGAAAAGACCGCGACCGGGTTCGGCCGGCTCCTGCCCCTGATCGCCAGCGAAAACCTCTTCACCGGCTCGGAACCCGGCCAGGTCGTGCTTCACCGCGTCCTCTGGGACCTGGACGGCGACCGGAAGCTGGAAATCATCCTGCCCGCGGAAGGGGGTCCCCTCATCTTCCGCCGGAATCCGGAAGGCAAGTTCTCGCTCCGGCAGCAGGTCAACCTGCCCCCGGTCGTCTCCTACCGGATCGGCAGCTTCGGCGATGTGTTCATCACCGATGACATCAACCAGTTTCTGCGCTGGCACACCTACGCGAAGCGGGTGATTGCCAGTCACACCATGCCCGACTTCTTTTTCGAGGATGCCAACGATGACGGCCGCACCGACCTCCTGGGGCTTTTGAACAACAAGCTCCGGATCTTCTGCCAGGAACCGGACGGCAGCTTTCCCCAGAGCCCGACCGCGGTGATCGAGCTCAGCATCCTCACCCCCGAGGAGAAGAAGCTCACCCTCACCGGCGAGGCCCTGACCTATGCCGACCTGGACCGGGACGGGATGATTGACCTGATCATGACCAAGTGGGGCTCCACTGAAAACCGCACCGAGATGACCCGCTTCCTCTATTTCGGCAAGCCCGGGCTCAAGTTCAACCCGAAGCCGGACCAGATCATCGGCTCGACCAGCGCCGGCGTCGAATTCGGAGTGCTCGACCTCAACCACGACCAGAAGCTCGACCTGATCATTCCCTATTTCCACTTCGCCCCGGCCCAGGCCTTCAAGATCATGACCCAGAATTCCATCAAGATCCAGTTCCAGCTTTACCTGTGCGGTCCCAACGGCCGCTACAGCCAGGGCCAGGGCAAGGACTATGCCCGGCCCGACCGCCGCCTGATCCTCAACTACAAGATTGACATCATCGGCATCCTCCTCGATTTCCAGACCCTGATCCAGGGCAAATTCCAGCCCCTGCTCACCTTCCGCGATTTCAACGGCGACCAGTTTCCCGACCTGGTGGCCGACACCGGCTCGGACAAGCTCGCTTTCTACTGGGGCAACGCGCAAGTGGAGTTCGCCAAGCAGCCCGACCAGGTGATCCCGCTCGAGTCCGCCATTGTCTATGACCTGGCCGACCTCAACGGCGACGGCAAAACCGATATTATCACCTATTATGAATCCGCGGAGCGGGTGCAGGAGAAGCGCAAGCTGGCCCAGAAGGCGCGCCAGCAGGCCCAGCAACCCGGAGCCGAGGCCCCGGCCGGGGTGGACGAGTCCAAGCTGATGGCCACCGCCGAGGCCACCCGCATCAAGGTGTTAGTCTCGAAATAGGAGAAGTTTGAGGAAGGAGACGTGGCATGAGAGAAGTTAAGATCATCGGCGTGGGCATGACCCATTTCGGGAAGTTTCTGGAACGCTCGATGAAGGACCTGACCCGTGAAGCCTGCTCGACCGCGTTCTCGGAAGCCGGCATCGAACCCAAGCAGATCCAGTCCGCCTACGTGGGCAATGCCATGGCCGGCCTGGTCACCGGCCAGGAGTGCATCCGCGGCCAGGTGGTGCTGCGGCCCCTGGGCATCGGCGGCATTCCGGTCATCAACGTGGAAAACGCCTGCGCGTCCTCCTCCTCCGCCCTCCACCTCGCCTGGCTGGCCGTGGCCTCGGGCATGTATGACCTGGTGCTGGCCCTCGGGGTGGAAAAGCTCTACCACCAGGACAAGAAGAAATCTTTCATGGCCATTGCCTCGGCCATGGACATGGAAATCATCAACCAGTTCCTCGCCCTCCAGCAAACCAAGAAAGAAGAGCAGCCCGAAGCCAAGACCGGCCCGGAGTCCGGCGGGGGCGGCGGCCGCAGCATCTTCATGGACTTCTACGCCATCGCCGCCCGCATGCACATGCAGAAATACGGCTCCACCCAGGAGCAGTTCGCCGTCATTTCGGCCAAGAACCACTTCCACGGCTCCCTCAATCCCCACGCCCAATACCGCGACGTCTACACCCCGGAGCAGGTTTTGG
>MGQK01000068.1:20077-22901 GCA_001797815.1 Deltaproteobacteria bacterium RBG_13_61_14 | reverse complement strand
CTCGAGTCCAAGGGCCATCCGGTCGGCGCTACCGGCGTGGCCCAGATCGCGGAGATCGTCTGGCAGCTCCAGGGCCGGGCCGGCAACCGCCAGGTGCCCGGGGCCAAGGTGGGCCTGACCGAAAACGGCGGCGGCGCCATCGGCGTCGAGGCCGCGGCCATGTCCGTGCATATCCTGAAGATTTAGGCTCTAGGCTTTAGGCGTTAGACAAAGAAAAAGATTCCAATTCATTTTAGAATAATACAATCCCAATCTAATGCCTAAAGCCTAATGCCTAATGTCTAATGCCTTTCCCAGTTCCGGAAGGCGCGCTTTCCAGTTCGCCGCCGAGCTCGCCTTCCCCCGTCTGGTCGGCTCCCGGGGAGAAACTCTCGCCCGCCAGCTTATTATCCAAAAATGGAAATCGCTCGGCCTCTCGGTCGAAACCGCCGAGTTCCCGGCCTCGGACTTCGCCATCAACTCCGCGGCCCGCTGGGCCCTGGTCCCCAGCGGTTCCTTCCTCCTGATCGCCGCCATCTGCTTCCGCGCCGGCTACCCGCTCGTGTCACTGCTCTCGGCTCTGATTGCCGTGGGCTTTACTTTCTTCCTGGCCGGCGAGTTCAAAACCGCCTTTGCCCGCTGGGACCATCGGGGCAAAAAATTCCAGACCGCCAACATTATCGCTAGTGGCACCGGTTTGAGTGCCACAGGTTTGAGTGGCACAGGTTTTCAACCTGTGCCCACTGTTATCTTCATGGCTCACTACGATTCCAAGAGCCAGACCTTCCCGCTCTGGCTCCGGCTCTTCTGTTTCCTGGCCGGAGGCTTCGGCGGCCTAGCCCTCGCCAGCCTGACGGCATTGGTCTCGATCCTGGATCTGGCCGGAATCGCGACCGCCTTGCAAAACCCGCTCACCTGGTCGGCCCTGGTCGTGTTCCTAATCTCCGCCGCCCTCCTTTGCAACCGCGTCCAGAACGAATCCCCCGGCGCCCTCGACAACGCGGCCGGGGTGGCGGTGATCACCGAGATCGCGCGGGAGCTTCTAGCCGAACCGCCGGCCGGCCTCAACCTGGTCTTCGTGGCCACGGCGGCCGAAGAACTCGGCCTGTGCGGGGCCAAAGAATTCATTAAAGGTCACCGGCAGAATGCCGGTGCCACGACCTATTTTATTAATTACGACAGCCCCGGCTACGGCTCCCGCGCCCTCGCGCTCTCGGCCTACGGAATTCCGCGAAAAAAGATTTCGCCCGAGCTCAACCGCGCCCTGGCCGAGATCGCCCATGCCCAGGCCATCCCCTTCCGCCTGGTCTATCTCCCGGTCGGCGCCGCCACCGACCTGTTCCCGGTGCTCCACGCCGGCTTTCAGGGCGTGAACCTCTCCTCCCTCAACCCCCGCATCCACACCCCGGCCGACACCATCGAGACCATCCGCGAGCAAGCCCTGGCCGACAACATCATCCTCGGCCTGGAACTGGCCCGCCGGCTGGCCGAAAAGCACGGTCCGAAGCCCTCCTGAGCTTCGCCTGGGCCTGTCTCATCTTGGCGAGGCGATTTTTTTTCTTGACATCAGTGGGGCTATGCTATAATAGATTCCAGCGCAAAAAACTAGCGCGAAGAGCACGGGAAGGAAAATGAGAAAGAGAGTATTACTGGCCACGATTTTGGGCTTGGCCCTGGTCTTTGGACTGATGATCGGATGCCCTTCAGGTGGTGATGACGATGACGGTGTAACTTGCAATTGGCAAAATATCAGAAGTGATGTCCGATCACGAATGCCGCGGGTGATAGCCGGAATCCTTCCCTGTCCTGGACCGGGTCTGAGTTCGGGGTGAGCTGGACGGATGATCGCGACGGCAATGATGAAATCTACTTTGCCCGGATCGGGTGTCAGTAATCAAAGGGTAGGGGCGACCGGCCGGTCGCCCCTACCCTGAGCGCGATGAATCGCATCCCTACGCGCCGGTTCTGGACAAGGTCGTCGTCAATGACCACCTTTTATGTCGCCCACCCTGTTGAGAGAATGTCATTGCCGAAAAGGGGGTGATGTGGTAAATTGAGAAAAGGCTTGAACGGATATTTTAAAGCCATGCGGGTAATCGTGTAAAATATGACCGAGGAGGGCATGATGGAGAATTTACTGGTCAACACGAATGAATACAACGGCCGGTATGTTGCCTTGAAGAGTTTCGAGGACCATAGCGTCGTCGGAGTTGGCGACGATCCGGAATCGGCCCTCGAGGACGCCCGCGGCAAAGGGGTTGAGGACCCTGTTCTGGTTTACGTCACCGAGACCGACACGGTGCACATTTACTGATGCCGGTTCGCAACTACCCCTTTTCAGCGACCAGGCCGGGAGACATTGCCAGGCCATTGCTGCCCGTAACCATAATCAATCCGGACCGCGGTAATCGGATCAAGGTTTTTGCCCTGATCGACACTGGAGCTGACGAGAGCGCTTTGCCTGCATCCTTCGCCCCGATTCTGGGGCACAGCCTTCAGGCCGGGCAACAGAGGAAGATCAACACGGGCAACGGCGTGACCATAGCCTATAGCCACGCCACTCGCATTGAAATAGAGGGATTTGCCACGCAGAATGTCCTGATAGATTTCATGCCGAACCTCTCCATCCCGCTTCTTGGCGTGAAGAGCTTTCTCAGCAACTTCATCCTCAAGATAGACTATCCCCAAAAGACCTTCTCCCTTCAACTGTCTTAATGCCATAGAGTTTTTCCGGTACCGGCAAGCGGCATTGCCCTGGGGGCCATTCGGCATGGTAAGGAATTGGGGCTTGACATTGGGGGGATGGATGGCTTCCAGGAGGCCAAGTTTTGTGAACCCACCCTGC
>MGQK01000068.1:19358-20006 GCA_001797815.1 Deltaproteobacteria bacterium RBG_13_61_14 | reverse complement strand
CCGCAGACGTTGAACTTGTCGTCCGGGATGCCGAGCTCCTTGACGCTGTAAAGCGCCTGGGAGGCAAAGGCCTCGTTCACCTCGAACAGGTCAATGTCCTTGACCTCTTTCCCCACTTTTTTCAGGAGGGCCGGGATGGCGTAGCGCGGTCCTACGCCCATTTCTTCCGGGGGCACGCCCACCGCGGTGAACTGGTGGAACTTGGCGATAGGCTTGATCCCCAACTCTTGCGCCTTGTCCCGGCTCATCAGCAGGCAGGCCGCGGCTCCGTCGGTCATCTGGCTGGAGTTGCCGGCGGTGACCGAGCCGCCGGCCTTGAACGCCGGCGGCAGCTTGGCCAGACCCTCCAGGGTGGTGCCCCGGCGCACGCCGTCGTCGGCGTCAAAGGTGAAAGTCTCCTTGATCCGCTTGCCCCCCTTGACCACGTAGCGGGTGGCCTGGACCGGGGTGATCTCGCCCTGGTAATAGCCCTTGTCCTGGGCCTCGGCCGCCCGGGCGTTGCTGCGCACGCCCAGCTCGTCCTGCATCTGGCGGGTGATCCCGTATTTGGCCGCCACGATCTCCGCGGTGATGCCCATGGACACGTAAGGCTCGGGATAGTCCACCGTCCACTCCGGGTTAGGCCGGGTGATGAACCCGCCCATGGGC
>MGQK01000068.1:19262-19329 GCA_001797815.1 Deltaproteobacteria bacterium RBG_13_61_14 | reverse complement strand
CATCACGATCTCCGACCAGCCGCAGATGATGTTCTGGGCGGCGAGGGCGATGGCCTGCAGGCCCGAA
>MGQK01000068.1:9967-19182 GCA_001797815.1 Deltaproteobacteria bacterium RBG_13_61_14 | reverse complement strand
TTCATTGGAAATAACCTCCCCAAGAAATGGTATGTCGTATGTCGGATGTCGGGATTTACTTTTCACTGTGCACCGTGCACTGCGCACTGTGCACTAGTTCCTAAGCGGCCGGCCGGTCATGAGCATGTGCTCGAGCCGCTTCTGGGTCTTTTCCTCGTGGCACAGCGCCACAAACACTTCCCGCTCCAGAATCAACAACTCCTCCTCATCGAGGAAAGTGCCTTCGCGCACGTCGCCGCCGCCCAGGACCCAGGCCAGCTTCTTGGCAATGAAGACGTCGTAATCGCTCGCGTAGTTGCCCTGGCGCAGGTTGAAGAGCACCACGTCCACCGCGCCGCGCAGCGAGTCGCCCATCACCTGGACCTTTTCCAGCTCCGGCGGCTTGAACCCGGCCAGGTGCATGGCGAGCGCCTCGCGCTTGGCCGCGGCGATCTGGTGGTCGCGGTTGAAGACGATCCGGTCGCCCGGCCGCAAGAGCCCCATCTCCCGGGCCTCCTGGGCGGAGTTGGAGGTCTTGGCCATGGCGATCATCTCGAACACCGGCACCACGAAGGGCTGGAGGTTATCCAGCGCCACCTGCTTGGGGATGGAGTTCTGGTGCTGCTTGAGCAGGTTCATGCACCCGCCGCCGCCCGGGATCAGGCCCACCCCGACCTCCACCATGCCCATATACAGGTCGGCCGCGGCCACCATCCGGTTCGAGCCCATGCACACCTCGGCCCCGCCGCCGAGGGTCAGGCCGTGGGGGGTCGAGACCACCGGCACCTTGGAGTATTTCAGCCGCTGGTTCACGTCCTGAAAATATTTCACCACCCGCTCGATCTCGGCGAACTGGCCGGCCCGGGCGCCCTGGAGCACCACGTTGATGTTGGCCCCGGCCGAGAAGGCGCCGGGCAACGCGTTGGTCTGGTTCCCGATCACCAGCCCTACGCCCTCGGCCTCGGCCCGCTCTATCCCGGTGTTCATCATCTTCATCATGTCCTCGTCCAGCGCGTTCATGGTGGAGTGGAACTCGACGCAGAAGACGCCGTCGCCCAGGTCAATCAGGCTGGCGGCGGGACACTTGGCCACTACCTTGTTCTGGTCCTTGAGCGACTTGAGCAGGAGCAGGTTGGGGTTGGCCGGCAGGGGCACGTAGGTCTTTTTCTTGAAGTCGTAATACGAGACCTTGCCTTGGACCGTCTTATAGAAGCTCTGCTTCTTGGCCTTGAGCATGTCCTCGATCTTCTTGGGCACCTTGAAGCCCTCGGCCTTCATCCGGGCGACCGACTCTTTCAGCCCGACCGCGTCCCAGGCCGCGAAGGGGCCGAGGTCGAAGTTGAAGCCCCAGCGCATGGCGTTGTCCACTTCCACGACGTTGTCGGCGATCTCGGGGATGCGCTCGGCCGCGTAGATCGAAGTGCCGGCGAACACTTTCCAGGCGAACTCGGAGGCGCGGCCGCCGGCCTGAAGCAAGCCCTGGATCCTTTTCCCCGGGTCCGGCTCAAAGGCGAGCAATCCCAGAACCTCGAACTTCTCGCCGGACTGGTCGCGGTAGTCCAGGGTTTGGGGATCAATCACCTGGAACTTTTTCTTGTCGGTCCGCTTGTAAAAGCCGGCCTCGGTCTTGTTGCCCAGCAGTTTCTTTTCCACCATCTGCTCGAGGAAGGCCGGCAGGGTGAAAAACTTTTCCGCCTCATCCGGCTTGACCAGGGGCGCGGTGTTCTTGGCGATATGCACCAGTGTATCAAGCCCGACCAGGTCCGCGGTGCGGAACATGGCCGACTTGGGCCGGCCCATGGGCGGGCCCAGGATCTCGTCCACCTCCTCGATCTTGACCCCCATCTCCAGCATGGCCTTCATGGCATAGACCATGCCCGCCACCCCCACCCGGTTAGCCACAAAGTTGGGCGTGTCCTTGGCCCAGACAATGCCCTTGCCCAACTCTTCCTCGCAGAAGCGGGCCATGAAGGCCAGCGCCTTCTTGTCGGTCTTGGGCCCGGGGATGATTTCCAGCAAGTGCATGAAGCGCACCGGGTTGAAGAAGTGCGTGCCCAGGAAATTTTTTTGCAGCTCGGGTTTGAGGTCCGCGGACATCTCCTGGATCGGGATGCCGGAGGTATTGGTGGAGACGAGGGCCTGGCCGTTCCAATGCTTTTGCACCCGCTGGAACACATCCTTCTTGATCTTCAGGTCTTCCACCACCACCTCGAGGATCCAGTCGCAGTCCTGGATGCGCTCCATGTGGTCTTCGAAGTTGCCGGGCCGGACCCGCGAGACCGCATCCTTGCTCATGAACACCGGCTGCCTGAGCTTGGCCGTCTTTTCCAGGCCGGTGGCCGCAAACTGGTTGCGCTTGGCCGGGTTCTTCCGGTCCTCCTCGCTCAAGCCCGGCGGAACGATGTCCAGCAGTTCCACCTCGAGCCCGGCGGAGGCCAGGTGCGCGGCTATGGCCGAGCCCATTACTCCCGAGCCCAGCACCGCCGCTCGCTTGATCTCCTTGATCATGGCTTTTTCCTCCTGCTTCTTTCCCGACGATAGGCGTTACGGATCAACTGGACCAGGCTCGCGCGAACCTGCTCCAACTCCTCGGCGTTCATCCCCCGGGTCAATTCCCGGTAGGCTTGCTTCAGCACACGCTGCACCTCCGGCGCGATCATCCGACCCCGCTCGGTCATGCAAATCCGAAAAGCCCGCCGGTCGTTGGGGCTCGAGCGCCGGCGGACCAGCCGCGCCCGCTCCATCCGGTCAATCAGCCCGGTCATGGTGGATTTCTCCAGGGAAACCGTCTGGCCCAGCTCGGTCAGACGCAGGCCGTCGCGCTGGGCCAGGGCCAGGAGCACCCCGATAAAGCCCACCGAGACTTCCTTGAGACCGTGCGCGCGCAGGTGCGACTTGAGATAGCGCGACATCGCCCAGCTCGCCCGGTTCAGGAAAAAACCCATCTGGTATTCGACGCCCACGGGAATTACTTTGTATCCATACTATTCCTATCCAAACAAAGTTGTCAAGTCCTTTTTTCCCTTGCCACCCCCCATTTCTTCATCAAGGGCCTTTTTTCGGTTTTTGGTAGGGGCGCCATTGATGGCGCCCATCTTCTTCAGGGCGCGATCAATCGCGCCCCTACTGTTCTCCGAAAACTGGAGGTGGCAAAGGGGAATTAAAATCTGGATTCATTCCGGCAAGGCGCGGTATAATAAAAAAACTATTCCGGAAGCGCTGGGGCCTCGGCCGGGCCCCAGCGCGAGGGGGAGAAGAAAGGCGATGAACTGGCTTAAGCAAACCTGGCTGCAAGCCGGGCTGATCGTGGTTTTCACCTGGGTGGTTTATTCCAATGCCTTGCCCGGCGATTTCTATTTCGACGATATCCACCACGTCCAGGAGAACCTGGCCCTCCAGGTCCAGGTTTCCCTGGGCCGGCTTTTCACCGATCCCCAGACCTTCAGCTCCCGGCTCGGCGTCCAAATGTATCGTCCCCTCACCCTGCTCTCATACGCGGCCACTTTTGCGCTGTTCGGATCCAAACCTCTCGGCTTCCACCTGCTCAACCTCTTGATCCATTCCCTGAACGCGCTCCTGGTCTTCTTCCTCGCCCGGCGCTGGCTCAAAGACCAGGTCCTGTCCTGGCTCCTGGCTTTGACCTTTGCCGTGGCCACGGTCAACACCATGGCCGTCAATTACATCAGCTCCCGCTCCGACCTCCTCGCCGCGGGTTGGGTCCTGCTCGCGCTTTTCCTGGACGACGGCCCGGTCCCGGACCCGGGACCTTACCCTTCCTTTCGCCGGGCCGGCGCCATCCTGGCCGCCGCCCTTGGGCTTCTCAGCAAAGAAACCGCGATGGTCCTCCCGGCCCTGATCGTGGCCCGCGACTTCCTGCTTTTTCCCCGCGACCGCTCCTGGCTTTCCAAGAGGATCGCGATTTACCTCGCCTATGGCCTTGTCGCCGTCGGGTTCCTGGCGCTCCGCTACTTCCTCATCCACACCCGGTTCGGCTCCGCCGATCTTTCTCTTCTCACCAACCTCCTCACCCAACTCAAGGCCGTCCTCCTCTATTTCGCCAAAGTCTTTTTCCCCTTTCACCTCTCCATCCTTCCGGATTTGCCGGCAGCTTCATCGCTCCTGCAGGCCGGCGTGATCGCGGCCGCATTCGGCATCCTCGCCCTCCTCTTCATGATCGCTCTTTCCGCCCGGAGCTTGCCGCTCGTGGCTCTGGGGCTCGCCTGGTTTTTGCTCTCCCTCCTCCCGACCTCCCTCGTCCCCCTCCACCTCCCTTTCAGCGAGACACGGGTCTATCTGGGATCCGTCGGGCTTCTCCTGGCCGCCTTCAGCCTCCTCTTCCGCGCTTTGGAGCAGACTAGGCCGGAGCGGCGCCGGGCCGCATGGTCGTGGCTGGTATTGATTATCTTGATCCAGGCCGGATGGACGCGGGAACGAAATACTACCTGGCAGGACGGCTATCGCCTTTGGGCCGAGGCCACCCGCCTGGGGCCCGGCCGGCCCCTGACTCTGGTCCAGATGGCCGCGCTGGCTCAAGAGCGAAAGCAACTTCCGCGGGCGAAGATGCTTCTGGCCCGAGCATATCAAGCTGCGCCCGATGATCCCGGCGTCCTGTTCCAGATCGCCCAGGTTTACCAGGAGACCGGTCCGGCCCAGAAGGCCCGGACGTTTTTGGAAAAATACCTGGAGCAGGTCACGAGCCCGGGCGACCGCATCCGGGCCGAGATCCAACTGGCCCGGCTGGATCTGCACGATAACCGGCTGGAGGACGCCCGGGCTCAGTTGGAGCAGGTCTTGGCCGTGTCCCCGGACGAGCCCTGGGCCCTCTACCTCATGGGCCTGTTGGCCGAGCTGGAAAAGAATTTGGAAGCGGCCGCGGACTATTACCGCCGGGCCCTGGTCGCTTTGCCCCGGTTCCCGGAGGCGGAAGGCCGGTTGGGCACGGTTCTGACTCAACTGGGGCAGAACGAAGAAGCGCAGCCTTTTCTGGAACAGGCCGTGGCCCACGGGTCCCTGGATGAGCGGGTTTACTTGCATTTGGGCAACCTCTACGGCACCCAGAGCCGGTTGGAAGAGGCGAAGGACATGATGGAACGCGCCCTGGCATTGAACCCCAACTATGCCTTGGGTCACCTTAACCTGGGAGTGATTTATTTCCAGCGAGGGGATTACATGGCTGCCAAAAAGGAGTTTGAGGAAGCGCTTCGCCTGGATCCCTCGATGGCCCAGGCCCATGGACAATTGGCCCGGTGGTATTTGGCGGTGGTCAAAGACCGGATTCCGGCCGCGATGACCCCGGAAGAGGCCCTGGCTTTAGCCCGCGAGCAAATTCGCTGGCTTTCCGAGCATGGCTATGCCACCTCGGAATTGGACGCCGCGCTCCAGGCCCTGGAGGGGACCGCGAAGTGAGCCGGCCGCAGCCGCGGCTCCCTTGCTCGGCCAGGAGAAATGAACTACCCTAGGCAAGGAGAGCCGATGGGTCCGCGCGAGGAAATCGAGAAGCTCAGCCGGGAGATCAACTACCACAACATCCGCTACTACCGGGACGACAACCCGGAGATCCCGGATGAGGATTACGACCGGCTTCTGCGCCGGCTGCTGGAGCTCGAGCGGAAATATCCGGAATACGTCACCCCCGATTCGCCCACCCAGCGCGTGGGCGCCGCCCCCCTGGAAAAGTTCGAGAAGGTCACCCATCCCCAGCCCATGTTCAGCCTGCAGAACGCGATGGATGAGGAAGAGGTCCGCGAGTTCGACCGCCGGGTCAAGCGGTTTCTGGGCGTAAGCGGCGAGATCGCCTACATGGCCGAACCCAAGATTGACGGGCTGGCCATCAACCTGATTTTTGAGCGCGGCCGCTTCACCCGGGGCGCGACCCGCGGCGACGGCCGGGAAGGGGAGGACGCGACCCAGAACCTCCGCACCGTGCGCAGCCTGCCCCTGCGCCTGCTCGATCGCGAGCCGCCGGCCTTCCTGGAAGTGCGGGGCGAAGTTTACATGCGCCGCTCGGAATTCGAGCAGATGAACCGCGAGCGGGCGGAAAAGGGCGAGTCGCTGTTCATGAACCCCCGCAACGCCGCGGCCGGGTCGCTCCGCCAGTTGGATCCCAGGATCACGGCTTCCCGGCCGCTGGACCTCTTCTGCTACCAACTCGGCCGGGTGGACGGCCGCGCCTTCGAGACCCACCACGAAGCCCTGGCCCAGCTCCGGCGCTGGGGCTTGCCGGTCAACGACCGGATCGAGCGCTGCCCCGACCTCTCGGCGGCCTTGAAGTTTTACCGGAAAATTTTGGCCGAGCGGGACCAGCTCTCTTACGAGGCGGACGGGGTGGTGATCAAGGTGGACCGGATCGAGCAGCAACGGGCCCTGGGCGAAAAATCGCGGGAGCCGCGCTGGGCGATTGCCGCCAAGTTCCCGGCCCGGCAGCGGACCACGGTGATCCAGGAGATCAAGGTCCAGGTCGGCCGCACCGGCGCGCTCACCCCGGTGGCCGAGCTAGAGCCGGTGGAGGTCGGCGGCGTCATCGTCAAGCGGGCCACGCTCCACAACCAGGACGAGATTGAGCGCAAGGACGTGCGCATTGGCGACACCGTGGTGGTCCAGCGCGCCGGCGACGTGATCCCGGAAGTGGTCTCGGTGGTCGTCGCCCAGCGGCCCAAGAGCGCGCACAAGTTCCAGATGCCAGAGCGCTGCCCCGAGTGCGGCTCGAAAGTGGTTCGGCCCGAGGGCGAGGCCGTGCACCGCTGCGAGAACCGCGACTGCCCGGCCCAGATCAAGGAGAGCATCCGCCACTTCACCACCCGCAACGCCATGGACATCGAGGGACTGGGCGACAAGATCGTGGAACTGCTCTACGAGCAGAAGCTGGTCCGCTCCATCGCCGACCTCTTTCGGTTAACCCTGGAACAGCTTTCGCCCTTGTGGAAAAAAGCTGAGAAGGCTCCCCAAAATATCCTCCAGGCCATCGAGGCCAGCAAAAAGACCACGCTCCCGCGTTTCCTCTTTGCTCTTGGCATCCGCCAGGTGGGTGAAGCCACAGCCAGGGATCTCGCCCTCGCGTTCGGCGACCTGGAGAGCATCGCCCGGGCGAGCGAGGATGAGTTGCAGGCGGTGGAGGGCATCGGCCCGGAGGTGTCCGCCTCGGTGCGGGCCTTCTTCGAGAACAAGGAGAACCAGACACTGATCAAAGAACTGCTCAAGGCCGGGATCGAGTTCGAGAAAATCGAAAAGAAAGGCAATAAGCTCTCCGGCAAGACCTTTGTGCTCACCGGCGGGCTTTCCTCCATGACCCGCGACCAGGCCAAGGCCGCGATCATCCGCCTTGGCGGCCGGGTGGCCTCGAGCGTAAGCAAGAAGACCGACTTTGTGGTCGCAGGCGAGGACCCCGGCTCAAAGCTCGACAAAGCCAAGGAGCTTGGGATCAAGACCCTTAGCGAAACTGAATTTAATAAAATGATTGGGGATTGAGGGTAGGGGCGCAATTCATTGCGCCCACCTACCGGACGCGATCAATCGCGCCCCTACATTTCAATAATGAAAAAAGATTACATCCTCGGCCTGGATTTGCATGGCACCTTGCTGGAACCGGGCGAGGTCTTGCGGCCGGAGTTGGTGCCCGACCTGATCGCGGGCCTGAACAAGCTCGCGGACCGGGCCGTGCTCTTCCTCTGCACCGGCAATGACCTGGACTTCGTGAACCGTAAGCTCCCGGCCAAGCTCCGCCTATGCTTTGACGGCTACGTGCTGGAGACCGGCTGCAGCTTCAGCCCCGACCGGAAACAGGAATTGGTCCTCACCTCTCCGGAGGAGCAAAAGCTGCTCAAAGACCTGGAGCAGAAGCTCAAGGATCAGGAATTTCCCGAGGTCAATTACTTCGCCCACCGCCTGACCACCATCAGCCTGTTCTGCGACCGCCCCCGCGAGTTTTATGCCGAAGTGAATGAAGCGGCGCGGGCGCTGGGGGTGCGGGACCGGGTGATGGTTACCTATTCCAGCGTGGCGGTGGACATTTTGCCCAGGGGTTATAACAAGTTCACCGGCTTGAAAAAAGTCGCCGAAGGCCGGAAAACCATCGGGATTGCGGATTCCATGAACGACCAGGCTTTGCTGCTCGAAGCCGACTTCGCCCTGGCCCCGAAAAACCTCGCGCCCGAGCTGAAACCCTCGCTCGCCGACCGCGGCCGGCCGGTGATTCCTTTGGCCCATGCCCAGGGCTTGCAATCGCAATCAGTTCCCATCGCCTCCGGTCGCGAAACCGAGGGCGTGATCGAGATTCTTGCATTTTTGAGAAAATATCTTTAAAGGGCAAACAGGATTTCCGCGACCGGGGCGGTCGCGGCTACCAGACTCGTTATTGCCTACCTGACACTCCGGCCGGTTCTAAGTTACTGCGCCGTTGGCTGGATGGTGACCGGCCCGATCAGGCCCGAGGGCATGAGGTTCGAGCGGCCCTTGAACTGGCGATAGCGCTGGTCGCCCGAGTTGCCGAAGCGGAGGAGCCGGTTGTAGAGGGTGGGCGTGACCAGCACCTCGATGGTATTTTTTCCCGGCTTCAAGAAATTGGCGGCGTCGCAGGAAAAGGGCGGAACCAGCAAGGTCCCGGCCGGCCGGCCGTTGATCTTCACCTCCGCCGCATCGCGCACGTCGCCCAGATCGAGCAAGAGCCTCACGCCCGGCTGGAACAATCCCTGGTCCAGGTTGACCTCAGCGGTGTATCTCCCCGGCGTGGAGCAACCTTTCAGCTCCTGGATCTCGCGCCAGTCCGCGAGCGAACTCAGGTCCAGGACCAAGGGCTTGCTCTTGCCGTCCGGAGAGCGGAGCGCCGTCTCAAGATGCCAGGACGGGATTGAGACCGGAGGCGGAAGTTTTGCCGCTGAGGGTGCAGATGATTTGGCAATCGGCGCCTGGTCCGAAGTCTTTTCAAAGCCGATGAGCAGCGATCCCCATGCCGGCAAATGCAAATCCATGAGCACTCGGCCGCCGGCTGCTTGATAATTTCCAGCGGGAGTGATTTCGCCGGTCCAGGGGTTCCAGATTTCCGGCGCCCGGCCCGGGCAGGGGAAAGAAACCTGCGCGAAGAGCGGCTGGCGCGAGGCGTTGCGGAAGAAGAAGTAGTCCGCGGCTTGGGTGCGGCGGTGGATGTAGTCGAGCGCGGGCTGGGGTTGGTCATAGATCAAGTCCGGGGCCAGACCGAGGTCTTGGCTGAGTCGTTCCGCCACCTGGCTGCTCTCGGCCTGGAT
>MGQK01000068.1:0-9886 GCA_001797815.1 Deltaproteobacteria bacterium RBG_13_61_14 | reverse complement strand
GTCGTAGTTGTAGCCGTGGGCCATCAGTTGATCGGCCAGCTTGACGTTCTGCATAACCCATTCGTGCTCGGGCCAGGGCCGGCCGGTTTTGCGCAGGCGCGCGAGCAGGCCCGGATACTGCAAGAGCGCGTCGGTCTCGTCCAGCACGCCTTCGGTCAACTCCTCGTGCACCAGGGTGCGCTGGGGGTAGCCGAAGAGCGGGTAGTAGAGCGCCGCGTCGGTCACCACCTCGCCCTGCCGCAGCACGTATTGCACGCGGGTGATGTAGGCGTTGAGCGCGGGCAGGTATTTGAAGAAGGGGTTCTCTTCGTTCGCATTGGTGGAGAAGGTGCCGAAGCGCATGAAGGGCGAGCTGAAAGGCGCCCAGGCCGGCTCACCGAAGCCGGGAGCTGGATAGGTGTAAGGGAAGCCGTGGTAGATGACGCCGTTGATCCCGGCGGTGAAGAGCTTGTCGGCCGCGGCCTTGATCTTGAGCGGGGTGGTCATGTAGTCGCGGGCGTTCCAGACGAAGGACTCGGAGGTGACGAGGTTGCGGCCGTAGAGGTGGCCGGCGGAGGAGGCCAGCTTGAGGAAGTCGGTCAGCCCGCCGGCATAGAGCTGCTCGGTCTCCGGGATCTGGGCGGCGCCGTAGTTCTGAAGCAGGTCGGCCTGCATGCCGTGGGCCTGCACGCGGGAGCGGAGACCTTTCGATTCTGCATAACGGCTGAGCTCGGCGATGAAGCGCTCCTGGTATAACTCGGCCACGGTGCGGTCCACGTCGGAGCGGATGCGCTCGCCTTCGCCGGTCGGAAAGTCGAACTCCGGCTTGAGGGTGAAGCCGAGGTGCCCGATCATATTGTTTTTCATGGGCACCGGCACCGCGGGGAGATAAGGGGTGAGGTCGTAGCCGCGGCGCTTTTGGAACTCGGCGAGGAAATCCGCGGTCCACAACTGCTCGGCCTTGAGCTCGAGGCTGTCGGTAAAATAGCCGCGCAGGGTTTTGCCGTAATCAGGCGCGAGCCATTTTTCGCCGGGCGCGAGCACGTGCTCGATATGGGTCCGGATGGCCAGCGGGTTGAGGTGATCCAATTCGAGTCCGTGCTCTTTTTGCGCGATCAGGATCGGGGCGACGCCGGTGGGCCCGGCATAGAAGAACACGATCTTCCACTGGCCGGGCGGGACCTCCCAGCGCAAGGACCCGTCCGGCTGCAGCCGGTCGCTTAAGTTGGTGAGCGAGCCGAAGTCCAGCATCACCGTGTCCTTGAAGTTCCAGGACTTGCGCGAGTGCCTGGGGTTGCCGAGGGACCGGGCCGCGACCGCGGCGATGGGCTTGAAGTCTTCCGGATAATAGGTGGCCAGGTGCTGGCCGATCAAGTCGCCCACCTTGGCAATGAGATAGAAGAAGGGTTTTTTGGGCCGCGGCACTCGCAGGGAGATTTGCTTCGGACCGCTCACGTCCTTTTCGTTCCAGAGCAGGGTCTGGCAGCCGAGCTCCTTGGTGATGTGCGGCCCGCCCTGGGGCCAGCCCGAGCCCAGGGTCAGGTCCATCTGGAGACCGCAGGCCTCGGCTTCCTTAAGCGCGGCCAGGACGTGCTCGTAGAACGAGGGCGTGGCAAAGCTCTTGACCCGGTCCCGCACCTCGGCCGGGGCCTTGGGGTTGAGGCCCATGGTAAACGCCTGCACCTCGGCCCCGCCGATCCCGGCCTGATCCAGCACCCCAATTTCGCGGCGCAGCTCTTCGGGCGTGACGTCGTTTCCCGGCCACCACCAGCGCACCCAGGGACGATAAGCCTTGGGCGGCTGGCGGAAAGATTCCCTATCCGCAGTCATGGCAGATTCCTCCCCTGAACTCTTCCCTGCTGAAACGACCAGAGCCAGCGCCAGCAAGAGCAGAAAATTATTTTTCATGGTTCGATTTGAAATGGAATTACTTGTTTTTAGCAGACTGCTTGAAAAGGACTCGGCGAAAGCAAAACACCACGAGAGTAATCACCGCGGACCAGATCACGGCCATGAAGATCCAGCCGGCGATGGTCATACCCTCGGCCATGGTTTGTTCCTCCTTGCCGCGATCGAGGTCAGGAGCACCAGCACGCCGATCAGGGCCAGCATCATGCCCCGGGCCGCCCACTTCCAGGTGACCACTTCCGCCGGCGCGCCCTTCATCCAAAGCACCTCGGGCCCGGCCTGCCAGATCCAGGCCACCATCAGGGCCACCAGATACAAGGGCGTGATGTAGCGCATGATGTAATAGAACACGCGCGGGATTTTCAGTTCGGCGCCTTTGTGGATCTCTTTCCAGGCCCATTCCTTGTCCTGGTTTTTTCGGCCGAAGACCCAGACGAACAGGATCACTTCGAGGGCGCCGAAGAGGGGGAGCCCGGCGGTGCCGGCCCAGAAATCCAATTCATCCAGGAACCCGCCCTTGAGTCCGAAGATCACCGGCTGGGCGCAGAGAATCACGACCAGCCAGACGACGACGACGGCGCGTTGGTGAGTGAGGTTGAGCTCGTCGTGGAGGAAGGTGATGGCCGGCTGGGCGAGCGCGACCGAGGAGGTGATGCCGGCGAAAAAGAGGAGCAGGAACCACAGCATGCCGAAGACGGCGCCGAGGGGGATGCGCTCGAAGATGAGGGGCATGGCCTGGAAGCCGAGGTTAAAAGCGCCGCCCTTGGCAAAGGCGATGGTGGCGGCGCCGCCGAAGAAAGCGAAGGCCACCGGGATGGCGATGGACCCGCCCAGGATGACTTCGGCGAACTCGTTGGTGGCCGCGGTGGTGACGCCGGAGAGGGTGATGTCGTCGCTCTCGTGGAGGTAGGAGGCGTAGCATTGCACCGCGCCGAAGCCGATGGACAGGGTGAAGAAGACCTGGCCGGTGGCGGCCAGCCAGACCCGGGATTCCCGGAGCAGGGAGAGGTTGGGGTTCCAGATGAAGCCGAGCCCGGCCCAGACGCTGTTTTCCGGGTGGGCCGGATCGGGCGCGCCCAGGGTGAAGACGCGGATGACCAGGATGACGGCGAAGATGAAGAGCAGGGGCATGGCGATTTTGGCCATTTTTTCAATGCCCCGGGAGATGCCCCGATACATCACGGCCAGGTTGATGACCGCGGTGAGCAGGAAGAAGAGGTAGGCGAGACCGATGCCGTGGCCGAAGCCGCCGAAATAAGAAGTGTCCTTGATTCCCTGGAAGCCGGCCAGGAAGTCGGCCATGCCGGCCTGGCTCTGCACCCCGAAGTAAAGCCCGGAGGCGGAGAAAAAAGAGAAAGCCAGGGTCCAGCTCTCGATATAGACGTAGTAGATGCAGATGGTGAGGGGCAGGAAGATGCCGAGGACGCCGAGGTATTTGGCGAGGGGATGGTTCCAGAGGATCTGGAAGACCGCGGGGGTGGTGCCGTGGTGGCGGGCGCCGCCGAAGCGGCCCATGCCCCACTCGACCAGGAGCAGGGGCAGGGCGAGCAGGAGGAGCGCGATCACGTAAGGGATCATGAAAGCGCCGCCGCCGTTCTGGGTGGCCTGGACCGGGAAGCGGAGGAAGTTGCCCAGCCCGATGGCGTTGCCGGCCATGGCCATGATCAGGCCGACGCGGGTGGCCCAGCGGTCGCGTTGTCGAGTGGTAGTCATGCCTGGTCCTCGCAGGTTTCGCTTGAGCATAGCAAAGCCCGCCGCGGCTGTAAACCCCGAAGTTTTGCAAAGCGGTTTCGCCGGTAGTAACATGAGCGACGGGCGAGAGAACGAGCGCCCGGCGGCGCCGATCGCGCCCGGAATCAGAAAAGCAAATGAAGGCTTCGAACCCAACTCCGCCGCTGATCGCGATTGTGGGCCGGCCCAACGTGGGCAAGTCCACCCTGTTCAACCGGCTGGTGGGCTGGCGGGCCGCGTTGGTGGACGACACGCCGGGCGTGACCCGCGACCGGATTTACGGCCGGCTGGAATGGATCGGCCATGTTTATGCGGTTGTGGATACCGGCGGGTTCGAGCCGGTCACCGGGCCGGACGTGTTCGCGGCGATGCGGCTGCAGACCGAGTTTGCCATCCAGGAGGCCGATGGTGTGGTCCTCCTGGTGGACGGCCGGGCCGGACTGCACCCGGCCGACGAGCAGGTGATGGAGCTCCTCCGCCGGCAAAGCAAGCCGGTCTGGGTGGCGGTGAACAAGGTGGACGCGGCCAAGCAGGAAGCGGGCCTCGCCGACTTTTATCGGCTGGGGGTGGACCGGCTCTTTCCGGTTTCGGCCGAGCACGGCCTCGGGGTGGATGTGCTGCTGGACGCCATCCGGGAGGCGCTGCCGGGCGCGGCGGCGGTGGAGGAAGCGGACGAGATGGTGCCGCGGGTCGCGGTGATCGGCCGGCCCAACACCGGCAAGTCCACCCTGCTCAACCGGCTGCTCGGGGAGGACCGCCACCTGGTGCACCCTGCGCCGGGCACCACCCGCGACGCGGTGGACAGCGAGGTCGAGTTCCAGGGCCGGCGCTACCTGTTCGTGGACACGGCCGGGATTCGGAGGAAGAGCAAGGTCAGCGCCAAGCTGGAGAAGCTTTCGGTGGTGATGGCGCTCCGGAGCATTGACCGCTGCCACGCCGCGCTGCTGGTGGTGGACGCGCTCGAAGGGATTGCCGAGCAGGAGGCCAAGATCGCGGGCCTGGCCCACGAACGGGGCCGCGCCGCCCTCATCCTGCTCAACAAGTGGGACCTGGTCGCAAACCCGGAGAAGCGGCGGGCCGAGCTGGATGACCAGATCCAGACCAAGCTCAAGCACATCACCTACGCGCCGGTGCTGACCATCTCCGCCCGGACCGGGCTCCATTGCGGCCGGATCCTGCCCACCCTGGACCAGGTCCTGGAAGCCTTTCAGCGCCGCATCGCCACCGCGGAGCTCAACCGCCTGCTCGAGGCGATCCTCGCCCACAACCCGCCGCCCTCGCCCGGCGGACGGCCGATCAAGATCAACTACCTGACCCAGGTCTCGGTCCGGCCGCCCACCTTCGTCTTTTTCGCCAACCGGCCGGAGAAAATCCATTTCTCCTACCAGCGCTATTTGCAGAACTCGCTCCGCCAGGCCTATGACTTCACCGGCACCCCGGTGCGGGTGCTGTTCCGTTCCAAGCGGAAATCAGGCTGAAACTCCCACTTTCAAGCCGCCTGGCCCGGACCTGGCTGAACGGCCGGGGGAAGGTTCGAGACCGGCCTGCTTGAGGCTTAGTCGGAGTATTATTGAGGATCGCAGAATAGATTGACATGAAAAGCCTTTGGGCTGGTGGTATTGCCAATTCAGGTTGTCATCCAGAACCCCGCCCCAGGCGGGGTAGGGGCGGCTCGTGAGCCGCCCCTACTTACGCGTGTCAACCAATTACGCGATCCTCAATAAAGCAAGAGGTCGGTGAAAAGAAAACCCTCCCGGAGCACGGTCTCGCCCCGGCGGACCGGGATGGCCCGGTCGAACATGGGGCCGGCGAAAGCAAAGGTGTGGAACTCGCCGTTTTCGCCGCAGGGGTCCACGCCCCGGGGCAAGCGGGCGAGCAGCGCCTCGTCAAAGGAATGGCCGGCGAGTTCGGTCGGCATCACCTTGGGATCAAGGCAGGTGAGGTAAGCGCGAAGCCCGGCCGCGATCATCTCGCGGGCAAGCTGCCCCGTCTCCCTTTTCCAGAGCGGAAAGAGCGCGGTCATCCCGATCTCGGCCATCCGCTTTTCCCGAAAGGCGCGCAGATCTTCCAGGAACAGGTCGCCGAAGATCACCCGGGTGATGCCCTGCCCTTTCGCCTGTTCGAGCGCGGAGCGCATGGCCGCTTCGTAAATTTCGTTGGAGCAGGGCGCGGGGATAAATACCTTGTGCAGGGGCAGCCCGGCCGCCCGGGCCTGCGCTTCCACCAACTCTTCCCGCACCCCGTGCATGGAGACACGGCCGTAGGTTTCGGTGATGGTCGCGAGCAGGCCGAGCACCTCGATTTCACCCATCTGCCGGGCCAGGTGCAAGGCCCAGGCGCTGTCCTTGCCGCTCGACCAGGCGATCCAGGCCTTGTGGTATGGGGTCAGGTCTTCACATTTCACATTTCGGTTATTTCACCCCCAGAGCATGGATGAGCAGGCACTCGCGCTCATACACGTTCCAGATTTTGCGCCGGCGCACGTCCACCCGCAGGTCGAAGATATCCGTGACCTGATAGTCCTGCTGGATGCGCTCGCGCGCGAGTTCATAGCCCTTATTGCCCCGGGTCACGTCCACGTCCGGAATCAGCATCTGCTGAGTCGCGATCAAACTCAAGGGAATCAGCACATGGGTCTCGCAGGCTTCCGCCTCCACCGGCACCACCCGGCCAAATTCCAGGTTTCGGGCCAGGTCATGGATCACCGGCGAGGGGTAGGAAAGCGAGCCCCGGGTATCCTGGTAAATGATCGAAGGCGATTGCGGGTTCAACCGGGCCCGGCGCACGGTCTTGTGCGCCGCATAACTCTCCTCCACCAACTCGCCCCGCGTGAAAAAGCCGTCCAGGAACCGGATCACCCCGGCGCAGCCCGGCAAACCCAGGCCGGCCAAGGCCAAAACTAAGACCACACCCCGCTTCATGGGACCGTGGCCCCTTCTTCCGATGCAGGCGGCATTGGCATCGGCTCGACCGGCGAAGCGGCCGCGGCCGGCGCCGGCCCGACGGCGATGCCGTGCACGATGGTGCACTCGCGGGCAAAGATCCCGAAGTAGTTTTTCAAGTGGGTGTCGGACCGCACGTCATAGAGCATGACCCCGCCCGAGGCCGAGAGCGCCTCGGCCACCGCGGCCTGGTAGCCGGCGTCGCCGATGATCACAATGCCCAGATAAGCCTTGGCACAGGCCTGTCCCTGGGCCGGCCCCAGTTCCACCAACTCCAGCGCGTCGGTCCGGGTGGCGGATCGGTAGGACATGGGCGAAGTCAAGTTCACGTAACACCCGGCGCTGAAAAGAACCGCGGCCAGAACTATACTTCCTGCCCACATTCGCTTGCTCTTCACTTGGATCTCCACTCCCTTCACGAAGTTATTCCCAGTCGCTCCGCCGCCATCTTTTTCAGCGGCTGCCGCACCAGCTTGCCCGAGGCCGAGCGGGGCAGCTCATCCACCAACACCACGTGCTTGGGCTTCTTGTAACCCGCCATCCGGCCCCGGCAGAACTCGATCACCTCTTCCGGCATCAAATCCGCTCCCGGCCGCGGCTCGATAATGGCCGTCACCGCCTCGCCCCAGCGCGGGTCCGGAACGCCCACCACCGCCAGGTCCCGGATCTTGGGATGGCCGCGCAAAATGTCCTCCACCTCCTCCGGGTAAACCTTTTCTCCACCCGTGTTGATCACCAGCGCGCCCCGCCCCTTGAAAATAAAATAACCCTGCTCGTCCACCGTGCCCTGATCGCCCACAAAAAACCAGCGCTTGCCCAAGAGCATCCGCCAGCAGCGCGCCGTCTTCTCCGGGTCCTTCCAATAACCCAGCGCCGTGTAGCCCCCGTAAATCAGCTCGCCCATCTCGCCCGGTTTCACGTCCTCCCCGGTCTCCGGGTTCACGCAGCGCGTCTGGTTCACGCCCTCCTTGACCAGCTTGACCCGCAGGGTGGGGATTTCTTTCTGGTCCGAGGACGAGAGGTGGGTGAAAGCCGAGCTGGTCTCGGTGGTGCCAAGCGAGTCAAAGGTGAGCAGCCCCGGGATGTGCTGGAACAGGCGCTTTTTAACCTGGGGCGACCAGGCTACGCCGGAGGACACGATAATTGCGACCGAGCGGGCGTTGTAGTGTTTCCGCTCCAGCTCTTCGACCATGGGGATGGCGAAAGCATCGCCCACGATCAGGATCATGTTCACCTGGTGCCGCTCCACCGTCTCCCACAGCTCGACCGGGTCGAAGGGATGGGGCTTGGTCAGGAAAAGGGTGGTGCAGGCCGCGGCGCCCAGTTGGGAAAAGTTGCTCTCGTAGGCGGCGCCGTGAAACATCGGCGCGGCGATGAGCAGTTTCATCTTGCCGCCGCTCAGCCGATACATCAGGGCCGAGCCGGGCAGTTTTTCCAACTGCGTCTTGAGCCAGCGGCCGACCGGGCCCGGCTCGCGCTGGGCCAGGCGGCGGACCAAGTTGCTCTTCAAGATTTTTTCCGGCAGGGGAATGGGAAAAGTGTTAGACAGGGCCACGTAGGACTCCGAGGGCAAATCCAGGATCCGCTCCACCATCGGCTGCATGGCGCTGATCACCAGGGAGTCCAGTCCCCGGACGCGGCTCTCATAGTCCCAGACCGTGCCCTTGGGATAGCCGGTGGTGCCGCCGGTGTAAAAGAGGAAGGCGAAGTCCTCGTTGGTGACCTTCCAGTTCAACCGCGGCGGCGTGGGCGGATGCTTCGCCATCAGGCCTTCGTAGGCATGGTCGCCGGCCGGGGCCTCGCGGCCCATCACGATCACCAGGCGCAAGAGCGGCAGCTCGGCCCGGATCGCCTGCACCGGGTCCAGGCTCTTCGGCTCCACGATCACGGCCACGCTGTCGCTGTCCAGGAAAATGTATTTCAGCTCGGCCGGCACGTAGCGGGGATTGACGTTGACCGGCACCGCGCCGATCCGGGAGGCGGCGAAGTAGCTCTCCATCCATTCGATGGAATTGAACCCCATGATCGCCACCCGCTCTTCTTTTTGGATTCCCAGGTCGAGGAGGGCGTTGGCCAGGCGGTTGACGCGGGCGTGGAACTCCCTCCAGGTGAGCTGCTGCTCGCCCCGGATGAAGGCGGGCGTGTTCGGAATCACCCGGGCCAGGGTCTCCAGGCGGTGGTTCCAGGTGTAATCGGACTGATGCCCCTCCGGGTAATGCTGTCGGTAGTTGCGGAAGTAATCCTGCATCACCTTTTCTCTCCTGGGGTCAGAGCTTCACTTGAAACTTAACTGTTTCAGGTGCGTTGCAAAGGAAGCATCTCGGGACTTCAGCTCGCGGCACCGGCGCAGCCCCATAGAAACCGCGGTGGTGCTGGCGCGGGTCAAGCTCGCGGTCTCGGAGACGCTCAAGCCGCAGTGCTCCACCAGGTGGCCATAGGCCGCCAGCCTCGGCGGGAACCCCCGACGCTTCCTTTGCAAGTCCGCGGCCGCTACCCCAAACACTTGGGCCACCCGCGCCATTTCGTGTTCGCCGTTCACCCGGGGCCGACTCGCCTCCGTAAATTGCGGCACCGCTTCCTGCTGGCCCGCGGGTTGATACTTCCGGACCATTTCTGCCAGGGTCTCCCGCGCCCCCAAAATCACTCCGCTTCGCAACTGCTCAAGCCAATCCGGCCGCGAGCCGGCTAAGGACAAGCACTCCCGCCGGTAGCGCCGGCGACGCTCGGATGCTCCTTGGCCATACTGGGCCAGGATTTCCTCCGGCTGGAGCCACTCAAAACGCGAGCGCGACCGCGTATAGTCCCGAAAACTCGACCATGCATAGTCCGCGGGATCTTCCACCACTTTGGCCCGCACCGGGTTAAGGTGTAAATACATGGACAGGTGAAGCCAGTGCCCCTCGTCAACCACCAGCACCGCCTTGAACCGGCCCTGGAAAAGATGGCCCGAACGACCATGCCGGCGATGAAAGCGAACGGCGTAAGTGGTATTCAGCCATTGCAGGCCGCGGCTCAAGTTGCCCCGCGGGGTGCGCAGGAACAGGTGATAATGGTTATCCATCATACAAAAGGCAAGAATCCCCAGCCCGTAACGCTCGTGGGCCGAGGCCAAGAGGTCCAGGAAGCTTCGTCGGTCATCGTCCTCCAAGAAAATCGCCTGCCGGTTATTGCCCCGCGCGGTTACATGGTAAAGCGCGTCCGGGAATTCTATGCGCCAGGGCCGGGCCATGACCGAAGCCTATCAAGCACGGCACAACCTGTCAAGCCTTAAGTTTCATGTGAAGCTCTGACCCCCCCCCAGAGCCTTTGGACGGAGATTTCGGCGA
>MGQK01000067.1:53035-53157 GCA_001797815.1 Deltaproteobacteria bacterium RBG_13_61_14 | reverse complement strand
GGTGGCACTTTTCATTGTGCTCTCCCCTCTTGTGGGACTGGCCTTGGGCTATACTTTCATGCTCCTCATTTTTTGGATCTTCCGAAATTTTCCTCCCCGAAAGGTGGACTCGCTTTTTCGGA
>MGQK01000067.1:44963-53019 GCA_001797815.1 Deltaproteobacteria bacterium RBG_13_61_14 | reverse complement strand
CTCTGCCGCCTTTAGCCTGGGCCACGGCATGAACGACGCCCAAAAGACCATGGGCATCATCGTCCTAGCTCTCTATACCGCGCATTATCAGAACGATTTCCACGTCCCGGCCTGGGTGATCTTTGCCTGCTACACCGCCATCGCGCTTGGCACTCTCACCGGCGGCTGGCGCGTGGTTAATACCCTGGGCATGAAGGTGACCAAACTCCGGCCGGTCGGCGGCTTTTGCGCCGAACTCGCCGCGGCCGTCTCCATTATCGGCAACTCCATCGCCGGAATCCCGGTCAGCACCACCCACACCATCACCGGTGCGGTCGTGGGAGTAGGCTCCATCCAGCGCCTGACCGCGGTGCGCTGGGGCGTCAGCCTCCGAAT
This sequence comes from Deltaproteobacteria bacterium RBG_13_61_14, assembly GCA_001797815.1. Classification (GTDB taxonomy): domain Bacteria; phylum RBG-13-61-14; class RBG-13-61-14; order RBG-13-61-14; family RBG-13-61-14; genus RBG-13-61-14. Next base: position 52,644 of record MGQK01000067.1, on the reverse strand, counting down.
CATCTGGGCCTGGGTTCTGACCATCCCCGGCTCGGCTTTAGTTGCTGCATTAGCCTTTCTTGCTTTGGAGTTTGCCAAAAAAGTATTGCTCCACTAATTGACCGGCCGAGAATCCCAGCCCACAGCTAGCATTTAGATCATCCGGCTAAACCGCACCTCAACTTAACATGGGGTCTGACCCCATGTTAAGTTATAGCTGCCGAAAATTGTCAGTCGCTGACCCTTTATGGCACCTTCAAAGCTCTTTTTTAGCAATGGTTGTTTTAAAAATCTAATTAAATCAATGGGTTCATTATGGCACATGAATTGCTACCTTTAACGATCAGTTACGATGAGCATCAGGAAAGAGACCCCTGGAGTGCTCATCGCCGTAACAATTGAAAATCGCGAGGCTTGGCTCTCGCGTTGACATGGGCCATCTGGAAACCGGCGAATCAACCCTTATCCCCACCTCAACCCCATCTCCGCCGGGCCCGGTGGCTCTTTTTTTAATGAATCGCTTGCATGGAAATGCCTATCTAAAAATCAGGGAAAAGAAATGGGCAAAATAGATAATCCTTGTCTTCCTCACTTGTTATGGTATTATCACCCAATAATCCTATCGTTGTCTTTTCTGATAAGGAGATCAAGTTGAAAACCTCATTCTGGGGCATCGCGGGACTGCTCGCGATCAGTGGGATGTTGATTGGACCGGGAACCCTTCGGTCTGAAACTTCGGTTTCCCTTCAACCCGTAGCCGAAAAGCTGGTCCGGCCCGCTTCTCCGAACCTTTACCACGATCCTCGCCTCGATCTGGCGTTGAAGACCCACTACTTTTCAATCCTTGCGGGCAGCGCCCTTGCCCGGAACAGCGACACCCGAAGCTACCAGATGAAGCCTCTCGATGTGCCGGATCAAATGGGTCTGGTGAACATTCCCATCTATGATCTTTCTCTGGACTTCCGGCTTAGCCGGAGAAACCATCTCACCCTGGGGTATTGGTGGGGCCAACAAGAGGGAGAGGGGACGTTCCAGGAACCCACCGGCTTCAACGATAACTATTACCATGAGGTAGGACCTTCGGATGGCGGGGTCATTCTGGATTCACTCCAACTGGGCTGGTATTACCGCGCCTTGGACCGGGGCTTTTACCCCCGGCGCTTGACCTTGGACCTGGGCGCCGGGCTCCGCCAATTGCGCTCCACCATTGCCTTCTCGGATGAGGACCAAGAAGCCGTCATGGGCACCGAAGTGATCTACGCCCCCCTGGTCCCCTACCTCTCCGCCCATTCCGATTGGCGGTTTAACCGCAAGTTCTCCCTGGGCCTGGATCTGAAAACTTCGCTTTTCAACATCCCCCTTGACCCCGGAGCCTCGGTCGAAATTCCGCTCTTTACCGACATGCCGGCCGATGCCCGCTTCAACCAGGTCAGTCTTTTTACCGAATACTCCCTCACCCGCACCTTCTCGGTCCAAGGCGGCTTCGAATACTGGGACCTGGACCTGCACTTCACCGGCCTGGAAGACGACGGCAACTGGGCCGACAACCAGTTTGCCGTCGAGATGCTGGGCGGCTATCTCGGCGTTAACGCTCACGATCCGCAACGGGCGGCTGCCCGAGCCCTGCGAAATTTATTGAAGCGTTAAGCCTCTCTTCCTCCCTAGTTTTTCCCGGAATTTTCCCCGGCGGATTTGCCTGGCCGCTTGCCTCCCCAGGGCGCGTCCTGGTTCCATTCATTTTTCATGAAGCTCAACATCTCCCATGCCCGAACCCAAAAAACAGCCTTCCTTGCCGTAGAATTTATGCTAAGCTATTACCGCGAGGCGTGCTCTCCAAAAAACGATTGCCTCGAAAAGTTGCGGAGCAGGGGGATCGGCTGTGTCCGGAATTTCCATGAGTTCGGAAGAGCGCCTCCAGGCGGCCATCCGCCTGGAACCACCCGACCGGGTCCCGGTGGCGCCCATGATTTATTATTTTGCCGCTTTCTATGCCGGGATCACCGTGCACGAGCTCTGGTCCGACTGGAAAAAGTATGAGCTCGCTATCCAGAAGTGCTTTAGAGAGCTGGGTCCCTGGGACATCTATTACAATATCTGCCCGTATTCGCCCGAGGCCTACCAGGCCTGCCTGATGATGAAGGTGAAGTATCCGGGCGTGGACCTGGAGCCGGACAACATCTGCCAGTTCGATGAATACGAGATGATGCTGCCCGAGGACTACGATTGGATCTTGGATTACCCGGGGTCGGAAGCCCTGTTGTTTTCAGACCACACCTTGCATATCCTGGCCAAGTTCCTGCCCGGCTTTGCCGGCGAGGGCTGGAAAGCCCGGGCCCGGCTGGCCTGGAAGATTGCGGAAAATTTCCTGAGGTGGCGGCTTCACTTCCGCTGGTGGCGGGCGCAAGGCGTGGCGATCTTGAGCGGTTCCCAGTCCGAGTCTCCCTTTGACCAGTTTTCCATGTCCCGCTCGATGCAGCCCTTCACTTACGACCTGGCCGACCGGCCGGAAAAGGTCAAGGCCGCGGCCCGGCGGCTGGCCCGGCCTTTTGCCCGGACTCATATCCTATTAACTCGGCTCTCGGGAGTCCCGCGCATGCTCCTTTACGTGCATCGCTCCAGCACCGATTTCATCTCCCCCAAAATCTTTGCCGAAATTTCTTTGCCCCCGCTCCAGGAAATCTGCGAGCTCTTGATCCAAGCCGGGGTGACACCCATCCTCCACTGCGACGGCAACTGGGACAAAAACCTGAAGCACCTGCGACAGCTTCCTCCCCAAAAGTGCATCATCCAGTTCGACGGCCCCACCGATATCTTCCGGGCCAAGCAGGAGATCGGCGACATCCATTGCCTTTTCGGCGATGTCAATGCCTATGACCTGGTCATGGGCAGCCCATCCCAGATTGACGAGTATTGCCATCGCTTGATTGAAGAGGTGGGCAGGGGCGGCGGATTCATTCTGGCCGCGGGCTGCGAGATCCCGCCCAACGCCAAGCCGGAGAATGTCAAGGCCATGATCCAGGCGCCCCGCAAATACCAGGCCCCGGCTTGATCTTGAAATCCCGCAACCCTGCTCCTGCATCCGCAAATTCAAAGGCTGGCTCAAGATCAAGTATCGAAATCTTTGCGGATAACGGCGATAGTTCTTGTTGTCGGCGCGGAGCAGATAACGGTTTTTGCTTTCCTCGAGGAGTTTCACTATAATCAAACCCGGAAAGGCAATCCATGGCCGGCAACAGTTTCGGGCAACTCTTTCGAGTGACCACCTTCGGCGAGTCCCACGGCATCGCCTTGGGCGTGGTGGTGGACGGCTGCCCGCCGGGTCTGGCGCTCTCGCTCCGCGACCTCCAGCGCGAGCTGGACCGCCGCCAGCCCGGCCAAAGCCGGGTCACGACCTCCCGCCAGGAACCGGACCAGGCCGAGCTTCTCTCCGGTGTGTTCGAGGGCAAGACCCTGGGCACCCCCATCGCCCTCCTCATCCGGAACCGCGATGCCGCTCCCTCCGCCTACGACAACCTCCGCCGTGTCTTCCGGCCCGGCCACGCCGACCTGACCTACTTCCTCAAATACGGGCTCCGCGACCACCGCGGCGGCGGCCGCGCCTCCGGCCGCGAGACCGCGGCCCGGGTGGCGGCCGGCGCCATCGCCAAAAAGCTCCTGGCCAAATTCAAGGTCAAAGTCCTGGCCGCCACGGTCCAGGCCGGAAAAGTGCGGGCGGAAAAATTCGATCCCCGGGTGATCGAGCAAAATCCGATGCGCTGTCCAGACCCCCAGGCGTCGGCGAAGATGGCGGCGTTGGTCGAGCGGGCGAGGAAGCGCGGCGACTCGGTGGGCGGCGTGGTGGAAGTCCGGGCGCAGGGCGTGCCGGCCGGACTGGGCGAGCCGGTCTTTGACAAGCTGGATGCGGACCTGGCCGCGGCGCTCATGGGCATCGGCGGAGTCAAGGGGGTGGAGATCGGCGACGGCTTTAGCGTGGCTTCGCGCCTGGGCTCGGAAAATGCCGATCCAATCCTGTATCGAAGCGGGAAATTCTCTACCCGCGACAATCGGGGCGGCGGCATCCTCGGCGGGATCTCCACCGGCGAGGAAATCATCGTCCGGCTGGCGGTCAAGCCCACGTCTTCCATCGCCCGGAAACAAAAGACCGTGACCCAGTCCGGCAAAGCCACGACCATACAAATCCAGGGCCGGCACGACCCTTGCCTTTGCCCCCGGATCGTGCCCGTGGCCGAGGCCATGGTCGCCCTGGTGCTGGCTGACCATCTGCTCCGCCTGCGCGGCCAGGTCGGTTTCTAACGCAGGGGCAAGGCTGGCCTTGCCCTTTCCTCCAGGGAGTCGAGGTGATGACCCGTTCCGAAGAAATTGCGCTTAAACTCAAACTCGCCCGTCGCTTTCTCCATGCCCACAAACTCTCCGGCGTGTTTCTCACCCGCCGCAACAACTTCGCCTGGATCACCGCCGGGGGCGATAACCACGTCAGCCTGGGCCAGGCCGAGGGCACGGCTACCGTGTTCCTCGGCGGCCGCAAGGTTTATGCGATTGCGAATAACATCGAGGCCGCAAGGCTGCTCTCCGAAGAGCTGCCCCCGGACTTCGAGCTCCTGGACTTTGCCTGGCACGAGCCGGCCGGCCGGGAAAAAATTCTGCGGCGGCTCGCAAAGGGTAGGGTGGCCTCGGACATTCCCCTCTTCAAGTTCCCGCTGCTCTCTGAAGATTGGAACGCGCTCCGCTATTCTCTCCTGCCTTCCGAGCTCAAGCGCTACCGCGCCCTGGCCCAGGAAGCGGCGGTGGCGCTCGAAGCCGCGGCCCTGGCGGTCAAGCCGGGCATGACCGAGCACGAGGTGGCCGCGGATCTTGCCTGGCTGTGCACGCAATGGGGACTGGATCCTCTGGTCCGCCTGGTCGCGGCGGACGAGCGCATCCGCAACTTTCGCCATCCCATCCCCACCGAAAAGAAAATTCGCAAGACCTGCCTGCTGGTGCTCTGCGCCGAGCGTCGGGGCCTGGTGGCGGCCGCTTCCCGGCTGATCCACTTCGGCAAGCTCCCGCGCGATTTGAGCCGCCGGCACCTGGCTGTGTGTAAAGTGGATGCGGCCATGATCTCGGCTTCCCGGGTGGGCGCAAGTTTCGGCGAGGTCTTCCGGGTCGCGCAAAGGACCTATCGTGAATTAGGCTTTGCCGGCGAGTGGCGCTGCCACCACCAGGGCGGCCCGACCGGTTATGCCACCCGCGAGTTCGTGGCTAATGCCCAGGAAAAGCGCTTCATTCAACCCAATCAGCCCATTGCCTGGAACCCATCCATCGCCGGCACCAAGTCCGAGGACACCATCCTGGCCACAGCCGCCGGCCCGCAGATTTTAACCTTTACCGGCCATTGGCCCATGCTCAAGATCCAAGGAAGCGGCCAGACGATTCTCCGGCCAGCAATCCTGGAAAAATAATCATTTCAAAGGGGGTTTTCAGATGCCAGAAATGAAGGGAAAAAAGTCCAAGATTCTTAACCAGAAGGTCGCGGGTTTGATGATCTTGTTCTTGGTCGGCGCGGCGGTTCTATTTGTTCAAGGTTTTCGGGCCTGGGCCTCGGAAAAGTTTGTTTTGAATCCCTCGGTCAAGCAATTGCCCTCGAATGAAGAGATTTTGGGCTGGATCCAGGATCTATGCAATTTTGGTTATAGAAGGCCTGGAACCGAAGCCGATCACCAGGCAGCCCAATATATCCTGGACAAGTTCAAGGAATTCGGGTTGGAAAAGGCGCATCTTGAACCGGTCGCGATGCCTCTCTGGACTGCGGAAAAATGGAGCCTGACGGTCAATGGCGAAGACATTCCCTGTTTTTACCTGTCCCATTCTTATTGGATCAAGGAATACGAGGGTTTCAGCGCCGGTCCTGAGGGAATCCGAGCGGAGATCGTGTATGTCGGGGAAGGGAGAGAGAAAGATTTCCGGAAAGTTGACGTCCGGGGCAAGATCGTGCTGGCGGACGTTCGCTTCAGCCAGTTGTATCAGTCCGATTCGGTCGGCGTCGCCTATTTCGCCTATGACCCGAATAATACCGCGCCCCCGGACTGGCACCAGGCCAACCCCTATTCGCCCAATAATTTCCCGTCCAATTTTTCCCGGGCCGCCCAGCATGGGGCCGTGGGATTTGTCGGGATCCTCACCGACTATTTTGACCGTAACACCTATTACAACGAACTCTATGGGGAGGAACCCTGTTTGTGGCCGATCCCGGGGTTGTGGCTGAGCAAATCCGACGGCGCCAGCTTAAAGGAATTACTTCAGAAAGATTCCACCAATCAAGCGACGCTGGTGCTGGACGGGAAAATTGTGCCGGCCGAAGCCTATAATGTCATCGGTTTTCTGCCGGGAAAAACCGACGAGATTATCATGGTGCACTCCCACCATGACGCGCCCTGGGCGAGCGCGGTTGAAGACGCGTCCGGGGTTGCGGAAGTCCTGGCCCTGGCCAAATATTTCGGCTCGATTCCCGCGGACCAAAGGGAAAAAACCCTGATGTTCGTCAGCCTGGACACGCACTTTTCCATGTATCAGGGACACCTGGCCTTGATCAAGGAAATCAGGGAAAAAAAGATGAACGTGATTGTTGATATCGTCTTGGAACATATCGGCAAAGAAATCGTGGAAAAGGACGGGAAGCTGGTGGAGACAGGGTTTGTTGAACCCAGGGGCATATTTGTTACAGAAAACCCGTATCTCATTTCCCTCGTCAGCCAGGCCGTGGAGAGGCACAACCTCGAGCGCACCGTGCTCCTGCCGACTTATACCATCCTCGGCGTGCCCACCGACGCCGGAGATTTTAATCGGGCCGGGTTCACGATTATCAGTTTGATCAGTCCGCCGCTTTATATTTATGATCTGGTGGACACGCCGGATAAAGTGGCGGTGGATCAATTGAACCCGGTCGCCACCGCTTTTGCGGACATCATCGAATCCATTGACCAAACGCCGTCTCAGGTCGTAAGCAAACAGGCTTGGATTCCTCGCTACCGGTTTCAATATTATTCTGCGGCCGTCGGCTATATCATCAACCTGATGAAACGATGATCTTCCGGCCGGACACCAGCCAGGGAAGGGGAAAAGATCGGCCAAGGGACATGACCCAGGAGGAGAAAATGAGGAATCAAGGAATCAGAAGGGGATCCCTCATGCTTGGGTTTTTTTTCTTTCTGTTCTTGGGAGAGGAGGTGTATCCCGCTCCGCCCGGACCATCCGGCGAAGAAATCTACGGATGGGCCACCGTCCAGACCGGGTTCGGCCCGCGTCGGCCGGGCACCGAGGCCATGGACCGGGCGCGGGATCATATTATCAGCCAGCTTGAGGAATGGGGATACAAGGTGTGGACCGACTCGATCCCGTTTGAACAGTATTTCCCGGAGAGGTGGAGCCTGGAGGTGGTCTCGCCCAACGGCCGGATCCTGGAGAGTTTTCCCATGTGGCACAGCGGTCCCACTGGACGGGACGGGCTCACGGCCGAGCTGGTTTACGTGGGCAAGGGCGGCGAGCGCGCCTTTGGGGAGGAGGACGTCTCGGGCAAGGTGGTGCTGGTGAGCTGGGGCCATCGGTTCTTGAACCTGATGTCCCTGGCCGCGTTTTCAAATTCCTACAGCCGAGCGATCGAGAACGGCGCGAGGGGCTACATTCAGTTCTATACCAACACGCCCGGTAACAGCTACCAGCTAGTCTT
>MGQK01000067.1:44224-44926 GCA_001797815.1 Deltaproteobacteria bacterium RBG_13_61_14 | reverse complement strand
TTCAGCATCGGCAAGGAGGACGCAAAGGATCTGAAAAGGCTTGTAAGGAAGGGCGACGTCAGGGTCGGGATGGAGCTGGAGAGCGAGGAGCGGGAGGCACTGGCCCAGAACATCTTCGCCATCCTCCCCGGCCGGACCGAGGACATCATCCTGGTGGACACCCATTACGACAGCATCTTTGCCGGCGGCTTCGACAACGCGAGCGGGGTGGCCTCGGCCCTGGCGCTGGCCAAGCACTTTGCCATGAAGCCCTTAGAGGAAAGGGAGAAGACCCTGGTCTTCACTTTCTACGGCAGCCACGAGTACCTCATAGGAAACTGTAACCAGGGCTCCCGGAAGTTTCTTGATGAGAATCCCCGGCTGGCCGAAAAGGTAGTTGTCGCTATCGGGCTCGACCACATGGCGAACTATCCGGATAAGGAGTACTTCGGATGGACCACCAGGATCAGGCCCATGACGCCCATCCCGGGCATGGACCAGCCGCGAGGCATCTTCATCACGAGGAATTTTGTCCTTAACCGTATCGTATTCCCCGCGGTTCTGAAGTATCGTCTAATTCCTTTTGTGGTTTTCCCCAACAGATTAATGGACGCAATCAATACCGGGAACTCCGACGAGGCCGCGGGCGCCGACGACAACTGGGACTCTCTCCTCTTGTGGTGCATCTGCGAGTCCGGCCCGGCCTACCGCCGGGGAGTGCCC
>MGQK01000067.1:41733-44077 GCA_001797815.1 Deltaproteobacteria bacterium RBG_13_61_14 | reverse complement strand
AAAAAGAAAAGAAATTAGGTATAGGCGCTATTTTTGGAAGGTAAGCTATTGAGGTTAATTCGTTATCCCCGTTCTTTGTTTCTATCGTCCGCCAATTCTCCTTGTGCCAGATAAATTGTTTGGCGGGAACGGGGCGAAGGACCTGGAAAGTGGGTGCCAAGGCCGCCCAGAAAGGCAGATGAACCATGGGTATCGGATTATCGAGTTCAGTCAGGAGAATTTGTATCCTGGCTCTGCTCCCGTTGATGATTTTCATTCCCGGGGTCACCATTACCCGGGCCGAGGTTTCGTGCGCGGAGCCGGTTATGACTGCGTACGGCCCGGTGGCGGGAACGAGCGAGCCTGGAACCGCGGCCTGCAGTTACAAGGGCATTCCCTACGCGGCCCCGCCGGTGGGGCCCCTCCGCTTCCGGCCGCCGGAGCCGCCGCCGTCTCATGAACAAATTTATCTTGCGGACCATTTTGGGCCGTGGTGCGTTCAGCCGGTGGTGTGGGGCACTTATGAAAGATATAGCTCCAGGTTCGAGATCAGCGAGGATTGTTTAACCTTGAACATCTGGCGGCCGGCGAAGCGCGGAAGTTTTCCGGTGATGTTCTGGATTCACGGCGGCGGCCTGGAGAATGGCTCCGCGGCCATCGGCATGTACCAGGGCGGCCGGCTGGCCGGGGCCGAGGAAGTGGTGGTGGTGAGCATCAACTACCGGCTCGGCGTCTTCGGTTTTCTGGCTCACCCCGAGCTCTCCGCGGAGGACCCGCACCATAGCTCCGGCAATTACGGGTTCCTCGACCAGCTCGCGGCCCTCACCTGGGTGCATAATAACATCGCGGCCTTTTCCGGCGACCCGAACAACGTGACCATCTTCGGGAACTCGGCCGGGGGCTGGAGCGTGTGCAGTATGCTCGCCTCGCCCCTGGCCACGGGGCTTTTTCACCAGGCCATTATTCAGAGCGGCGGTTGCGACGCCACCAAGCCCTTGGCCGAAGGGGAAGCCGAGGGCCGAAAACTTGCCCATGAACTGAAATGCCCGGATGAGCCGGCGGCCGCCTGCCTTCGCGCCAAGACGATCAAGGAGATGCTTTCACTCCCGGTCTCGGCCGCGCAAGCCGATAACCTTTTCGACCTCGAGGCCCTCCTGAAGTACGGATGGCGGTTGAAGGAGGACGGCTGGGCGCTTCCCAACATGCCGATCGAGGCTCTCCGGTCCGGACAGTTCAACCGGGTCCCTCTCCTGGTCGGCTCGGTCCGGGATGAGGGCAAAATCTTCACGGTGGATTTGCCGGGAGTGAGACTGGCCCCCATCTCCCTGATCCGATGGGTCATGCGCAAGAGCTTTGGCGCTCCGATGCTCGCGGACATCGAAGAACTCTACCCCTTCAAAGACTACCGAAGGCCCCTCGACGCCATGATTTACGCCCTAGGCGACGCCGCGCTGGCCTGCAAATGCTATGACGCGGCCGCGGCCGTGGCCAACTCCCTGCCCGTCTATTACTATCGCTTTGATTATGACCGCAATCTTGCTCCGCATCTTTTCGGCGCGGCGCACGGGATCGAGATCCCCTTTGTCTTCAACACCCTGGATCAGCCCACCGAGAATATCTTTTTCACCAAACGACTGGCCAAGAAGGCAGACCCACTCTCTCAATCCATGATGAAATATTGGGCCAATTTCGCCCGGACCGGAAACCCCAATGGACCGGGACTCTTGAACTGGCCTCTCTATGATCAGGAACACCGGACCCGGATGTATTTGGACCTGCCCCAGAAGGTCCAAACTACCGACAATGTTGCAAAGTGCGAGTTCTGGCAAGAGCAGGGGATCACCTTGAAATAAGGATTCGGATTGGGGGTCGGAAGTGCTCAGCTCTATCTGATGGCGGTTGGAATGGAGGCTGCCCTTTGCTATAATCATCTTACTTTGAGGTGAACGATGCAAAGTAAAATGGCAGAGGCAATCGGGCTCCAATACCATCCCGTGGCCTTGCTCTGGACCGACGAAAAGCCGGAATCGGCCTTGCAGTTCAAAGAGGGCAAGTGGGGCTGCGTGATGTGGCACCTGGCCAATGCCGCCAAGGGCAAGACCGCGGTCTTTGACCGCAAGACCTTTGGCTGCATCGGCGGCGCCGTGGGCCTGGGCTTCGGCAACGCCTACCTCAACTGGTCGGGCGGGATCGAGTGCTTCTACTATTTCCTCTCAATCGGCAACGAGCAGTGGGACAAGGGCAAGGCCATCACCGAAAAGATCAAACCCTTTCTCAGAAAAGAGGCTTTTGAGAACTTCTTACATGGGGAAGGGTATGTGAAGACGCCGGAGCTGGTCAAGAAATTCGTGGAAAACCTGCCGAT
>MGQK01000067.1:32785-41707 GCA_001797815.1 Deltaproteobacteria bacterium RBG_13_61_14 | reverse complement strand
TCTTCAAGCCGCTTAAGGAAGTGGACCTGGCCCGGGAAATTCCCCAGGTGGTCATCTTCTTTGTCAACCCGGACCAGCTTTCCGCCCTGGTGGTGTTGGCCAATTACGACCGGGACGACATGGAGAACGTGGTCATCCCCTATGGCGCCGGGTGCCAGACCGTGGGCATTTTCGCTTACCGCGAAGCCCGGTCGGATCAGCCCCGGGCGGTCGTGGGCCTGACCGACCTCTCGGCCCGGGTCAGCATCAACCGTCAACTGGGCAAAAACCTGATGACCTTTGCCATGCCCTTCGCACGGTTCCAGGAGATGGAAGCCAATGTGGCCGGGAGCTTCCTCGAGCGGCAGACCTGGAAGCAAATTACCAGCAGCGAATAGCTCGGTCCCTTCTGCGACTCTCAGAATCCGGCGCTCGGTCTTTCGGCCTGGCCGGTGCGGACTCTTCCCTGGGCCTGGTCCTGGAGCTTGGTCAGGGCCAGGGCTAAACCCTGCTTGGCGTCGGCGCGCTTGGGATCGGCCAGCAGCGCCGCGGTAAAGTCCGCCGAGGCTTCCTTCCAATCCCGCATGGACAAGTGAAGCTGGCCCAGGCAGGTCCAGGCCTCGGCATTCTCCGGGTCGAGAGCGAGCGCGCTCCGGTAGGCCGACTCCGCCTCCGGAGCTTGTCCGGCCGCGGCATAGGTATTACCCAAAATCATCCAGAGCGACTTATCCCGCGGGCTTCGGGCAATGGCCTGGCGATAGGCCAGGGCGGCCTGGCCCCAGTTGCGGCTGGCGCCGTAGAGGCTGCCCAGCATCAGGTAAGGCTCGGGATCCTTCGGGTCCTCTCGGGCCAGCCAGAGGTATTCGGCCTCGGCTTCCCGGTCGCGGGCTAAAAAGCCGTAGAGGTTGCCGAGCCAGAGGTGCAGCCGTGGATCTTCGGGGTTCTGCATCAGGGCCATCCGGTATTGCACCAGCGCATCATCATAATGACAGGTGAAGTAAAGCAGGTGGCCGTATTCGCTGCGGCCGGCCGGGTCGGCCGGGGCCAGGCTCACCGCGGAGCGGTAGTGTTCCAGCGCGCCATCATACTGGCCGGTCTGGAAGCAGTAGCGGCCCAGCGCCAGGTGAGCGGCAGCCGAGTCAGGATTTTGACGGACGGCCTTTTCCAGGGCGCGTTGCTGCCGGGGCGCACAAGCGCCGAGCAGGCCGAGCGCCAGAATCGTCACGATCAATTGTTTCATGAAACTTTTCGAGGGAGCGTAGGTCCCTCGAACCTCCTTTCAAGGTTCGCGTTGCTCCCTCAACTTGGGCTGGCTCAATCCTGCGCCAGGGTCAAAATTGACCTAAATTCAATTTACCAGGATTGAGCGAAATGTCAAATTTTTGACCAGGGGAGGAAAAAGAAGATCAAACACAGAGCACACAGAGAGCACGGAGTGAAAAAGGAGTTAATTTCGCTCAAAGAAACTGCCCAGAGATTCGAGCCACTCTGCTGCGGGCAGCGCAGCTCAGAAACCCAAGATAATCTTTCTCTGTGCTCTCTGTGTCTCTGTGGTTCAAGATTTTTCGACTTCGAGGCGGACTTCCCAGAGGTCCGGCCGCAGGGAAGAGAACGAGGAATTCAGCGGCAGGAATTGGCGGATCACCTCCAGGTTGGTGCGGGCGTGCTCGGTGACGGCATCGGTCAGGAACCTTCCGCCCCGGCCCAGGGCCAGGTAGAGCAGGATCTGGTCGGCCAGGTGATGGTCCACCGGCGCGCGCGAGCGGGCAAAGAGCTTGGCTTCCCGCGCCGCTTCCTTGGCTACGATCTCCGCGCGCTTGTGCTTCTCCCCGAACGCGGTGAACAGCACGGTGCGGCCCTCGGCCTGAAAGCGGACCATTACCGCATTGCCCGGGCCCACCTCTCCGGGCAGGACCTGGATCTCGATCCGGTCCAGCGGAATCCGGAGCGCCCGCGCCAGTTCCTTCTGCTCCCGCTCGGCCACGCTGGCCGGAAGGTTGGCCAGGAGCACCGAGGCTAAAGGCTCGCCCCAGTCCCCAAGCCGGGTTTGTTCGAAGGCCAGATCCCGCTCCGGCCAGGGTTGCACCCGAGCGCGAATCGAGCCCCCGCCTTTGGGATAGAAACCATGCTGAATCAGTTCCAGGTCAAAATTTATCCCCAGGCCGGCCACGGCCGGCCGGAAGACCTCAAGCAGGTAATCCACCGGCGGGGCCATGGGGTTGTGGGTGCCGCCGTGGAGAATGACTTGCGAAGGCTCGGCCGCCATTGCCAGAATCGGGAGGATGGTCTGCAAGAGCAGGGTGGTGGAGCCGGCGGTGCCGATGGCAAAGGAGTAAGAGCCGAACCGGATGGCTTTTGGCTCGAAGTGAAGTTCCAGGGAACCCAGCTCCGCGCCCTGGCAAAAGGCCGAGGTGATTTCGCCGGCGGCTTTGACGCAGGCCAGGTGCTGGCGCTTTAGCCCGGGCTTGGCCCGGCCCTTGCGGAGGTTGAAGATGTGAAAGGGCGCGCCGGTGATCGCGCTCAAGCTGAGGGCGGTGCGGAGGATCTGGCCGCCGCCCTCGCCGAAACTGCCGTCAATTTCGATCAGGGCCATTGGGTTTTTGGGTTCTGCGAGGATGAAGAATAATTTTACTCGATTGGCCGGGGCGAGGCAAGCGTTGGCATTCCTCCGCCATTGACAGCGCCCGATGATCTCGTTAGATTATGACTGTAGTTATTTCCACCCTTTTTCTGGGCAAGGAGGAAAGCATGGCTGCGAAAAATCCGTGGTTCGTGGATGAGTCCAATATATGGTTCCGCAAAGAGTCGGGCTGGCCGGACGAGGTGCCCAAGAACATGGAGTTCCCCCAGATCAGCCTGGGCGACATGCTCCTCGAATCGGTCAAAAAGTTCGGGGACATGAAGGCGGTATGGTTCCTGGGCAAGTTCATGACCTACCGCGAGCTTGCCGGCTACGTCGAGTCCTTTGCCACCGGGCTCCACAAGCTGGGCCTGAAGAAAGGCGACGTGGTCGCGTTCCTGCTCCCCAACAGCTTCCAATACGTGATCGCCTATTACGCCTGCCAGCGCTTGGGGCTGATCGCCTCGGGCATGAACCCCACCTACAAGCCGGGCGAGCTCCTGCACCAGCTCAAGGCCACCGACGCCACCACCCTCCTTACCCTGGACTCGCTCTACGCCGGCCAGATCGAGCCGATCCTCGGGCAGAGCAAGATCCAGAAAGTCATCTCCACCAACGTCGCCGACCTGCTGCCCTGGCCCAAGCGCACCCTGGGCAAGCTGCTCAAAAAGATCCCCTCGGCCGAGGTCAAGGGCGCGCTCCAGTTCATGGACCTGCTGGGCACCAGCCCCAACGTGCCTGAAGTCAAAATGGACCCGCAGAGCGACGTGGCCACCTATATCATGACCGGCGGCACCACCGGGCTGCCCAAGGCCGCGGAGCTGACCCACTTCAACCTGGTCAGCAACGCCAACCAGACCGCGGCCTGGCTCTACAAGATCAAGCCCGGCTATTGCACCGTGGGCGTGCTCCCGCTCTTTCATTCCTTTGCCATGACCTGCGTGATGAACATCACCCTCCGCATGGGCGGCTGGATGATGCTCTTCCCCCGACCGCCCGAGGTCAGGGAGCTGGTGGAGACCATCGCCGCCATCGCCCCGAAGGACGCGACCTCTTACCCGGGCGCCGAGATCCTGTTCAAGCGGCTGGCCGAGTTCCCCGACCTGGAGAAATACAACATCATGGGCAAGCTCGCCCTCTGCGTCTCCGGCGCCGGGCCGCTCCACCGGCCGGTGCAGGAGGCCTTTGAAAAACGCACCGGGGCCAAGCTCAGCGAGGGTTACGGGCTGACCGAGACCTCGCCGGTAACTTCGGCCGGCAACTTCTGGGGCAAGCGCAAGATCGGCACCATCGGCTTCCCCATGCCCGGCACCGAGTGGCACATCCTGGACTCGGAGACCGGCACCAGGGATCTGGGCGTTGGCGAGAACGCGGTGGGCGAGATCTGCGTGGCCGGGCCGCAGGTGATGAAGGGCTACCTGAACAAGCCCGAGGAGAACCGGGACCACTTTGTGGAATTTCAGGGCAAGCGCTACTTCCGCACCGGCGACATCGGCTACATGGACGAGGACGGCCAGATCGTGATCAAGGACCGCAAGAAGCAGTTGATCAAGGTGCGGGGCTACTCGGTGTACCCCAAGGAGGTGGAAGAACTGGTGGGCGGGCATCCGCTGGTCAGCGAGGTGGCCGCGGCCGGAATCCCGGACCCGGATTCGGGCGAGCTGATCAAGGTCTGGGTGGTCCTGCGCGATGAGGGCAAGGGCAAGCTGACCGAGAAGGAACTGGCCGCCTGGTGCAAGGAGAACATGACCCATTACAAGGTGCCCAAGCTGGTCGAGTTCCGCGATAACCTGCCCAAGAGCATGGTGGGCAAGGTCATGCGCCGGGAGCTGCAAGAGGCGGACCCGCTTTACCTGGAGCGCAAGAAGCGGATGCAGAAGTGAAGAGGTTCACGGTTCGCGGTTCACGAAGGGCGGAAAGAAGAAGGTAGCCGCGACGCCGGCGGCGAAATAGTCGGCATGGATGGCCCGGATGGCATCGGGCCGGCTCAGGTTCCATTCTTCCGAGGCTCTTCCGACCAGGCCCCGGGCGATGTGGGGAAAATAGGAAAATAGGGACAGTCACCTATTTTTTCCGGTGGCTTCTTTGTTTGCTTTCGTGTTCTTGGTGGATCAATCTTTTTGATCCGATCTTTGACCTGCGACCTGCCATTCCGCGACCGAAGCGCGGTCGCGGCTACTTTCTTGCTTTCCGCCAACTGCCAACCGCCAATCGATTTCATTCACGTTCACGGCAATGTTCACGTTTACGGATTTATTAACCCTTTTCATCCATACCAGAATAACTGCCCCTTTTAATATCAGCGGGTTGCGTGGCAGGGGCGACCGGCCGGTTGACCCTAACAAACGGCCCTTCGGCATTTAGGCAACACGCCCTGAAGCTTCGATCCCATCAGCCCGGTGGGATTCCTTCATTGGTCCGACCAGATCTCCACGAAACGGTTTAGGGGTCGGATCAGGACGTTATCCTTCGGGGCTTCGCCCTTGAGGTGCAGGTTGAAAAAGGCCGCGGAATACTCCTGGTAAGCCTGGGCCTTGTCCGCGAAGTGGGTCCGGAACCCGGGCAGGAAGAGCCGGGCGAGGCTCAGGTTCAAGGTCGAGTCCGCGGCGGTCATGTGGTCGGTCTGCCGAAGACGGATGAGGTATTTGGGCCGGGGCGCGTGGTCATAGATGGTCTGCACCGGGGCCCAGGGGACCTCGAAGTTTTTATCCGCCCCGCTGATCAGCATGATCGGCAGTTTGAGTTCGGCGGCCGCGCGGGGCAGGTCCGGGAACATGACCGCGGGGCTCAGGACCAGAAGGGCCTTGACCCGGGGATCGCGGAATCCGAACGGCCCGGCCTGGCGCACGTAGTCGAAGCAGCAGGGATTGGGCAGGCGATCGAGCGTGAGGTGGTCCAGCCGGCAATCTTCCTCCGGCGGGGGCGATTCCCCGCAAGAGAAGGGCATGCCGCCGACCATGAGGGTGGTGTAGCCGCCCAGGGAGTGGCCGGCCATCCCGATCTTTTCCGGGTCAATCCGGCCGTGGAGGAAGGAGTCCGGGTCCTGGTTTTGCGCCAGCGCGAAGTCAATCACGGCCTTGATCTCGGCCGGCCGGTAGGAAAAATCGTAGCCCCGCTCCTTCATCATGCCGCCAAAGAGGTCGAACACCACCTGGGAAAGGTTGAAGCGGTTGGTCAGCACCGACCAGGTCAGCCGGGTCGCGCCTATTTCCGGCTTGCCCTCGATATGGCACATCTGCGCTTCCTGGTGATCGGGGGCGATGACCACGTAGCCGAAGCTGGCCAGGTTCTCGTTGATGAATACGTGCTGGGCCGCGCATCCGCCCATGCCGTGAGAAAAAATAATCAGAGGGCAAGGAGGGGCCGCGCGATCCGGCTCGGCGTCGGCAACGGCCCAGCCCAAGAGGCCGGTGCTGTATAAGATCGGGGCCCGGCCCCGTGCGGAAGCGTCGGCCGGATACCAGACCAGGAGCGGCCGGATCTGGCCGGCAATGCTCACATGCATCACCCTCGCTCCCACCGGCCGCGGTCCGTCCGGCGCGATCGTTTTCGTCGCCGCCCTCGCCGCCGGGCCGACACTGAGGGCCAACGCGACCATAGTCAACAGGGTCTGGAGCCGGTTTTTCAGCTTCATATACTTTCTCTACTCCTTTGCATCTAATTCGGCAATAAAACTTAATCCTGGAAACCCCGAAAAATAGAAAAATAGGAAAAATAGAAAAATAGGGACAGCCACCTATTTTTTATTGCTGGCGAGAGACCACCTGGCCGCCGACGATCGTTATTTCGACCTGGACATCCTTGATCGCGGCAGGTTCCACGGAAAGCGGGTCAGCCGAGAGCACCGCGAAGTCAGCGAGCTTACCGACCTCGATCGAGCCTTTCTTGTCCTCCATGAACTCGGCATAGGCTGAGCCGAGCGTGTAGGCCCGGAGCGCCTGCTCCACGGTCAAGCATTCCCGGGGGTTGAGCGGGCCCTGGTCGCCGGCCTTGTTCTTCCGGGTCACCGCGTAATAGATATTCAGAAGCGGTTGAAAGTCCACCTCCGCCGGCAGGTCCGAGCCGAGTGCAATGGGCACGCCGGCATCCTGGAGCGAGCGGTAGGGATAAGCGATCCGCGCCCGCTCCGGTCCCAGGATGTCCAGGTCCTTTTGCGGCTGGCTCGCGGCAAAGGGCTGGATCGCGGCCACCACGCCCAGCCGGGCCAGGCGCGGGATATCCTCGGGCAGCATGATCTGGGCGTGCTCGATCCGGTGCCGCAACTGCCGCGCCTGGGGATAGCGGGCCGCGCTTTTTTCCACTGCATTCAAAACTTCATGAGCGGCCCGGTCGCCGATCGCGTGCATGGCGATCTGCTTTTTCTGCTTGGCCGCCTTCAGGTAAAAAGCCGCGAGCCGGGCCGGCGTCATCATGGGCAGGCCGAAGTTGTCCGGCTCGCCGGCATAAGCTTCCGTCATCCAGCCGGTGCGGGTGGAAAAAGCGCCGTCGGCATAGAGCTTCCAGGGCCCGGGCCGGATCCAGGGGTCATCATAGCGGCCGAGCTTCATCAGCTGGGGTCCGATGGAATAGCCGGCGTAAGACCAGCAAGTGAACCGGCAGGTGAGTCTGCCCTCCTTTTGGAGTTGGCGCAAGAGCGCGAGCGTGCGCGGGTCCCAGGTGTTGTCCTGCACCGAGGTGATGCCGTTCTCCCGGAAGAGGCGCAGCGCTTCTTCCAGCGCCGCTTCCCGCTTCTCCTTTTTCACCAGCAAGAGCGCCCGGGCCTGGGCCGGGAAAGCGGCCTTGTCGCGGAGGATGCCGGTGGGCGTGCCCTCCGGGTCGCGGTCAATCTTGCCGCCCTCCGGGTCTTGGGTCTTGGCGGTGTAACCCAGCTTCTTGAGCATGGCCGAGTTCACCCAACAGGCGTGGCCGGAGAACTGGGTGAGCACCACCGGGTTCTGACGCGAGACCGGGTCCAAGAGTTTCCGGTGCGGGTTCGGACAGGTCGGGTAGTCCCAGGAGTTGGCGGTGATGATCTCGCCCGGCCTGGCTTTCTTCACCTCCTCCGCCACCACCGCCACGATCTCCTCGCAACTCTTGCCCCAGAGGTTGGGCTCCAGGTAAAAGAGCCCGCCGGGCAGCGCGTGCACGTGCACGTCGTTGAAACCCGGGATCACGGTCTTGCCGGCAAGGTCCAGGACTTCGGTCTTCGGGCCGAGGAAGGCTTGCGCGCCCGCGTCGTCTCCGACATAGACGATGGTCTCGCCCCGCACGGCCACGGCCGAGGCGGCCGGGCGCTTTTCGTCCAGGGTGATGACGTTGGCGTTTTTCAGCACCAGCGAGGCCGGCTCGGCCGCGCGGAGTGGGCCGGCGGCGATCATGGAGATAAGGATAGCGGAAAACCGGAGGAAGCGCATAGTTGGCGTCAAGCGAGGTTCCGGATGATCGCGTCCGCGAACTGTGAGCATTTCAGCTCGGTCGCGCCTTTGATCTGGCGGGCCAGGTCGTAGGTGACTTGTTTTTGGCGGATGGTTTTTTCCAGGGCGCGGACGATCTTTTTGCCGGCTTTGTCCCAGCCCAGGTGTTCGAGCATCATCACCCCGGAGAGGATGAGCGAGCCGGGGTTGACTTTATCCATACCTGCATACTTGGGCGCGGTGCCGTGGGTGGCCTCGAACACCGCGGTCCGGTCGCCAATATTGCCGCCCGGGGCCATGCCCAGCCCTCCCACCTGGGCCGCAAGCGCGTCGGAGAGGTAGTCGCCGTTGAGGTTGGGCGCGGCGATCACGTCATATTCCTCCGGCCGCAAGAGCACCTGCTGAAACATCGAGTCCGCGATCCGGTCCTTGATCAGCAGCTTGCCTTCCGGCAGCCGGCCGTTGAAGTTCTTTTCCACCTCGGCCTCGGAAATGGTCACCTCGCCGAATTCATCCCGCGCCAGCTCATAGCCCCAGTCGCGGAAAGCGCCCTCGGTGAACTTCATGATGTTGCCCTTGTGCACCAGGGTCACGCTCCGCCGCTTCTTGGCCAGGGCGTAGCCGATGGCCCGGCGGACCAGGTTCTTGGTGTTGGTCTCGCTGATCGGCTTGATCCCGATCCCGGCGTCGCCGGGCAAATCGGTTTTCATTTCTGCATTAAGCCAGGCGATCACCCGCTTCGCCGCCTCCGAGCCTTTCGGCCACTCGATCCCGGCGTAAACGTCTTCCAGGTTCTCCCGGAAGATGACCAGGTCAATCGCTTTGGGGTTGCGCATGGGCGAGGGCACGCCCCGCAGATACTTGACCGGGCGGACGCAGGCATAGAGCTTGAGCCGCTGGCGCAGGGTCACGTTGAGCGAGCGGATGCCG
>MGQK01000067.1:18688-32777 GCA_001797815.1 Deltaproteobacteria bacterium RBG_13_61_14 | reverse complement strand
CGGGGTGGTGAGCGGGCCCTTGATGGCCACGTGATACTGCTCGATGGCGCGGAGCGTGGCCTCGGGCAGCCACTCGCCGGTCTCTTGGAAGGCCTTTTCCCCGGCCAACACTTCCAGCCAGGCGATCCGGCGCGCGCCGGCGTAGGCCTTTTCCACCGCGGCGTCGAACACGCGGCGGGCCGCGGCCCAGAGGTCCGGGCCGGTGCCGTCGCCCGGGATGAAAGGGATGATCGGGTCCTGCGGCACCTTGATCCGGTCGCCGGAAAAGGCGATGGGCGAGCCGTCCTGGGGAACCGGAGCCATGTTATTCGATCCGGATGCCGGTGCGCATAATCTCCGCGGCAAAGGGATCATCCTCGGTGAAATCTTCGGGGCGGAAAGGATGGACTTCGATGTGGGCTTCCGCCTCCGGCGTCGCCTCGATGATCCGGAGGCTGTCCCGGAACCGATTCCCGCTCAGGTCCGGAGAGATAACCGCCACGTCCAAGTCGCTGTAACGGGTTCCTTGTCCCTGCGCCCGGGAACCGAACCAATAGGCTTGATCCACGCGGATGTCTTGATGACGGAGCATGTTCAGAAATTCCCGGATTGCGGTCAACTCTTGAGCTTCTCTTTCAGCCATGTCGCGGTCTCCTGAATGCGCTTCAGGTTTGCTTCGGTGAATTCGCGCGTGCATTCCCGATAAAAAGACATTTTATAGTCAGGGTACCGACTCTCAATCGCGAAACGATTGACTTGCTTGAGGTAGGTCAAGGTCTCTTGAGGAAGTTCAAGATTGATATCCAAGGCCAAGAGATGCAGAGGGTGAATTTTGGGCGGGACGTTCTCGGCATGGCTCTTGACCCATAACGCTTTCAACAGCTTTTCCAAAAGCAAATGGGCGTAAAACAGGCAAGAATCATAACGGCCGGTTGCAAAGAGGGACTCGCAGGTCTCCCAATCATGCTCCGCCAGCTCCATCCAGTACTGGATATGATCTTGCTTGGTCATGCTCCCGCGCTCCCTGGCAAAGCCGCTACTCCTCTTCTTCCTCTTCTCCCTTTTTCTCCCGCTGGGCCGCGGCGACCACCTTCTCCGCGATGTGGGGCGGGATTTCCTCGTAATGGGAAAACTCTATGGTGAAGAGGCCCCGGCCGGAGGTGAGGGAGTTGAGGTCCGGCGCGTAGCGGAGCATCTCGGCCAGTGGCACCGTGGCCTGGATCACCTGGGCGCCGCCCCGGCCTTCCATGCCCTGGAGCCGGCCCCGCCGGCGGTTGAGGTCGCCGGTGACGTCGCCCATGCACTCGTCGGGCACGGTGACCTCCGTGTTCATGATCGGCTCCAAAAGGATCACTCCGGCCTTTTCCGCGGCGGCCTTGAAGCCGAGCGAGCCCGCGATCTGGAAGGCGAGGTCGGAGGAGTCCACGTCATGATACTTGCCGTCGTAGAGCTTGAGCTTGAAGTCGGTGACCGGGTAGCCGGCAATAATCCCCTTGGCCGCGGCGTCGCGCATGCCTTTTTCCACCGAGGGGATGAACTGGCGGGGAATGGATCCGCCGAAGATGGCATCCTCAAACTCGACCCCGGAGCCGCGGGGCAGGGACGAGACCTCCACCCAGCACCAACCGAACTGGCCGCGGCCGCCGGTCTGCTTGCGGTATTTGCCCTCGGCGGATGCCGTGCCCCGGATGGTTTCCAGGTAAGGCACCTTGGGCGCTTTGAGGTTGACGCCCACCCCGAACTTGCGCTGCATCTTGTTGAGCGAGGTCTCGATGTGCACCTGGCCCATGCCGGAGAGGATGAACTCGTTGGTCTGGGTGTCGCGCTTGAGGTCGAGGGTGGGGTCCTCCTCGATCAGCTTGCTCAGCGCCTGGGTGAGCTTGTCCTCATCCGCCTGGGTCTTGGGAACCACCGCAAAGCTGATCACCGGCCGGGTGGTGGACAACACCGGCAATACCACGGCATGGGCCTCGTCCGAGAGGCTGTCGCCGGTCTGGGTCTCCTTGAGCTTGGCCACCGCCACGATGTCGCCCACCTTGGCCGAGTTGACGCCTTCCACCGCTTCGCCGCAAAGCTGGAGGATCTGGCCCAGGCGCTCGCGCAGCTTCTTGCTGGCGTTGTAGGTGTTGGTGTCGGCCATTTGCACGCCGGAAAAGACCCGGAACAGCGTGAGCTTGCCCCGGTAAGGATCGGCGATGGTTTTGAAGACCAGGGCGGAAAAGGGCGCGTCCTCCTTGGGCTCGCGCTTCACCTCGGCCCCGGACTTGAGTTCCGCGGCCGGGATGGCCGGCCGCTCCAGGGGCGAGGGAAAGCAAGACACAATGGCATGGAGCAAGGGATGGGCCCCGATATTCTTGACCCCGGAGCCGCAGAGCAGGGGCACCACCTTGCCGGCGAGCACGCCGACGCGCAGAGCCGATGCCAACTCCTTGGGGTTGAGGTCGCCTTCTTCCAGGTATTTTTCCAGGAGCGCGTCGTCGGACTCGGCAATGGTCTCCACCATTTTCTCCCGGAACTTTTTCGCTTCATCCATCGCCTCGGCCGGAATGTCGCCCTCCTTGAACTTGCCGCTCCCGTCCTTCTCGTAAAGCAGCGCCTTCATCCGGAGCAGGTCCACCACGCCCTGGAGCTTGTCCTGCTCGCCGAGCGGGATGGTCAAAGGACAGGGCGTGACCTCCAAAGCGGTCTTGATGCTTTCCAGGCCGGCGGCGAAATCCGACCGCTCCCGGTCGAGCTTGTTGACAAAGAGCATGGCGGGCAGGCCCAGCTCCTTGGCTTCCGCCCAGAGCTTGATGGTCAGCACCTTGACCCCGTCCACCGCATCCACCAGGAACACGCCGGCATCCACCGCGCGCAAGGCGTTGCGGGCCTCGGCCACAAAGTTGGGATCCCCGGGAGTATCCACCAGGTTGATCTTGTGCTTCTCCCACTCCAGGGCGCTGACCGAGAGGCTGATCGAGCTGACCCGGTTCTTGGCTTCCGGCTCGTAATCCAGGATCGAAGTCCCCTCCGCCACCAGCCCGAGCCGGCTGGTCACCCCGCTGCAAAACAGCATGGCCTCGCCCACCGAGGTCTTGCCGGCGCCGCCGTGGGAAAACAGGCCCACGTTGCGCAGGGCCTGCCGCTCATACTCCTTTGCCATTCCCGCTCCTTTCCGGTCCCGATCTAAGAAAAAGTCATGTTATTTTTTCCGGGCGGATTTGTCAACCACCAAACTTGGCCTCTTGGCCTTTCGTCCTGCCCGGGCTCGGGCAGCGGAGGAGACAGCGGAGATTCCTAGGCGGACGCTTTTTTCGCCGCCGAGAGCTCGGCGGTGGTCTGGCGCAGGCGCTGGCACAGGGTGTTGATGAAGACCTGATAGACCTTGATCGCGATCTTGTCGTTCTGGTTCAAGAGCTCCTCGAATTTCTCGCGGGTGATCTGGAACAGCTCGGAGTCCTCTTTCGTGATCACCCGGGCCGAGGTCGGCGCATTGTCCACCAGGCTCATCTCGCCCACGTGGGCGCCGGGCTTCAACTCCACCAGGTCCTTGTTCTTGCCGCCCTCGATTCGCTGCACCAGGAGCGCGCCCTTTTTCAAAATGAAGAGAGCCTGGCCGGGCTGATCCTGCTCAATCAAGATTTCCCCCGCCTGGAGCTGAAGGTTGGCGCAGATGTTCCAGAACGCCTTCATCTCGCCCAGGGACAGGCTCTCGAACAGGGACGTGCTTTTCAAAAACTCGAATCCTTCCATGACGCTGACGATCTGGGCCTTGGCCGGCGGCCCGGCCGCCGCCGGCTTTAACGGCATCGCCACTACTTCCTGCTCGGCCTCCTCCACCGGCTGAAGCTCCTCGATCTCTTCCAGCAATTCCGCTTCGGCCGCGGAGGCGTCCACCACTTCGACCCCTTTCATGATCTCGGTCTCCAGCGCCGCGATGCGCTGGGCCGCGTCCCGATAACCCGGGTCGAGGCCGCGAATATCCTCATAATTTTTTTTGGCCTCGATCAGCTTTTTCTGCCGTTCCAGGAGTTGGGCCAGGTTGTAGAACACGCCCAGGGTGCTTTTGTTCAGTCCCACGGTCTGGGCCACGTTTTGATATTTCTGGATGGCGAGGTCGAGGTAGCCGTGGGAGGCTAAAATGTTGCCCATCATCAGGGCCGCTTCCAGGTAATGGTCGTCGCTGCTGGAAATCTTCTGGAGCAGCTCCATGGACTTCTGGTATTTCTTGAGCTGGAAATAATATTTGCCGGCCAGGAAGTGGTTGACCGCCTTCTCGAAGGAGATGGCGGCGCGCTCGTAGTTATTGACCTTGGAATAGTATTCCGCGGCCAGGTTGTAGTCGCCGTGTTTTTCGAACATCTGGGCCGCCATCTCCCAGTCTTCGAGCTTGGCGTAAAGCTCGGCGGCGTTGTCGTAGAGGTCGCAGCGGGCGTAAAGCTCCGCGGCCTTCTTGTATTCGGCCATGGCCTCGCAGACCTGGGCCGCTTTCTCGAAGTCCTTGGCGGCAAAGAGCATCTTGGCCAGGTTCTGCATGAGCTTCTGGTCGCGCGGGGCCTTGGCGATGAGCAGGTAGCCGATGTCCTCCTGGCAATGGCTGTAAAGCTGGACCGCGGACTCGAGGTCCCCCTGGCCCAGGTGGCCGAGGATTTCCTTGATCACCTGGGTGCTGGAGAGATAAGCCCGTTTTTTCTCAGGTCCGCGTGGGCTTGCGGGTGCAGAAACGGCCATGGCCAACCTCCTCGCTCCGAATGGAAAAAAGTTATTTCCGGTGTCCTGCAGGAAAGAATGGTCGCCCGGCTTCACTTATCATAGGAAAGGTGGGGTTCCGAGTCAAGGACAGAGACCCTGAGGCGGAATCAATTTTAGTGGTTGAGTGCCGGCGTGAAGATGAAAAGCAGTGCGGCCAGGGCATAGCCGGCGATGGTGATCAGGAAGAGGGCGTTGAAGCCGAGGAGGATGGAGAGCAGGATGGAGGATACCACCGCGATCACGGCCACCGCCGCGTCCACGCTGTAGAAAAAGGCGGCGTCCCGCTCGCTGAAGCGGGCCTTGACCCCGGCCAGGGCGCGGGGGAAGGGCAGGCCCAGGCAGAAGGAGAGGGGCGCCAGGAAAAGGAGGGCGGCGGCGATGCGGCTGCCGAGATGAGGGCTGAAAGTCAGTTCCAGGTAGCGGGGCAGCAGGAGAAAGGTGCCGAGAAGGAGCAAGGGAATCAGGATCACGCCGACGATCGCTCCTCGGGGGGAGAGCCGGCCGGCCAGCCCGCTGCCCAGTCCGGCAAAGACCATGAACGAGCCAATGACCACGGCCAGAGAATAGGTGGGGCTGCCGAGATACAGGTTGAACTTCTGGATCATGGTTGCCTGCAGGAACATATAGGCGGCGCCGAGCGCGATGAAGAAGAGGAGCGGAGGATAGTAAGCCGGCCGGAGGAATTTCTTGCTAAGCAGGAAGATGAGCGCCAGCGGGATCAGGTTCAAGATCGCCGCCAGCTTGAGAAAGGTGGAGTAGAACTGGCGGTGGACCGGGAGGTCGCGGTCGAAAATATAAAAGAAGGGCCGGTTGTCGGTGCAGGGAGTGACGTCCAGCGGATAAGAGTCATAGAACTTTTTCTTGTCCGGCGATTCCAGGAATTGGCGGAAAGGATCGTCCGCCGGCGAGACCGCGAGTCCCGGCCCGGCGACCATGTAAAAGGGATCGGTTTGCAGGGCCGCGATCCGCGAGACCTCTTCCGCGGTGAACGGCGTGCGCTTGATCAGGAGTTTCCCGCCCTCGAAAAAGGGCAGGGCGCAGCGCATCCCGGAGACCACGATGTGGTCCTGGGGCCGCTCGACGCCCAGCCGGCGCAGCGCCTCAAAGGCCGTGGTGGTCAGGCGGAGCAGTTGGCTGGGTTCGCCCTTTTTCTCGGCCAGGGGCTTGACGATGAAGATGAAACCCTGGTCGTTTAAATGGCGGAAATAGTCCTCGAAGGCTTCCACCGTGTAAAGGTAGTTCTCGATGAAAACCTGGGAGTTGGGAAAGGCGATGTAGAGCTCGGCGAACATGAGGGTGATCAGGTCGAACTTGCGGTCGGCCCAGTGCACATAGGTGCGGCCGTCGAGGGTGTGGACTTCAGCCCGGTTATAGACCTGGCCGGTGGCCTGGGCCAGCGGCCCGCGCATCATCTCCACCGTGCCGGGGTTGATCTCCACCGCCACCACTTCCCTGGCCTGATGAAAGAAGGCTTTGGCCAAATCGGCGCCGCCGCCCGGACCGATCACCAGCACCGAAGGCCGGTCCAGGAAGAGGTAGGGCAGGGCGGAGAAGACCTCGCCTCGGGCCGCGGCCGGAGTAAAGGCCTCGTTGTTATAGTAGAGGTTGATGGGGGTGAGGTAGGTCTCGCGCAGCTCGCGCAAGTCGGGAGATTCGGTGGCGGGCAAGCCCTGGGGAAAGCAGGACATCATCGTGCTGTAGTCGCCCTGGATCGCGTCCACCCGGGTGATCAGGCTCCAGCGGGTGGCGAGGAGCCTGGCATCGGTCAGTTTGAGCGCGTCCGAGCCGACCTGCGCGGTAATGCCGGGGTATTGGTAGGTGCGGGGCAGGATCTTGATCAGGTCAAAGCGGTCGGTCAGCACCTGCACCGTGAAGAGCGCCGCAAAGATTATGATCCAGAGTCCGGCCAGTGTCCGGATCAGGGGCCGGCCCGGAAGCGAAACCGCGGCCACGGCCGCGAGCGCGGTCACCAGCAGGATACAGCCTTCGCCGCCGAGGGGCTCCAGCAAAAAGAAAATGGCCAGGATCCCCAGCCCGGAGCCGAGCAGGCTGGCGGCATAGACCCGCGAGGGCGGGGCCGCGATAAAGGCCTCGGCAATGACCACGCTGCCGAAGAAAAAGGGCAGCACCAGGACGGCGATGATCCAGCGGGGGTCTTGCCAGTAGAGGGTGGTGACCAGGGACAGGCCGATGGAGAGGGCAAAACCGAGCGCGAAGAGCCGGGTGGCCAGGGCGGAGCGGGGCCAAAGGTAGCCGTAGATGCCGCCGGCGGCCAGGCCGAGCATGTTCACCGCCACCAGCACCATCTCGAAGCCGGGGTAAATCTTCAGGAAATAAAAGAACTTGGGGTAGAGCAGTTCCAGGAAGAGCATGCAGAAGCAGATGGCAAAGACGGCGAAAAGGAATCGGGGCTGGGAAAAGGAAGCCGGGGGAGGGGATTTCGCTTCGAGGGATTTCATGGATGAGGCAACAATCTTAACAGATCAGGGCGGGATTGTCAATGCGAAGGCGCGGTGGCGCGGCTGCGGCGCAAACCGGGAAGAGCGAGGGGGCGGGGGTAATGCTGTTCACCTAAGTGGGCTATTTCATAAATATCCATGACGTCCTCTTGATCTTCATATCAGTCCCGGGACACCGAAAGGCTACCCCCCTCTCCTTATCCTCTCCCGCTGGGGGGAGAGGGGAGGGTGAGGGGGAGCGTGATGGGGCAAGGCGGGACCGAGCAGTGAAAGGACGTCATCGAAATTATGAACTGGAGCACTTGGCGTCTCGGCGTCTTTGCGTGAAACTCTTCTCTTCTTGGGTTCCGGCTCGGCCGGGTTAGGGGAGGGGGGAAATTTTTTTCTTGACAAAAGGAAAATCTTCGCCTAATATTCTCCTATAGGGATAGTTGACGGTTGGCGGTTCGCGGTTTTCGGAGAAGAGATCTTTCCGTCAACCACCAACCGCCAACTGGGAACTTTCGCGGAGCGAAATCATGAACCTGACCCGTCGCCAGCAAGAGGTTTACAGCTTCTTGGAGGAGTATTTTGAGGAGCAGGGCACCGCGCCGTCTTACGAGGAAATCCGGCAGGGGCTGGGCCTGAGCTCCTTGAGCACGGTCTTCAAGCACCTGAAGCAGTTGGAGCGGAAGGGGTATCTGCGCTCGCCTTGGGCCAGCCAGAAGCGGGCGCTCGCTCTGGTGGGCCGGGGCCGGCCGGGGGTGAGGTTGCCGCTTTTGGGCGCGGTGGCGGCGGGAGAGCCGATTGAGGCGGTGGAGGTGCCGGACCAGGTGGAGGTGCCGGAGAGTTTGCTCCGGGGCGGGGAGTGTTTTGCGCTCAAGGTGAAGGGCGACTCGATGATTGAGGACGGCATCCACGATGGGGATCTGATCCTGGTCAAGAAGCAGGAGAGCGCGGAGAACGGCCAGACCGTGGTGGCGCTGATCGAGGGTGAGGCCACGGTCAAGAAGTTTTTTCGGCAAGGGAAGTTGGTGGAACTGCGGCCGGCCAACCCGGCCATGGAACCGATCACCGTGGCCGCGGACCAGGTGAAGATCCAGGGTGTGGTGATCGGGTTGATGAGGACGTATCGGTAATTCCTTCCTTCGGCTATAATCGCCGCAGGAGGTTGAGGAAAATATGATGAGAAACGCGCAAAGAGTCATTCTTTCTTTCCTGCTGGGACATCAGGGGTCGCCTTCTAAAACTCGGCTGGTGAAGATGGCATTTTTGGTTGCCCAAGAGTTGCCTGAGGGAGAGCGAGGGCCGTTTTATGACTTTTTGCCATATAAATATGGGCCGTTCTCTTTTGCGCTTTATCGCGATCTCAACGAGTTGGCGCGAGATGGATGGATTCGAGGGGATGAGGATTTAGAAATTCTCAAAACTCGGAAAACTGAAGCGGCAGAGGAAGTGGAAAAGATGCCGGTCTCGCTTCGCGAAGGGGTAGCCAAGATCGAGCGGCGGTTTTCCCGCGTTTCGGATCACCACTTGATTAAGATAATTTATGACCGCTACCCCAGGTTTACTTACTTTAGCGAGCTCAAGGCGCAATCTTCTTCTCCTCCCGTGGCTCCAATTTCCATCTACACCATTGGCTACGAGGGAACGTCAGTGGATGGCTTTCTCAACGCCTGCATCCAGCACGGAATCAAACAAATTTTGGATGTCCGGAACAACCCCTGGTCGCGGAAGTGGGGCTTCACCCAAAATGCCCTGGCAGAATTTTGCTCCAAGGTGGGCATCGAATATCGGCATCTCCCTGAGTTGGGTGTCCCCCAGGAACAAAGAGAAAACTTGAGCACACCGGCATCCCGTCGGGCCTTACTGAATCGCTATGAAAAAGCGATTTTGCCTCGCCATCAAGAGGCTATGGGCCAAGCTTTAAGGTTGATTCGGACTCAGCCTACGGCTTTGTTATGCGTGGAAGCGGACGCGAATAGTTGCCATCGGAGTCGTCTAGCCCAAGCATTGGCCCGGAATTCAGGGCTGCCTGTTCATCATCTGGAGGCAAGATGAATTATGAGAAACGTAAGGTTTTAATCACGGTTAAGACTTATCCTCTACCTTCCAAGTCTTACCAAGAACTGGTATGCACGGCAGGGGTTTTGGAAAACGGAGATTG
This sequence comes from Deltaproteobacteria bacterium RBG_13_61_14, assembly GCA_001797815.1. Lineage (GTDB taxonomy): Bacteria > RBG-13-61-14 > RBG-13-61-14 > RBG-13-61-14 > RBG-13-61-14 > RBG-13-61-14. The sequence continues at coordinate 23,462 of MGQK01000067.1, read as the reverse complement.
GATCCGACTTTACCCCATTGACTATCGCTACCAGCCCTACTGTCAGTGGTACAAAAAATATCAGTGGATCGAATTGGAGGTTGTGAAGCATCCGAATGATCCACGCAAGGAAAGTTTCCGACCCAAGGTAGACACAATCCAACCCCTTGCCCGGCTTGATACCAAGCGGAATTGGGCGGAGCGCAGAAAATATGTTCTGGCCAAGGGTACTCATACCATGGAAGAACTTTGGAAGAAACAAGAGGCTGACAAGACTTCTCTTGGCATCGTTCGACCAAAGTATGTGCAAGATTTCCGCATCGAACCTGTGGAGCCAGATTGGAAACCTCAATGGAAAACTGTATTTCAACAGCAAAGATTGTTCGGGCCGGACCAGAAGCCTTTGGAGAAAATTCCATTTAAGTTCTCCTATGTTTTTACTTGCGACAACCCCGAATGTCAGGGGCACACCATGATGATCGAAGATTGGGAACTCGGACAGCTTTATCGCCAGATGAGGGATAAGTTCAGCGATCCTAATATCGCCGCTCAAAAAGTTCGGCAAAAATATTACGATGAGATGTGTGATTCAGGTAAAGACACACATTTTTTTGTTGGGACTCTTTTCCAACACCCCACAAGTTGGATTGTGCTAGGAGTTTTTTGGCCCAAGAAGAGGTAGCCAGCTTTCTTTAAGTTTAAGTTATCCAAAGGATTCAAGTAAGAAGGCAGGGGCATGGCATGCCATGCCCCTACAGGCGCAGCCACCAGATAGGACCCTCGATTCTTTTCTTCTTAGCGCCTTTGCCCCTTGGCGTCTTGGCGTGAGGTCTTCTTCCCATGGACCGCGACGTGTTACATATCAACGTCTCCGCCTTCCCCATCGGGGTCGAGCGGGTGAAGGATTCGGCGCTGCGGGAGCGGCCGGTGGTGATCGCGCCGGCGAACTCGCCCCGGGCGGTGGCGCTCTCGGTCTCGCGCGAGGCTTATCTTGAGGGCGTGCGCAAGGGCATGCCGGTGGCGGTCGCCAGAAAATTCTGCCGGGGGCTGATCGTGATCCCGCCCAACGAGCCGCTCTACCGCAAGGCCGCGGCCGCGCTGCAAACTTATCTGGATCAATACTCGCCCCTGATCGAGCCCTGGCGCGCCGGGCACCTCTTTCTCGACCTCACCGGCACCCGCCGTCTCTTCGGCCCCGCGGTGGACACTGGCGCGAAGATCCAGAAGGAGCTAAAGGCGCGCTTTTCGCTCCGGAGCGCCGTGGGGTTGGCCACGAACAAGCTGGTGAGCCGGGTGGCCTCGCGGGTGATCCGGCCCCGGGGCGTGTGCGACGTGTTCCCCGGCGGCGAGCGCGTCTTCCTGGCCCCGCTGCCGGTGGAGGTCCTGCCCGGGATCGGGGAAGCGGCCGAGGTCAAGCTTTCGGAATTGAATATCGGCCGGGTGGGCGAGTTGGCCGGGATATCGCCCGAGCACCTGTTCCTGGCCTTCGGCTCTCTCGGCTATCGCTTGCACCGCTATGCGCTCGGCCGGGACGATTCCCCGGTGCGGCCGGCCGAGCGGGCGCTCGCGATCCGGGAGGAGGAGACCCTGGCCGAAGATTCCAACGACGACCGGGTGGTCCTGGGTGTGCTCTACCTTTTAGTCGAGCGGGCCGGCCGGCGCCTGCGCCAAGTCCAGCATCGGGCCGGGATGGTCCGGCTGGAGCTCACTTATGCCGACCACGTCTCGGCTTGGCGGCAAGTGAGGCTGACCGATCCTACGGACTTGGACGGCGCGCTTTTTGGCGCGGCCAAGCGGCTCTTGGAGAGCGTCTGGACCCGGCGGACGCGGGTGCGCTACCTGGGCTTGAGCTTGAAGGAGCTGAGCCCCGAGCCGCGTCAGCTCCGCCTGTTTCCCGAGGCTGCGGCAGAGGTCAAAGAACGCGGCCTGGTCGCGGCCCTGGATCGGCTCCGGTCGCGCTTCGGCGAGGCGGCGCTGCGCTACGGGAGATGTCCACCGATGCCGCAGAAGGAGTTAAGAGGAAGAGGATGATTCGCAGATTACCCAGCGCGGCCGGGCCGCAACCGAAGAAGAATTGGAAACCGCAGATGGACGCGGATAAACGCAAATGAAGAGGAAGAAAGGATTTATCCACGAAAAGACACGAATGATCGCGAAGGTAAGGGAATTTAATACGGCTTCTTTTCTTCGTGTCCCTTCGTGTTCCTTCGTGGATAGATATCTTTTTTGTTTTTCCATCCGCGTTCATCCGCGTTGATCTGCGGTTGAAATTATCTTTCCAAATAAAAAGATGTTGCCGGATTGCAATGCAGTCGTTCATGCCGCAAGGCGGCACCCTGAAATCATGAAAATGCCCTTGCAGCCGGGAATCACCCTCTCCCTCCCCTCTCCCCTCGAGGGAGAGGGTTAGGGTGAGGGGGAATCCGGTGTATTTCCTGAGCAGATTTCACGGATTCAGAAGAAGAATTAAAAGCGCTCGGTATTCTCTTTTAAAATCCGCGTTAATCGGCGAAATCGGTGGATGGAAATTCTTGGGTGTCGGTCATGAATGGTTTTGTCCATCTCCAGTGTCATTCTTACTACAGCTTCCTGCGGGGCGCCAGCTCGCCCGAGGCGCTCTGCCGGAAGGCCAAGGAGTCAGGCATGACCGCGCTCGCGCTTACCGACCTGAACGGGCTTTACGGCGCGGTGTGGTTCTGGCAGGCGGCGAAGGAAGCCGGAATTCAGCCGATCCTGGGGGCCGAGGTCCGGACCGATCAAGAACAGGTCGTGCTCCTGGTCCGGGACAAAGCCGGTTATGCCCGGCTCTGCGAGATCCTCACCGACCGGCACCTGCAAGAGAATTTTTCGCTCGCGAATTATCTTCAGGAAGATCGCGCTGGCCTTATTATTCTGAGCCATGATCTGGTGTTACTCAAGGCTCTTGTCCAGGCGGGGGTCAGGCGCGACCTCTACGTGGCGCTGCCGCCGGGCCGCGATGACCGCGCGCTCCTCAAGCTGGCCCGCGAGCTGGATCTCTTGCCGGTCGCCACCGGCAATGTTTACTTTGCCGAGCCGGATGAATTAGCCCTCCACCGCCTGCTTCGCGCCATTGACCTCAACACCACGCTCTCCCGGATCCCGCCGGCCGAGCTCGCCGACCCCGGGGCGTGGCTGACCTCAGCCGCGGAAATCGCCCGCCGGCTGCCTCATTGCCCGTCGGCTCTGGAGAACGCCGGCCGGGTGGCGGAAGAGTGCTTGCTCTCCGATCCGCCCTGGGACCGCCTGCTTTTCCCGGCCTTTGCCGGCCTGGATGAGGAAGCGGCGGTTAAGCTTCTCCGCGAAAAATGCGAGGCCGGGGCCAGGGAGCGCTACGGCGGGATCGGCGAGGCGGTGCGGAAACGTCTGGACCACGAGCTGAACGTCATCCGGCAGAAGGGTTTTGCCAACTACTTTTTGGTGGTGGAAGACATTGTCCGGCGTTTCCCGCTCACCTGCGGCCGGGGCAGCGCCGCGGCGAGTATTGTCAGCTACTGCCTGAAGATCACCCACGTGGACCCGATCCGCCACCACCTCTTCTTCGAGCGGTTCCTCAACCCCGGGCGCAAAGACCCGCCCGACATTGACGTGGACTTCCCCTGGGACGAGCGCGATCGCGTGCTCGATTACGTCTTCGCCAAATACGGCGCCCGGGGCGCGGCCATGGTCTCGAACCACGTGGCTTTCCAGGCCCGGGCCGCGGTGCGGGAAGTTGCAAAAGTGTATGGACTGCCCGAGGGCGAGATCTCCCGGGTGACCAAGCGGATGCGCGGCTTTTGGGACGCGGGCAACGCCGAGGAGTTGGTGCGGATGCACCCCAGGTTCAAAGACTTGAAGCTCGATCCGCCCTGGCCCGAGATCTTAAGGCTGGCCACCGCGCTGGAGGGTATCCCCCGCCACCTCTCGGTTCACTGCGGCGGAGTGGTAATCGCGCCGGGCGAGCTTGTGCGCCGGGTGCCGCTCGAGCGCGCGGCCAAGGGCGTGAACATCATCCACTGGGAAAAGGATCAGACCGAGGACGCCGGCCTGGTCAAGATTGACCTGCTCGGGAACCGCAGCCTGGCCGTGATCCGCGACGCGCTGGCCGCGATCAAGAAGAATTACGGGAGGGAAATTCTCTACACCAAGTTCAACCCCCTGGATGACCCCGCGACCCAGGCGCTGCTCAGCCGGGGCGACACCCTCGGCGTGTTTTACGTGGAGAGCCCGGCCATGCGCCAGCTCCAGCAGAAGTGCGGGACCGGCGACTTCGAGCGGCTGGTGGCGCACTCCTCCCTCATCCGGCCGGCGGCCAATGATTTCATTCGTGAATACGTGCGGCGCCTGCACGGCGGGTCGTGGGAGCCGCTGCCCCCGGTGCTGGAGGAGCTCTTGTCGGAGACGTTCGGGATCATGTGCTACCAGGAGGACGTGTGCAAGGCGGCCATGGCACTGGCGGGTTTCGACGCGGTTGACGGCGATGGGTTGCGCAAGATCCTGTCCAAGAAGCACCGGACCAAACGGCTCCTGGAATACCGGGAGCAGTTTTATCGGGGGGCGCGGGCGCGGGGCGCGGCGGAAGAGGTGATCGAGAAAATCTGGAAGATGATCCTCTCCTTCAGCGGCTATTCCTTTTGCAAGCCCCACTCGGCCAGCTACGCGCTGGTCTCCTTCAAGTCGGCCTGGCTCCGCGCCCACTTTCCGGCCGAGTTCATGGCCGCGGTGATCTCGAACCAGGGCGGTTATTACTCGACCTTCGCCTATCTTTCGGAAGCGCGGCGGATGGGGCTCCTGGTCT
>MGQK01000067.1:16173-18620 GCA_001797815.1 Deltaproteobacteria bacterium RBG_13_61_14 | reverse complement strand
TTGGAAGAGTTCCGCCGGAGCCGGAGCCAGGCTCCGGCGGCCTCGCTCTTCGCGCCGCCGCCCTCGCCGCTGCCCCGGCCGCGGGCTTACGACGAGCCGACCCTGCTCCGCCACGAGGTGGAGACGCTGGGTTTTTTAGTCAGCCGCCACCCGCTCACGCTTTACCAGGCGATGCTCACGCCCCTGAGCTGGGTCCCGGCCCGGGACTTGCGGCGCTGGATCGGCAAGCGGGTGACCACCCTGGGCTGGTATGTGACCGGCAAGCTGGTGGAGACCAAGGACGGCGAGCCGATGGAATTTCTTTCGTTCGAGGACACCACTGCCATTTACGAAGCGACCTTTTTCCCGGAGACCTACCGCCGCTTCTGCCACCTGCTTGACCGGGAGCGGCCTTACTTGCTGGAGGGGAGGGTGGAGGAGGATTTCGGGGCGATCAGCCTGACCGTGGACCGGGTCCGCTTTTTGGAGGCGGGCCCGAAGAAAGCGGCCGCTTCCAAAAAAGCCAGTCCGAAGAAAACGGCTGCGACTTCTCCGGCGCTGGGTGCAAACGACTCGGCCCGGACCGGGAACGAGAGGACCCGCTGAATCCGGAAACGATCAGCCTCGGCCGGGGGATGCTTTGATCTCTTGGGCCAGGGTCTGGCCGAGGATCTTGATCTGCTTTTCAAACATGCCTTCGGCCTTGCGGGTCTGGCCGAAGATTTCCAGGGTGAGCTTCCCCTCGCCGGCCGGCCGCAGGCGCACCCAGATCCGGCGGTGGAAAATGAAGAAGCTGAAATAAATGCCCAGCATCATCAGGCCGCATCCGGCCCAGATCACGGGCACGCCCGGGTCCTTGGCCACCTGGAGCCCGGTCCATTTCTTTTCCGAGACACTGTGGAACTGGAGCAGATACTGGTCCCGGCGCTCGCGGTCAAAATTGGGGAAACGCTGGAAGAGCTTGAACGACTGGAGGGTTTGATCGTCTTGCCGTTTTTCCACCGTGATCGTCGGTCCCATGTCCATGCCCATGCCCACCAGGTTCGACTGGTAGTCCACCAGGGCGTAGGAAAGGTCGGTCCCGGCGATGGATAAGGCCTGGCCCAGGGCCACGTCGCTGCCAAGGGTGGCGCCGTCCGCCACCTTGACCGCCACCAGGCGCACCACCGGATCGCTGCCGTAGCTGGCCTGGTAGAAACTGATCCCGCGATAGCGCAGCGGGTGATTGACCTCGATTTCCTTTTGCATCACCTCTTTCCCGTCCTGGAGCACGGCGAGCCGGCTCTTGTAGTCCTTGGGCTGGTTGCTTGCCTCATACATCTCCACCTGGAAATCATCGCAGCGAATGGAAAAGGGAAGCGGGATTTTTTCCCCGGTGCGTGGGTTGCGGACCTGGTCCGACACCTCGCCCACGAACAAGGGGAGCCAGCCCTTGAAGCCGAAGAATGACCCGATCAGGGCGCCGGTGATGATCACTAGAATCGAGAGGTGAGTGAAATAAGGGCCGAGCAGGGAGAGCGAGCCGCGGGCGACAAAAAAGAGCTGGTCCTTTTCCACTGACCGGCTCTGGAAATGGGAGAACTTCTTTTGCAGGGTTTGCGTCAAGGCGGCTGTCGCGGGTTCCAGCGAAGCCGGCACTTCGCGGCGATCGTAAAACCGGCTTTTTTCCGGGAGGTGGGCCGGGAATTGTTTCTGTTCGTTTCGAAGCCGGCGCCAGGTCCGGGGCAGCCGGTCGAGCGAGCACACGATCAGGTTAAGGGAGAGAAGCCCGAGCAGGAGTTGAAAATACCAGGAATGGTAGAGGTCAATCGCGCCGGTGACCCAGAGCAGGGTGGAGACCGTGGGGCCGTAAATCTCCAGGTATTCCTGGGGGCTTTTGTTTTGCACGATCAGCGTGCCCAGCAAGGAAGCCCCGGAAATCAGGATGAGCAGGAAAATCGTTAAGCGGAGAGAAGAGAGATAATCCAGGGCGCGTTTCACCATTACCAATTCCTTCTGTGGGGACACCATTCAGATGGTGTCCCCTGAGGGGGACCGCGGCTTCAAGCCGCTCCCGCCTTTCCCGCGAGCTGGACAATGCGGGGAGCGACCTGGCGGGCGGAGGAAAAAGCGATGTCGCCGCTCACGCCCGGGCCGGCGGTGGTGTCGCCGATCAGGAACAGGTTCGGGATTTCCGGGACCGAGAAGTCCACCCGCTGGGGCAGGCTTTGTTTGGGCCGAAGCGCGGCCCCGTCCACCATGGGCAAAAACAAGATCCGCTCCCATTCCACCGCGGCTTCAAAGTCCGGGAAGAGCTTGCGCACCCGGCTGCGCAGGTAGTGGATCCGGCTCCGGACCAGGCCGGCGTCGCTGCACTCGTCCGGATCGAGCATCAGGAACCAGTTGGCCAGTTGCTTGCCGGCCGGGGCCAGCAAAGAGTCCACGTTGCTGGGGAACCGGCCCAGGACCCGGTCCTGCGGGTCAACAAT
>MGQK01000067.1:15883-16145 GCA_001797815.1 Deltaproteobacteria bacterium RBG_13_61_14 | reverse complement strand
CGCAGGCCGTAGTCGAGCGCGATCCCGGCCGTGGGCATTAGGTTCTTGCACCGGCGGATAAACTTGGGCTTGAAATGGCGTTCCTCCAAAAGCCCGAACAAGCCCTGCACCGGCGCCGCATGCACCACCGCCCCGGCCGCGAATTCGCCGGAGGAAGCTTCCACTTTCTCAATCCGTTTCCCGGCCTTCGCCAGTTTCTGGACGCGGGTGCCCAGGAACAGCTCGCCCCCGGCCGCGGCAATGGCCTCGGTGAGATGATCGA
>MGQK01000067.1:14536-15824 GCA_001797815.1 Deltaproteobacteria bacterium RBG_13_61_14 | reverse complement strand
CCGCTGTAGAGATTTTTCAGGGAGTCTCCAAAAGGGATGAGCTCCTTGCCCCGGGCGAGGTAAGAGGCGAACCGGCCGGGCACGAACCTGAGCGGCCGGCCCAGCTCCCGCATCAACTCGGCCGCGGCGCCCTGGTCACCGTGCCGAAAGGCGTGGAGCCCGTATTCCAGCCGGAACCCGGCCCGTTCCATCACCCGCGCCCGGCCGCCCACCGCCGCGTCCTGCTCCAAAACCGCCACCTTGCAGCCGGCCTTGCCCAAGAGCGCGGCCGCGGAAAGCCCGGCGAAACCCGCCCCGATCACCAGCACGTCATACGCCATTTGGTTTCAACCTCTCCCTTATTTTGCCAGAATCTCCGTCCTTGTAAAGCCGCGATGGTGCGGCCTTCAATCTTGTGGTATATTTTTATCACATCCTTGGTCGAGGATGAGGGAGATCGAACAGGGGAGCGGAAAGTGGATAGTTCACATCGGACCCTGCGCCAGCAATTGAAAGAACTGGTGGGGGTGGAATTCGTCTTTGAGGAATTCAGCGAGCTCAGGCACTTTGCCGTGGACGGCGTGGCTCCCCGGGTGGTCGCGGCCCCGGCCGATGCGGAAGAGACGGCCAAGGTCGTGGCCTTTCTGGCCGAAGCGGGCCTGAGCATGGCCGCCCGGGGCGGAGGCACCGGCATGGGCTTCGGCCATCCGCCCAAGCGTCTGGACGTGCTGCTCCTCACCTCGCGGCTCGACCGCATTCAATCCCTGGACCGGCAAAACCGCCTGGTCACCGCCGGCGCCGGCATCCGGCTCGATGAGCTGGAACACCGCCTGGCCTACGGGAAACTGCGCCTGCCGGTCAACCCGCCTTCCACCGACCTGGCCACGCTCGGCGGCGTGCTCGCCTGCAACGCCAGCGGGCCCCGCCGGCTGCGGCACGGCACCATGCGCGAGCGGAGCGTGGAGATCAAGCTGATTAACGCCCGGGGCCAAATCATCTCCTCCGCGGAAACCCGCGTCCCCCAGGAGCCGGGTCTGGATCTCACCCGGCTCCTGATCGGAAGTCTGGGAGCCGTGGGCATCATGGCCGAGGCCACGGTGCGGCTGGAACCTTTGCCGGAAAAACTCCAGGCCTTGCTCGCCGCTTTCGCGGAGTTGGAGCCGGCCATGGCCGCGGTCGAGGCCCTGCTCGCCTCCGGGGAAACCCCGGCCTTTTTGGAACTGGTGGGGCCGGAGGCCCTTCGCCGGTTGTGTCCGCTGCCGGAAGGCGTGGAACTGCCCCAGGGCAGATACGTGTTGGCCGTGGCCGC
>MGQK01000067.1:2204-14527 GCA_001797815.1 Deltaproteobacteria bacterium RBG_13_61_14 | reverse complement strand
AGGTGCTTTCGGTCCACCGGGGAAACGACCTGCGCCTGAGCCGCATGGCCCATGCCGGCGTGGGAGTGGCGCACCTGGTGCTGCAGCCCAAGGAAGACCGGGGCTGGCCTCCGGGACTGGACCGCACGATTGCCGATCTCCGGGCCTTGGCCCAGGGACTGGGCGGTTCGGCGATGGTCCTGAACGCGCCCTTCGCGATCAAGGCGGAACTGCCCATTTTCGGAGCCGACTCGGCCGAGACCGAGGTCTTGCGCCGGCTCAAGCGGGAATGGGACCCGCAAGACCTTTTTAATCCCGGACGACTCGACTTGCCCTGACTGCTTGCGCCGAGAATCAGGATGACCACGGAACCAGACGAGAAACCGAGCCGGCGCCGCCGGCTGTGGACAGCGCTCCGCGCCTGGGGTCCGGGTTCGGCCCGGGCCGGGGCGGCCCTGACCCAGGCCGAAAAAGTCCGGCTGATGTATGACCGGTTCCGGGAAATCCTCAACCTCAACGATTCGACCTTGCAGTTGATCGCCGACCTCGAAGACCGGCTTTCCGGGCTCAAACCCTTCGCGCTCAGCCCCCTGGTCCAGAAGATCCGCCGGGCCGCCATGGATGTCTTTGTGATGGTGAAGGACTTGAACCAGATCGCCGGCGGCCGCTACAGCGACTTGTATGAGACCTTTCGCCGCCTGGACGAGGACTTGGAAATAGAGTGCGCCGGCCTGCGGCCTCAGTTTTCCGGGCCGCTGGTGATGGCGCTGGATGAGCTCACGGCCGGCCATGCCGGCCGGGCCGGGACGAAAATGGCCAACCTGGGCGAGGTGCGCAACCTGCTCGGCCTGGCGGCGCCGGAAGGGTTTGTCATCACCACCGCGGCCTTTGCCAGGTTCATGTCGCAGAACGATTTGTGGGAGCGGACCGACCGGCTGGAGGAAATTCTGGAGGTGTATGGGCCGCGCTCGCTGGCCGAGGCGTGCCGGGAGGTGCAACTGGCGATCCTGGCGGGTTCGGTGCCGGAAGACGTGGCCCATGAAATTCAGGCGGCTTACGCGGCCCTGGTCGGGAGCGAGGAAATCCTGGTCGCCATGCGCTCGAGCGCGCTGGGGGAGGACCGGGCCGCCTCTCATGCCGGACAATATTACACCGAGCTGAACGTGGGCCGGAGCTGGCTCCTCGACGCTTATCGCTCGGTGATCGCGAGCGCGTTCAGCCAGGGGGCGGTGTCCTACCGCTTCGAGCGGGGCCGGACCGCGGCCGAGGCGGCCATGGCGGTGGGGTGCCTGCGCATGCTTCGGCCCCGGTGCAGCGGAATCATGTTCTCCCGCAATTTCCAAGACCCGGAGGCGGACCAGGCCGTGATCAGCGCGGTGGCCGAGGCGGCCGCGGACGTGGCCTGGGGCAAGCAGGGCGCGGAAGAGATCGTGCTTGCGGCCGGCGCGGTCCAGGCCCGACCGGGATCGTGCCTGCAAGCCCATGAGCTGGAACTGCTCCGGCGGACCGCCCGCCGCCTCGAAGCCCACTTTGGCGGGCCGCAGGACATCGAGTGGGCGATAGACCCGGACGGCCGGCTTTTCATCTTGCAGTGCCGGTCCATGCTCAGCGCGCGGCCGGTGGAAAGAGCCTTACCCGCGGTGGAAAGCGACCGCCCGCCGCTGTTGTCCGGGGGCCTGACGGCCTGCCGGGGCATCGGGTCCGGGCCGGCGGTGTTGGTCCGCACCGATGATGAACTGGACCGATTCCCCCAAGGCGGGGTGCTGGTGGCGCGCCATTCTTCGCCCAGCTTCTCCCGGGTGATGCGGCTGACTGCGGCCATTGTCACCGACGTGGGATCTCCCAGCGGGCACATGGCCATCCTGGCCCGGGAGTTCGAGGTGCCGGCCATCGTGGGGATGGAGGGAGCCACCGCCACGCTCCAGCCGGGTCAAGTGGTGACGGTGGACGCCAACTCCTGCAAGCTCTACGAGGGCGAGATCGCTTGGCCCGAGAGCGCGGTGGAGATCCGGCCGGCGCTTTACGATTCGCCGGCGGTCCTGACCCTCCGCCACCTCTCCCGGCTGGTGACGCCGCTCCACCTGATTGATCCGGGCTCGCGGGAGTTCAAACCTTCGAACTGTCAGTCGCTGCATGACCTCACCCGCTTCGTGCACGAGAAAGTCTTTGAGGTGATGTTTTACCTCGGGGCCGAGGCCTCTCCGGACCAGCAAACCTCGCTCAAGCTCCAGGGCAGCCTTCCTTATGATATCCTGGTCTTGGACGTGGGCGGGGGGATTGCCGAAGGCGCCCGGACCTCCGGCCAGGTGCGGCCGGGGGACATCCTCTCCGCGCCCATGCAGGCGTTCCTGCAGGGCCTGCTCGACCCGCGCATCCGCTGGGACCAGCCCCGGGCGGTCTCCACCAAAGGCTTCCTCTCCGTGCTCGGCCAGGGCATCGCCGGACCGCCGGCCGAGGCGCAAGGGGTGGGCCGGATCTCCTATGCCATCATCTCGGACCGCTACATGAACTTCAGCACCAAGGCCGGCTATCACTTCAACACGGTGGACACCTATTGCGGCAAGAGCCTGAACAAGAACTATATCCACTTCCGCTTTACCGGCGGCGCGGCCAGCGAAGAGCGGCGGGCCCGCCGGGTCAAGTTCCTCTCCTCTGTGCTCGGCCAATTGGACTTTAAGGTCCAGTCGCGGGGGGATATCCTGGTCGCCCGGCTGGAAAAATACGAGCACGATTTCATCCGCAGCCGCTTGAGCGAGCTCGGCCGGCTGACCTTGTGCGCCCGCCAGCTCGATATGCTCATGGATAGCGAAGCATCTCCCGACTATTTCGCCCGGGCGTTTTTGGCCGGACAGATGGAGAAGTTCTAGGCGGTATTCACGATTGCAGATTTCGTATGTCCGCTGCTTGCTATGCAAATATGTAAACTAAAAACTAAAGACCTGACCCTTTTCCGAAGAAAAAGGAAATAGATCAAGGAGGCAGGGGTGAAGATCGTCAGTCTGGTCGGGAGTCCGAGAGGGACCAAGGGGAACACCGCGGCTTTGCTCAAGATCGTGTTGGCGGGGGCAGCCAGCCGGGGAGCGGAGACCGAGATCATTGCCATCCGGGGTCGGGAGGTCAAGCCGTGCCGAGCCTGCAACACCTGTCACCAGAAGGGGGTGTGCCCGCAAAAGGACGGGTTCAATGCCATCAAGGAAAAGGCGCTGGCCGCGGACGGACTGGTCCTGGCCAGCCCCAATTATATCTTCCACGTGAGCGCGCAGTTAAAGGCTTTTCTGGACCGCTGCTGCGGGCTGGTTCATTGCCAGGCCTTCCAGGGAAAGTATGGAGCCGCGGTGGTGACCTCGGGCGGAGGCGAGGACGAACCCATCGCCGATTACTTGCAGCATTTCCTCGCGACCACCGGCGCGGTCCCCGTGGGCGCGGTCTGGGCCCGCATGGGAGAGATTTCCGGCCAGGATTTCCCCGAACCCATCCGCAGCAAGGCCTTTGCCTTGGGCGAGAAGCTGGTCCAGGCGTGGAAAAGCCGGGAAACCGCTCCCCGGTTTGAACGGGAAGCGGCTCAGTTCCGGGAACGGATGCGATCCTTGATCCTCCGGCGCAAGGAAGAATGGCCCTACGAGTATGAGTATTGGAAAAAATATCGCGGGTTGAAATAACCCGGCCAGGGCAGGATCAGGATTCTTCTGGTCGCCCAAAAAAAATCGGATCAGCAATGGGCTTATGCAATACAGCATTAACTAAAAACTAAAGACCTGACCCCAAACCCGCCAAACCCGCAAATCCGAAAAGACGCAAAAGGGCGGCTCCGCGCGGTGCGGGGCCGCCTCTGGGTTGGCGCATTTTCGCCGGGGGAGGGCCGCTAATGCCCCCCGGAGCCGCTTAGTTCTTTCTGGCGGGTCAGGTTCATGACCCGGAGTGCGGTGAGCTTGCCTTGCTGGTCGCGGTAAGCGACGCGGACCACGTCGCCCGCGCTCGGCTCCGCGCCGATCTCGGCCGACTCGAGAGACAGGGTCAACTCCGCATGGGGCGGCTTTTCATCCTTGACCACCAGGGTTTTCGCGTCCGCCTGGTAATTGATCACCGTGCCCTGGACCACTTGCGAGGGTTGCACACAAGCCGCGGCCAGACCGATCAAGATCCCCAGCCCGATCCATTGCCCAAGTTTCATGATTAATCCTCCTTCTTGAACGCCGCCCAGGACCGGGCTTGCCGGCTGGCGCGCTCCTTGAGGACGCCCTGGATCAGCCAGCCGATGATCACCCCGCTGATCACGATGCCGGCTGACAGGATGAGCACCGAAGAGGCGGTCTGGAACTCAAGCTGCTTCATCAGCACCGAGGAGCAGGCGATGAAGATAGTGACGGCAAAGAGCAGGCGGATCGAGTAGCCGCGCACATACTTGACCGCCACGGTGCCCATCTGGGCGCCCACCGCGGCGCCGACCAGCATCCACATGGCCGCGAGCAGGTCCACCCGGCCCTTGACGCCGTAAGTGAGAGCGCCGTAGGCGCCGGTGATCATGACCTCGAACAGGTCGGTCCCGACGGCCACCAGGGTGGGGCAGCCGATCAGGTAGATCAAGGCCGGCATCCGGATGAAGCCGCCGCCCACGCCGAGCACGCTCGCCACCACCCCGGTCACAAAGCCCACTCCCACCGGCAGCCAGAGCGAGCAAGTGATTTTCGAGGCTTTGAAATGGATCATGGGCGGGATGCGGACGCGCTGGAGTTTCTGGGCGAAAGTTTCTCCGGTGCTCACCGCGGTTCCGCTCTCCGCGGCCTTGCGCTGGCGCAAGATATGGCTCAAGTAATCATAGAGCACGTAGCTTCCGATCAGAAACAGAAAGATGATATAGATCTTGCGGATCACCGACTCGGCCAGGCCCAGGCGCTCGAGGTGCATGACCAGGCGCGCGCCCAGCTCCATGCCGGTAGTGGTGCCGATAATCATGGCCACCGCCAGGCGGACGTCCACATTCCCGAACTTGCCGTGCCGGATGGTGGAGACGATGGACTTGCCCCCCATGTGGGCAAGGTCGGTCCCGATCGCGTAAGGCATGGGGAAGCCGAAGATGTTGAGGGCGGGGGTCACGATCCAGGCGCCGCCGATGCCGAAGAAGCCGCCGCAGACGCCGACCGTGAAACCGATCAGGAGCAATAGCAGGATATTGAACTGAATGCCCGCGATGGGCAGATAGACTTGAAACCACTCCATGGACCTATCCTCCTTAACTGCGAGGCTTTAGGCTAAAGCCTAATGCCCAAGGCCTGAGGCCTGATTCACTCATGATGCTCGATCTTGCCCAGGTCAATGCCGAGCATGCCCACCAACCGGTCGAAAACGGTGCCCAGGATCAGGCCCATGAGCGCCATAGTGACCACCACCAAGGCTCCATACAGCCAGAGGTTGTCGTTGTAAACTTCCGCGATCCAGCGGGAGAGCCCTGGGCCCATGGTGCGGATGTCCGCCACGTTGACGAGCTTGGTCGCCGGCTTGCCCCCCGCGGCCAGCGCCTGGCCGGCGATCAACACCAGCGCGGCGGCCCATCCCGGAACCCGAAGCTTTGGCCAAATCAGCGGAGATTTTCGGAGGAGCCATTGCAGTCGCTGCTTCATCTTCTACCTCCTTTGCAGAGTTAAGCTTTTATGGAATGACAAGGGTCGGACTATCCTGGCTAACCATCATTCGGGTTCTTAAGGTTTTTGTCAAGACTTGTAATGATCTTTTAATCCTGGTTTAATTATTCGCTAATTCAAAGAGTTAAGGGCATCGAGGGAGACTTTAAGATAGTTGCGAAAGTCCGGGGAAATCAGGTATAGTGGGGCGTGTCCGAAGGGACGGAAAGAAATTTTTTCGTTGCAGTATCGCACCGGGTCGTTATTCTAATCCCATAGTCCGGGAGGAGATGTTGAAAGCATTCGTAACCGCGAATTTTACCTCGAAAGGTCTTGACCGGCTCCGCCAGCACATGGAGGTGGTCTATGAGCCCTGGGGCCAGACCCAAAAGTTATATCTGGCCGAAGACCTGGCCGAGCGGCTCCTGGAGCTGGCCGCGGACGTGCTCATCCTGGAAGTGGACCTGTGCCATGAAGAAGTGTTTGAGGCTTGCGAGCTCAAGCTGATCGGCTGCTGCCGGGGCGATCCGCTCAACGTGGACCTGGAACTCGCCACCCAGAAGGGCGTGCCGGTCCTCTTTACCCCCGGCCGCAACGCCGCGGCGGTAGCGGACCTGACCGTGACCATGATGCTGGCGCAACTCCGCCAGCTCATTCCCATCCACAACCTGCTCGCCTCGGGCAAGTTCAACCCTGAGGACCCGGGCGAGTTCATGGCGCTCTTCCAGAAGATGACCGGCCTGGA
Organism: Deltaproteobacteria bacterium RBG_13_61_14; assembly: GCA_001797815.1. Taxonomy (GTDB): domain Bacteria; phylum RBG-13-61-14; class RBG-13-61-14; order RBG-13-61-14; family RBG-13-61-14; genus RBG-13-61-14. Next base: position 8,185 of record MGQK01000067.1, on the reverse strand, counting down.
GATGGGCGGCCAGACCGTGGGCATCATCGGCCTGGGCGCGATCGGCCGGGCGGTGGCGGTGCGGGCGCGGGCGTTCGGCTCGCGGGTCCTGGCCTGCGATCCCTTCGTGGACCCCAAGAACGCGGCCGCGGTGGAACTCACCGACCTCGACACCCTGCTCCGCGAGAGCGACCTGGTCACCATCCACGTCCCGCTCCTTGACCAGACCCAGGGCATGATCGGCGCCCGGGAGTTAGCCTTGATGAAGCCGACCGCCTTTTTCTTCAACCTGGCCCGGGCCGGCCTGGTGGAACAGGACGCTTTCTACCAGGCGCTCAAGGAAAAGCGCATCGCCGGCGCCGGGATTGACGTGTTCCCCACCGAGCCGCCTCCGCCGGACGAGCGCCTGCTTTACCTGGACAATGTCATTGTCACGCCCCACATCGCCGGCGCCACCCGCGACGTGGTCCGCCACCAGACCGACATGGTGCTGAACGACCTCCTGGCCTGGCTCCGGGGCGAACGGCCCATCCATCTGGCCAATCCCGAGGTCTGGGATCGCCGTCCCTGAAGCCGGGCGCAACATGGATTCCGCTCCCGCTCCTGATCCCGTTTTTCTCGCGTCGCCGGCTCGAGCCGATATCGCCCTGCGCTGCGCCGGCCTGGTCAAGCGCTACGCCGACGTGACCGCGGTTGCGGGGATTGACCTGGAAATCCGCGGCGGCGAGTGCTTCGGCCTTTTGGGTCCGAACGGCGCCGGCAAGACCACCACGGTGGAGATGCTGGAGGGCCTGACTCTGCCGGACGCGGGAGTGGTGGAGGTGCTGGGCTGCCGTTGGGGAACCGGCTGCGATCAGGACTTGCGGGAGCGGATGGGGATCCAGTTGCAGGAAACCCAGTTGGCGGAGAAGCTGACGGTGGCGGAGACGGTGCGCCTGTTCCAGAGTTTTTACCGGCAAGGCCGGCCGGTGGAGGAAGTGATCGGCATGGTGGAACTGCAGGAGAAGCAGCGCGCCCGGGTGGGCAAGCTCAGCTCCGGGCAAAAGCAGCGGCTGGCCCTGGCCTGCTCTTTAGTCTGCGACCCGGACCTGCTTTTTCTGGACGAGCCGACCACCGGGCTGGACCCGCAGGCGCGGATCAAGATCTGGGAAGTGGTGGAAGAGTTCCACCAGCGCGGGGGCACCATCCTCCTCACCACCCATTACATGGAAGAAGCGGCCCGGCTCTGCGACCGCGTCGCCATCATGGACCACGGCCAGGTGATCGCGCTGGGGACCCCCAATGAGTTGGTCGCCTCCCTGGGCGCGGACCAGGTGGTGGAGTTTCACGTGCAGGGGGCGCTGCTGCAGGAACCGCTTTTGCGGCTGTCCGGAGTGAAAGCGGCGCGGAAAAAGAACCAGGGCTACTTCCTGACCGTGACCCGGATCGGCGAGGCGCTGCCGGCCCTGCTCGAGGAAATCGCCCGGCAAGGGGCCAGGCTCGAGCGCCTCACCACCCATCAAGCGACGCTCGAAGATGTTTTCATCAGCCTGACCGGGAGAGTCTTGCGCGATGCCTGAGACCGCCGGCGCTCCGGCCCGGCATCCAGAGCCCAAACCCGGCCCGGTGCGGCCGCCGAACCCGGTGCTGGAACTGACCCTGGCCCGCATCCGCGAATTTGTGCGCGAACCCGAGGCCCTGTTTTGGGTGTTTGTGTTTCCGGTCTTGTTGGCTTTTGCCCTGGGCATCGCCTTCCGCAACCAGGCGCCGGAAAAGCTGCGGGTGGCGGTGGAAACTACCACGCCGGATGTCGGCCGAGTCGTGACATTGCTGTCGCGGTCTTCGGACCTCCAGGTGCTCGAGCTTTCTCCCGAACAAGCGGCGCAGGCGCTGCGCACCGGCAAGGTGGACCTGGTCGTTCTTCAGGAGCCGGGATCGCCTTACGCCTTCCGCTACGACCCGACCCGTCCCCAGAGCCGGCTGGCGCGGCTGCGGGCGGACGACGCGCTCGAGCGCGGTCTGGGCCGGAAGGACCTGGTCCCGATCCAGGAGGAACCGGTCAGCGAGCCCGGCGCCCGTTACATTGATTTCCTGATCCCGGGCTTGATCGGGCTGAACCTGATGGGCTCGGGCATGTGGGGCATCGGCTTTGCCGTGGTCCAGGCCCGCACCAAGAAGCTGCTCAAGCGCTTCGCGGCCACCCCCATGCGCCGCTCTCATTACCTGTTGTCGTTCATGCTCTCGCGCCTGGTCTTCCTGGTCCCGGAAGTCGCGGCCCTGGTCGTGTTCGGCTGGATAGTGTTTCAGGTGGAGGTGCGGGGATCCCTGATCGCGCTCACCGTCGTTTCGCTGCTCGGCTCCTTTACCTTTGCCGGGTTAGGGCTTTTGCTCGCCGCTCGCACCAAGACCATCGAAGCCGTCTCCGGCTGGATGAACTTCGTCATGCTCCCCATGTGGCTCCTCTCCGGCACCTTCTTCTCCTATTCCCGCTTCCCCGAATTCCTCCAACCCGCCATCCGAGCCCTCCCGCTCACCGCGCTCAACGACGCCCTCCGGGCAGTGATGAACGAGGGCCTGGCCCTGTCCCAGAGCTGGCTGGAAATCCTGGTCTTATGCTTCTGGGCGGGAGTGAGCTTTGTGTTGGCGCTGAGACTGTTCCGCTGGCAATAAACCCGGCCAAAACCAAGAGAAACCGGCAACCGCAGATGGACGCAGATAAACGCAAATGAAGAGGAAGAAAGGATTTATCCACGAAAAGACACGAAGGGACACGAAGGGAAATCCCTCAAGAAGAAAAAACTCATTTTTCTTGGCCCTTAGAGCCTTGGTGTTTTCATTTTTCGTGTCTCTTCGTGTCCTTCGTGGATAGATATCTTTTTTGTTTTTCTATCTGCGTTCATCCGCGTTAATCTGCGGTTAAAATTATCATTCCGCCAAAAACTGCACCATTTTTCCATATATAGAGGCATAGAAGAATGGCAATTATTATATTGAAAACGATGATGGCGATTACTATCGTAACCCCCTGTAATATAATGCTTTTTGCTGAATATGGCGAAGCTTTATTTTTAAGGATTGCGGGTGGGGGTGCGGCTGACCCCAGCCGCACCCAACTTCTTGGAAATTATTGCAAAATTCTCGAAGAAATTTTCTCTAAAGCTCATTTTGAGTGCGTTATCGAAATGAGTGCCCAATTTGGCCCCCATAACGACCCGTCACCTGTCCGAATCGTCCTTATAAAGACCACATTCTTCCTTATCCAGACGCCTTTCGCCCTTACCCAGACACCATTCTTCCTTACCACGACACGATTCGCACTTACTACGACATGAACTGTTCCGCTCCTAACTTAACATGGGGTCAGGCCCCAAAACTTAACATTGAAGATGATCCGCAGATTTCGCCGATTCCGCAGATTTCCAGAAAAGCTCAAATTTATCAATCTGGCAGGGGCACAGGCCTTCCTGCCTGTCAACAACTTCAATTTACTATGCCCTGTCCACTCCTCCCCTGACACCTTGCCACCTCTCTTCTATGCAAATATGTAAAGTATTATGTGAAGCTCTGACCCCCAATGCAAGCTCCTCTTCGGCCTGTTCGCCTCCGGCCAGATTACGATGCGGAAGATCGGCGGCTGGCGCGACCTGCCCGCATTTATGGTTTCAAAGCGGCTTGAGCTGGGCTTGACAAAATCGCTTGACAAAGTGGCATAAGCTGAGGTAATGAGGTAAAGTGGTCATGTCCCAAAAACTCAATTTTCCCCCACAAAGGGGACACTACCCGAGTCTCCTCGTCGCGGCACCAATGAATGCCTTATCTCGCTGACATACCGGCGAGGCAAGATCTCCCCAAGCAAAGAAGGAATTCATGAGGTTGCAGGCGCTGCCAATGTCGCATTTAGCGCATAAAGAGAGATGAAAAATGAAGACCTGGAAAACCATCCTGGCGCTCGGGGTTTTGGTTTTGGCGGCCGCTTTCCCGGCGCATTCCGGCGAGCCGGGCGCGGGCAATTTGCTTAGCTTCGAGAGCCGCGGCGCGCAAATCGAGGTTCGGTTTTTCGAGCGGGGCGTGGTCAGGGTGGAGGTCATCGCGGACGGAGTGGAATCCGATATGGCCACTCAGATGACGGTGCCGGACGGTTTGGCCCCCATCGCGTTCACTCACCATCTGGCGGACGCGACTGCGGTTACCGAGACCGTGAAGGTGCGCTATTGGTCGCGGCCCTTTGGCCTGGCCATTTATAACCGGGACGACAAGCCGCTTCTACGGATGGCCGACCCGGGACTCTCCTGGAACGCGGACGGGAGATATCTTTTGGTATTTCGAGGCGAGCCCGGGGAAGGGTATTACGGCCTGGGGGAGATGTTCGCCGGCTATTCCTTCGTGATGAAGGCAATGTCTTGGATCACCGGCTATTACACTCCCCCGCTCCATCTTGACCAGAACGGCGAAAAACGCCTGGTCTTTAACCGGCACGTGGTTCCGCCCGCGGACCTGGCCTTGCCTTTCCTTTTCAGCCCCGGGGGCTGGGGCCTCCTGATCGAGAACCCGGCGCGGGCCGAGTTCGATTTCACCCGGCGGTCCAGCTTTTCCTACCGGGCGGAAGGCGGGCCCTTGCGCTTTTACGTTTTTACCGGATCGCCTAACCAGATCCTTGACGCCTACTCGCGGCTCACCGGCCGCACTCCGATTCCTCCACGCTGGGTTACCGGGTATATGCAGTGCCGATTTGGATACAAAGATGAGACCGAGTTCCGCTCGCTCATGGATAACTTCCGCTCCCGCGGCCTTCCCTGCGACTCCCTCATCTTCGACCTCGACTGGTTCTCCAGCGGCGAGGATTGCCAGGGCCAAACCATGGGTAACCTCCAGTGGTCACCCTCGCGCTACCCGGACCCGCGGGCGTTCATGGCGGAGATGGAAAGCCGGGGTTTCAAGGCCATCACGATTATCGAGCCGCATATCCGGGCCTCGAGCATCAACCACCAGGAGGTCCAGGAACAAGGTCTGGGCGCCACCGATCGGGAGGGTCGTCCCTATCAGTTCAGGCATTGGGGATGTTCCGGAACACTTTTGCTCGACTTTATGAACCCGCGGACCCGCGAGTGGTGGGGACAAAAGGTCAAGGCCATCCATGACACCGGGGTGGACGCCTGGTGGACGGACCTCAACGAGCCGGAGGCCGATAAAGCGGGCATGTATTTTAGCGGGGTGCCCCGGAATCGGGCCCATAACCTCCAGGCCCTGCTTCAGCACCAGGCCATGGCCGAGATGTATGCCCAGGAACTGCCGGACGAGCGCCTCTTCATTTTAAGCCGTAGCGGATTTGTCGGCGACTGGCGCTATGGCTCCGGGATCTGGTCCGGAGACGTTGACTCCTCGTGGGGGCACCTGGCCCGGCAGATTCCAGTGGGCCTCTCGGCCGGCCTTTCCGGGTATGGCCTGTGGAACTCCGACGTGGGCGGGTTCGACGGCACCCCCTCGCCGGAACTCCACATCCGCTGGATGCAGTTCGGGGCCTTTTGCCCTATTTTCCGGGCCCACGGCGCCTTCTCGATCCGTGAGCCCTGGGCCTTTGGCCCGGACGCGGAAACCATCCTCCGCGAGGTCTTGAACCTCCGCTATCGCTTCGCCCCTTACCTTTACACCGTCTTCCACGAGCTCCATGAGCAAGGCAAGCCGCCCATGCGGGCCATGCTCCTCGAATTCCCGGAGGATCTGAATGCTCGCGCCGCAGATGATCAATATATGTATGGCCCCTGGCTTCTCGTCGCGCCGGTGACTAAGAACCGGGAGCGCTCGCGCTCGGTCTGGCTCCCGGCCGGCGAGTGGACCGACTTTTGGACCGAGGAGGTCCACCAGGGCCCCGGCCGGATTCGGGTGGCCGCGCCTCTCGAGCGCATCCCGCTCCTGGTCCGGGAAGGAGCGGTGCTGCCCATGACCGAGCTTCGGCAGTTCATCGGCGCCGCGCCCTTTGACCGGCTCATCCTCCAGGTCTACCCCGGCGCGTCCGCGTCTTCCTA
>MGQK01000067.1:0-2180 GCA_001797815.1 Deltaproteobacteria bacterium RBG_13_61_14 | reverse complement strand
AACCAACCGTTACCGGGACGGTGAGTTCACGATCATCCCGGTTGAGGTCATCCCCGGCGCCACGCTTACTATCAAGATCGGCCCGCGAGCCGGCCAGTTCGAGGGCATGAGCGAAAGCGTCTCCTGCCAGGTTGTCATCCACCATGCCCAGCGGCCCGCGGAAGTTGTGCTCAATGGCGCGCCCATTCCAGAAACACCTCCGGGAGCCGACGATCAATACCAGGAGCATGGCTTCACCTACCAGGCTTCGAAAAAACTGCTGGTCGTTTTTACTTCCGTGCGGAACTCGGGCTTGACCATCGAGGTGACCAAGTGAATTTAGGGACCGCAATTTTTCTGGAAGGCCAAAGGGTGAGATAAGGATGGTGTCCGCGAATTAAGAGTGCGCTGCTGATTGCTCTAAACTAACAACTCAAGCTCTGAACCCGATCCTCCGATCCTCGATCCTCCAGAAACATTGTCATCGCGGGATCTAGGTCAGGCTTGTTTCCTTCTTCTCTTTTCCCGGTTGATCATGGAGATAAATTTCGGCCCTTTTTCGGCCACGATCCGGGCCAGACTCTGATAAGGAGGCTTATAGCTTTTAACCGGCTCCATAGTCAGGGCCTCGGCCGGGCAGGTCGAGGCGCAAAGCCCGCAGCCGATGCAGCGCAAGGTGTCAAAGGTATGAGTGTCTTCAGTGACCTGATGCGCGTCCATGTTGCAGCGGTCCACGCAGGTTCCACAGTGCCGGCATCGTTCTTGGTCAATTTTCGGCATGAAATGGGGCCGGGCCACAAAGCCGGGCTTGTTGAACTGGGTGAGACTTCTCAGGGCAAAACAGCAGCAGCCGCAGCACGAGCAACTGATGTTGGATTTGAAGTGTTCATGGTCCAGATTCATCATCCAGGTGGAGAGCCCGGCTTGCTCGGCCTGGGTCTTGATCTCGAGGGCCTCTTTCAGCTCCACCCGGCGCATGACCCCAGATTGGATGGCGCTTCGGGCCTCTTCCCCCATGGTCATGCAGGTGAAGTGCGGCCGGCCGCAATATCGGTCCACATACTTGGCCGTGGTCGTGCACTGGCACAGGCCCACGGCAAGGTCCTGATAACGCTCCAGGATGGCGGGAAGCTTGTCCGACGGGAGAGCCGCCGGGTTGTCCCGGATGGTGGGATAGACCGGTATGTAACGGACCATTCCCCAGGCCGACGGGTCGTCCCAATAGATGGCAAAGGCTCCCTCGTTGTAAAGCTTGCTGAAACGACGGCTGAACTCCTTATGCCAGTCGGTTAACAAGCTTTCCTCCGGCTTGACCAGCACCAGTTCAAAAGTGCCGGGAACAATCGGAAGGATATTATATTTTTTTGCCTTCCCCTCCCGGCCGAAGGTGAGCAGGGAATTCTGAAACGAAACGATCCGGTCCAGGATAGCCTGGACCTCTTCAATCGGCCGGTCGGCCTGCTTGGCCAGCTCCGCCGCGGTCTTCGAGCTCCAGGGTGTAAGGTACTGGAGAACCTCGGCCTCCTCTGCTCGATACATGTGCGCGATCAACTCCACCAGGTCATCGGACATGCGCGGGCCCAGGAGGGAGGGGCTGGAGTAATTTTCCGCCACCTTAATGAGGGTGGGATTGATCCCGTTCCAGCGCCGAAGATGTTCCGGATCGGCCGGCTTCCATCTCGCCCGTGCCGGCGCGGGGAGCCAGAAGCCGGCGGATGCGGCAAGCCCCATAGCGCCGGCTCCTGTCAAGAAACCGCGCCGGGAGATCACCGGCCGGTTGATTTCGATTTTTCGAACGCCCTGGTTTCGCTCGGTTCCAGAACTCATGCTTACCCCCTATTTTCGAGAGGTGTTTGAGGTTGACCGCCCGCCTTGATTATGATCCATTTATCAATTTCAAAACTCAAAACATTTTGCACTAAGATAACAAATTATCATAACCCTTTCAAGTTTTGATACCTGAATTCGGGGGACACCGTATTCAACCGATTGGTGAAATTATGGACAGCGGGCTCTTGGGGCAGGTTTTGGCGCGGTAGGGGAGTCTTGGGGTCAAAGCTTCAGTTGTGAGTTGCACGGGGCAAAGGCTCAGGGTAGGCATTTCCTCGGGCGAATGAGATTCGATTCCGCAGGAGAAAAGAACGTCTGGTTAGCCGTGTGAACGGATGCTGGCCTGAGAAACCGGACCGCCAGCTTAACTC
>MGQK01000066.1:73727-82777 GCA_001797815.1 Deltaproteobacteria bacterium RBG_13_61_14 | reverse complement strand
AGCGAATACATGACCGGGAAAGAGGGAAAGCGCTTGCCGTCGGAAAGCCGGCTGACGTTGAAACCGTCTTCATTCACCTGGTAATAAGGGAAAAGATAGTTTTGCAACTGAACGTCCCAGCCGCGGCCAGCCAATGCATTCTTGGCCGCTTCGGCGGCGCAGCGAAAGGCCTGGCTGCCGGTGCGGCGGTTCCCGGCCGCGACCAGGACTTCCAGCGCCTGATAAGCGTCGCCGGTGATCGGCCCGAGCGGGCCGCAGGCCGAAGCATCGAAGACCACTTCTTTCACCTTCTCCCGCGGCTCGGTCAGAAACAACGCCTGGGGCATTTCCGCGATGGGATATTTTTCTTTATTCTTCGCGGCGCAGGCGCTAAGCAGAAGACCCGCGATCACGACCGGAATAGCTCGTTTCATCCGCAATCCTCCTGGCGATAATTTAAACCTTTTCCATGGTTCTTGGCAAGAAAACTTCTTGGAAAAAATCTTGAATCCGATGTGAAAGCCCCGTAGAATGGGTCAGCGCTAGAGCCCTTGGTCAATTTGAGAAGAAAGCGTCCGCCAGGGAAGTTCGACAAGGAGGGAGGAAATGGGTGCCAAAAAACGAAAAGGCAAAGGCAAGCTTGCCTCGGCGCCAATCCGTCCGGAAGCACCCCAGCGAGAAACCCCTGAAGAAGCCAAGACGGCTCGCTTCCCTGCCTGGCTCGATCACCCAGTATTGCAACTAGCCGGCCGGGGCCGAGTACTAATTGTCAGCGCTTTGGCGCTCCTGCTTTTTTTAGGTGCGGTTACCCCTTTTGTTTATTTTCAGGGCGGCGACAATGCGGAATATATCATGCTGGCCCGGGCCTTGGTGGACGGGCAAGGCTATACCAGCGTCTATACCAACCCTCCCGAGCCGCATACCAAATACCCTTTTCTTTTTCCTTTGATGATCGCCGGGATTTTCTGGTTTTTCGGGGGAAAGATCTTGCTTGTCAAAATCCTGATTGCGATTTTGGCCGCGGTCATGGTGGGGGCCACTTATCGCTTATGGGAAGAGCGAGAAGAGCCATGGATCGCCCTGCTCACCGCGGTGCTGGTGGCCACGGTCCCTTTCACTCTTTCCTATTCCGTCCGCGTGCTCTCGGAAATCCCCTTTGCCGCCTTTGCCACTCTTTCTTTGCTTTTTTGCGAGCGGTCCCTGAAGCAAGACTCCCTAAAAAATTCATCCTTGGTCCTCTGTGCGCTTTTCCTGATCCTGGCCTTTTTCACCCGCTCGGTCGGCATCGCCCTGGCTCCGGCTTTGGTCGGCGCAGTTCTGCTCGCCCCGCCTCTCCGCGGGCAATGGAAACGAAACCTCCTGAAGGGAGTCGTGATGACTTTGCCCTTTCTCCTGGCCGGGGGAGCCTGGTTTCTGCGCGGCTACCTGGCCACTCATGGCCACGGCAAAAACTATCTCTCCGAATTTTTCATCAAGGACCCTTACGATTTGAATTCTGCTCTCATCGGCTGGACCGATTTAGTCTCCCGGGTTCAGAGCAACGGTCGTTATTACCTGGAACAATTGGCGATCACTCTTTGGCCTTTTTCTTCTTCTCTCGACCGAAACCATATGATCATGGCCGGGAGCTTGATTCTTCTCCTTGCCTTGCTGGGTTTCGGGGCGGTAATTCGCCGACGCCGGGGCGCCCCGGAATTGTTCACTTTGTCTTATGCCGCCCTCCTTTTGATTTGGGGCTTCTATGAGAATCGGTTTCTGATTCCGCTTTACCCCCTCTTGATCTACTATGGGCTCAAGGGAATCCAGGTCCTTTTAGCGGGAGCGGCTTGGGCAATGCCCCTCCTTAGGCTTAGGAATCGGATGCTTTCACCCGCCGCGCTCGGGGTTCTCGCGTTGTTCCTGCTGGTTTCGAATTTGTCCGCCGACCTGCCCCTGCTCAAGAAAATGGCGCAGATTCGCCGCGTGCAGGGCTTCGAACTCAGTCCCGGATTTCAAATCATCGCCACCAACGAAGGCATGAATCGCATCCTCCACCTCGCCCTCTATCTTCGCGCCCATGCCGAACCCGAGGCGGTGATTTTCGCGCGCAAGCCGACCTTGGTCGCTTTGGTGAGCGAGCGAAAGACGGTGGGGGGACCGTTCGTGGATGACCCCGCGGGTTTTATCGCCGAGTTGGAAAAGAATCAGGTCACCTATATCGTCTTCGATGAAGTCTACAAGGAGATTCAAAAATATTTCGTCCCGGCCATGCGGAGTTACCCGCAACGCTTTCAAGTCGTTTACCAAATTCCGAACACTCAAAGTCAGGTCTATAAGCTTCTGCCCAAAGAGAATCCCTACTGAGGCCCGCCCGCAAGTTTACAGCTTGTCTCCCCGGCGGCAGTATGGTAAGAAGTAACTGAATTCCGGTCTCAGCTTGGATCTGCCATGGAAAAATTGATCGTTTTGGGAATAGCCGCGGTCATGGGCGTGAGCATGTTCAGCAAGCGGCCGGCGCGGATGGTGGAACCGCTTCCGCCTCTGCCGGCTCCGAACCGGGCAGGGGTGGCCAAGGTCAGCGCCAGCTCCTCCCGGCTCTTGCGCCTGCGCGAGGTCCAGGGCCGCGGCGCGATGATGCTCTACCTGCCCCAGGTCCAGGCCCAGTGCAAGGCGGCTTACGCCGCGGACGGAAGTCCGCTCACTCAGTGGGCCACGGATGAGAACGGACCGCAGTATCTGCAATACGATTTCGCTAACCGCCTGCAGGGCCGGGCAAAGATCGGCGGCGTGGTGATTCGTTGGGGCGAGGATTACGCGCGAGAGTATGAGATTCAAGTCTCCGAGGATGGCCAAAGTTGGCGGGTGGTAAAAGCGATATCCGATGGTAAAGGAAAGATCGAGCAATTGGAATTTGAACCCCCGGTCCTGACGCGGATGATTCGCTTATGGCTCAAGAAGAGCGCGAGGCATAAGGGCTTTGCGGTAATAGATTGGGGCGTTTATGGCCCAGGGGAATTGTTCACGCCACCCAATCCCGACGAGCTCTTGGCATTGGCACATGGACCTAATCGGGTAAAGATCGAGTGGAAGGCGAAGGTTAGTGAACTCACCTATCATTTCCTGGTTTATCGCGACACCAGGCCGGATTTTGAACCGAGGCCGGAAAATTTGATCGCCATCGAAGATCGCTTCGAGCACACCGACTTCGGCCTAGAGCCAGGCGCCACCTATTATTACAAGGTGCTGGCGGAAAGCTTCTCGAATGGAGTGATCGCTTCCGGGCCGGTGGCCAAGGTTACAACCGCGGCAGGCGAAAAGTTCTCCCGGGTGCAATGGCGGGGCGTAATCGAAGGCTTTTACAACGACCCCTGGCCGCACCAGGAGCGGCTGAAGTTGCTGGCCTTCCTGGAAGACGCCGGCTTTAACGCTTACATCTACGCGCCCAAGGTGGAGCCCTATCACCGCCAGCTCTGGCGCGAGCCTTATCCCGAAGAGGAGATGAAGAACTTTGCCGAGCTTCTCGCCGCGGCCAAGGCGCACCGGATCACCTTCATTTACGCCATCTCCCCGGGCCTGGACATGGATTACACCGACCCGGCGGAAATCGAAGCGCTCAAGCGCAAGCTGAACCCCTTTTTCGCTCTGGGCGTGCGCGCCTTTACCATCGCGCTGGACGATCTCCCGGACTCGAAGCGAGCCGACGGCGAGATGGCGGCCAAGCAGGCGGCCATGGTCAACACCATCCTTCGCTGGCTCACGGACATGGACCCGGCCACCGTCCTCTTCTTCTGCCCCACGGTCTATGAAAAAAGCTACGAATACCAGGTCGAGAAAAAACCGCGCTTTGCCGAATACTCGCGCGGGCTGGCCGCCCTCGACCCGAAGGTGCCGATCTTCTGGACCGGGCACGGCGTCTTCTCCGAGACCATTGACCTGGCCTCGGCCCAGGGCTTGAGCCAGGTCTACGGCCGCAAGATCCTGATCTGGGACAACTACCCGGTCAATGACGGCGGGCTGCGCCGCAACCTCTTCCTCGGCCCCTACACCGGCCGCGACTTAAACCTCGGTGAAGCCGTCGCCGGAATTTTCCTGAACCCCATGTACCTGCCCAACGCCAACTACGTCCCGCTCTACACCGCCGGCCGCTATTTCACCGACCCGGATTACGAGCCTTGGGCCGCTTACGAGGACGCGCTGGGTTTTGTGGCCGGCGAAGAGGGCGCGGCGGCGCTCAGGCCTTTGGCGGACGCGCTGCTCAACCACCCGTTATATCCGGGCCGGGACATTGCCACCTTGCCGCTCTCCCGGGCGATCGAGGCCTTCTGGAAGGCCGGCGGGCAAGGCGAAGCCGGGGAAAAGCTGCGGCAATTGTTCGAAGCCTATGCGCGCCATCCCGATGAACTTCAAGCAAAACTGGATAATTTCGAGCTGGTGCAGGAGCTGTTGCCGGCTTCGGAAAAGCTCGCGCTTTTCGGCCAGGCCGGGCTCTTGTGCCTGGATTACCTGGCAGCCACCGGCCCGGAGCAACGGGAATCCTTGAAGAAAGAGATCGTGGCCCTGCGCGAGCAGTCGCGCCGCAACCCCTGGCACGTGGCCGACGGCAATGTCCACGCGGTTTATCGGCTCCTGCTCGGCGCGAAGAAGAAAGGGGTGGTGATGGAGCAGTTCATCTCCCGGGTTTTCCGTTCCAAATGAGAAACCGCGGTGAGTATTTATCTAGTGAGTAAAAGGATAAGGAGGCGGAGCCATGGCCGAGAAGCGTGACTGGTCGGAGCTATGGAAAAAAGAAGACTGGTGGGCGGTGTGGTTGGCCCTGGGGATCATCCTGGCCGGCCTGATCCTTTTCTGGGCTGGCTCTTCCCTGAAACCCATCGCCATCAGTCCCCCGGAATGGACCAGTTTGAGCGCGGTGGCTGATCATTTCATTCAAAAATGGAACTGGTATCTGGCCCAGTTCCTGATGTGGCTCGTCATCTTCACCATCAGCATCCGGTTCCTCGGGCTCAACCTCAAGCAATATATCCCCGGATTCCTCATCCTCTTCGCGCTCGCGCTCCTCATCTATATCATCTCCTCCTGGAAATACAGCCATGACTACAACCTCGAAGCCCCGCTCCTGGCCCTGATCCTGGGACTGCTCGCCGGCAACCTCCTTAAGCTCCCGAAATGGTTCGATACCTCGCTCCGCACCGAATACTACATCAAGACCGGCATCATCCTGCTCGGCGCCACCCTGCCTTTCACCCTGATTATCCAGGCCGGCCCGATCGCTTTTGTCCAGGCCACCATCGTCTCAATCACCACCTTCCTCACCATCTACCTGGCCGCCACCCGCCTCTTCCAGCTCGACCAGCGCTTCGCCGCCTGCATGGGCGCGGGCGGGTCGGTGTGCGGGGTTTCCGCCACCATCGCGGTCGGCGGCGCCGTGGGCGCCAAGAAAGAGCACGTGGCCATCGGCATCTCCCTCGTCGCGGTCTGGGCCATTGTCATGATCTTCATCCTCCCCATCGCCTGCAAGGCGCTCGGGCTCCCGCCCGGCGTCTCCGGCGCCTGGATCGGAACCTCCGAGTTCGCTGATGCCGCCGGCTTTGCCGCAGCCGCAGCCATTGGCAGCGAAGCCGCCATCCAGACCTATACCCTGATGAAAGTGATCGGCCGCGATATCTGGATCGGGCTGTGGTCCTTCATCCTGGCCATCATCGCGGTGGTGGTCTGGGAGAAAAAGGAGCTCAAGGAAAAGTCGGTGAGCGCCCTGGAAATCTGGGTCCGGTTCCCCAAGTTCGTGCTCGGCTTCTTTGCCGCCAGCGCCGTCATCACCCTGGTCGCCATGAACTACACCGGCGAAGAGTTCAACCAAAGCCTGAAGCCCCTGCTCATCGGCCCGATCAAGACGCTCCGCACCTGGACCTTCATCTTCACCTTTCTTTCCATCGGCTTCACCACCCGCTTCCGCGAGCTTACCAAGTTCGGCTGGAACCCCTTCCTGGCCTTTTCCATCGGGGTCGCGGTGAACGTGCCGCTGGGCTTTATCCTCTCTTACCTGGTCTTTGATCACTACTGGACAGCGATCAAGGGGTAGGCTGATGAAAGAGCGCAACTATTCGACCCCGGCTACTATCGTCGGGCGGCAATGGCCCTGCTGATCGCGGCGCCGAAGGCGGCCATCTACAATATTTTCGCCCGCCTCCACCGGGTCCCACGCCGGCTCCTGCAAAGGCCGCTCCGCTACCAGGTGCCGGGTCAGGGCACTCCTCCAACCGGTTGCCCCGGGAATAAATCACCTGGCCGGTGATGTCCCCAGCCGCCTCAGAGCGAGCTCCGGGCCTTCACCATCGTGCGCCGGCCCCTGCTTTATCAGCCGCTTGCGCCGCCCTGGCCCGATCGTCCAGAACCGAAAAGATCACCCCGACCCTCCCCGATGCGGAAAGCCTCCTTTCTGCCTCGGAAGGGGCAGAAAGCGGAAATGAAGGGGGCAAGCATTTTTTTCTTGACAAGTGGCATTGAGTTTATATAGAATCAAGTAAAGTTTTAATTAATTTATATTAGCTGATATAAACTTAATCAAAGCAGGTGCCGCAGGCGGAAGAGAGGAAGTGGAGTAGGTGACCCGAAGCGCGGGGCGCGAGCAGAGAGAGGAGGACCACGATGCAGGATGTGGCAAGAGCGGCAGAGAGCTGGGAAGCGGATCAGCGGATTGCGGGGGTGCTGAAACAGATCCAGGAAATGGCCACCACTTTGAATGAGGAGGCCTATTTCCGGCAAGTGGAGGACCTGGCGGACAGCGCGCGGCGTTATTTGCTCTCGATTCCGGACCCGCGGATGCGGGAGGACCTCCGCTCGCTCTACCGGCAGGTGATCAGCTACGCCCTGGAGCTGAAAATCCGGCGAACCGGCTAAGCCGGGGCCGCCGCCTCGGCAGACGGGTCCTCCGCTTCGGCCAGGACCTGGCGGATCGTTTCCCGCAAGTCCTCCACCTCAAAGGGCTTGGCGATAAAAGCGCGGCAGCCTTGGGCATAGGCCCGGAGCCGGTAGGCATCCTGGCTGTGGCCGGACACGATAACCCGAGGAATGCCTTGGAACAGGGTGGACTCTTCCAGCGACTCGTTGAGGTCCAGCCCGTTCACCCAGGGCAGCGCGATATCAATCAGCATCAGGTCCGGCAACTCGCCGAGCATGGCCTCTTCAAAATCCGCCCAGGTCTGGGCCACCTGGGACTCGTGTCCCTCCAGTTGCACGATCCGGCACAAGACCTGCTCCATAGGCGGATCATCTTCTATCACCAGGATTCGTTTCGGCATACCTTTAAGTCCTCCATCGTTTCTCTTCTTCCTATCGGCTAGGAGAAGCGAAACTTGAGCAGGTTCTTAATCTAACATTCGGGGTCTGACCCCGAATGTTAGATTAAGGAAAGGTCGCGCTTGACTCGGGGTCGTGTCTGAGCTAAAGAGAAAGACATGGCTCAGGTCATGATCAACGGCGCCACCGGTCTGGTGGGTCGCGCCATCGTGGAGGAATTCCTTTGCCAGGGCCATACCGTGCGGGTCTCGGACCGGCCCGGCTCCAATTTCTCGGCCTACGAAAAGATGGGCCTGGAGATCATCCCCGCCGAGATCACCGACCCCGAGGCGGTGGCCCGGACCGTGCAAGGCATGGAGATCGTGGTCCACGTGGCCGGGGTCTTTGACCTGGGCGCCGGAAGAGCCGAGCTTTTAGCCGCCAATTACCAGGGTGTCCGCGTCATCGCCGAGGAGGCGCTCCGGCACGCGCCCAATCTGGAGCGCTTTGTCCAGATCGCGACCGTGGGCGTGTATGGCCAGCCGGTGCGGGTGCCTTGCCGGGAGGACGACCCCAAGCGGCCGCGCAATACTTATGAGAAGAGCAAATACCTGGGCGAGCTTGCCGCCTTCGAGTATTATAACCAGCACGGCCTGCCGGTAACCTCGCTCCGGCCCACCCTGATCTACGGCCCCCGCGCCCGCTACGGCCACGCCATGTTCATCGCGCTCTTTGCCCTGCTCAAGGCCCTGGGCGTGCGCGAGCTGCCCTCGCTCAAGAGCGGGCCCAGGAGTTCGCACGTGCACGTGGAAGACGTGGCTCGGGGCGCGGCCTTGATCGCGACCCATCCGTTGACCGTGGGCCAGGCGTTCAACATGGCCGATCCCACGCCGGTGGACGGCCCCACTTTTATCCGAATGCTGGCCGCGCCCCTGGGCCTGGAGCTGAAGCAAGTCATTCCCTACTGGTCCCCGGCCGGGGGGCTCCTGGGCGCGGTGATGGGCCATGTTCCGCGCTTCTCTCTCCATTGGATCAACCGCCGGCTGGCCCGGCTCTGGGAAGAGACCAAGGCCAAGCACGGTCTCACCGACGATCTGCGGCCACGCCTCGACCGCGACTGGGCCGGCTACCTGACGGGCGACAACGTCTACGACTCGACCCGGATCGCCAAGCTGGGCATGGCCTGGAAATACCCGGACCCGGTCGCCGGGCTCCGCCAGACGATTGCCTGGTATAAAGAGAATGAGTGGATACCGTGACTGGCATGTCGTAGGTCGCAGGTCGTAGGTCGGGAAAGAAAGATTTGCATTTTCCGTCCGTGCGACCTGCCTCTAGCTTCGAAGGAGGAACAGAAATGGTCACTGCCGTCGTATTGATCCATGCCCGGCGCGACCGGATTTCCGAGACCACCCAGGCGCTGCTGGAGCTGAAGGGGGTGTGCGAGGTCTATTCCGTGGCCGGGGACTGGGACATTGCCGCCATCATCCGGGTCAAGGAGAACGAGCAATTAGCCGACCTGGTCACCCGCCAGATGCTCAAGCTCGAGGGGATCGAAAAGACCACCACCCTCATTGCCTTTGAAGCCTTTTCCAAATACGACCTGGAGCGGATGTTCTCCATCGGCGCGGAGTGAAAGCCCCTTGCTCCGCCGCGGTTCGCCGGCGGCGGGTTCAACCTTTATCCACTAATGTAAAGTTTAAAGTAACGACCTGACCCCTATCCGAGGACGCGGCGGAGGGTGTGGGCGAGTTGCTGGATGAGATGGGGTTTCGGGAGGAATCCGACCGCGCCGGCTTGAAGCATCTCCTGGATGGGTC
>MGQK01000066.1:60979-73637 GCA_001797815.1 Deltaproteobacteria bacterium RBG_13_61_14 | reverse complement strand
GCATGATCCAATCCAGGATAACCAGGTCCACCTTTAG
This sequence comes from Deltaproteobacteria bacterium RBG_13_61_14, assembly GCA_001797815.1. Lineage (GTDB taxonomy): Bacteria > RBG-13-61-14 > RBG-13-61-14 > RBG-13-61-14 > RBG-13-61-14 > RBG-13-61-14. The sequence goes on along the minus strand of MGQK01000066.1, from coordinate 73,600 downwards.
CCGGTGTTGATCGAGAAGGGCGCAAGCTTCTTCGCCATTGGCGGCCACCAGCGGCCGATAGCCCAGAGAAGTTAGTTTCCGGGCCAAGAGTTCCCGGACCAGGGGATCATCGTCCACCACCAGGATCGTCTCGGTGCCCTGGGGCAGGGGTTCCAGTTGATCGGCGGCCCCGGGTGCCCTGGCCGTGTCGGCCTTCTCGGGCAAGGCCGGGAGGTAGACCTGGAAAGTATTGCCTTGGTCGGGCTGGCTCTCTACCTGGATCTGGCCGTGGTGCCCCTGGATGATGCCGTAGGCCAGAGCCAGAAGAAGCCCGGAGCCTTTGTCGGAATCGCGGGGAGTATAGAAAGGCTCAAAGATGCGGCCCCGGTCGGAAGCGGAAATGGGGGGACCGGTATCGCTGATGGTCAGGAGCACGTAAGCGCCCGGGCTGACTGGAGGACGGCCGGGGCCGGAGGATTCATCCAGGATCAGGTTGCGGGTAGCCAGGGTGAGCCGGCCGCCCTCGGGCATGGCCTCGCGGGCGTGGAGGCAGAGGTTAAGGAGCGCGTGCTCGAGCTGGCCCGCGTCTCCCATCACCCACCAGCAGCCTTCCTGTAAACGGAGCTCGAGAGCGATGGCCGGGTCAAAGGTGCGGCGGATGAGCAGGTGCACGCGCTCGGCGACCCGGTTCAAATCCACGGGTTCCGAGGTATAGGGACCGGGGCGGGCGAAGCTGAGCAGTTGTTGGGTCAGTTCCGAGGCCTGGCGGCCGGCCTGCTCGATCATGTCCACCGGCTGGAAGAACGGGTCGCTCTCCCGCAGCTTCATTTTCAGGAGCGAGGAATAGCCGAGAATGGCTCCGAGCAGGTTGTTGAATTCATGGGCGATGCCGCCGGCCAGGGTCCCGATCGCTTCCATCTTTTGGACCTGGAAGAGTTGTTCCCGGAGCTTGGCCTGGTCCCGTTCCGTCTGTTTGCGGGCGGTGACATCCAGGCCCACGCCCACGATCTGCTGCACCGCCTGGTCCGGCCCGAAGAGGTTGGCGGAGTTCCAGGCGATGGTGCGGCGCTGCCCGTCTTTGCCGAGCAGGGTCATCTCGTAATCCGAGACGTCGCCCTGGGCAAAATCCTGATACAGTTTTTCCACCTGATCCCGCAGCTCGCCGGGATAAAAGACCTGCCACCAGTTGCGGCCCACCAGTTCCTCGGGCCGGTAGCCGGTGCCCCGCCAGATATGCTCGTTCACGAAAAGGGTTTGGCCCTCAGGAGTCAGCCGGCAGATCACGGCCGGGGCCGCCGCGGTCAAGCGCCGGAACTGCTCCTCGGACTGGCGCAGGCTGGCCTCGGTCCGCTTCCGCTCGGTGATATCGCGCATGATGACCTGAGTGTAAAGTTCTCCGCCCGTGGTGAACTGAGAAATCGAGATGGCCAGATTCAGGATCGCGCCGCTCCGGTGGAGCCCCTTGAATTCGTACTTGCTCGGGACCTCCTTGCCCAGGATGCGCTGCCGGGTATAAGCCTTAACCCGCTCTTGGTCTTCCGGGGCGACCAGGTCGAGCTGAGACATCCCGATCATCTCCCGGGGATGATCAAACCCGAACAGGGCGGCAAAAGCCGGGTTCACAAATTGGATCTGGTCTTTTTGTCCGAAGGCAATCGCTTCCGGCGTGTTCTCGACCAAAGAGCGATAGCGCTCCTCGGCCTCCCGGAGCTGGGTCTCGGCCCGGCTGCGTTCGGTGATATCGCGGACCATGGCCAGGAAACGGTCTTTGCCGGCAACCTGAATTAAGGAAACTTCCAATTCCGCTTGGATCGCGGTCCCGTCTTTGCGGATACATTCAAACCGGCCCTGCAGCCGGCCCTGCCGGCGCAGACGCTCCATGGTCTGGGGAAACTGCTTGCGGCGACTGGGGGGCAGGAGCTTTTCCACCGGGAGCCCGATCAACTCCTTCCGGGAATAGCCCAGCAACCGGGTGGCCATGGGGTTGGCGTCGAGAATTTTTCCTTCCAGGTTTTCCAGCAACAAAGCCTCTTGCGCGTGCTCGAAGAGGCCGCGGTATTTGGACTCGGATTCGCGGACTTGTTCTTCGGCCCGCTCCCGGGCGGTGATATCCCGGATGATTTCAATGGCTTTAACCTTTCCATCCACATCGGTGAAGGGCGAAGAGATGATCTCATAGGCGCGGCCGTCCCAGCCGGTGATCTTCTCGCGATGGGTTTGCCCGGTTGCCATGGCCCGGAGCGCGGGGCAACGGGGACAAGGAGCCTGGGCCCGGAGGTAAACCTGGTAGCACTTGTGGCCCGGGGCGTTGGGAAACCTTTCGGCCAGCAGGTCGTTTTGGTATTCAATCACCAGATCCTGGTTGATGACATCCACACCCTCGCCCAGGTTCTGGATGATGGCCGCCAGCTTGCTCTCCATGACGCTTTTTTCGCGCTGCTCCGGGGCAAGTTCGCGCTGAGCCTTGAGCCTGTCGAAAGGCTGATTCTGCAATTCCTGGATGCGGTGATGCACCCTGGAAACCTGGCGCAGACCCTGGGCCAAGGTCAATTCGGATTTCCTCGAGCCTGATCTCTCTAAAAACGAAAGGCAGAAAATGTTCTCGCAAAGCTCACCTTTGACCATCAAGGAAGGATGATAATAAAAGGGGAGCAACTTTTTTCCTGTGGCACGGGGCGCGAGTTGGTAGAGGCAAAGGGCGGCGGCCAAGTGCCTTTTTAAAAACCCTTCCAGGACCTTTTCCAGCCCATCGGCTACTTGCCAAGGGGTGCGGCGCGCATCCAGCACCACGTCCAGGCCGGCAAAACCCTCGGCCAGGGCGGCCCGATGGGCGCTGAGCAGCCGGGCTTTCCATTCCCGGGGAACCCGGGACAGGCCTTTTCCCCGGAGGGGCTTCCACGACCAGGCGATCAGGCTATTTTTCCTGGAAAGACGGCGTGACCAGGAGGGAAGAGAAGAGCTCTCTTGGCCCAGGAGGCATTGGCGGCCGGCCCCAATGCTCCAACGCACAAATGCTTGCATTGCGGCCTGGTAATCCGTGGGGGTGCCAGAAAGAATGGCCGCATGCAAGGGAGGCTTACGTTTTTGCCAAGCTTCTTCCCAGATACGTTCATTCATAAAAAATCCCCGTGAGAGTAAAGAAGCGCCGGTGCTTCGAAATCCTGTTGAATTATACTCTAGCAAATATTCCTGTCAAGCTTTAATTGCGCAAGAAATTAAATCCTGCGTGCATTTTTTTCTTTCGTTTTCTGGGCAATTGGTGTAAAATACACAAAAATCAAGGTCAAAATTAAAACATGGGCAAAAACTTTTACCTGTTATTTGTTGACGATGAACCCGAGATCCTGGAGTCCCTCCGGATGACGTTTTCCGAGGACTACCTGGTCAAGACGGCGACCAGCGGACCTGAAGCTCTCGGCATTGCCAAAGAGAATGAGGTGTCGGTGATCATTGCCGATCAGCGGATGCCGGGCATGACCGGGATCGAACTGCTCCGACAGGTCAAAGCGCTGAAGCCGGACGCGGTGCGGATGATCCTGACCGCTTACACGGATGTGGAGGCGTTGCTGGACGCGATCAACGCCGGGGAGGTTTACCGGTATCTGACCAAGCCCTGGGAGCAGGCGGATTTAGTGGCTGCGGTGGGGCAGGCGGTGGAGCGATACGAGTTGGGCCGGGAGAACCGCCGCCTGTTTCAGGAACTGGAGCAGGCTCATCTCAAGCTGCGCAAGGACTACGAAGCCCTGCGCGGGGAGGTGGAGGGCCAGTATCGGTTTGAGGAGATCATCGGCCGCTCCCGCGCGATGGAGAAGCTGTTCGAGGTGCTCCGGCGGGTGGCGGATTCGATGACCACCCTGCTCCTGATCGGCGAGACCGGGGTGGGCAAGGAAGTGGTGGCCAAAGCCATTCACTACTCAAGCTCGCGCCGCAAGTATCAATTTGTGGTGCAGAACTGCGGGGCGCTCCCGGATAGCCTCCTGGAAAGCGAACTTTTCGGACATAAAAGGGGGGCGTTTACCGGCGCGGTGGCGGACAAGAAGGGCCTGTTTGAGGAAGCCGATCACGGCACCATTTTCCTGGACGAGATCGCCGAGACCTCTCCGGCCATGCAGGTGCGGCTGCTGCGGGTGCTGCAGGAGGGCGAGTTCCGGCGGGTGGGCGACACCCAGCCGCGGCGGAGTGACGCGCGGGTGATCGCGGCGACCCACCGCAACCTGGAAGCCGAGGTGAAAGCCGGCCGGTTCCGGGAAGACCTGTTCTACCGGCTGAACGTGCTCCCGATCCGGATCCCGCCCTTGCGGGAGCGGCCGGAGGATATTCCCTTGCTGGCCCACCACTTCCTGGACAAGGCCTGCCGCAAGTCGGGCCGGGCGGTGCTCCGGATTGACGAAGACGCCCTGACCCTGCTCGAGCGCTACCCCTTTCCCGGCAACGTCCGCGAGCTGGAGAACGAGCTCGAGCGCGCGGTCATGCTGGCGCCGGGGGAGGTGGTCGCCGCGGAGTTGCTCTCGCCCCGGATCTGGGGCGAGGAAGACAACGCGGGAAGCGTGGGCAGCGCGGAGCGCCTGAACGAAGCGGTGGACCAGCTCAAGCGGTTGCTGATCAGCCGCGCCTTGAAGGCGGAGGGCAACAAGACCAGGGCCGCGGCCCGCCTGGGGCTCACCCGGCAGAGCCTCCAGCAAATGATGAAACGCCTGGGGATGGAGTAACATTTTGGATTTTAGATTTTGGATTTTGGATTGATGACGGCCAGCCCATCCTCAATCTAAAATCCAAAATCCGAAATCTAAAATTGAAAAATTGTTTCCTATGAACGGAGAGTCATGAGTATCCTGGATAGCATCGGCAACACGCCTCTGGTGGAGATCTCCCGGATCCACCAAAACCCCAAGGTTCGGATTTTCGCCAAGCTGGAGGGGGCCAACCCCGCGGGTTCGGTCAAAGACCGGATCGCCTATTACATGATCAAGAAAGGATTGGAGTCCGGCCAGCTCACCCCGGACCAGACCGTGCTCGAAGCCACCTCCGGCAATACCGGCATCGGCCTGAGCATGGTTTGCGCGGCCTACGGGCTCAAGCTCAAGTTGACCATGCCCGAGTGCGTGAGCCTCGAGCGCCGCCGCATCTTGCAGGCTTTTGGGGCGCAGCTTGTCCTGACCGACCCGCGGATGGGCACGGACGGGGCCATCCGCAAAGTCTGGGAAATCCTGGAGGCCGAGCCGGAGAGTTACTGGCTGGCCAACCAGTTTGACAACGGCAACAACCCGCTGGCCCACTACGAAACTACCGGCAAAGAAATCTGGGAGCAGACCCGGGGCGAGGTGACGCATTTCGCGGCCGGGATGGGTACCACTGGCACCTTGATGGGCGTGGGCCGGAGACTGCGGGAACACAACCGCCAGGTCCAAGTGATCGGGGTGGAGCCGGTCAGAGGCCACACCATCCAGGGCCTGAAGAACATGGGCGAGGCGATTGTCCCCAGCATCTACGATTGGACCAAGCTCAACCAGCTCATCACCATCCATGACCAAGAAGCTTTCCAGATGGCCCGGCGCTTGACCGTGGAAGAAGGGATATTTGTGGGCATGTCTTCGGGCGCGGCCCTGGCCGGCGCGCTCCAGGTAGCCCAGGAGGCCCCGGCCGGGAGCACCATCGTGACTTTGTTCCCGGACCGGGGAGAACGCTACTTGTCCACCACCCTCTTCTCCTCGATCTGCGCCGAGTGCCCGCCGTAGTAATGCCAGGAGCTACCCTGGAACAACCGCGCCTGGCTTTTCGCAAACACCTGGAAGCCGTCCTTTTTGCCGGTGCGGCCACGGCCGTTCTTTTCTCGTCAACCTGGGCCAAAGCGCTGTTCTTCCGCGATCTGCTCCGCTGGTCTTATCCCGGCATCTGCTTTTTCAAACAAACCCTGCTGGCCGGGGAAATCCCGCTCTGGAGCCCTTACCTCTTCCTGGGCTATCCTTTCCTGGCCGAGGCCGCCAATGCCGTCCTCTATCCCCTCGGCCTGCTCCATTTGCTTTTCGCCGCGCCCACGGCCTTCAAGGTCTATCCTGCCATCCACTATTTTCTGACCGGATACCTGATGTGGCGACTGCTCCGGGAATGGGGCCTTTCTCACTCCGCCAGCCTCTTCGGCGCCCTGACCTGGATGGCCTCCGGCTATCTGGTCAGCATGCACCTCAACTTCAACTACCTGATCCCGGCCGCCTGGTATCCCGGCCTGCTCTTCGCTTTCCATCGCCTGCTGGTGACCCGCCGGTTGTGCTGGCTCTTGGCCACGGCGCTTGGCTGGTCCCTGTTCCTGATCGGGGGCGATCCGCACGCCTTGCTCCTCGCCGGGGTCTTCCTGTTCTCCTATGCAATTCTGGCATGGCAGCCCCACACCCCTGTCCTGCGCCAAAGCCTCCCGATTCTGGCCCTGGCCGGCGCCCTGGCCTTACTCCTGATCCCGGCCCAACTGCTCCCCAGCCTGGAATTCGGGGCCGCCTCGGTCAAACTCCAGGGTTACGACTGGACCGAGGCCAGTTCCTGGTCGTTCCATCCCTGGCGCCTGCTGGAGTGGGTGTGGCCCGGACTCTGGGGCCCGATTTTCCCGCCCGACCAATTCTGGGGCCGGTTCCTGCGCCTGCTCTCCGTGACCCCCTGGGCCGGCACCGTCTATCTCGGCCTGTTCCCGCTGCTCCTCGCTTTCTCGCAATTCCGCTTCTGGCGCCAGCCGCCCGGCCGCTTCCTCGTCTTCACCTGCCTCCTCTTTTTCCTCCTCGCCCTCGGCTATTACTCCCCGCTCTACCGGCTGGTCTGGACGCTCTTCCCGCCCTACCGGATCTTCCGCTACCCGGAAAAACACCTGGTCCTGGCCGTCTTCGCGCTGGCCGCGCTCGCCGGCTTGGGCTTGCAAAGGCTGCTCCAGCCGGACGCGGAACCCTTCCGCCGGGCTATGCTCCGCGCCTGGATCGGGCTTACCGCCCTACTGGTCGCGGCGTTCCTGGTCTGGTTTTTTCTCCAGGAGAGCATTGCCCGGACCCTGGCCGACCACCTCCGGCAGGCCCGCAACCTTTCCGTCGAGCCGGGCCTGATCCGCGCTTCCCTGCACCAGGCTTTAGCCCGGGCGCCCCTGGTGGCCCTGGCTTTCTTGATCGTCTTCTGGCTGAGCCGGCGGCTTCAGCCGGTCCGGCGCCAACTGGGGCCTATCCTGATCGTGCTCACCGCGGGTGATCTGCTTTCGTTCGGCGGGTCCCAGTTCATCGTGACCGATCCCTATCTCTATCGTTTTCAACCCGCGGCCAGCCGCCTGATCCGGGGTTTGCAAGCCGGGGTGGAGGAACGCTTTCGCGTGTATCGGGCGAGCAAGATTCCGAACCCGACCGACCTGGCCGAGCCGATGGGGCTGAGTTACGAAGAGAAGCTGGTCTTTTGGAACCGCGACACCTTGCAGAGCAACCTCACCTTGCCCGAGGGCCTGGAAGATATCTTTGGCTACGATCCCGCGGAGATGGCCCGGATCCGCCGCTTCAGCCTGAAGCCGCTCCCGATCGCGAGCTTCCAAATGTTGAACGTGAAATACCTGCTGGACGGCCTGGACTTTGCCGAGATCCCAGAGTTGCCGGAGCTGAGCCTGGCCGCGGAGGATGAGGAACGCAATCTCGCCGTCCTGATTAACCACGGCTATTTCCCCCGCGCCTACTTTGTGGACGGGGTTAGCGTTGCCCAGGATGACGACCAGTTCCTGGACTTGCTCGCTTCCACCGACTTTCGCAAGAATGTGATCCTGCTTGGGCCTGATGTGGAACCGCATCCTGGTCAAACCTTTGTGCCCGCGCGGATCCAAAGTTATCGCAACCGTGAGGTGACGATTGAGATCAACAACCCGGTCCCCGGCCACCTGGTCCTGTCCGACACCTATTTCCCCGGCTGGGAGGCAGAAGTGGACGGCAAGCCAACCCGCATCTTGCGGGCCAATTATTTAGTCCGGGCGGTCGCCCTGGAGCCGGGCGAGCATCAGGTCATCTTCACCTATCGGCCCTGGCCGTGGCGGATCGGGCGGGAGGCCTCGCTGGTCAGCCTCTTGCTCATTCCCGCGGCCCTCTTCCTCCGCAAAGCTCGAATAGCCGCCTAAAGTGCCAGGTGTCATGTGTCACGTGTCAAGAAAAGATTCATCTCCACGGCTGCCTTGACACCCTGATACTCTGACACCTTGACACTTTGCTGCTGCCTTGACTTCCCTCGCTCCTCCTCATTACAATGCCTCCGGGACCCTTGTTTTTGCCTGATGAAAAGCTCCTGCCATCACCCGAGGTCGGTAACGACAATTCCGCCCCGCCAGCACCTGGCCGCTCTGCTTTTCGGGACAGCAGTGACGGCTGTGCTTTTCTTCCCCACCTGGGGCAAGGTCCTCTTTTACCGCGATCTGCTGCGCTGGACCTTCCCGGGGATCTTCTTCCTCAAGCAAAGCCTGCTCGCCGGAGAATGGCCCCTCTGGTGCCCGGATCTTAACCTGGGTTACCCCTTTCTCGCCGAGATGGCCAATGCGGTGCTTTATCCCCTCAGCCTGGTTTACCTGCTTTTCTCGGTGCCCGCGGCCATGAAGGTATATCCGGCAGTCCATTACGCGCTGACCGGATACCTGATGTGGCGCCTGCTCCGGGAATGGGGCTTGGGTCAAGCCGCCGGCCTGTTCGGCGGCCTGGTCTGGATGGCCTCCGGCTATCTGGTCAGCATGCACCTCAACTTCAACTACCTGATCCCGGCCGCCTGGTATCCGGGCCTGCTCTTCTGCTTCCTTCGCCTGCTCCGGACTTACCAGATCAGGTGGTTGGTGCTGACCAACTTCTGCTGGGCCCTGTTTTTTCTGGGCGGAGACCCCCAGGCCTTCCTCTGGGCCGGCGTGCTCCTGCTCCTTTACGGCGGCCTGGCCTTGCCCGACCTAACCCAGCCCGCCCGCAAGGCTTATGCCCTCCTGATGCCGGCCGGCGGCCTTACCTTTTTTCTGATCCTGGGCCAGTTCCTGCCCAGCCTGGAATTGGGAGCCTGGTGCACCAAGCTCCAGGGCTTTGATTTCAAGGAGGCCACCACCTGGTCCCTTCACCCGCTCCGACTCTTGGAATGGATCTGGCCCCGGCTCTGGGGAACCCTTTTTCCACCCGAGCATTTCTGGGGCATCTTCCTGGGCCCCTACAATTTGTCGCTCTGGGCCGGCGCGGTCTATCTCGGACTGTTTCCCCTCGGTTTAGGCCTGGCCCAGTGCTGGCGCTTTCGGGAAAAGCCCACCGGTTTCCTGCTCCTGACTTTCTTCCTCTTCCTGCTCCTCGCGCTGGGCTCTTCTTCTCCGCTTTTCCGACTGGTCTGGGCCCTCTTCCCGACCTACCGGATCTTTCGCTACCCGGAAAAGCACCTGGCTATTGCCACCTTCGCCCTGGCCGGCCTGGCCGCCATGGGTTTCCAGCGTTTGAAAAGCCCGGGCAAAGAAACGGCTCTCCCCTCTTTTTTCCGGGTCTGGGCGATTCTGACCGGGATCCTGGCCGCAGTCTTCCTGGTCATGCTCGCGGCGTCCGGGCCGCTTGCGCAAATGATGGCTGATTATCTGAGGCAGGCCTATCATTACGCTTTCGCTCCTCAAGTGATCCGTGCTTCCTGGCTTGAGGCCTCAGCCCGGACCGCGGGCCTGGCTCTGGCCTTCCTGTTCGTCTTGTGGCTCGGGAAACGATACCCGCGGCAAGGGCGCGCTTGGGCCGGGCTGCTCCTGCTGATGACGGCCCTGGACCTCCTCGCCCTTGGCCGCTCCTACTTTATGCCGGCCGACCCTTCTCTCTACACCTCCCCGCCGGAGGCCGGCCGCCTCATCCGCGAGCAGCAGGCCGGCTCCAGGGAACAATTCCGCTTGTCCCAAACCGCGACCGCCGTTTATCCCGGCTACATGAACGAACCCCTGGGCCCGCTGGACCCGCAACAATGGATGGAATGGAACCGCGATACCCTGTTACCCAACCTGGCCCTGCCCGAAGGACTGGAAGAGGTCTTCGGATTCGATCCGGCCGAGTTCATTCGGATCGCCCGGCTTAAAAACACCCCCTTCCGGGCCGAAACTTTTCAGATGCTGAATGTGAAGTATCTGGTCAAAGCCAAGGTGACCTGCCGCTTTCCCCAAGACCCTGACTTGAACATGCTCTGCAATGACGTTGACCACGATTTGCAGGTCACCCGCAACGAGGGCTATTTCCCGCGCGCCTTTTTTGTGGACGGAATCGTGGCCGCCCGGGATGACGACCAGTTCCTGGAACTCCTGGCCTCCACCGACTTCCGCAAGGACGTGATCCTGCTCCGGCCCGACTTTGAAGCGCGCTCCGGTCAAACCTTCCTCCCGGCGCCGGTCCAAAGTTACCGCAACCGCGAGGTGGTAGTGGAGATCAACAATCCGGTTCCCGGCTTCCTGGTCCTCTCCGACACTTACTTCCCCGGCTGGGAGGCCGAGGTTGACAGCAAGCCGACTCGGATCCTGCGCGCCAACTACCTGGTCCGGGCGGTCGCCCTGGACCCGGGCGAGCATCGAATCGTCTTCACCTATCGGCCCTGGCCCTGGCGGATCGGGCGGGACGTGTCGCTGGTCAGCCTCTGGCTTATCCCCCTGGCATTGCTCCTCGGCCGGCCCCGCGCCCTGGTCGGGCGGGATCAATCGCGTTCCTACGGCGGCATCAAGACCGAGTGATATCGGGCCGTGGCCTTGATTTCCTCCGGGTCCAGGGTGGAAGGCAGGTAGTCGCCCTTGAGCCATACCATGTGCAGGTCTTTGTAATGAGGGCTTAGCCACTGCCCCGAGATCGAGCCGTCGTTGACCATGAGCGAGTGGTTCACGTCTCCCAGGTCCACCAGGTGCCGGAAGGTAGCGCCGTTAAAAGCCTTGAACGGGGCCTTGCCCGAGCCCATGGGGCTGGCGCAGCGGACGGTGTGCGCGGCGCCCACGTGAGGGAACGGCCCCACGGAAAGGTCCTTGAGCGGCCCCACGCCGAGCAGGTGATACCACTTAATCCAGTGCACCTTGCCCCATTCATAATTGGAAGGATCTGGTCCATACTTCTTCTCCACCCAGGCCATGGCGTCGCGCAGGCTCCGGACCACAATGTCATCGCGGTCTTCCTTCACGTCGGGCGTCCGCTTATCGTCGAACAGCGCGCTGGTCCCTTTCTGCACCAGCAGTTCGGTCAGGATGTCAATGTGGCTGCCGGAGAAAAATTTATTGAAGTCCTCTTTCGAGACCTCATCCGCGATGATGTTTTTGCGGAGCTCGACGTTATACTGGAAAAAAATCACGGTGGCGGTCGAGTCCAGGCCGGCTTCCAGGTCCCAGCGGCGCAGTTGCTCCGCGGCCCGCAGCACCAGGGGATCGGTCACGCGCTTGTTCTCCACCGCCTGGAGGATGATCGGCACCTCGATCTCCGCCCGCTTCACTTTGATGTCGTTCTGAATCCGCTTCATGTCCTCCAGGCTGATCGGGGCCAGTTCCTGGATCAACTCCTCCGCCCGCCAGGCCCGCCAGCCCGAGTCGTAGTTCAGGTCGAAGATGTAGGGATACCACTCCGCGTCCACCACCTCGTTGTTGGCGCTGTTCAGGTAGCCCCGCTCCGGGTTGATCGCGTAGGGAAGCTCAAGCAGGGGGATAAAGCCGGTCCAGTCGAATTCGCCCGAATCTCCCGGCACCGGCATCACGCCCAGGCCCTGATTCCGGATCGGCACCAGCCCGCCGGGCAGATAGGCGATGTTGCCGTCCGCGTCCGCCGCCACCCAGTTCTGGCTGGGCAGGTCCATCGCGCCCATGGCCGCGACAAAATCATCCACCGACTTCCCCTGCATCAGCCGGCTGAACGACTTGGCCGCGCCCATCAGGCCCAGCTCCTGGTCCGACATGCCCGCCACCTGGGCCAGGAATTCCTCTTTGCTGGCGGACTCGATCAGCTTCTGGAACACTGCGGGGTTGCGGCCGAAGTCCCAGGCCACCCAGCGCAGGGCCACCGCCGGCGAGCTCTCGGGGAGCGGGAAGATGTCGTTGATGATCGGCCCGTGGATGCTCTGTCGGATCTCGATGATCTTTTCCTTGTAACCCCCGAGCAGCCGCCGCCGCACCCGGATCGTCTCCCGGCGGATGGTGAACGGCCGCCATTGGCCCCGGTAAAAATATTGGCCCGGATGCTCGCGGTCCGTCTTCTCGATGAACAGGTCTTGCACGTCGGCGATGGATGTGGTCGCGCCCCAGGCCAGCCGGCGGTTGTGGCCGAGCAGGATGTAAGGCGCGCCGGCCAGGGTCGAGCCCATGGCGTCAATCTTGCCGCCCTTGACGTGCATCATCCACCACATCGAAGGCTCGAGGTGAGGCATGTGCGTGTCATTGGCCAGCATGGCCGAGCCGGTCTCGGTCATTTTGCCGGAGATGACCCAGTTGTTGGACGCATGAGCTTCCGGCATCTGCATCAGCGAGCGCAGGCCCATGAAGCCGGTCAGCATGAAGGAGGCGTCCTCCGCGGCGAGCGCCAGGGAATACCCGAGCTCTTCCTGCGGCGGCCGGCCGCCGGGAGGGAGGTTGCGGGGAGAGGCCAGCTTGTTCTGGAGCAGGTCCGGCGGGATGATGGTCGGACCCAGCGAGCCGTGGAT
>MGQK01000066.1:58349-60860 GCA_001797815.1 Deltaproteobacteria bacterium RBG_13_61_14 | reverse complement strand
CCGCCGGCAGGAACGGCTCCGGCTTGATCTTCAGCACCTGGAACTCGATCGGCAACTGCTCGAGCTCCGGATGCGTGTTGATGAAATAATTGATCCCGTCGCAGTAGGCCTGGAGCTGGGCGTAGGTCTCCGGATCGCGGACGCGCATCAGCTCCGCGCCCACCTCGCCTAAAAACTTCATGCCCATCGTCCGCTGGGCCACGTCAATCCCGACGGTGCTGGCCGGGAACCCCTTGAACTCCACGCCGGGCACGCTGAGCGCGCCGAAGAGCTCGGCCATGCGGCCCTCGGCAAAGGCACGGTTAAACACCAGTTGCCACAGCCGGTCCTGGGTCTGGATGAACCCGATGGCGAAGAACAGGTCGTGCTCGTTTTCCGCGAAAACGTGCGGCACCGCGTAGTCGTCGCGATAGATATGCACCGGCGCCTGGAGGCCCGGCGCTTTCAAGGTCTCGTTGTAGGACGGCAGGGGCGGGTCCTGGCGGTATTTCTTCACCGCGCCCAAGCAGCCTGACAACCCGAAAACTACTGTCAGGGCCAAGGTCCACTTGCAACTTCCTCTCATCCTTACTCCTCCCGGTTCTGTCCGCCGGGGAATTCCGCTCCTGCGGAATGGGCGTTACGATCCAACCCGTCCTGGATTGACGGGATTCGACTATACCAGACCCACCGGCCCGAGTAAATTTTCTGCTTGACAAACGTGGAGAATCGAGCCAAGATGGAATTTAACTGGGCGCCCAGTTAAAATCGAATACGGTTGGCAGTTGACGGTTGGCGGTTAAAGCCGGAACTGCGGACCCCCGGGGCGGGTGCAGCGTTGGGCAGCAGGCGGCAAGATTTGAACGCCAGGGAAGAGATACTGAAAGCGGCGGACACGCTCTTCGGCCAAGTGGGATACGAGGCCGCGAGCACCCGGGAGATCGCTGAGCTCTCCGGGGTCAACAAGGCGCTCATCCACTACCACTTCCGCACCAAGGAAGCCTTGTTCGAAAGCGTGCTCGACCGCTATTACCAGCGACTCAACCGCACCTTACGCGCCGCCCTGGATCAGGAAGGCACCCTGCGCGAGCGGATGGAGCACTTGATCGAGGTTTACGTGGATTTCCTCGCCCGCCACCGCAACTTCATGGGCATGGTCCAGCGCGAGGCCTCCGGCGGCCCGCACCTGGAGCGGATCGTGACCCATATGGTTCCCATCTTCCAGACCGGCACCGAGGCCGTCCACCAGGCTTATCCGGCCACCCGCGCCGGCGCGCTTTCCGCTTTCCGGCTCTTGACCAGCTTCTACGGCATGATCGTGACCTATTTTACTTACAGCCCGGTGCTCAAGCGGCTCCTGGGCTCGGACCCGCTTTCCCAGCAAAACCTGGCCGGCTTCAAGCGCCATCTCCTGCGCATGCTCGACTTGGTGGCCAAGGCGCTCGAGGCCGAAAACGCGCCGGCCCGAAGCAACCCGGGCCGAAATTCATCCACAAGGAGGAAACCATGAGAAAGATCAGTCCCGCCATGGCCCAGCACACGGGCAAGTTGGCCAAGCGGGCCCTGGAGGCCAAGCTGAAGAACGACGGCCGGCCCTTTGTCATCGGCCACTTCATCACCGCCCATTGCATGTGCAAGTGCGCGAGCTGCCTGTGGAAGCACAACGACTGGGAGGACGTGCCCACCGAGGAGCTCAAGCGCTTTTACCGCGAGGCCAAGCAAGAGGGCTTCCTCGCCGCCGCCTTTTCCGGGGGCGAGACTTTCTTGCGCAAGGACCTCGGGGAGCTGGTGAAGTTCGTCAAGGAAGAGGCCGAGATGCCGATCCTGCTCTTCACCACCGGGTGGTTTCTGGAAGAGCGCATGGACGAGGTGCTGCCCCACATTGCCATGCTCATGCTCAGCCTGGATTCCGCCAAGGCCGAGCGCCACGATAAGATCCGCGGCCTGCCCGGCCTCTTCGACCGCCTGATCCAGGGCGTCCAGTTGGTCAAGCGGAAATACCCGGACCTTTCGGTCCAGTTCAACAGTTGCGTGCAAAAGGGGATCGCCGAGGAAATTGACGACATGGTCAAGCTGGCCCAGGACCTGGACGTGCACATCTCCTTTGACGTGATTACCGACTTTCGCCACGGCGCCGACGGCAGCCATTTCACCGAGACCAACATGGGCCTGCCACTCCAAGAACTGCGCGGCATCTGCGAATACCTGCTCGAAAAAAAGCGCGAGGGCGCGCCGATCCTGAACTCGGAGATGTATTTCAAGTATTTCGCCGACGGCAAGCCCGGCTACAAGTGCCACTTTCCCAAGATGTGCATGGGCCTGGACCCCCGGGGCAATATCGAGTATTGCCTGGACCTGGACCACAACATCGCCAACATCCGCGAGATGCCGCTCAAGGAAATCATGGAGCTGCCCCGCTTCAAGCAACTCCGCCGCGACGCCGAACTGTGCTACTCCTGCTCCTCCCCGACCATGATTGACGGAAGCCTGGTCTGGGAAAACCCCAAGCTCCTCTTCGAGCCGGGCGGCATC
>MGQK01000066.1:51847-58283 GCA_001797815.1 Deltaproteobacteria bacterium RBG_13_61_14 | reverse complement strand
CCACCTATAAGCAATACCATTCAATTTCGCAAGAACTGAGTTACCAGCCTAATGCCGTGCAATTCCATTTGGGCGAGCGGCTGCACTTTGCCGGCGCCTGGCCGAGCTATTCCATCCGCTATCGCCAGCCGGAAATCGGCCTCGAGCTTCAGGCGCGGTTCGAGTCCTGGCCCGGCTTTCACTGGTGGGCCTATTTCCCGGGCATGTATTATCACTACACCAGCTTCGGCGATTGCAAAATGGAATGGAAATGGGGCGAGCAACAGGGGAAGCTGGACCTGCCCGCGCTCCATGACCACGGCTGGGGCAAAAACCTCCTGCCCCTGCGCCTGCCGCTCCGCCTCTTCCGCTACGAGGTCTTGCGCCTGCCCGCCGGCGGCTTTGCCATTTCGCTGTGGACCGAGGCGCCGGGCGGCTTTGAAGTCAAGAGCGTGGGCCTGCATCGGCCGGACCGCGGACCCTCCCGCTTCATGGACCGCTACTCTTGCCAGGTCCGGGAAGGGGAGACTTTTACCAACTACGCCGGCCGTCCCTGCCGGGTGCCCCGCCGCTGGCTGGGCCGACAGCAGGATTCCCTGGGCGAGTTCCGCTACGAGGCCGAGCGATCCTCCGAGCCGCGGCCGGTGATCGGCAACGGCTTTTTATACGCTTTTGATTTTCAGGGCGAATGGCTCGGCTCCGGCGAGAAAGTGGCAGGCGAGGGCTACGTCGAGCAACTCGGCAATCCTTAAGGCCTCGGACCTCAGACCTCGGGCCGCAGCGATTGGAGGGGGAGAGATTCTTGTCTGTCAACCGCTTACCTGGCATCCTTGATCCCTTAATCGTGAACGTGGCCGGAATTGGTTGACAGTTGGCTGTTGGCTGTTGGTGGTGGATGAATTCCGGATTCTTTCCGCGAACCGTGAACTGTGAAATTCCTTAACAATTCTGAATTAACTTAAATCTTAAGGGCCTGTTGCCCAAACCAAAATTATAAAAAATGTAGGGGCGCGGCTTGCGGCTCGACTGCATTCGGCAAGCTCATGCCCCGAGTTGGTCGAGGGGAGCTCGCCGAAGTCCGCGCCCAATCAAATCGCGAAGATGGGCAGGGCAAGCCCTGCCCCTACGACCATCCATGCGGCAAGGAACGATTTGGGCAACAGGCCCTTAAGCTTTGACCCCAATCTCCTCCGGCTTTCATCCTTCCCCCTTCATCCTTCTCTATTATTGTAAGAATGGTGCCGTTTTTAGCGGGTGACAGAGGAATACCTGTCCCCCTGCCTTCGGGGGTCGCGGTCCTGATCAATTGCGGGAAAGCTGAATCAGAGGCATAATAAATTCATGAAGCGGTTTCCAGGAGCGCCAAGAAGCGAGAGCTTCTTTCTTTTTATGGTTACGCTCGGGCTCATGATTTTAACCTTTTCGCGGGCCGGGTTTGCCCGAGATCCCTCCGAGATGAAGGAGGAAGCTGCTTTGAGCCAACCGCAAGAGGCAGAACCAGAGGCGGAATCTTCTCCGGCCGCGGCTGACGCTTCATCCCAGCAGCAAAAGCCCAAAGCAACCCGCCCGGTGCGGATCAAGCGCATTCAGATCGAGGGCTGCCGGCAGATCCGTTGTCGGACGGTGAAGTCGATCTTGAAGGAGGAGCCGACGCCGTGGTGGAAGCGGCGGATCAAGCGCGGCGGCTATGATCCGTTCTGGGCGGGAGATGACCGCCGGCGGATCGAGCTGTTTTACCGGAGCCGGGGCTTTTACTCGGTGCGGGTGGAAGGGCCGGAAGTGGAGCGGGGCCGGCGGGGCAAGGGGGTGAAGCTTCGCTACGGGGTGGAAGAGGGGAAGCCGGTGCGGGTTGCCAAGATTGAGATTGCTCTCCTGGATGCGCCGGAAGAAGACTTGCCCAAGCTGCGGGCGCGGTTGGGCTATCAGGAAGGCGACCGGTTTGAATCCGAGCCTTACCAGGAAGCCGGCGAGGCGATGCAGCATTATTACCAGGACAAGGGGTTTTTTCGGGTCGAGGTGGAAAGAAAGGCCGGCGTGGATCCCGAGGCCGGGGTGGCGGAAGTCGGTTATGCGATTACGCGGGGCAACTGGTATCGGATTCGGAAGATTCAAGTGGAGGGGACGAAGAGAACCCAGCCGAAAGTGGTGAGGCGGGCGCTGACCTTGAAAGCCGGGGAGCGGTATAGCCGCAAGAAAATTATTGACAACCAGCGCCAGGTGCAGCGCTTGCCCATTTACCGGTCGGTGCGGGTGGTGGAACAGGGCGATGACGAAGCGCGCAAGGTGGATTTGACCATCCGGGTGGAGGAAGGCAAGCCGCGGGAGGTGAAGGTGGGGCTGGGTTACGGGAGCGAAGAAGGGGTTCGGGTGCAAGGGAGCTGGCGGCATGTGAACTTTCTTGGGGGAGCGCGTGAGCTTTCGGTCACGGCGCGCTGGTCCGAGCTGTTGGAGCGGGAGGAGGTTCGCTTTGTTCAGCCCAACCTGGGCCGGGCCGGCAACTTTTTGTCAGTGACCGCGGAGCGGCGGGTGGAGCATGAGGAAGCCTACCGGCACGAGGCGCTGTCGCTGACGCCGACTTACCACTTCATCCTCAGCCGCTACCTGTGGGACGAGGCTTCCTACCGGATTGAGGATAATACCCTGAGTCGGGTTCTGGATTTGCTCAAGGTCAAAGAGGAAGACCTGGCGCGGGAAGGCCTGTTGTCCGCGGTTTCCAATCGGGTGGAATGGGCGGATTTGGATAACCCCATTCGCCCCCAGCGCGGGGCGCGCGCCAGCCTTTACCTGGAAGCGGCTGGCGGACCCCTGGGCGGTGATTTCTCTTACTTCAAAGCGATAAGCGAAACCCGCGGCTATTATCCGCTCTTCACCCCGGCGGTGGTCGCGGCCGGCCGCTGTAAAATCGGGTGGGCCGAGCCCTTCGGCGATTTGGAACGGTTGCCGCTGTTCAAGCGCTTCTACACCGGCGGCACCGGCAGCGTGCGCGGCTTTGACCGCTACGGGCTGGGACCGCGGGACCCGGACGGCCGGCCCATCGGCGGGACCAAGCTCTGGGAGACCAGCGCCGAGCTGCGCCTCCGGGTTTACAAGGAGTGGGGTCTGGTGGGGTTCCTGGACGGCGGATGGGTCTGGCCGGAACATCAGGATTACGACCTCCGCGACGTGGTTTACGGCGCCGGCGGCGGGATCCGGTATAGCACACCCATCGGGCCGCTGGCCCTGGACGTGGGGGTCCCTCTGACTGCGGACCCCAGGTATCCGGACTTCCGGATCCATTTCAACATCGGGAACACTTTTTAGTCATGAAGCGCCTGAAGAGCATCCTGATCGCCGCCTGGCCTTTGCTCGCCGCCGGGCTGGTTTTCGCCGCCTTCTATACCTCGGTCCGCTCCGGCCTTTGGAACTCCCGGATTCTCGCTTTGGCCTTGAGCCGGGTGAACACGGTATTGGCCGGCAAAGTAAAAGTGGCCGCGCTTTCCGGCGACCCCTTGAGCCGCTTTGCCTTGCATCAGGTCGAGGTTGACGATGCGCACGGCCGGCCGGTCTTGACCGCGGACCAGGCTCAAGTTCGATGGCTCTGGTGGCGGGTCCTGCTCTTCGAGCCGGGTTTCGCCGTCACCCTGGAAAACCCCCGGCTGGTTGCAACCAAGTCCGGGGACCAATGGAACTACCGCTCGGTCTTCAAGGTCGGCCCGTCCAAGAAAAGGCGGGAAACGCTTCCCCGCCTGGCCGGCGAGATCATCCTGCACCATGCCGAACTGTCCCTGTCACCTGCCCCGGATCGTCTTTATCTGGTCTCGATCCCGCAAGGCCGGGCCCAGTTCCAGACCAGCCGCGGCCAAGTGAAATTCCAGGTGGCCGATCTCCAGGCCGCGCTCAGTCCGGAGCTTGTGGCCGTAAGCTATCTCTCGGCCCAGGGCCGTGCCGCTCCTGCAACCCAGGGCTGGGAGGTCCGGCTGAATTCCGGGGAGTTGCTCGCCGCGACTTCTTATGCACAATTGAAATCGGCTCATTACGCGACGGCCGCCTCGCAGTTTCAGGCCGAGTTCGCCTGGCTGGAGCTCTGGCCGGAGGCGCTCTCGCCCTGGTGGCCTTCCTCTCCCCTGGCCCTGGCCGTCGCGGGTTCCGGCTCGATCCAGGGCACCTGGAAGGACCTCTCGTTCCAGGCGCGGCTGCAATCCCCGGCCGGGAAGGCGCAGGCCCAGGGGAGCTACCGGCCGCGGCAAAAGCTGCTCAAGCTTGAGGGGACCATGGAGCGGCTCTCGCCGGCTGAGCTGCTCACCCGTGATTTCCCCGTCTCCCGACTTACCGGCGAGGCGCGCTTGACCTATCAGGCGGAAAGCGCGCCGGCCGGCCCGAGCGCCGCTCGTTCTCTCCAGCTCAGCTCCCGCCTGGATTCTTTCTCCTATCCCGGGATTCAGTCCCTGCCCGTGACCGTCGGCCTGACCTTGAGCGGAGATACTTACACCGCCACGACCGCTTCTCAGGTCACCGGCGCCGGCCATGAGCTGCAACTCTTCGGCCGGATGACCGAGCCTTACCCGCTTATCCTTCACGCCAGCTTCCGCGACCTCAACCCGGCCCGGTTCCGCGCGAGCCTGCCGGCCGGGAGCTTGACCGGGGAATGGCGGCTCTCCGGGCAGGGGAATTCCCTGGACAAGTTTAGCGGCTCGGGCGCGCTCAAGCTTGACTCCGCCCGGATCAAGGAGCTGGCGGCGGAAAATGCAGTTCTGGATTATCACGTCGCCGCCGGCCGGATCACGATGGACCGGGGCCAGGCGTCCCTGCAAGGCTTCCGGGTTTCCGGTCAAGGCTGGCTCGAGCCGAACCACCCGAAAGCGCCCTACGCGTTCGATCTGCAGGCGCAGCTTCAGGAACCCCGCGCAATTTCGCACTGGTCGCAAGGCCGGCTGAACTTCCAGCGCGGATCGCTCTCGCTCAAGCTCCGGGGCGATCAGCAAACCTGGCAGGCGTCCGGCTCCGGCGAGGCCTCGGACCTCTTCGGGCCGTCCTTCACCGCGGCCTCCGCCGAGCTCACGGCCGAGCTTTCCAGCTCTTCCTCTCAACAGCTCTCCGGGAAAATCCAGCTCGCGGCCAAAAGCGCCGGCATCCCCCACGCGCCCGAAGCTAAATTCCAAGTCCCGCCCCTTGACCTCTCCCTCTCGGCCGAGCTCTTCCCCTCGGCCTTGCCCACGCCTCGCGTGCAATTCCAGCTCCAGGGGGCGTCCCAGGAGCCGGGCTTTGGCCTGGACGCGGCCGGCGAATTGCGGGCCGACCGCCGGGCTTCGGCCTGGGAGCTCAAGCTCTCGTCTCTGGGTCTCTCGTTATACGGACAGAAGTGGACCTTGGCTCGACCGGCCCAACTGGACGCGAGAGGCTCCAATATCCGCGTTCAGGAGCTGGAACTGGCCCAGGGAAATGAGAAGGTCCGGCTGGACGGCCGGGTCTGGGGCGACCGCCTCAATCTTCGGCTGGGCCTGGAGCAGGTGAAGATCGAACCCTGGTCCCAAGAGTTCTTGCCCGGCGACACCATCGCGGGCGTGCTCAGCGGAAACCTGACCGTGCAAGGCCCGCCGCGGGCGCCGGAGATCCAGGCCGAATGGAAGGTCGGCCAACCCCGGTTCCGTCGCGCCGCGCTGGACGAGGTGGAAGGCTCAGCCCGCTACCGCTCGCCTCGGCTGGAGTTCGCTTCCCGCGGCGTCTCGCAAACTACGGGCGAGATCACGGCCGTGGGGACCCTGGCAGTGGACCTGGCGTTTGCGCCGGGGCTGTCGGCGCGCTGGCTCGAGGAAGGAATGGACGTGGAAATTACGGGCGAGCAGATCGCGGCGTCCGCGTTCCTGGGCTTGTTCTCCGGGGTGCAAGAGGCGAGCGGCCTCGTCGCCCTCAAACTCCGCCTGCAAGGCAGCCCGCCGCAGGTGCGCTTAAGCGGGCAGGGCGAGTTGAAGCAGGTCGGGTTGGCCTTGCCGGCCCTGGGGATCAGGCTGCGCGAGGTCTCGGGCCGGGCCGAGGTCCAGGACAACCTGGTCAAAATCCCCGGCCTGAAGGCTTTTTCGGACGAGAACCAGGCCACCCTTTCCGGCCAGGTTCAGCTCCAGGGGTTTTCCGTTTCGCAAATGGACCTGGTCCTGACCAGCCAACGCTTTCAGGCAATCAATACCCCGGACATCCAGGCCACGGTGGACGCGGACCTGCGCCTGACCGGAGACCCGGCCGCCCCTCGCCTCACCGGCCGGCTCGACTTCCTGGAGCTGCGCTACCGGCCGCCGCTGCTGTTGAGTTATCAAGGGACCGCCTGGGAGACCGAGGACCCCACCATCGTGGTCAAGGGCGAAGAGAGGCGCGCCAAGGCCGAACCTTCCTGGCTGGACCGGATGGTCATGGACCTCAAGGTCCACATCCCGGACACCGCGCAGTTGCGCAGCTCCGAGCTTAACCTTCGCTTCGGGGGCGACCT
>MGQK01000066.1:41151-51841 GCA_001797815.1 Deltaproteobacteria bacterium RBG_13_61_14 | reverse complement strand
GGAAAAGCCCCCGGGCCAGCTCTTCATCCTTTCCGGCCGGGTGGAAAGCAAGGAGGGCTGGGTCTACTTCCAGGGCAAACCTTTCCGCCTGGAGCACGGCATCTTCGTCTTCCCCGGCATCCCGGTGATTGATCCGGACCTCGATATCCTCGCCAGCTACCGGGTGAACGAATGGACCACCTACGTCAGGCTCTTCGGCACCCTTTCCAACCCGACTCTGGAAATCTACTCCGAGCCGCCGCTCGAGCCGGCCGACGTGCTTGCCGTCATCCTTTTCGGCCGGCCGGTGAACGCGCTGACCGAGGGGCAGAAACAGTCCCTGGGCCAGACCGGCGGCCAGGTGGCCGCCCGCTACGCCGCAACCGGACTGGCCAAGTCCCTGGCCAACGCCCTCAACCTCGACGTCCTCATCGTCCAGCCCGGCCAAACCCCCGAAACCTCCACCTTCGGGGTGGGAAAATACCTGAACGAGCGGCTCTACCTCTTCTATTCCCGCCGCTTCGGCGAGCAGACCGCGGAGGAATTCCGCGTGCGCTACGATCTCTCCAAGCGCCTCTCCCTGGAAGCCAGCCAGAACGCCTCCGGTGAAGGTGGAGCTGACCTCTATTATTCCTTTCCATACTAGGCTGAGGGCGCGGGTTGACCGATAAGAAAAACGGTTTACAAGCTTTACCGGGCATGGTATAGTCCAGCGCCGAAGGAGTAGTCTCATGGCGGGTGAAAGGAAGTTGAGGATTTTAGTGGCCAAGCCCGGGTTGGACGGTCATGACCGGGGCGCGAAGATCGTGGCCCGGGCGCTCAGGGACGCGGGGTTCGAGGTGATTTACACCGGCTTGCACCAGACGCCGGAGATGATTGTGGAGGCGGCGATCCAGGAGGACGTGGACGCGATCGGGTTGAGCATCCTCTCCGGCGCGCACCTGACCTTGTTCCCCGCGGTCATTCAACTGCTCAAGGACAAGGGGCTGTCCGATATCAAGGTTCTCGGCGGGGGCATCGTCCCGGCCGACGACATCCCCAAGCTCAAGGCTTTAGGCGTGCTCGAAGTCTTCACGCCCGGCACCACTACCAAGGACATCGTCCTCTTCATCAAGAACCACATCAAGCCCCGACCGGTGTAGTTCGGACTCGGTTCGGTTGTATCCAATCTCGCGTAAAGGAGCAGCACAGGATGATTACGTTCAGTGAACGGCAACTGAAAATTCCCCAGTTCATGCGGCCGGTTTACCTGGTCACCGGCGGCAATTCCCAGTTTGCCCGGGCCTTTCCCCACCAGCGCACCGAGGAGCTGTGCATCGAGGCGTTGACCATGGCTTGCGAGCTGATCCACAAGTCCCCGGCCGAGGTCAAGCGCTACATCCACTCGTGCTATTACGGCCACTTCGCCGACCATTTCGGCGACCAGCTTTTGGGGGAGGCCGTGATCCACGACCGGCTGGGGCTGGACCCGCTCGGCAACGTGGGCATCAAGACCGGGGGGGCCACCGGCGGCTCGGCCATCTGGGAGGGGGCCAAGGCCATTGCCTCGGGCTATTCCGACTGCGTGCTGTGCATGGGCTGGGAGCGGATGGACGAGGTGCCGACGGACGAGGGCAACCACTACATTTCCTGCGCCGCGGACAAGGACTGGGAGACCCCGCTCGGGCACATCTACACCGGCTATTACGCGCCCATGGCCCAGCGCTACTGGAAAGTATTCGGCAAGGAGGAGGACAGCTTCCGGCGGACCATGGCCGAGATCGCGGTCAAGAACCGGGGCTATGCGCGATTCAACCCGTTTGCTCATGGGGCCAAAAAGATCACGGTCGAAGACGTGATCGAGTCGCCGGTGGTGGCCTATCCGCTGCGGGTGCTGGACGCCTGCCTGATGAGCGTGGGCGCGGCCTGCGTGATCCTGGCCGATGAGGACACCGCGAAGCAGCTCTGCGACAACCCGCTCCGGCTCTACGTGACCGCGGCCTCCCACACCCTGCGGGTGGCCGACCGCCGGCACATGGAGGTCCCGCTCCTGCCCAACGAGGAGCCGGGCCGGTATGACGACCTGGACGAGCGCTTCCCCGGCGGGCACCGCTACCCCGGGTTCCACAGCTTCTTCGCCTCGCGCATGGCGGCGTATTATTGCTATCCGATGGCGGGGGTGGTGGATCCCTGCGCGGACCTCGACCTGGTGGAGCTGCACGACGCTTTCACCATCAGCGACATCCAGAGCTACGAGGATATCGGCATCCGTCCCTACGGCGAAGGCCGGACCTACGTCGAGTCCGGCGACTGCTACCACCGGAACCCCCGCACCGGCCAGCCGGGTAAGCTGCCGGCCAACCTGTGCGGCGGGCTGATCGGCTGCATGCACGCGGTGGGCGCCACCGGGCTGATGCAGGTGGTGGAGCTGATGCTCCACATCTGGCACCGTCATGCGGAAGTGCATGGCGACCCCCGGCGCTGGAAGGCCTTCGGGAAGACCAAGCCCAAGGACTGGCAGGATTTGCAGGTCAAGGGCGCGCGCCGCGGCCTGGCCATCAGCCACGCGGGGGTCGGCTCGCATGTGACCTGCACCATCGTCATGCACCCGGACCATCTGCTCAAGAAGGATTAGTTGGCAGTAGTCAGTAGCCGGTAGACAGGGAAAAGAAGAGAAGGAAGGTTGAGAAAATGAAAACCGGAGAAGTCAAGGTCAAGAAAAACTCTTACGTGCTCAAGGGAAAGTTCCATTACGCAGATCCGAATAAGCCGATCCGTGATGAGAAAGGCAAGCTCTGCGGGGTGACCAACCCCCGCCAGATGACCCATATCCACTCCTACGGCGGCGAAGCGCCTTTTTTCGCGGCGCTCGGCCAGGGCAAGCTCCTGGCCAGCCGCTGCGATAACCCCGAGTGCGAGTTCACGGGCACGATCTATCTGCCGTTCCGCATTTATTGCCCGGACTGCCTGCGCCGGAACAAGGTTCTGGACGTGACCAGGCTCGCGCGCCAGACCGCCAAGATCCACACGTTCGTCGTCACCTCCCGCGCCGGCGCCTTCAATGCCTTGAAGACGCCGATTAAGTTCATTGACGTGGAGTTCGAAGGCGTGGCCACCTTCCTCAAAAGCGTGCTCATGAAGGGCGAGCCCGCGATTGACCAGCGGGTGGTGCCCATCTTCCGCAAGAAAAATCCCACTTACACGATCATGGACCTGGCCTTTGTCGAGGAAGGGACGCCCAAGAAGAAATTGCCGACAGGGTTCAGCTATTGATTTAGAGTTGCGCGGGTGAGGGCGCCCGCGCCACTGAGGGTGAAGGGTAAGGGCACGGACTTCGGCGAGCTCAGTCGAGCCGCATGCCGTGCCCTTACTTTTTCTATGAAGCGGGCTAAAGGAATCGGGAGATGATGAGCGCGGCCATGGCAACAGCCATGCCGGTCTTGGCCAGGATGGCGCCCATCCGGCCCAGGAAAGCGCCGAAGCCGGAGCGCAGCGCGCGGCGGAGGTCGCGGTCGCCGAGGAACTCGATGAGGAAAGCGCCGGCAAAGGCGCCGAGGAAAGCGCCGATCATGGCGCCGACCAGGAAGAGGAGCGGGCTCATCAGGATAGCGCCGAGGATGGCTCCGGCAATAGCGCCGGCGATGGCGCGGCGGGAAGCGCCGTAGCGCTTGGCGCCGTAGATGCCAGCCAGGAGTTCCACACCTTCCGCGACCAGGGCCATGGCCAGGAGGATGCCGAGGATGGGCCAGGTAATTTCTTGAAAGCCGGTGGCGAGCGCATAGACAAACGCGTCGGCCAGGATGATCCAGCCGCCCGGCAGGCCGAAGGGGATGACGACGATTCCCCCGGCCATGACCAGGAAGAAGCCGATGTGTCCGATGATCTCGATGACCGCCACCTCAGGTTTCTTTGCCCGCGGGTTTCACGGGCGCGGCGGTGGTGCGACGCCTGGCCCGGATGTCTTCCCACCAGATGACAAAGGCGCTGGCGATATAGATCGTGGACCAGGTGCCGGTGACCACGCCCACCATCATGGCAAACGAGAAGTCGTGGATCACGCCTCCGCCCAGGAGCCAGAGAAAAAAGACGGTGATGAAAACGGTGAGGGAGGTGAGCAGGGTCCGGCTCAGGGTCTCGTTGAGCGCGGTGTTGATCATTTCGTGGAAGGGCAGGCGGCGCAGCCGTTTGGTGCCCTCGCGGATCCGGTCGAAGATGACGATGGTGTCGTTAATCGAGAAGCCGAGGATGGTAAGGATAGCGGCGATGGTGCTGAGGTTGAATTCCCGGCCGGTGATGATCAGCGCGGCCATGGTGATGACGCCGTCGTGGAGCAGGGCCAGGATCGCGCCCAGGGCGAAGCGGAACTCGTAACGGAAAGAGATGTAGAGGAGCATCCCGAGCAGGGTGTAGCCCATGGCTTCGATGCCCTTGATGCGCAGGTCCTTGCCCACCCGGGGGCCGACGAAATTGGTCTCCAGGATCTCGTAAGACCCCTCGCCGAACTCCTGCTTCAGCTTTTCGCCCACCAGCTCGGCGTTGCGGCCGGATTGGTCGGATTCGTCGGCCGAGCCTTCCAAGGCGGCCGCCAGCCGGATCATTAACTCGTTTTGCTCCGAGCCTTCCATCTGGGCGGTCTCAAACGCCTGCACCTGGGCCTCGCCCAGGTGGAGCGAGTCCACCGCCCGGCGCAGCTGGTCAATGTGGATGTCCTTGTTCAGCCGCAGGTGGATCTCGGTCCCGCCCGCGAAATCAATGCCCCAGCGGATGCCCGGCCATTCCAGGCTGACCAAACTGCCCGCGAACAACAGCCCGGAGAGCAGCACCGCGTAGATCCGGGTGCCGACAAAGTCCAGCTTGATTCCAGGTCGAATAAACTCCATGCTCCGCTCCTCTCAAACCTTGATTCCAATGTGCAGCTTCTTGACCCGGCCCCGGCCCGTCAACATCAGGTCATAGACCACCCGCGTGCACACCACCGCGCTGAAAAAGGAGGTGAGGATGCCCAGGCTCAAGGTCACGGCAAAGCCGCGAATCGGCCCGGTCCCCACCTGATACAACACGATTCCAGCCAGCAGGGTGGTGATGTTCGAGTCCATGATGGCCGACAGCGCCTTGGCGTAGCCCGACTCCACCGCGGAGCGCGGCGTCTTGCCGTTGCGCAACTCCTCCCGCATCCGCTCGAAGATCAGCACGTTGGCGTCCACCGCCATGCCCACGGTCAGCGCGATCCCGGCGATGCCGGGCAAGGTCAAGGTGGCCTGGAGCGCTGCCAGCATCGCCATGAGAAAGACCAGGTTCAGGATCAAGGCCAGGTCGGCAACCAGCCCGCCCAGGCTGTAATAGGCGACCATAAACACCGCCACCAGCGCCGTGCCCCAGAAGGTGGCGATCTTGCCCTTGTAGATCAGGTCCTGGCCCAACGAAGGGCCGATGGTCCTCTCTTCCTCGATCCGGATGTGCACCGGCAGCGAGCCCGCCCGCAGCACGATGGCCAGATCCGTGGCCTCCTCCGGCGTGAAATTCCCCTCGACCTGGCCCCGGTCATAAATCTTGGCCCGGATCACCGGCGCCGACTTCACCACCCCTTCCAGCACAATGGCCAAAGGCTCGCCGATGTGCGCCCCGGTGAGCTTGGAGAAGTCGCGCGCGCCCTGGGGGTTGAACTGGAAGGTGACGATCGCCCCGCCGGCCACGTCCTGGCTGAAGGCCATGCGCGCGTCCACCAGGTTGTCCCCGCTCACCTTCGGGTTTTCCTTGAGCAGGTACCACATGGTGATGTTGCCTTCCTTGTCTTTCTGCGGGATCAGGCGGGCGCCGGCCGGGACCTGGCCGTTATACTTGGCCTTGCCCAGAAGCGCTTCCTGGGTGGGCGCGCCGTCTTCCACCAACATGAACTCCAGCTTGGCGGTCCGCTGCACGATCTTTTTCACCCGGTCCGGGTCCTTGACCCCGGGCAGTTGCACCAGGATCCGGTCCTTGCCCTGGGTGACGATGCTCGGCTCGGCCACCCCGAACTCATCCACCCGGGACATCAGCGTCTCCCGCACCTGGCGGACCGCGTTTTCCCGGAGGACGTTGGCCTGGCGATCGAGCATGGCGTAGGAAGGGGTCAAGGTGCCCTTGCCGCCGGCCGGCACCAGGACGGTATAGTTCTGGCTGATGTATTGAGTCCCTTGGTCCAGGGAGGCGGCGTCCGGGAAGGCCAGCTCGAGCCGTTCCTTGTCTTTGCTGAGCTTGACTTCGCTGACCGGGATCTTTTCCGTGGAGAGGTCTTCTTCCAGCCGCTAGCGCAGCCGTGCTATCTCATTTTGCACCGCTTCCTCGGTGTTCACCCCGATCACCAGGTGCATGCCGCCCTGCAGGTCCAGACCCAGGTTGATCGCGTTGTGAGGCAGGATCTTGGAATTCAGCCACCACTCCGGCAGGCGGCTCCTGCCCTCTTTGTAATCCCAGGCCAGGGTGGGCGTCAGAAAGAGCAGGGACGCCGCCACCACCGTCGCGATCAGGCCGATGCGCCAATTCAAGCTTACCTTCATGATCCATTCTCCGTTTTAGTCTTCTTGTCGGTTGCGCCGGTTTCGCTGCCCTTGTTGGTCACCTCGGTCACGTGCGCCTTGGCCACCCGGATCCGCACCTTGGGCGCAATCTCCACGGTCACGATCTTGTCCGTGATCCCGGTGATGGTGCCCAGGATGCCGCCGGTGGTGACCACCTCGTCGCCTTTCTTCATGGCCTCCAGCATCTTCTGCCGTTCCTGCTGCCGCTTTTTCTGGGGCATGTGCAGGAGGAAATAGTAAAGCACAAAAATGGCGACCAGGGGGAATAAAAATGCACTCCAGCCTCCTTGGTCGCCCTGTTGGGGGAACAGGCTCTGGGCCGAATTAAGGTAGAGAATCCACTTCATGCTTCGTTCTCCTTGGGCCGGGAGAGGAACTCCCGGCGAAATTGCGGAAACGTGCCCTGCTCGATCGCCTCGCGCATGGTCCGCATCAACCTCTGATAATAGTGGAGGTTGTGCCAGGTGTGGAGCCGCGGGGCCAGGATCTCGCCGGCCAGGTAGAGGTGCCGGAGATAAGCCCGCGAATAGTTCCGGCATACCGGGCAGTCGCAGGCCGGGTCGAGCGGTCCCGGGTCCTCGGCGTAACGCGCATTTTTGATCGAGAGCTTCCCCACCGAGGTAAAGAGCTGGCCGTTGCGGGCGTTGCGGGTCGGGATCACGCAGTCGAACAAATCCAGGCCCGCGGCCACCGACTCCACCAGGTCCTCGGGCGTGCCCACGCCCATCAGGTACCGGGGCCGCTCCCCCGGCAGCTCCGGCGCCAGCTCCGCCACCAGCGCGTCCCGATCTTCCTTGCTCTCGCCCACGCTTAAGCCTCCGAGCGCATAGCCGTCGAAACTAATGGTCACTAATTCCTCCAGACATTGCCGCCGGAGCTCCCGGTCCAATCCGCCCTGCACGATCCCGAACACCGCCTGCCCCTCGGCCGCCGCTCTCCGCGAGCGCCGGGCCCATCCCACCGTGCGCCGCACCGCCTCGGAAAGCCTGGAGGCTGGGCTCGGCAGCGGCGGGCAATCATCCAGGACCATGGCGATGTCCGAGCCCAACTCCGCCTGGATGGCCATGGCCCGTTCCGGGCTCAACTTCAGGAGCGCGCCGTCCAGGTGGGAGCGGAATTCCACGCCCTCGTCTTCCAACCGGCACAGCCGGGCCAGGCTGTAAACCTGGAACCCGCCGCTGTCGGTGAGGATGGGACCGTCCCAGGCCATGAACCGGTGCAGGCCGCCCAATCGGGCGATCAACTCCGAGCCCGGCCGCAGCATCAGGTGGTAGGTATTGGCCAGCACCACCTGGGTGCCGGTGGCCCGCAACTCCTCGGGCGTCATGCCCTTCACCGTTCCCCAAGAACCCACCGGCATGAAACAAGGCGTTTCCGCCTCGCCGTGGATGGTCCGGACCCGGCCCCGCCGCGCTTGATCCTCCGTGGCGACAACTTGAAAATCCAGGGCCATCAGAGGATCAGCATGCCATCGCCGTAACTGAGGAACCGGTATCCCCATTCCAGCGCCTGGGCATAGGCCCGCTTGACCGCCGGGAGCCCGGCCAGCGCCGCCACCAGCATGAGCAGGGTGGACCCGGGCAGGTGAAAGTTGGTCAAGAGCGCATCCACCACCCGAAAGCGGAATCCGGGCGTGATGAAAAGATCCGTAAGCCCGGCGCCGGGGGCCACGGTGCCGTCGTCGCGGCTGCAGTGTTCCAGGGTGCGCGCCACCGTGGTGCCTACCGCCACCACCCGGCCGCCGGTGCGGCGGGTCTCCGCGATGGCCCGGGCGGTCTCGGGCTTGAGCTCGAAGCGCTCCGGGTGCATCCGGTGTTGTTCCACCTCGGGCACCCGCACCGGCGCGAAAGTGCCCAGTCCCACCCAGAGCGTGATGACGGCGCGGCGCACGCCCTCCGCTTCCAGGGCCTGAAGCGTGGCCTCGCCAAAATGAAGCCCGGCGGTGGGCGCGGCCACCGCGCCTTCCCGCTCCGCGAAAATAGTCTGATAGCGCTCGCGGTCCAGGGCCGGGTCATTCCCGTTTTCCCGGTTGAGGTAAGGCGGCAGAGGCGCCAGGCCTTCCCGCTCGATCAGTTCCCGGACCGGGCCGGGCCCGGAAAGCCGGACCCGCCAAAGCCCTCCCGGAGTCTCGGAAGCCTCGGAGCGGTCGAGCGGCCGCTCTGCCAGGAACTCCGCCCGCAGCCCGCCGCCAAGCTCCACCTCTAAGCCCGCCCGCGGCCGGCCTTTGACCAGGCATTCCCATTCACTTTTTTCCGGGTAAAGTTCCTGGAGCAAGGTCAGCTCGATCTTGCCGCCGGTCGGCCGGGTGCCGCGGAGCCGCGCCGGAATCACCCGGCAATCGTTGACCACCACCAGGTCGCCGGCCCGGAGCAGCCCGGGGAGGTCTCGGAAGCGGCGGTCTTCGAGGGTGCCGGAGGCGCGGTGGAGAACGAGCATCCGGGAAGCTTCGCGTTCGGCCAGGGGGTCTTGCGCGATCCGCTCGGGTGGGAGCGGGTAAAGGAATTCACGGACCCTCATGCCTGGCCGCGCTTCTCCTCAGGGACTTCATCGGACACGCGGTTGCGGCCCTGGGCTTTGCCGAAATAGAGAGCCTTGTCGGCCAGGTCCAAGAGCGAGAGCGCTTCCAGGGCGTCGCGGGGCAGGCTGGCCAGGCCCAGGGTGATGGTAACCTTGCCCTTCTGGAGTTCGGTCCGGTCGGCATGGAAGTCGTATTCCTCCACGGTGCGGCGCAGCTTTTCCGCCACCTGGCGCGCCTGTTCCTTGTCGGTTTCCGGGAGCAGGATGAAGAACTCTTCGCCGCCGTAGCGGGCGAGCACGTCGGCCTTGCGCAGGTTTTGTTCCATGATCTGGGCCAGTTTTTGGAGGAGCGCGTCGCCCATCAGGTGGCCGAAGGAGTCGTTGTAGTTCTTGAAATGGTCAATGTCAATCATGATCAGGGAGAGGATGCGCTCGTAGCGCTTGGCCCGCTCGACTTCCTTTTCGAACCGCTCGAAAAAGTAGCGCCGGTTGTAGAGGTTGGTCAGCTCGTCCCGGTTGCTGAGCTCCTTGGTCTGCTGGAAGGCGAGCGCGTGCTCGACAGCGACGGCCACGTGCTCGGCCACCGCGAGGAAGAAGCGGATATCGTTCTCGGAGAAGGCGTGGGGCGCGGGCTTGTGGGCGTTGAGCACGCCGATCACCTTGCCGTTGCGGAGCTTGAGCGGGACTCCCAGGAAAGAGCCCTGGGTGATGTTGCTGCCCTGGTAATAAAAGAAATCTCGAACCTGGCTGATGTCGGGGAGGTGGAGTATCTCCCCGCTCTGGGCCACCTTGCCGGAAACCCCCACGCCCACCGAGACGTTGGCGTTGAGCAACAGGTCTTCCCGGATCCCGTGGCTGGCCCGGATCAACAGTTGCCGGCTGGGTTCGTCAATCAGCATCAAGCAATACTCGTCCACCTTCAGCGACTCGCCGATCACATTCATCACCCCGTTGAACAGCTCGCCCAACTCCAGCGACCAGGCCAGCTTCTTGGAGATGTTATACAAGGTGTAAAGCTCGAACATCTGCTCGTTCAAGCGCTGGTTGGCTTCAGCCAACCGATCCTTTTCCTCCCGCAGCCGCTTCAACTCATCCTGAGGTTGCTGGTTCCGTTCTTGCTCGCTCATGGTTCACCCTCAATAGAATTTTTGGATCTCCGTGCCCGGAAAATAGTGCTGCAAAATTTCCTCGCTCCTCCGACCGGCCTCGGCCATGCCCCGCGCGCCCCACTGGCACATGCCCGCCCCGTGGCCGGAACCCGAACCCAGGATCAAAAAGCCCGCGGTCTCCGGCTGGATTTCGAAGAGCGTGCTCTTGACCGCATCACGACCTAAAGCCTCGCGGAACTCGCGGCCGCTCAGCACCTTGGCGGAATGCCGGCCCGCCATCCGGATCTGGGCCGCCCGGCCGGAAGGGCTGCGCACGAGCACCTTCAGCTCGAGCACCGGCTCGCCCAGACCCAGCCGCCGGCCCAGCTCCGCGGGGTCGGCTTCGCCCGCGGCCGGATACCGCCAAAAATAAACCGGCGCGTCCTCGCAAAAGCCGCAAGTCACCGATTGCTGATATGGCTTGGGCTGGCCGCCCCAGATCCATTCCGGGCTTTCGGTCCGGCCGCCGCAGGCCGAGTGGTAAAGCGCTTCGATCGGCTCCCCCGCATA
>MGQK01000066.1:40991-41137 GCA_001797815.1 Deltaproteobacteria bacterium RBG_13_61_14 | reverse complement strand
CCCGCGTGGCTGCCACCGCCCGGCGGGCATCCTCGTCCTCCACCGCCAGCCCCTGGTAAACCTGGTCCCGCACCGTGGCTTCCAGGTCAAACTCCGCCTCCCGGCGCTGCTGCGTGCGATAGACGGTGTAAGTCCGCGCCAGGATC
>MGQK01000066.1:39528-40944 GCA_001797815.1 Deltaproteobacteria bacterium RBG_13_61_14 | reverse complement strand
CGCTAGTTGCACCTGCTCGCGGGTCCGGCCCCGCCGGCCCCAGGCGCCGGCCTGGCATTTCACATGGTCGCCCTGGATCAGGACCGGACGATCCAAAGGGCCGAGATTGACCCGCACCAGGGGTTGGCCTCCGGCCCAGGCGCCCAGGCTCCACCAAAAAACCGCGAATCCCCAGATGCAGCCTGGAGCGCTGCTCAATCCTCCAACCCTCCTAATTCCGCTGCCCACTTGATCCAGAAACCGCTTTAAAGTATTTAATTTTAATCCGATTTAAAGAAATTTACAACTCCCGCACGGCCAGGAAGCCTTCGTGCACCGCATCCATGACCTTGCGCGGGCTGATGCAGTCCCCCACCTTGCGCACCAGGATCCCGCTCTTCTCCAGCTTGGCGCCCAACCCGTCCACCGACCGGGAGCCCAGCGCCAGCACCACCGAATCGCAGGCTAGGCTCTGGGTCTGCTCGCCGCTCTGGAAAACTACCTCGCCCGGCTTGATCTCAATCACCTTGGCCCCGGTCAAGGTGCTCACTCCCAAAGTGCGCAGCTCTTTCAAGAGCACCCAGCGCGAGGTCTGGCCCAGGTCCTGGCCCACTCGCGGCAGCATCTCCAGCAGGGTTACCTCGCGCGATCCCTGCGAAGCCAGGCGCCGCAAGGTATCCACGTCCTCGGCCTCATGGATGAACAGGAACTTGAGCACCTCGGCCGGCAGCGTGCCCTTGGCCGCAATGAATATCGCCGTCTCCACCCCCACCGCGCCGCCGCCGATGACCGCCACCCGCCGGCCCAGGCTAACCCGGTCCGCCAGCACGTCCCAGGCCGTCACCACTCCGGGGCGGTCCACGCCCGGGATCTGGGGGACCAGCGGCTCGGAGCCGACCGCCAGGATGACCGCGTCCGGTTTCAGCCGCTTGACCATGGCCGGCGTCGCCGGCTTGCCCAGCTTAAAGGGAATCTTCAAACGCTTAACCTCGGCTTGGTAGTAGCGGAGCAGGGAGCCGAACTCTTCCCGGCCCGGCGGGGCCGCGACCAGGGGCAATTGCCCCCCGATCGCCTCCGACTTTTCCACCACCACCACCTGGTGGCCGCGGCCGGCCGCGGTGACAGCCGCTTCCAGCCCGGCCGGGCCGGCGCCGATGACCACGACCTTCCTGGGAGCGGCCGCCGGCTGAAGGCTCCGCTCGGCCTCGTAGCCGGCCTGGGGGTTGCAGAGGCAGGCTAAGGGCTTGCCGGAGAAGATCCGGTCCATGCAGCCTTGCATACAGCCCACGCAGGGCCGGATCTCGTCCGGCCGGCCCTCCCGCGCCTTGTTCGCCCACTCCGGGTCCGCGATCTGGGCGCGGCCCACGCAGACCAGGTCCGCCAGGTCGTCGGCCAGGATGGCCTCGGCCTGGGCCGGGGTTACGATCCGGTTGCTGG
>MGQK01000066.1:31692-39504 GCA_001797815.1 Deltaproteobacteria bacterium RBG_13_61_14 | reverse complement strand
GCCGGATCCCGGCGGCCAGGTAAACAAAGGCGCCGGCCGGCACCATCATGGGCAACTGCGGCACCTGGGTCTCGTGCCAGCCGCCGGTGACGTTGATCGCGTCCACCCCGGCCCGGGCAAAAACCTGGCAGGCCTGGGCCCACTCCGGGTTGCGGTTGCCGCCGGGCATGAAATCGTTTCCCGCCACCCGCACGGTCACCGCAAAGTCCCGGCCCACCCGGCCGCGCACTTTTTCGATGACCTCCCGGCCAAAGCGGACGCGGTTCTCGAAGCCGCCGCCGTAATCGTCGGAGCGGAGGTTGGTGAGGGGGGAGAGGAACTGGGAGATGAGGTAGCCGGCCGAGGCGATGATCTCGACCCCGTCCAGCCCGGCCTGTTTCGCCCGCTCGGCCGCGGCGGCATACTTGTCCAGGAGCTCCAGGATCTCGTCGCGGCTCAGTTCCCGCGGCTCCTCCTTGGTGTAACGCGAAGCCACGACCGAAGGCGCGACCGCCTTTTGGCCGCCGATCAGGATGGAGTGCTGGTAGCGGCCGGAGTGGAAGAGCTGGACCAAGACCTTGGCGCCGTGGCGGTGGCAGGCCTCGGCGAGGTTCTTGAAGCCGGGGATGTATTCGTCGGCTTCCAGGGTGGGCATGAGGAAGCCCGAGCCGAGGAAGTCAATACCCACGCCGCCCACGATTAAAAGCCCGCAGCCGCCTTTGGCCCGGGCCTCGTAAAAGTTGACCATCCGCTGGGAGCAGTGGCGCTTGTCCGCATAGAGCAGGCCGAAGGCGGGCATGGCCACCCGGTTCCTGACTTCGAGCGGGCCGATCTTGATCGGCGAGAACAACTTCGGAAACATGGTTCAACTCCTTAGGGGGATTGAGGTCGGGAAAGATTTTGGGGTTATCATCGCATGGGCCGGGGGTGAGGTCAAGGGATAGGAGGAAATCCGCGGATTATGAAAGGGGTCAGGTCTTTAGTTTTTAATTAATGCATATTTGCATAGGAAAAGTTGTTCAATGATTTTCAGCGGCCGCGCAGGCGGGGCGCACCTGCGCCCCTATTCTATTTGTTATTAAGGCGGTGGCTGGACGCGGTTTTCTCCCGGCGGCGAAAGGAACCCGGCCTTCCCGAAGAGGCGAAGGGTGGGCTACATTATTCGTTCACGTTCACCCCGCGAAGCGCGGGGCAGGCGTTCAAGTTCAGGTTCAAGGGATTTTAGGGTTAAAAAAATCCCCCGGAGTTTCCCCGATGACCCTCCGGGGGAATTTTCCTCAGGTGCCGTTACAACTTGATGACCTTGGTGGCTTGCAGGCCCTTGGGCGTGTCAATGAAATCGAATTCCACCTTCTGGCCGTCGGAGAGGGACTTGTATCCCTCGCCCTCAATGGCCGAGAAGTGGACGAAAATAT
The DNA here is from genome assembly GCA_001797815.1 of Deltaproteobacteria bacterium RBG_13_61_14. GTDB lineage: Bacteria > RBG-13-61-14 > RBG-13-61-14 > RBG-13-61-14 > RBG-13-61-14 > RBG-13-61-14. The sequence continues at coordinate 38,110 of MGQK01000066.1, read as the reverse complement.
CCTCGCCCGTTTCCTGCTCGATGAAGCCAAATCCCTTGCTGTCGTTGAACCACTTCACGTTTCCCTGAGTCATGGCCGCCCTACTCCTTTCACTTCAAGATGAAATTTCCTTAGTTGCGACTATCCAGCCTTGATTGGGCTTTTTCTAATCTTTTGGGCCACCTCCTTCAAGTAACAATTACTTGATTGGGTTACTACTTTCACTGCCACCTTTTGAATCGCCCTGAAAATCAGGGGATTCTTCTACTATCTTTTTTAAATAGCAAATTTTTCCCCCTTTGTCAAGAAAAATAATTAAGAATATTTAATTCTAATTTAACCTCCAAAGGCGTTAAGAGTGGACAGTGCACAGTGAAGAGCGGATTGCAGGAGCGCTGCAGCGGGTTCAAAAAGCGCTTTCCCGCATCTCCATGGGAAAGCGATGGCCGGTTCCAATCACCTGGGCGCGGCTCAGGCCAAGCGGGATCCGCTCCTGGGCAAAATAGCGGGCGGTGATCAGCTTGGCCTGATAAAACTCCTGGTCCGCTCCCTCCTCTTGCAGCCGGGTATGGGCGATGACGGCCTGGTCCAAGAGCAGCCAGGACACGATCAGGTCGCCCATGCATTCCAGGTAGGGCGTGGCCGCCAGGGCGAAGCCATGGAGGTCTTGGCGGCTCCGCTCCTGGAGCGCGGAGGTGAGTTCGATCATGGCGCTCAGGGCTTGGGCGAGGAGTTCTACTTCAGCGCCGAGGGCAGGATGATCCTGGTTTTGGTCGAGGAAAGTTTCAATTTCCTTGACCAGGGCTTTCCAGGCCGCGCCTTCCTTCATCACCACCTTGCGGCCGAGGAGGTCGAGGGCCTGGATGCCGTTGGTGCCTTCGTAAATGGAGGTGATCTTGGCGTCGCGCAGGAACTGCTCGATCGGATAATCGCTGGTGTAGCCGTAGCCGGCCAGGCACTGGAGAGCGGTCTCGTTGACCCGGAAGCCCTGGTCGGAAGCGTAGGCCTTGCACACCGGGGTCAGGATTTCCAGCAGGTTCTCGTAGCGCTCGCGCTCGGCCGGGTTCGGATGGATGCGGGCCAGGTCGTAGTAGTAGCCGGAGAGATAGATGAGCGCGCGCAGGCCCTCGACCGTGCTTTTCATGGACAAGAGCATCCGGCGCACGTCCGGGTGGCGGATGATGGGCACGTTCGGCCCCTTGCGCGCGGCGATGTCCGGCCCCTGGATCCGCTCCTTGCAATAGGCGAGCGCCTGCTCGTAGGCGGCCGCGGCCTGGCCCAGGGCCTGGATGCCCACCGAGATCCGGGCCTCGTTCATCATCTGGAACATGTAGGGCAGACCCATGTGGGGCTCACCCACCAGGAGGCCCAGGCAGTTATCGTTCTCCCCGAAGGACAGTTGGCAGGTGGGGGACCCGTGCAGCCCCATTTTCTTTTCGATGGCGATGCAGGCGACGTCGTTGGGTTCGCAGAGCGAGCCGTCGGGGCCGACTCGCCGCTTGGGCACCAGGAACAGACTGATCCCCCGCACCCCGGCGGGGGCGCCCTCGATCCGGGCCAGGACCATGTGGATGATGTTGGGGGTGAGGTCGTGCTCGCCGCAGGAGATGAACTGCTTCTGTCCCTTGATCTTGTAAATCCGGTCCGAGACCGGCTGGGCGGTGGTTTTGACGTCGGCCAGGGCCGAGCCGGCCTGCGGCTCGGTCAGGCACATGGTCCCGCCCCATTCGCCCCGGTAGAGCCGCTCGGTATAAAGGGCCTTCATTTCTTCATCCCCGAAGCTCTCCACCAGGTGGCCGACCCCGTGGCCCAGGCCCGGATAGATGGCGAAGGCCACGCAGGAGCCTTCAAAGAACTCGAGCGTCATCATCCGCATCACCGTGGGCAGGCCGCCGCCGCCGTATTCGGGATTGCGGGACACCGCGATCCAGCCGCCCTCGCAGAACTTGCGGTAGGCTTGGTGGAATTCCCTGGGCACGGTGACCTGGCCCCGGTCGAACTTCATGCCTTCCCGGTCGGAAAGCTCATGCAGGGGCGCCAGGACTTGCTGGGCGAGTTTCAGGGACTGGTTCAAGACCTGGTCAAAGTCTTCCCGGCCCAGGCCGGCGAAAGGCTCCATCTGGCCCAGGTCCTGGATGCGCAGATGCTCATAAAGGACAAAGCGAATATCCTTCTCGTTGACCGCGTAATGATTCGCCATCTCGTTCACTCCTGGCTGGAAATGACGACTACCTAATCAAATCAGACGCTTGATGTCAAGTGTTTCCGGCACCGCCACCTTGACTTAGGTAAACAATTCGGTTAAGGTTCGGTCTGACGATGCGGTTTTAGAAAGGAAACACCCCATGTCGCCCAGACGATGGATCGGACCGCTGGTGGTGATCCTGAGCCTCCTCAGCGGGGGCTGCGGTCCTTCAGAAGAGGAAAAACAGGCCCGGCAGGTGCAGGAACAGGTCCGCCTCTTGCAGGAGCAGGTGACGGCGCTGGAAGAAGAGAACGCCAGCCTGAAAGCCTCGGTGGCCCAACTGCAGACGGAACTGGACCGGATGAGCGTGGAGTTGACCGCGCAGGGCGAGCGGGTGGCGCGGCTGAAGTCCACGGTGGGCTTACTGCAAGAGCAGCCCAAGTCCAGAGGCTTCTGGACCTGGCTGTGGGCGAAAGTGGTCTTCCTGTTCAAGCTGCTCGTGGTGGTCGGCCTGGTCTGGATGGCGTATTACTTTTTCCTCCAGCGGCGCCAGCGCCGGGCCGGGCAGGAAGTGCAGCGGGTGCTCAAGAATCAAGGTTCTGGTCCCGCCCAGGGCAGGCCGGGCTCCGGCCCGCCGGACCCGAGCTCTGGCGCGGCGGATCCGGGTTCGCCTCCGAATCCCTCCGCCGCGCCCGGTGCTTCTCGGTCGCCCTCGGTGAACTTTTCTTCCCAGGCGCTGGGCTCCGAGACCTTCTCGGCTTCGGGAAAAGGGTGCCAGGTGCCGGGCTGTCAAGGCCGGCGCCGCAGCAAAGGATATTGTAATAAGCATTACCAACAATATCGCATGGGAACTCTTGCTTTAGCATCGGCGGGGTAAATGGCCGGACGGCTCAAACTCGGCGAGATCCTGCTCAAGGCCGGCGTGCTCAGCAAGGAGCAACTCAACGCGGCTTTGGAAGACCAGCGCCGCTACGGCGGCCGGCTGGGGACCATCCTGCTCGAGCGCCGCTTCATCACGGAAAAAATTTATTTCAAGGCGCTTTCGACGCAGCTTAGGATCCCGGCCGTAGATTTCGGCCAGAGCTCGATTCCCGAGGCCATCTGCCGGCTGGTGCCCCGCGAGCTGGCGGAAAAACACGTGGTCTTTCCCGTCGCCACCCGGCGGACGCCGAGCGGAAACGTGCTCATGCTGGCCATGGCCGATCCCACCAACGTCGAGGCGCAGGACGAGATCCGGTTTCTTACCGGCTTCAAGGTGGAGCCGCTGTTGGGCCTGGAGAGCACGATCCGGGTCGTGATCCGGGAGTTCTGGTATGAGCAGGACGGCAAAGGGACCTACCGCTACAAGCCGGATGTGGACCTCTCCTCCGGAGCCCCGGAGCAGGTGAGCCAGGAAATGGAGATCATCCACGGAGAGGTGCGGGGCCCGATGGCCCCGGAGAAAGAGAAGGCCCCGGCCGCCCCCGCGCCCCGCCTGCAGGTGGAACACGAGCGGGGCGATGGCACGCCGCAACTGACCCGCGAGCTGAAAGCGCTTTTGAAACTGCTGGTCCGCAAGGGATTAATCACCCAGCAAGAATACCTGGATGAATTCAAGGAAAGCTGAGGTCAAGATGTCGGTGCTCGTGGATCGCAATACCCGGATCATGGTGCAGGGCATCACCGGCGGCCAGGGCCGGCGCGTGGTGGAACAGGCGAAAAGCTACGCCACCAGGATCGTGGCGGGAGTCACGCCCGGCAAGGGCGGCGCCGAGGTGGAGGGCGTCCCGGTCTTTGACACGGTGGCCGAGGCCGTGCGCCGGACCGGTGCCAACGCCAGCCTGATCCTGGTGCCGGCCGCCTTTGCCGCGGACGCGATCCTGGAGGCGGTGGACGCCGAGGTGCCGGTGATCGCCTGCATCGCCGAAGGCGTCCCGATCCTGGACATGCTCAAGGTCAAACACGCCATCGCCGGCCGGGCTTCGGTCCTGGTCGGGCCTAATTGCCCGGGAGTGCTGACCCCCGAGCAGTGCCGGCTGGGCATCATGCCCACTTACATCGCCGCGCCCGGGCCGGTGGGCGTGGTCTCGCGCTCGGGCACGCTCACCTACGAGACCGTGCACGCGCTCACCCGCCACGGCCTGGGCCAGAGCACCTGCGTGGGCATCGGCGGCGACCCCATTGCCGGGACCAGCTTCGTGGACGCGCTCGGCCGTTTCGAGCAGGACCCCCAAACGAAAGCGGTGGTGCTGATCGGGGAGATCGGCGGCAACGAGGAGGAGGCCGCCGCCGAGTTCGCGAAGACGCAGATGAGGAAACCGGTGGTGGCGTTTATCGCGGGTCGCAGTGCTCCCCCGGGCAAGCGCATGGGGCATGCGGGCGCGATCATTTCCGGCGGCCGGGGCGGGGCGAAAGAGAAAATCGCCGCTCTGGAAAGGGCCGGAATTCAGGTGGCCTCCGCGCCGGAAGAAATTCCGGCCTTGGTCCAGCCGCTGTTGCATTAGCCCGCCTTTTCTCCCATCCCTTCGAGCAGACGGCGACATAATTCTTCCCGGCCCTCGCGGGTTCGGGCGGAAAAAAGTGCGATCTGGTCAGGCCGGGTCCCCAGCCCGTGGGCTAGCTCGGCCTGGGCCTTTTGCCGCTGGCTGCGAGAGAGCTTGTCGGCCTTGGTGGCGACGAGCAGGAAGGGCAGGCCTTGGCCGCTGAGCCAGCCGATCAGGTCGCGCTCGTCGTCCCCCGCCGGCCGGCGCAGATCCAGGATCAATACCGCCACCCGTAACTCTTTACGTTCCTGCAGATATTGCTCCACCAGTTTTTGCCAGCCCTTCCTCATCTCTTTAGATACGTTGGCATAACCGTAGCCGGGCAGATCGGCGAACATCCACTGCCCGTTCACCCGGAAGAAGTTGAGGGCGCGGGTGCGGCCGGGCGTGGAGCTGGTCCGGGCCAGGCTCTTGCGGCCGACCAGGCAGTTGATCAGGGAGGACTTGCCCACGTTGGAGCGGCCGAGGAAAGCGGCTTCGGGCAGGCCTTCGCGGGGCCAGCCGGCCGGGTCAATGGCGGTGGTTACAAATTCGGCGGAAGTGATTTTCATGGCAGATTTTTAGCGGGGTGCGGGTGCGGGCACCCGCACCACTCAGCCGCGCCCCTCGGCACCCGCATCACTCAGGCGCGCCCCTGAAGTCAGGTGTCCTTACGAGGGGTTGACGAGTTCGTAACGGATCAGGGTCTTGCCCAGCTCGATCAACTGGTCGTGGTGGACCTCGAGTTCCTTGACCGGCTTGCCGTTGACCCGGACCGGGTTCCGGTCGTTGAGCGAGACCACGAAGGTGTTGCCGTAAAAATGCTCGAAGCGGGCGTGGCGCAGCTCCAGGGCCGGGTCGTAGATGAGCAGGTCGCAGGCCCGGTTTCCGGGCTCGGCGCGGCCGATCAGCGCCTCGGCCGGGGCGAGCAGGTAGGCGACCGGGCCCGAGGCCAGGCGCACCGAGGTGACATGCCCCTCGCGCTCGATCACCCGGGTCTCAAAGGTCAAGGCCCGGCCGAACTCGATCCGGTCGCGGTTCATGAGGATGATTTCCTCCCCAACCGGCTCGCCGTTGCGCACGGTGCCGTTGGTCGAGCCCAGGTCCACCAGGCGGATGGCGTCGGGATCAATCCGGATCAGGGCGTGCTTGCGGGAAATGCGGTTGTCGAGAATGGGGATCTCGCAGGACTCGTCCCGCCCGATCAGCATCTGGGCGCCGAAGAGGAGGTTAAGCGATTCCCCCTGCACCGGGACGCCGGCGCGGACCTCAAAGATCAGGCGGGCGCGCAAGGTGTGGCGCTCAGTCCCGCTGCCGACCGTGGTGCTGATTCGGGTCCGATCCTCGACCATGCCTGGCTCCGACGGCTAGACCACTTGCTGGAGGACGCTGATGACGATGCCGAGGAATCGGGAGGGGAAGAGTCCCAGGACGACCGTCATCGTTGCGGCGACCAGGCTGACCAGGCTGAGGGTGGGGTTGCGGTCGAGCATGGCCGGCTGGAGCCGGGCCGGCTCGGGTTGCATATACATGATCACGATGACGCGCAGGTAGTAATAAGCCGAGACCACGCTGTTGAGCACGGCGATCACCGCCAGGATATAGAGGCGGTTGTGGACCGCGGCCTGGAAGAGGTAGAACTTGCCCAGGAAGCCGGCCAGGGGCGGCACTCCGGTCATGGAGAGCAGGAAGATCGTCATCAGGACGGCCAGGTCGGGCCGGCTCCGGCTCAGGCCGGCGTAATAGTCGAGGT
>MGQK01000066.1:26062-31656 GCA_001797815.1 Deltaproteobacteria bacterium RBG_13_61_14 | reverse complement strand
TCACGGCAAAGGCGCCCAGGTTCATGAAGAGGTAGGCGAGGAGGTAATACATGATGGCGTGGGAGGCGGTGTAAGCGGAGGCGCCGTCGGGAGACGCGACCAGGGCGGTGATCCCGACCAGGAGGTAGCCGGCATGGGCGATGCTGGAGTAGGCGAGGAGCCGCTTGAGGTTTTGCTGGGCCAGGGCCACCAGGTTGCCCACGGTCATGGTCAGGACCGCGAGCACGTAGAGCACGTTATAGGTGAGAGTCCATTCCCCCTGGAAGGCGACGAGGAAGAGGCGGAGCAGGGCGGCGAAGGCCGCGGCCTTGACGCCGGTGGCCATGAAGCCGGTGATGGGCGTGGGCGCGCCCTCGTAGACGTCGGGGGCCCACATGTGGAAGGGCGCGGCGGCGACCTTGAAGGCGAAGCCGACCAGGACCAGGCCCAGCCCGGCCAGGAGCATGATCCGGCGGGGGTCGGGGTTCTCGATGATGTAGGAGAGGTGGTCTTTCAGCACCGGGTAATGGGTGCTGCCGGCGACGCCGTAGAGCAGGGCCATGCCGAAGAGCAGGAAGCCGGTGGCAAAGGCGCCGAGCAGGAGGTATTTGAGCGCGGCCTCGTTGGACTTGGGGTTTTTCCGGTCGAGGCCGGCCAGCACGTAGACGGCGATGGACATGGTCTCGAGGCCCAGGAAGAGGATGACCAGGTCCATGGCTCCGGCCATCAGGCACATGCCGGCGGTGGCCAGCAGGATCAGGACGTAATACTCGCCGCGGTTGTATTCCTTGCCTTCCAGGTGGGGGATGGACATGCCGATGGTCAGGCCGGCGGCGATCAGGAAGAGGTAGTTGAAGAAGACCGAGATGCCGTCAAAGGCGAAGAGGTCGGAAAAGCCCAGGTGCATGTCATGCCGCCAGTTAATGCGGGCGACGTGGAGGATGACCTGCATGACCAGGATCAGGAGCGTGCCGACCAGGGCGAACCGGCCGACCCAGCGCACGTAAGCGCGGGGCAGATAGACGTCGGCGATCAGGCCGGCCACGGCCAGCGCCACCAGGGCGGCGGGGGTGAACACCCCGGCGAAGTCATAGAAGCTCAACTGCGGGAGGTTCATGGTTGCTCCTCTCCGGTCTCAGCCGGGGCCGGCGGCGGAAGCTCGGGCAGGCGATGGCTGTGCATGAAGCTCACGAAGTTATCCACGGAAACCTGGGTCTTGCTCAAGAAGGTGCGGGGGTAGACGCCGATCCAGACGATGAACACCAGCAGGACCGCGAGGTAGAGGATCTCGCGGGCATTCACGTCCTTGAGCTTTTGGTTTTCCGGCTTGGAACAGGGTCCGAACATGACCCGCTGGAACATCCAGAGGAGGTAGACCGCGGCGAAGATGACGCCGGTGGCGGCGAGCACGGCGTAGAGCTTGGCGTGGGGGTTGGCGGAAGTGTAGGTGCCGAGCAGGATCAGAAACTCGCCGATGAAGCCGTTGAGCCCGGGCAGCCCGATGGAGCTGAGGCAGACGATGAGGAAGAAAGCGGCGAAGAGCGGCATGGGCTTGCTCACCCCGCCGAACTCGCTGATCAGGCGGGTGTGGCGGCGCTCGTAGATGATGCCGACCAAAAGGAAGAGGGCGCCGGTGGAAAGGCCGTGGTTGACCATCTGGATGAGGGCGCCGGAAACCGCCTGGGGGGTGAGGGCGAACAGCCCGAGCATGACGAAGCCGAGGTGGCTGACGCTGGAGTAGGCCACCATCTTTTTCACGTCGTCCTGGACCATGGAGACCAGGGCGCCGTAGATGATCCCGATCAGGGCCAGCACGGAGATGATGGGCACGGCCTGGAAGGCGGCCTCGGGGAAGAAGGGCATGGCGAAGCGGATGAAGCCGTAGGTCCCCATCTTCAGGAGCACGCCGGCCAGGATCACGGAGCCGGCGGTGGGCGCTTCCACGTGGGCATCGGGCAGCCAGGTATGGAAGGGGAACATGGGCACCTTGATGGCAAAGGCCAGGGCAAAGGCGGCAAAGAGCCAGAGCTGGATATTGACCCGCAGCGGCTCCGCCATCAGCTTGTTCATGATCACGATCAGGTCAAAGTCGTTGCCGGCGTAGAAGTAGAGGTAGATAATGGCGATCAGCATCAGCACCGAGCCGAACATGGTGAAGAGGAAGAACTTGATGGCGGCGTAGATGCGGCGGGGACCGCCCCAGACGCCGATCAGGAAATACATGGGGATGAGCATCAGCTCCCAGAAGACGTAGAAGAGGAACAGGTCCATGGCCGCGAAGGCGCCGAGCATGCCGGTCTGCATGAGGAGCATGAAGACATGGTATTCCTTGACCCGGTCCGAGACCTGGGACCAGGAAGAGAGGATGACCAGGGGGCCGAGTAAAGTGGTGAGCATGACCAGGAGCAGGCTGATCCCGTCCACCCCGACCTGGTAGGTGATCTTGAACGCGGGGATCCAGTCCACCCGCTGCACGAACTGGTAAGTGCTGAGCTGTGAGTCGAAGCGGAGGAAGAGCTGGATGGAGACCAGGAAGCTCGCGATCATGGCGAAAAGCGCCACGGTGCGGATGGCCCGCGGTCTGGTCCCGTCCAGGAGCAGGATAATCCCGGCCCCGAGCAGGGGAAGGAAGACGATCCAGGAAATCAGGTATTTGTCCATCAGTTCCATGCGCACCGCACTCCGCTCAACGGGACCAGTAGAAATAAGCCAGGATGCCCAGCACCCCGATCAGGAACATGAACGCGTAATTCCGCACTAACCCGGTCTGGATCCGGCGCAGGCCCATGCCCAAAGCGCGGGTCAGCCCGCCCAAGCCGTTGGCCAAGCCGTCCACCAGGCCGGCGTCGGCAAAGCGGAACAATATAAAATAGGAGATCCATTTGCACGGCTCCACCACCAGGGCGTCGTAGATCTCGTCCACCCAATACTTGTTGAAGCTGGCCCGATACAGGGGACCCAACGCGGCGGCGATCCGGTCGGTCAGCTCCCGCCGGCGGGCGTAAATGACCCCGACCATGATGATCGCCGCCACCGCGGCCGCGACCGAGAAGACCATGAGGAAGATTTCCATGCTGTGGGTGGATTCCACCCCGAGGGTGGTCATTTCCGCTTCCGGCGGCAAAGCCATGACCGGCTCCAGCCAATGCTCGAAGGCGGCATGACCGCCGGGAAGGATCAGAGGCCAGTTGAGGAACCCGCCCACCACCGAGAGCACGGCCAGGATGGCGAGCGGCACCCACATGGTCCAGGGCGACTCGTGGGCATGGTGCTCGACCTCGGGGTCGAGGCGGCTCTCGGTGAAGAAAGCCAGCATGATCAGGCGGGTCATGTAAATGGCGGTGCCCACCGCGGCCAGGAAGCCGATGATGTAAATGAGCTTGCCGTAGCCAAAGGGGCCGTTGAGCGCGCGCCAGAGAATCTCGTCCTTGGAGACGAAGCCGGCAAAGGGGAAGACCCCGCAGATGGCGAGCCAGGCCATGACCATGGTCCAGGCGGTGATGGGCATCTTTTTGCGGAGCCCGCCCATCCTGCGGAGGTCCTGCTCGCCGGAGAGGCCGTGGATGACGGAGCCGGCGCCGAGGAAGAGGAGCGCCTTGAAAAAGGCGTGGGTGACGAGGTGGAAGATGCCGGCGGAGAAGGCGGCCGCGCCCATGGCGGTGAACATGAAGCCGAGCTGGGAGACGGTGGAATAGGCGAGCACCTTTTTGATGTCGTTCTGGGTGAAGCCGATGGTGGCGGAATAGAGCGCGGTGGCCACGCCGACCAGGGCGACGACCAGGAGCGCGGTTTCGGAGAAGAGGTAGAGGAAGTTGAGCCGGCCGATCATGTAAACGCCGGCGGTGACCATGGTGGCGGCGTGGATCAGGGCCGAGACCGGGGTGGGGCCGGCCATGGCGTCGGGCAGCCAGACGTAAAGCGGGATCTGGGCCGACTTGCCGATGGCTCCCACGAACAGGGCCAGGCAGATGAAGGTGGGCACGGCGATGCCGAGCAGGGTCTGGTGTTCGAGCAGGAAGCGATGGCCGGGGCTTGCGGTCCAGGCCTGCATCTGGTGGAAGTCCACGGTCTGCATCAGCCAGACGATGGTGAAGATGCCGATCAGGAAGCCGAAATCGCCGATGCGGTTGACGATAAAGGCTTTTTTCCCGGCCGCGGCTTTTTCCGGGTCCTCATACCAGAAGCCGATGAGCAGATACGAGCACAGCCCCACGCCTTCCCAGCCCACGAACATCAGGACGAGGTTGTCGGCCATGACCAGGGTGAGCATGGCGAAGGTGAAGAGGTTTAAGTAGCTGAAGTAGCGGGCATAGGCCGGGTCATGGCCCATGTAGCCCACGGAGTAGAGGTGGATCAGCCCGCCCACGCCGGTGACCACCAGGCACATGACGCAGGAGAGGCGGTCGAAGAGCAGGCCGAAGTTGGCGGTAAAATCGCCGACCTGGATCCAGGGGAAGACGGTTTGCCCGAGGAAGGCGCCTTCGGGCAGTTCCCGGAGGAGGAGGAATCCCTGGACGCTGAGGGCAAAGGAGGCGAAGACCAGGCCGACGGCGACCAGGTTGACCACGGAACGGGTCAGCCGCTGACGGAGGATGATCCAGCCCAGGCCGTTGAACAGGAATCCGATCAGGGGCAGGACCGGGATCCAGACCAGCCAGTTCACGGCGTGCAGGGCTTGGGCCGCGGCGGGTTCCATCAGTTCACCACTTCATGATCCGGATATCGTCCACGTTCACCGTCTCCTTGTTGCGGAACAAGGAGAGGATGATGGCCAGGCCCACGGCCACCTCGCTGGCCGCGACCACCATGGACATAAACACAAACCCCTGGCCGGTGACGTCGTTCAGGTAATAGGAAAAGGCGATGAACGCCAGGTTGGCGGCGTTGAGCATCAGTTCGATGCACATGAAGATGACTAAAGCGTTGCGGCGGGTGAGCACGCCGATCACGCCGATGCTGAACAGCGCCGCGGCCAGGAACAGGAAATGATTGAGACCGACGTTAAGCATCAAAGCCGCCTTTGTCGCCGGGCCCGGGTTCGGACCGGCGGGAGAGCACGATCGCGCCCAGGATCGCGGCCAGGAGCAGGACCGAGGCGATCTCGAAGGGAAGCAGGTAGTCGGTGAAGAGGAACTTGCCCACGGTCTCGGTGGTGCCGAAGGTAAGGGGATCCATTTGCTTGGCGACGGCCTGGGTGGCCGGCTCCCAGGTGAAGAGAACCAGGAACAGGGCGACAGAGAGCCCGGCCGCGATGGAAAGCGCGGTGACCAGGCCGAACTTGCGGCGCTGGCGTTCTTCCTGGTCGAGGTTGAGGAGCATGATGACCATGATGAAGAGGACCATGATCGCTCCGGCATAGACCAGGATCTGGATGGCCGCGATGAAGTGGGCGTGGAGCAGGACGTAGTTGGCGGCCACCGCGAAGAAACAGAGCACCAGGTAAACCGCGCTGATGGCGGGGCTTTTGTGCAGGACCACCATCAGCGCCGCGAAGACGGCGATCCCTGCCGCTATGTAAAAGGCTAAGGCTGACATTACCAGTCCATCAACTTTTCTTTGGTGATCAGGAACTGGTCCTGATTGTAAGCGCCGTAGCGCATGTCCTGGGTATCCAT
>MGQK01000066.1:25924-26050 GCA_001797815.1 Deltaproteobacteria bacterium RBG_13_61_14 | reverse complement strand
GCAAGGGCAAGCCTCCACGCACATCCCGCAGTAACAGCAGCGGAACAGGTCCACCTCATAGACCAGCGGATACTTCTCATACTTCCGGTCGGGGTGCTCGCCGGCCACGATGTGGATGCACTCGCT
>MGQK01000066.1:22462-25910 GCA_001797815.1 Deltaproteobacteria bacterium RBG_13_61_14 | reverse complement strand
CGCAGAGCATGCAGGCCGTGCACCGCGTCGTCCCGTCCTCCCGCTTGTTCAACCGGTGCCGGCCCCGCCAGCGCGGCGAAATCGGCCGCTCTTCCTCCGGCCACTGAAAGGTCTGGGTCTCCTTCATGAAGAAGAGGTTGACGAAGAAGTGCCGCGCCGTCACCAGCAGGCCCTTGACCAGCTCCGGGTAGTAGAGCCGCTCCAGCCAGGTCATCTCGCGCTTCTGCTTCATGACTAATACCCCAGCATCTTCTGGATGGTCGGCTTCAGGCTCTGCTCCAGCAGGATATAGACGCCGGTGCCCAGGATATTGAGGAGCGCGAGGGGCAGGATCATCTTCCAGCCCATCTTCATTATCTGGTCGTAGCGGAAGCGGGGGAAGGTCCAGCGCGCCAGCCCGATCAGCCAGACAAAGAAGAGCACCTTGACCGTAAAGGCGCCGGCCTGAAGCGCGACCACGCCGATCTGGATCAATGGGTAAGCGCCCGGGGTATTCTGGACGAAAGCCAGCTCGTTGAAAATGAGTTTCACGTGCAGGAGCGGGATTTCGATTCCCTGGGCCGAGAGGTAAGGCACTTGCCAGCCGCCGAAGAAGAGGGTGGCGACCACCGTCGCGAGCACGATCCATTCGATGAACTCGCCGAACATGAACATCATGAACTTGGCCGAGGAATATTCGGTGAAGTAACCGGCAATGATCTCGGACTCGCCTTCGGGGAGGTCGAAGGGGACGCGCTTAATTTCGGCCATGCCGCAGGCGAGGAAGAGGAGGAAGCCCAGGGGCTGGGTGACCACGCCCCACTTGGGGATGAGGCCGAGCATTAGCTCGCCCTGGCGCGCGACGATGGTGGAGATGGAGACGGCGCCGTAGATCATGACCAGGCCCACCACGGCCAGGCCCAGGCCGACCTCGTAGGAAATCATCTGGGAGGCGGCGCGGAGCGAGCCGAGGAAGGAGAACTTGTTATTGGAGGACCAGCCGGCGAGCATGGTGCCGTAGATGGCCAGGGAGGAAATGGCGAAGATGAAAAGGATGCCGACGTTGAGGTCGGCCACCTGGAAGGTGACCAGGAAGTCGGAGAGGTGAAGCGCGTCGCCCGGGAAGAAGCGGCCCAGGACCGGAATTTGCTCGGCCGGAATATCTTTCCAGCGGATCGCGAGCGGGCCGGCAAAGGGGATGACCGCGAAGACCGAGAAGGGCACGGTGAGCGAGATGATCGGGGCCAGGGTGTGGAGGATGCGGTTGGCGCCGGCCGGGATGAAATCCTCTTTGAAGAACATCTTGGTGGGATCGGCGAGGATGTGGAAGAGCCCGAACAGGCGCCAGTTGCGGATCAGCCGGATGTTGGCCCGGTTCGGGCCGATCCGGTCCTGCATGACCGCGCTCATCTTTCGCTCCACCCAGGTGAGCAGCCCGGCCAAGGAGGCCACCGCCCCAAACACAACCCCCACCCAGAGGAGGGCGATCAGGAGATGCAGGGTTTCATCCAAAGTCAGGTTCATCACGGTTCCCGGTTAATCCAAAATCTAAAATCGAAAATCCCCAATTCCTTCAATCCAACTTCTTGCCCATCTGCCGGGCCAACTGCGACAGAATCACCGAAGCCGGCCGCGCCTGGCCCTTGGGCGGCAGGGCCGGCTGGAAATTTTGCTTGATGCCCTGGAAGTTGACAAAGGTGCCGCTGATCTCGGAGTAAGCCGCGCAGGGCAGAGCCACCAGGGCCTGGTCCACCGCCCGGGAATGCGCGGGCGAGAGCACCACCGCGGCCTTGCCCTTGAGATCGGCGTCATGGAGGGGAATCGCTTCCTGCACCAGCAAGCCCTCGGCCTGGGCCACCGCCTCTTCCAGGTTGCCCCGGATGCCCAGATCTTCAAGCCCCTTGCGGTTCGCGTTCTGGTCGGCCCGGATCAGGATAGCATCTTCAGAGCCGGGCTGGCCAGTGAGCAGTGCCGGCGCCGGGGCCGACAGCGCTTTTTGGCAGAAGCGGAGGAACATCTCGCCTTCCTCGCAGGTGGCGCTGGCAGAGAGGATGCCCCGCATCTTCCCGCCCGCGGGTTTCAAGACTTTGGCGGCCGCGACCAGGGCCTCTTCCCAGGTGGCCGGGACCAGGGCGCCGCCTTTCTTGATCAGCGGCTGAGTCAGTCGCCGGTCTTCCAGGGCGTGATAGGCCAGCCGGCCCGGGTCGCAGACCCAGGAAAGATTAATCGCGTCGTTGCGGCGGGGCATGATCCGATAAACCACCCCGTCGGCATGGTCAAGGGTGATGTTGCAGCCGCGGGCGCAGGAGGGGCAGATGGACGGCGCCCGCTTGAGGAACCATACCCGCTTTTTGAAGCGGAAGTCGCGGCTGGTCCAGGCGCCGACCGGGCAGATGTCGGTGATGCAGAGGGAGTAAGGGTTGTTGATCTCCTGGCCGGGAAAAGTGGTGATAACCGCGCGGTCGTGGCGCTGGGCAAAGGTGATGCACTCGTCCTGGGCCACCTCCCGCATGAAGCGCACGCAGCGGTCGCAGAGGATGCAGCGCTCCTGGTCCAGCACCAGGGTGGGGCCCAGGATCAGGGCCTTGCCCTTGCGCACCTTGCCGTCTTCCGGGGAGAGCCGCGAGGGCAAACCGTCGAAGCGCATGTAGAAGTCCTGGAGGATGCATTCGCCGGCCTTGTCGCAGATGGGGCAGTCAATCGGGTGGTTCTTGAGGGTGAACTCCATTACCGTCTGGCGGGACTGGATCACCGCCGGGGTATCGGTCTGCACTTTCATCCCCTCGGTCACGGTGGTGGCGCAGGCGATCTGCTGCTTGGGCATGCCCTCGATCTCCACCAGGCACATGCGGCAGCAGCCGCTGATCGGGAGGTGCGGGTGAAAGCAGAAGTGAGGGATAAAGATAGAGTTGTCCAGGGCCGCCTGGAGCACGGTCTGGCCCGCGGCGACCTCGAACTCTTGACCGTTGATCGTTAGCTTCGGCATCTTCCTATTTGTAGCCCGCCCTTCGTCCGCGAAGGGTGGGTTCAATTACCACTTGACCGGGAACGGGTCCGGATAGGGGCACTTCTTTTTGCTCACGTGCTCCTCGAACTCCGCCCGGAACTTCTTGACAAAACTTTGCACCGGCATGGCCGCGGCGTCGGCCAGGGGGCAGATGGTCCGGCCCATCATGCCGTCGGCCAGGCTGACCAGGAGGTCAATGTCTTCCATCTTGCCGTGGCCGGCGTGGAGCCGGTGCAGGACCTGCAACATCCAGCCGGTGCCCTCGCGGCAGGGCGTGCACTGGCTGCACGACTCGTGCGAATAGAAGTGGGCCAGGATCTCGAGCGCCTTGACCATGCAGGTCCCCTCGCCGATCACGATGACGGCCCCGGAGCCGAGCATGGTCTTGGCCGCAGCCAGCGACTCATAGTCCAGGTTGACCGTTTCCGCCTCGGCCGCGGTCAGGATCGGGGTGGAGGACCC
>MGQK01000066.1:19695-22377 GCA_001797815.1 Deltaproteobacteria bacterium RBG_13_61_14 | reverse complement strand
GGAACCTCGTAAACCCCGGGCTTGCGCACGTGCCCGGAGATGCTGAACAGCTTGGTGCCCGGGCTTTTCTCGGTCCCGAACCGCCGGTAGGCCTGGGGCCCGTTGGCGATAATGTAAGGCACCGCGGCGATGGACTCCACGTTGTTGATGGTGGTGGGCATCCCGAACAGGCCGCGCTGGGGCGGGAAGGGCGGCCGGATCTTGGGGTAGCCGCGCCGGCCTTCGAGCGAGCTCATCAGCGAGGTCTCTTCCCCGCAGATGTAAGCGCCCGCGCCCCGGTGCACCACCACATCCAGGCTGTAGTTGGTGCCGAAAATGTTTTGGCCCAGGAAACCCTTGGCAGAAGCCTCCTGGATCGCGGTCTCGCAGCGGTCGGCCGGCTCCACGAACTCGCCCCGGACATAGATGTAAGCGGTCTTGATGCCCATGGCCCAACTGGCGATGATGGCGCCCTCGATCAGCATATGCGGATCGAAGCGCATGATGTCGCGGTCCTTGAAAGTGCCCGGCTCGCCCTCGTCGGCGTTGATGCAAAGGTAGCGGGGCCTCTCGTCCTTGGGCATGAAGGTCCACTTGCGGCCGGTGGGGAACCCGGCGCCGCCGCGGCCGCGCAACCCGGAGTCGAGCACGACCTGGCTGACCTGGGCCGGCTCCATCTGGAGCGCCTTCTTGGCCGCCTCGTAACCCCCGGACTGGAGATAGACCTCCAGCGTATGGGAGTTGGGCTTGCCCCAGTTGCGCGTCAAGATTTTCGCTTCTTCCGGCATTCTGATTTGCAGTGGCACAGGTTTTCAACCTGTGCCCTTTAAGTCTACTTCAATTCCGAGAGAATCTTGTCTATTCTCTCCCGCGTCAAGTTTTCATAGTAGGTGTCGTTGACCTGCATCATGGGCGCGACGCCGCAAGCGCCCAGGCACTCCACCCGCAAAAGCGTGAACTTCTGGTCCGGGGTGGTCTCGCCCGCCTTGATCCCCAGCTTTTGGGTCAGGTAATCCACCACGTGCTCGGCGCCCATCAAGGCGCAAGGCAGGTTGGTGCAGACCTGGATCAGGTATTTGCCCACCGGCTCCTTGTTATACATGGAGTAGAAGGTGGACACTCCGTAAACATAAGCGGGGGTTAGCCCGAGCCGGCCGGCCACATATGCCATGGCCTCCTGGCTCAGGTAGCCGAACTCTTTCTGCGCCAGCCAGAGCGCGGGCAAAAGCGCGGCCCGCTTCTCCGGGTAGAGCTTCAAGAGCTCATCCAGGCGCTTCATCGTGGGTTCTGAAAACTGCATTGCCATTGCTTATTCGTTCACGTTCAGGTTCACGTTCACGGGGTAGGGGCATGGCATGCCATGCTCCTACTTCTTATCTATCCATTTCCCCGCCGATCATGTTGACCGACCCGAAGGTCGGGATGATATCGGCCAGCATGTAGCCCTTCAAGACCTGGCCCAGCGCCGCCATGATCGGGAAGCAGGGCGGATGCACCCGGCACTTCCAGGGCTTGTTGCCGCCGTTGCTGACCACGTAAAAGCCAAGCTCGCCGTTGCCGCCCTCGACGTAGGCATAGGCCTCGCCCGCCGGCGGCCGGAGCTCCTCGTAAACCAGCTTGAATTGGTTGATGAGCGCTTCGATGTTGGTATAGACCAACTGCTTGTCCGGGTAGGTGTAACGGTGGTCCGGGACGCTGACCGGCCCGCCCGGGAGCTTGGCCAGGGCCTGCTCGATGATGCGGATGCTCTGCTCCATCTCCCGCATGCGGATCAGGTAGCGGTCGTAGTTGTCGCCGTTCGAGGCAATGGGGATCTCGAAGTCGAGCTCGCCGTAAACCAGGTAAGGGTGCGACTTGCGCACGTCGTAGGCCACTCCGGTCGAGCGCAGCCAGGGCCCGGTGATCCCGTAGGAGACGGCGTCTTCGCGGGAGATCACCCCGATGTCCACGGTCCGGTCCAGGAAGATCCGGTTGTTGGTGAAGAGCCGGTGGATCTCGGCCAACACCTCCCGGGTCCGGCTCAGCGCCACCTTGGTCTTGTCGGCAAAGCCGTCCGGGATGTCGGCGCGCACGCCGCCGATCCGGGTCCAGGAGTAAGTGACCCGGGCGCCGGTTATGCTCTCGAGCAGCTCGTAGAACCATTCGCGGGCCTTGATGAAATAGAGGAAGGCGGTGAAGGCCCCGAGTTCCATGGTGACCGCGGCCAGGCAGGTGAGGTGGTCGGTGATCCGGCACATCTCGGACAGGATCACCCGCAGGTATTGGCCGCGGAGCGGGATCTGGTCGCCGATCCCGCAGAGCTTTTCCACGGCCATGGCAAAGCCGACGTTGTTGATGATGGGCGAGACGTAGTTGAGCCGGTCGGTGAAGATCACGCACTGGTTCCACTTGTGGTCCTCGCACTCCTTCTCGAAGCCCCGGTGGAGGAACCCCGGCTCCACGTCCACCTCGACCAGGGTCTCCCCGTCGAGCTTGACGTTCAGGCGGATGGTCCCGTGGGTCGCCGGGTGGCTGGGCCCCAGGATGATGTCCATCACTTCCGTGTGCAGGTCTTGGCTGGTATCTGCCATTTATCGTAGGTCGTAGGTCGTAGGTCGTAGGTCGGGGATTTTTTCTTCCCCTGCCTACGACCTACGACATACTACATACTCCTCTTAAAATTCCCCATGCTCATGGCTATCCTCGGGCAGCTTTTCCCCTTCG
>MGQK01000066.1:11263-19673 GCA_001797815.1 Deltaproteobacteria bacterium RBG_13_61_14 | reverse complement strand
GCGGAAACCGCTTCCCTTCCGGCGCGATCAGCGGGAGCCGGGGCTGGCGGCCATCGAGCGGATAATCTTTGCGCAACGGATAACCCTTGAACTCGGGATACAACAGCAACGGACGCAGGTCCGGATGCCCCTGGAACCGGATCCCGTAAAACTCGTGGCATTCGCGCTCGAACCAGTTGGCCCCCTTCCAGAGCGGGGTCAGCGAAGCAAGGGTCGGGTCGTCCTCCGGCACCCGCGCCTTGACCCGAAGCCGGTAGTTTTTGGACAGGCTCTTCAGGTGATAGACCACCTCAAAACGGGGGGTCTCCCCCAAGTAGTCCACCGCGGTCAGGTCCATGAGCATCTCAAAGGCGCACTCGTCCCGCAGCCAGCGCATCACCTCGAGCAGGCGCTCGCGCTTGATCAAGGCGGTCTCGTCGCCGTGGTGAGCGTGGTGGCTCACCACCGCGTCCGGGAACTTGGCCAACAATTTATCGAGAACTTCTTTGCTCATGGCGCTTTTCGCTCGCGCGCGCTGATTTCGCTTTTTTGTTTTCCATCTTCTTGGGACGTCTTTTTGCTGGCTTCTTCAGCCATCCCTTTTTTTTTCAATAATTTTTGGAGTTCTTCTGACCCCTTTCGATAAAACTCCATCTGTTCTTCTACCGAGAGGTCTTTGATCTCCTCGTAAATTTGATCCCGAATTTTCCGCACCATCTCAACGGCTTTGACGCTCATGGCCGGCCACCACTTGAGATCACTTTATTTAATAGCTTATCCAGAGCTTCCTTGCTCAAAATTAAAACCCTTCCCTCGACCCTACCACCCCGGACGAAGATTGGGAACCTCCACTTTCGGCCCTTTCCATTCCCGGATCGCCTGGGCCAAGGCTTCTTCGTATTGCCGCTGCCGGCTGTCGTCGCCGAGCTTCGACTTCTGGATCTTTTCCTGCAGCCGGATCAACCCGTCCAGCACCATCTCCGGCCGGGGCGGGCAACCCGGGATATACACGTCCACCGGGATGATCCGGTCCACCCCCTGCAGGGTGGCATAGTTATCGTAAGGCCCGCCGCAGGAGGCGCAGCCGCCGAAGGCGATCACCCACTTGGGCTCGCACATCTGCTCGTAAACCCGGCGCAGCACCGGGGCCAGTTTATGGGAGATGGTGCCGACCACGATCAGGAAGTCGGCCTGCCGGGGGGTGAAGCGGGGAAATTCGGCGCCGAAGCGGGCCAGGTCGTAGTGCGCGCACATGGTGCTCATGAATTCCATGCCGCAGCAGGCGGTGATAAAGGGATACTGGAAGAGCGAGAACTTGCGCGCCCAGTTGACGAAGAACTCGAGCTTGGTGGCCAGGAAGCCGGAGCCGAGTTTTTCTTCTAGTCCCATTCCAAGGCTCCTTTTTTCCAGGCGTAGAAGAGGGCCAGGGCCAACAGCGCGATGAAAAGCCCCATCTCGGCAAAACCGAAGAGCATCATCCAGCCCTTGCCCTGGCTCAGCTCACGGTAAATGGTGGCCCAGGGGTAGAGGAAGACGGCCTCGATATCGAGGAGCAGGAAAAGCACGGCCAGGGGGTAGAACTTGACCGAGAAGCGGCGTTTGGGATTGCCCGAGCTCGGGTTGCCGCACTCGAAGGGCATCTGCTTTTCGGCCGAGCGGCGCTTGGGCCCGAGCAACTCGGACATGAGGGTGAAGGCGAGCGCCAGCCCCGCGGCCGCGGCCATCAACGCTAAGACCGGAATGTAATCAAGTAACATGGATTCTCACTCACAACCGCTGAGGATTAGTCCAGAGTTCGTTACGACGTGGCGTTTCTTTATACACAAAGAAGGCGGGGGTTGTCAAGAAAAAAATGAAACCGAGATCTAAAGATCCATTAACCCCTTGTCGTTACCGCGTCGCTCTGGCCCTAACTATATACCATTGGGATCAAGAGTTGTAAAGCCCTTGGTCAAATTTCATCCCTGATAATTATTTTAGGCAGGGAACTGATTACCAGAGACCCTCGGCAAGAGCCTGCACCGCCCGGGTGAACGACCGTGCCGGCGGGAGGCCGAAGCAGTCGCGGTCAGCCCGCTCTTGACATGGTTTCAAAAAAACGTATAAAATAAAGCGCACAAGGGGACTTGAATGCCAGAGCCTGAACCCAGAGCCAAGGCAGGAGCTAATATAAGCGCTGTTTCCGACATTCTGTGGGACTCGCGGATTCTTAGCCTCTGCCGGGTTGGCCGTCAAGGTCAACCCCTCGCCTTTACCCCGGCCTTTCAGGAACTGATCGGCTGGAAGGAAGGGACACAACCTCCTCCGGAAATCGAGGCGATCATCCATCCCGAGGATCTGGTCGAATTCCGCCAGTTCTTCCGCAAGCACCTCAATCAGACCCAGGAGCACTCCCGGGGGGTTTTCCGTCTGCTGGACGCGGGGGGTCGCATCATCCCGGTGGAAGTGCAGATCGAGCCGGTCCGTGAAAACGGCGAGGTCCGCTCCTTGCTCTTGTTCTTCCGGGACTTTGACCCGGCCCAGTTCCTGGACCGGGATCAGGCCGACGAACTGGACCGGTTTCTGGCCACCGCCTCGGGCGTGATCGAGAGCCTGTTGGACGCGGTCTTGATCGTCAGCGTGGAGGGGCGCATCATCCAGGTCAACGACGGCTTGCTGGAGCTGTTGGGCCGGCGCCGGTTTGAAGTGGTGGGCATGCCGGTAGGCATTGTCTTTGGGGCCACGACGGAGGAAGTGGCCAAATCCTCGGCCCGTTTCGCCCGGATCATGAAATTCGGCAAAGTCCGAGAAGTGGATCTCAAGGTGTTGAACAAAGCCGGGGAAAAGATCCCGGTCAGCTTTTCCGGGTCGGTCATCCGGAGCGCGAGCAACGAACTCCTGGGAGTGGTGGCGGTGATCCGGGACCTGCGCCAGAATAAGTTGGTGCGGGAGCTGGCCCGCAAGAACCGGGAGCTGGAGCTGGCTTACCAGGAGCTGCAGAAGGTGGACGGGCTGAAGGACGACCTGATGGGCCTGGTCGGCCACGAGCTGCGCGCGCCCCTGTCCAATATTCTCGGGTATGCCGAGTTCCTGACCGAGGATGCCCTTCCGACGGGGGAGGTGAAACAGTTCAGCCGGATCATCCACCAGGAGAGCCAGCGCCTGGCCCGGCTGGTCAATGACATCCTGGATCTGAGCCGGATGGAGGCGGGCAAGCTGGTCTATCATTATGTGCTCTATCAACTCAACCGGGTGGTGGAAACCGCGGTGCAGGCCTGCTCGAGCGACATCCAGGCCAAGCGCCAGCGCCTGGAAGTGAAGCTGGACCCGCGGCTCCCGGAGCTTCAGTTTGACCCGGACCGGATTCAGCAGGTGGTGGTGAACATGGTGACCAACGCCAGCAAATACAGTCCCGAGGAGCGCCGGATCCGGGCGGTGACCAAGGCCGAGGCCGGCGGGGCCCGGGTGGAGGTCGTGGACGAGGGGATCGGGATCGCGCCGGAGAACGCGGCCAAGGTGTTCAGCAAGTTCGAGCAGATCGAGGACGTGCGCAAGCATTCGGTAGGCGCGGGTCTGGGCATGCCCATTGCCAAGTTGATCATCGAGGACGGTCATGGCGGCACCATCGGCTTTTCCAGCGCGGGTCTCGGTCACGGCTGCACCTTTTATTTCATCCTGCCCCAGGCGAAGCGGGTATGAACCGACGGCGCGCCTTGATTGTGGACGACGACCGCGTGTTCCGGGCCGTGCTGGATCGGACCCTGTCCCGGGCCGGCTTTGTCACCGCCCACGCCGAGAACGGGGACCAGGCCCTGGAAGTGATCCAGGACTTTCACCCGGAACTGATGGTGCTGGATATCTGGATGCCCGGAGATTTTGACGGGGTCGAGGTCTGTCGCCGGGTGCGCGCCGACCCCCGCTTCCAGGGATTGATCATTGTCATGATGAGCGCGGCGGACAAGCGCAAGGAAACCGACCGCTGCCTCCAGGCGGGAGCCAATATCTTTATCGCCAAACCCTTCAGTCCCAAACAATTCCTGGACCAGGTCAAGCTCCTGCTCCGGGAAAAAGGGAGGAGCGCATGAGTCTGGGAAAAGTCTTTATCATTGACGACGATGAGAACGCTTTGCGTTTGGGCCAGCGCATCCTGGAAAAAGCCGGCTACGAGGTCCAGACCACCACCCGGGTGATCGGGACCACTTCCGCCATCAACGAGTTTTCGCCCGACGTGGTGCTGCTGGACGTGATGATGCCGACGCTCACCGGCGACAAGTTCATCCGGCTTTTGCGCCAGGGGGTCAAGAGCCGGCCGCAGATTATTCTGTTCTCCAACAAGTCCGAGGATGAACTCCGCCAAATGGCCCAGCGGGTCCTGGCCGATGACTTCCTGCCCAAGATTCAGGGGCCGGCCGCCATCCTCCGCAAGGTCAGCGAGCATATGCAAAAGCGAAACCCGACCGATTCCTCCGGCTAGTGCTCCGTCCCTTTGGTTTTGATAGATGGGTTGGTCGGGGCGAATCTCGTATTCGCCCAAGATCGAAGGGGCGATCACCAGGATCGCCTCTACCCCAGCATCAGACCGTTCTATTCATCATTACAAAATGGACGGAGCACTAGCCGCCTGGGTTTGACCGGCCGAGAGGCGTGTGTTACCATTCCGATTATGAAGCGTCGCCGGCTGGTCCGCGGGCTGGGCCTCACTTGCCTTTTGCTCTCGCTCGGCCTGGCCGCCTGCCAAGCCTCGAAAAACTGGAAGCGCAGCTCCTCCTCCACTCCCGAAATCCCCTCCGGCGAGGGCCTCTCGCCCGAGGGCCAGGCGCTTTACCACTTTTCGGCCGGCGAGCTCAAACAAAATTCCGGCGACCGGGAGGGGGCCATCGCCGAGCTGGAGAAAGCCCTCAGTTTTGACCCGGGATCGGCCTACCTCCATCTCAAGCTGGCCGGCCTGTATTTGCAGGACGGCAAGATCGCCCAGGCGGAGAGCGAAGCCGAAGCCGCCCGCCAGTTGGCCCCGGAATCGGCGGAGCCGTTCAACCTGCTGGCCCTGGTTTACCTGAACACCAACCGCGTGCCGGAGGGCGTGTCCCTGCTTCAGTCCGCGCTGAAGCTCGACCCGAACAACCCAGATACCAATATGCACCTGGCCATGGCTTACCTGAATTCAGGCCTGCCCGGTCCCGCGGTCGAGACCATGCGCAGCTTCCTGAAGCGGCAACCCAACTCCGCGGACGGGCATTATTTTTTGGGCCAGATCTTTTTCCGGCTCGGCCAGTATCAGGAGGCGGCGCCGGAATATGAGGAAGCGCTGCGGCTCCAACCGGGGTATTACTATTCCCTGCAGGAGCTGGCCCAGAGCTACATGCTGGCCGGGGACAAGGATAAGGGCATCCAGGCCTATTCCCGCCTGCTTGCTTACTATCCTGGCGACAATGATTCCCGCAGCGTCTTGGCCTCGACCTTGATCGAGCTCGAGCGCTGGGACCAGGCCCTGGCCGTGTTGGCCCAGGGCAAGGCCGAGGACGAGAGCATGGCGGAGTGGTGGTTGCAGAGCGGCTACATCGAGATGCGCCGCCAGAACTATGCCGCGGCCCGGGCCGAGTTCACCGAGCTCCTGGCCCGCGACGCGAAGAACCCCGACGCTCCTTTTTACCTCGGAGTGGTGGCCCAAATGGAAAAGCAGCCGGCCGCGGCCCGGAGCTGGTTCGAGAAAATCCCCCAGGATTCGCCGCGCTATGCGGACGCGCAACGGCGCATCGCCTGGAGTTACCAGGAAGAAGGGGAGGGCGACCGGGCCCTGCAATACTTGAAGGACCTGAACCAGAATATGCCCAAGGTTATCCCCTACTACCTGGATCGGGCCGCGCTCTACCAGGAGGCCGGGAAGCTGGACCTGGCCCTGGGCGTGCTCATGCAAGGCCTGGAAAACAACCCCCACGATGAAGACCTCCTTTACCAGGTGGGCGCCCTCTACGACCTGATGGGCGACCACGACCTGGCCGTGGCCCAGATGCAAAAGATCCTCGCCCAAAACCCGAAGAGCGCCCGCGCCCTCAACTTTATCGGCTATTCCTGGGCCGACCGCGGCATCCGGCTGGACGAGGCGGAAAAGCTCATTCGCCATGCTCTGGAGCTGGAGCCGGACAACGGCGCCATCATTGACAGCCTGGGCTGGGTCTTTTTCCAGCGCCGCCAGTATGCCGAGGCCTTGAAGTGGCTCAACCAGGCGATCGAGAAAATCCCGGATGATCCCGAGATCTCCGCCCACCTCGGCGATGCCTACTGCGCTCAGGGCCGAAAGAAAAAAGCGGTGGAATACTACCACCAGGCGCTCGAAGCTCTGAAAGAAAACCCGCGTCAGGGTCTGGCCGAGAAAATCACGGACAAGCTCGAAAACTCGCAATGTCCATGAGCCGTCGTTACTTGCACAAGCCGTTCTGGAACGCGGGCGACGCACTTGCGCGTCCTTTCTTGCTTTTGCTGCTGCTGGCCATCGGGTTCTTATCCTGCACCCGCCGGCCCGAGTCTCCCGCCCCGGCCGGCGCCGAGCCAGGATGCGGCCAGGTTGATTTCCGCCCCGCAGTGAACTCGCTGCCGGCGCCGGCCGGAGAAAAGCCTGAGGATGGCGACTGGCTGATTTATCGGTTCGAGGCGGAACCGGCGACCCTGAATCCGCTCATCGCCACGGATAACTATGAGCAAATCATTAACGGTTTTATGCAGGAGACGCTGCTCGACCAGGACATTGGGACTCAGGAGTTCAAGCCCAAGCTGGCCGAGCGCTGGGAGGTCTCGGAGGACAAGCTCACTTTCACCTTCTGGCTGCGCCATGACGTGAAATGGCACGACCGGGTGCCCTTGACCGCAAAGGACGTGGTCTATTCCTTCCAGCGGATCCTGGACCCCAAGGTGGACGCGGCTCCGCTTCGCACCTATTACACCGATTGTGAATCAGTCACTGCGCTCGATGATTACACGGTCCAATTCCGCTGGAAGAAACCCTATTTCAAGGCCCTGGAATTCTCCGGCGGAATGTACATTGTGCCCAAGCACATCCTGGACAACGGCGCTGACTTTAACTCCCATCCTTTTGGCCGGCGCCCGATCTTCACCGGGCCTTACCGGTTCAAGGAATGGAAGACCGGCCAGGAGATCGTGATCGAGCGCAACCCCGACTATTGGGGAACTCAGCCCCACCTGGATCGGATCGTGTTCAAGATCATTATTGACGACACCGTGGCGCTCCAAGTCTTCAAGCAGGGCGGAATTGATTTCCTGGAACGGCTGACCGCGGTGCAATGGAACGAGCAGACCAACTCCCCGAGCTTCCTCGCCCACGCCCATAAGCTCTATTACGATTATCCTTACTTCAACTACATCGGCTGGAACCTGCGCCAGCCGCCCTTTGACGACCGCCGCGTCCGCCTGGCCATGACCCTGGCCCTGAACCGCGAAGCGATCTTGAAAACGGTCCACTCCTGTATGGGCTCGGTGATCAGCGGCAATTCCTACGTCAAGACCCCTTATTACGATCAGACGATCAAACCCTGGCCCTATGACCCGGAACGGGCCAAGCAGCTTCTGGACGAGGCCGGCTGGGGCGATCACGACCGGGACGGCTGGCGCGACCGGGACGGCAAGCCCTTCCGCTTCGAGTTCTTGTATTCTTCGGGCAGCAGCACCGCGGAGATGATCGCCACCATCTTCAAGGAAGACCTGAAAAAGATCGGGGTGGACATGAGCATCCGGCAGTTGGAGTGGGCGGTCTTCCTGGAGCAGATCCAGAACTGGGACTTCGACGCCTGCACCCTGGCCTGGGCGCTCGACGCCAACCCTGACTTTTACCAGCTCTGGGACTCTTCCCAGGCCGATATCAAGGGCAGCTCCAACCACGTCGGCTTTAAGCATGCGGAAGTGGATAAGCTGATCGAGCTCAACCGCCGGGAGTTCGACAAGCAAAAGCGGATCGAGTATGCCCGCCAGGTCCACCGCATCCTCCACCAGGAACAGCCTTATACCTTCCTCTTCGCGCCCAAGTGGCTCTCGGTGATGGATAAGCGTTTCCACAACGTGCTCACCTATCCCCTCCGCCCCTGTTTCAAGTTCGAGGACTGGTATGTGCCCAAGGAACTGCAAAAGTATCCGGCCCGCTAACTGAGGAATGAAAAAAAGTAGGGGCAGGGCATGCCATGCCCCTGCTCAATTAGAGAATCTGGATTAGCGTTTCAAGAGCTTCTGCACTCGCTCGAGGTTGGCCTCCAGGATCGCCTGCCGCTCCTGCAATTCTTCCCGGATCGCCTCCTGCTTGGCCACGATCTCCTCCGGCGCTTTGTCGCGGAAGCCGGGGTTGCCCAGCTTCTTCTCCACCTTTTCCAGCTCCAGCTCCACCTTCCCGATCTCCTTGAGCAACCTCCGCTCCTCTTCCTGGTAGTTGACCAGCCCGGCCACGTGCAGG
>MGQK01000066.1:10998-11228 GCA_001797815.1 Deltaproteobacteria bacterium RBG_13_61_14 | reverse complement strand
GTCCAGGTCCTTTTTGGCCCCCGCCAGAATCGTAAGCTCGCTCACATGAACTTGCGGCGGGGAAAGCAGGTAGGTCCGGCGGCTCTCAA
Organism: Deltaproteobacteria bacterium RBG_13_61_14; assembly: GCA_001797815.1. Classification (GTDB taxonomy): domain Bacteria; phylum RBG-13-61-14; class RBG-13-61-14; order RBG-13-61-14; family RBG-13-61-14; genus RBG-13-61-14. The sequence goes on along the minus strand of MGQK01000066.1, from coordinate 11,139 downwards.
AAAAGCGGGCGGTGGCGGCGTCCGGCGCGAGCAGGGTCACCTTGGCCTTGGTCCCCACCGGGACCAGGTTCTCGCCCCGGAGGTTGCGGATCGCGGTCACCACCTCCTGCACCTTCCCCAGCTCTGCTTCCGCGGTCGCGT
>MGQK01000066.1:6334-10964 GCA_001797815.1 Deltaproteobacteria bacterium RBG_13_61_14 | reverse complement strand
CTTCATGATGCTCCCCTCGGTCCCGGGCAGCGCCTGCCAGATCTCCTCGGTCACGAAGGGCATGAACGGATGCAGGAGCCGGAGCATGGTCTCTAAAACTCCCAGGACGGTGGCCTGCGCTCCCCGCCGGCCGGCCGGGCTTGGGGGCTGGTAAAATGCGGGCTTGGACCACTCGATATACCAATCGCAGAACTCGTCCCAGATAAAATGGTAGAGCGCGCCGGCCGCCTCGCTGAAGCGGTAGTTATCCAAATGGCCGCGGATGTCCCGGATCGCCTGCTGCAACCGGCTCTGGATCCAGCGGTCGGCTTCCGAATACTCGGCCGGCATTTTCACGGCCGGGTCAAAGTCCTGGAGGTTGGAGAGGGCGAACTTGGCCGCGTTCCAGAGCTTGTTGATGAACTTCTTGTTGTCCTCGATCCGCTTTTCCGAGAGGCGCACGTCCTTGCCGGTCAGGGTGTAGAGCGCCAGGGTGAAGCGGAGCGCGTCCGCGCCCAGGGTATCAATCATCTGAAGCGGGTCAATGGCATTGCCCTTGGTCTTAGAAAACTTGATGCCTTCCTCGTCGCGGAGCAAGCCGTGGAGATAAATGTCGGTGAAGGGGACCTGCCCCATGATCTTGAGGCCCATCATCATCATCCGGGCCACCCAGAAGTAAAGGATGTCGAAGCCGGTGATCATGGCGGTGTTGGGATAGTAGCGCTGGAGCGCGGGCGTCTGCTCCGGCCAGCCCAGGGTGGAGAAGGGCCAGAGCGCGGAGGAGAACCAGGTGTCGAGCACGTCCGGGTCGCGCTCGATCTCTTGGGACCCGCAATGGCCGCAGGCACTCGGGTCTTGCCGGTCCACCGTGATCCGGCCGCACTTCGAGCAGTGCCAGGCCGGGATCTGGTGCCCCCACCAGATCTGGCGCGAGATGCACCAGTCCTTGATGTTCTCCATCCAGTGGAAATATTTTTTCTCTTCCGCCTCCGGGATGATCTTGCTCTTGCCCTGGCGCACCGCGGCCATGGCCGGCTCGGCCAAGGGCTTGGATTTCACGAACCATTGCTTGGACACGGTCGGCTCGACAATGGTGTGGCAGCGGTAGCAGCGGCCCGGCCGCACCGGATAAGGCTCCACTTTTTCCAAAAGCCCCTCGGCGTCCAGGTCTTTCACGATCTCGGCGCGGCACTCGAACCGGTCCAGGCCCTCGTATTTGCCCACCCCGCCGGTCATCCGGCCCTGCCGGTCAATCACCTGCGGCCGGGGCAAATGATGGCGCTGGCCGATCTCGAAGTCGTTGAAGTCATGGCCGGGCGTGATCTTGAGCGCGCCGGTGCCGAACTCCCGGTCCACGTAGCTGTCGGCGATGATGGGGATGACCCGCTCGGTGCAGGGCAGCCGGACCACCTTCCCGACCAGGCCGTAGAAGCGCTCGTCCTCCGGGTGCACCGCCACCGCGGTGTCCCCGAGCATGGTCTCGGGCCGGGTGGTAGCCACGGTCAGGCGGCCCGGCCCTTCCGCCAGGGGGTAGCGGATGTGCCACAGGTTCCCCTGCTCGTCGGTCTCGGAAAGCTCGACCTCCAACTGGCTGAGCGCGGTGCCGCAGCTCGGACACCAGTTGACCATGTATTCGCCCCGGTAGATCAGCCCTTCCTGGTAAAGCCGCACGAACACCTCGCGCACCGAGCGGGACAGGCCCTCGTCCATGGTAAAGCGGGTGCGGTTCCAGTCGCAGGACGCGCCCAGCCGCTTGAGTTGCTGGATGATCGCGTCGCCCTTCTCCTCTTTCCACTGCCAGACCCGCGCGATGAACTGCTCCCGGCCCAGCTTTTCCCGGGAAAGGCCCTCCTTGCGCAGCTCGCGGTCCACCACGTATTGGGTAGCGATCCCGGCATGGTCGGTCCCCGGCTGCCAGAGCACGTTCTTCCCTTGCATCCGCTGATACCGGATCAAGATGTCCTGCAAGGTGTTGTTGAGCGCGTGCCCCAGGTGCAACACCCCGGTCACGTTGGGCGGCGGGATCACGATGCAGTAACTCAGCTTGCCCGGCGACTGTCCGGCTCGGAAAAAGCCCTGCTCCTCCCACCACGGATACCAGCGCGCCTCCGCGGCGCGGTGCTCGAAATTTTTGCCTAACTCCTTTTTCAAATTCAATCCTCACCCTCGACGGTGACCGCTCGTTATGCAAAAGGGGATTAACCCAGGCTAATCCCCTTTAATTCAAGGTCAGCTAAATGACTGGCCGGGACGGGCGGCAGGAGACCGGCCCTCAGGCCTTTTGCATTTCCAATTGCCGGATGCGCTCCTCGATGATCGCCTCGGCCAGTTGCGGCACCACCTCCCACACCACCCGTTCCACGGTGTCCCGCACCACGCTCAACAACTCCTCCTTGCTCATTCCGCTCGCGGCCGCGGTCGCAATCTCATCCGCCGCCTGGGCCATGACCGGCGCCGCCTGGCCCCAGTCCGCCGGCAACGCCTCCGGTTCGGCCGGCACGGCCTCGGCATATTCTTCGGCCGGCTCCGCATACTCGGCTACGGTTTCGGCATAGGCCATAGTTTCCGCCTCGGGCACGTAGGCTTCGGCCGGCGGAGCGTATTCCTCGCCGGTCTCGGCATAAGCCTCGGCCACCGGGATCTCCTCTTCGGCCGGCACCGCTTCCATTATTTCCCCTTCCGCGGTTTCCGCATAGGGAAACGCCTCCATGACGGCCTCCGCCGGGCTTTGCACCTCCATCTCCGCCGGCACTGCTTCAGCATACGGCTCCCCTTCCACCGCATACCCCTCCGCCTGATACGGCGTGGTATCGGCCAAGGGAATTTCCTCTTCCGCCGGCGCCGCTTCCTCGGCGTGCCATTCCGGTTGTGGATAGATCGGCTCCTCTCCGTCCAGCCATTCGCCCGCGGGTTCCGCGGCCGGGGGTTCCGGTTCAGGCCATTCCGGTTCGGCCGGTCCGCCGGGCAAGGTCGGCTCGGCCGCGGCCGGGGGTTCCGGCTCGGGAGGAGGCGGCAGTTCCGGCTCGGCGAAGATATCTTCCTCGGCGGGCGCCTGGGCCGTGGGAGATTCCGCCCAGAGGTCTTCTCCGGCCGGAGCTTCCTGGGAAGGCTCGAAGTCCGTGGTCAGAGGAATTTCTTCTTCGGGAGCCGGCGGGGCCGGTGCGGCCGCGGCAGCCGCCGGCAAAGGCGCGACCGGGCCCCGGGCCAGGAGTTCTTCCACCTTGCTCACCAGGGTCTGCGACTCGAAGGGCTTGATGATGTAACCATCCGCGCCGATCTGGGCGCCTTTCATCTCGTCAAAGCCCTCGAAGCTTCCGGCCAGAAGCACCACCGGGATGTGCTGGAGCTGAGGATCGCTCTTGACCGCCTGGCAGACCTGGTAGCCGTCTTTACCGGGCATGACCACGTCGGCCAGGATCAGGTCGGGCCGGATCTCCTGGATCTTGACCAGGGCATCGTCCCCGTTGTCCACCGGGATCAGTTCGTAGTCGCCGTCGGCCAGGGTGATCCGCACCACCTTCTGGATGGTTATACTGTCATCAGCCAGCAGTATCTTTTTTGCCATCAACCGTCCTCCTCGGCCCTGCGGGTTATCCGCCCTCCCGAACCTGTTCCAGAATCCGCTCCAGATTCAGCCGATACAACGCCCTCCGGCGATAGCGGCCCCAAGGCACAACCAGATCGCCCCGCGGTGTCGGTATTCTCTCTCCCCCCGTCTCCTCGATCTCTGCCCCACTGACCACCCGTTCAATCCGATCAAACAATATCCCCAGGTGATCGCCTTCCCATTCCAACACGCCCAGCAATTGCGGCCGGCCCGGGGTTCCCTCGAAATCCTGGCCCAAGGCCTGGCTCAAAACCTCAGGCTTCAACACCGGCAAGGCCTGGTCCCGCCAGTAGGTCACGCCCAGGACCCGGGGGCTGACCAGAGGGACCGGGAAGATGTCCCGGCCTTCTTGAATGGCGACTACCCGGCCTAACTCCACCGCCAACTGGTTCGGGCCCAGGCTGAAGACCAGCCAGGAGGTCCGGTCTTCTTCCACCACGGCATCAGTTCTTGCCAGCGTCATGCTGGAGGCGCATCGCCCGGAAGCGGCGAGAAACCATCAGCTCCGCCGCGTCCAGTTGATGAATCAACTGCAATCCGTCAAAGAAAAGCCCCTTCAGGGTCAGGTTGTCCGCCTGGCGGAGCAGTGGGGGAAAAGGCAAGGTCAGAGCCAAACCGAAATTCTGGATGTCTTCCACTGCGTCCGCCCGAAAACACCACGGCTGGTTTCCCACCAGCATGTCCACCCGGAACAGCCGATTAAGCTTTCCTTGGCTCTCCAGCCCGAAAAACCGAGCCAAGTCCACTTCCTCGCCCCAATCCAACACTTCCGTGCCCGTCTCCAAGTCATGGACTTTGAGCACGTGCTGGATCTCGAATGCAAAGATATACCCTTCCAGCCGAAACACCAGGTGCGCCTGCTCGCTCATCTGCTTCTGATTCCCCGGTTCGGGACCGCGAGCCTTCTCATCCGGCTGGCGTTCCTTTCTCTCAATCCGGATTCATCTTAGACGCCTTCGCTCAAGATGTCAAGCATTCCCTGGACTTAACTCGCACCCGGCCCCGGCGTTTCCTTCACAGCAGATCCTTCACCATCTCCACCAG
>MGQK01000066.1:6137-6257 GCA_001797815.1 Deltaproteobacteria bacterium RBG_13_61_14 | reverse complement strand
TTTCAATGATTTTCGCGCCCTGCTCCGCGGCCTCGTGGGGCAAGGCCGCGGCCGGATAGACCACGCCCGAGGTGCCGAGCACGAGCATCACGTCGCAGGTGGTGGCTTCGGCGTAGGCTT
>MGQK01000066.1:5598-6123 GCA_001797815.1 Deltaproteobacteria bacterium RBG_13_61_14 | reverse complement strand
TGCACCTCGATCACCCGCGAACTGCCGGCCTCGAGGTGGAGGTTATCAATGTTCTGGGTGAGCACCGAGCGGAGCTTGCCCATTTTTTCGAGCTCGACCAGTCCCAAATGGCCGTCGTTGGGTTTGGCCCGTTCAAAGGTTTCCAGCGCCTGGGCCAAAAAGCGCCGGATCACGGTTGGGTTTCGGAGCGCGGTCTCGATCAGGCCGTCGGCGGTGCCGACTTCGGCCGGGTCGAACTGGTCCCAGATGCCGCCCGGGTCGCGGAAGGTGTGGATCCCGCTTTCCGCGGAGATCCCGGCGCCGGAGAAGCCGACAATGTTCCGGCCGGCCACGATCATTTCCGCGGCCTGGCGATAGACCTCAGCCATGGATCGCCTCGGGTTTCGACCGGGGCCGACGCAGGCGCTCCAGGAGCCACAACTTTTGCCGCTCGGTCGCGCCCATCAATACCTCCAGCGTCTTGGCATCGCGCAGCCACTTCTCGCAGGGGTAGTCGCGGATGAAACCATACCCGCCCAGGATTTG
>MGQK01000066.1:5264-5561 GCA_001797815.1 Deltaproteobacteria bacterium RBG_13_61_14 | reverse complement strand
AGGTAGGCCGCGGCCAGAACCGCCTGCGCCAAGGCCGCGGGGCTCGCATCCAACTCGCCGGCGGCCCTAAAGAGCAGGGATCGTCCCAGCTCCAAATCCTGCTTCATTCCGGTCAACATCAGCCCGATGGCTTCCCGCTCGATGATGGGACCGCCGAACTGGACCCGGTCCTCGGCATACTCGAGCGTGTAGTCCAGGCCGGCCTCGATGATGCCGGCGGCCAATGCGGCCAGGACCATGGCAAAGGGAACCCGGGCGGCGTCAAGTTCCGCTTCAGGCACGTTCTCGCCGATGCGG
>MGQK01000066.1:0-5245 GCA_001797815.1 Deltaproteobacteria bacterium RBG_13_61_14 | reverse complement strand
ATTCCGCCAGGGACAACTCGCCGAAGGGGACCGCGCATAGACCCATGCTCGGAACTCGGTTTTTGATCTCCAGGCCGGGCGTGTCCTTTTCGATCAGGAACCATCCTCGGCCGCCGGGTTGGCTTGGGCCGATGCGGGCGGTGATCAGGTAGAGGTCGGCCCGGTCGAAGTTGACCACCCAGTTTTGTTTGCCTTGGAGGACGTAGCCGGCGCGTTCGGACCAGGCCTCGACCTCGATGCGGCTGAAATCCGGGGGCACCACGCCCACTCCCAGCGAATAGCCGGCAAAGGCAGGGGCGGAATCCGCGAACCGGGGCAGGATCGCACGCTTTTGTTCCTCGGTGCCGGCCGCCAGCAAGAGATGGGCAATCGGTCCCGGCCCCGGCGCCGCCAGCGCGATCCCGGCGCAGCCCTTGGCAATAGCGCCCGCGGCCAGGACCGCGGCGGGAAGGCAATCACCCGGCTCGCCCAGGCCGCCGTATTTTTCCGGGAACTGGCAGCGACTGTAGCCGAGGCGATGCAGCTCCCGGAGCAGGTCCGCGGGCGCCCGGGCCGCCTCGTCCGCCTCGGCCGCGCGGGGCCGGACCTTTTCGCGGCTAAACCGCTCGAGGGTTTCCTGGAAGCTTTTCAGCTCCGGGCTGAGACTGAATTTCACGGCCTCCATTCTTAGCCCGGGCGCCGTTTTTGTCAATAGTGGAGAAGGCCGGTTATCAACATTACGGCATTGCCTAGGTCCGGTTGTTTCTTGACATTGCTGGTCCCCTCTGTGAAAATGAAGCCATCATGAGCGCAGCTCGCGACCAGGGGCACGTGCTCGACCCCCGCCAGGCACAGGCCCTGAAGAAAAAGATGAAGCCCGAGCCGGTGCTGCGGGAGTTGTCCGAGACCTTCAAGGCGCTGGGCGACCTGACCCGGACCCGGATCATCTTCCTGCTCAGCCAGGCCGAGCTCAGCGTGGGCGACGTGGCCCAGATCCTCGTCCTCTCGCCCTCCGCGGTCTCTCACCAGCTCCGCCTGCTCCGCAACCTCCACCTGGTCAAGGTCCGCCGCCAGGGCAAGACCAGTTTCTATTGCCTGGACGACCAGCACATCGAAAACCTCTTCCGCGAGGGCCTGCGCCACGTGGCGGAGCGCTAGCGTGTCCTCCCTGGAAAAAGAGATCGCCACCCTGGTGCGGGCGCGCTACCCGCTGCTTTACCTGATCTCCGCCGAAGAAGAGCGGGTGGAGAAGATGCTTCTGCGGGTGGCGGAGTCGCTCCGGCTTCGGCTTTCCATTTGGGGCGAGACCACCGGGCTGGATAACCGCCTGGACCTGGCCCAGCCCCTGCTGGCGCTCGATCACGTGCTCAAGAGCGGCGAGCGCGCCCTCTTCCTTTTCCGCGACTTCCACCGCCACCTGGAACAGTCGGCGGTGGTCCGCAAGTGCCGCGACCTGACCCGGGCCCTCAAGCAAAGCTACAAGACCCTGGTCATCCTCTCGCCGGTGCTGGCCCTGCCGCCGGAATTGGAAAAGGACCTGACCGTGCTCGACGTGCCCTTGCCCGATGCCAACGACCTCTACCGGGTCCTGGACCGGGTCTTGAACGCGGTCAAAAACCGCGGCCAGTTCACGGTGGACATGGACGCACTGCTCCGGGAGGAAGTGATCAAGGCCACCCTGGGTCTGACCGAGCAGGAGGCGGAGAACATTTTTGCCAAGGTGGTGGTGGAAGACCGCCGCTTCGACCGCAGCGACCTGCCCATGATCCTCTCCGAGAAAAAACAGTTGATCCGCAAGTCCGGGATTCTGGAATATTACGAGGTGGCGGACAAGCTTGAGGACGTGGGCGGGCTTATGCGGCTCAAGGGATGGCTTTCTGAGCGCGACCAGGCCTTTACCCAGCGCGCCCGCGACTTCGGTCTGCCCGAGCCCAAGGGTTTGCTTCTGCTCGGCGCCCAGGGCTGCGGCAAGTCGCTCACCGCCAAGGCGATCGCCCAGGCCTGGCAATTGCCGCTGCTCAAACTCGACGTGGGCAACGTCTTTTCCTCTTACATCGGCGCCTCCGAGGGCAACATGCGGCGCGCGATCAAAAGCGCGGAGTCGCTGGCGCCGGTGGTGCTGTGGGTGGATGAGATCGAGAAAGGCTTTGCCGGCGCGGCCTCGGGCGGGGCCACCGATGCCGGCACCTCGGCGCGGGTGCTCGCCACTTTCCTCACCTGGCTCCAGGAAAAGACCAAGCCGGTCTTTGTCATCGCCACTTCCAACCGGATCGAGGAGTTGCCGCCCGAGCTGTTGCGCAAGGGCCGGTTCGATGAGATTTTCTTCATAGACCTGCCCCAGGTGGCGGAGCGGGAGGTCATCCTCCAGATCCACCTGCGCAAGCGCGGCCGCGAACCCGACCAGTTCGACTTGCCCGCGGTGGTGCCGCTCACCGAAGGCTACTCCGGCGCCGAGCTGGAGCAGCTCGTGGTCTCCGCCCTTTACCGCGCCTTTCCCCTGGGACGCGACATCAACACCCAGGATCTCTGCGAGTGCGCCCAGACGAGCGTCCCGCTTGCCATCACCATGCAGGAACAACTCCAGACCCTGCGGGCCTGGGCCCGCAACCGCGCGCGGCCGGCTTCCTGAAGAAAATGAATCCACAGATTACCCAGCGCGGCAGAGCCGCAACCAAAGAAGAATTGGAAACCGCAGATGGACGCGGATAAACGCAAATGAAGAGGAAGAAAGGATTTATCCACGAAAAGACACGAATGAGCGCGAAGGTAAGGGAATTTAATCCGGCTTCGTTTCTTCGTGTCCCTTCGTGTTCCTTGGTGGATAGATATCTTTTTTGTTTTTCTATCCGCGTTCATTCGCGTTAATCTGCGGTTAAAATTATCTTTCCAAATAAAAAGATGTGGCCGGATTGCAATGCAGATTAACGCAGATTTTCGGAGAGGAAAGGAAGGGAAGGCAAAAGCCAAAGCTCATGTTGCAGAATTAAATAATCTGCGAAATCTGCGTCATCTGCGGATAAATCCTCTTCTCCTGCTTCTTTCTTTCACCTGGCTCGGCCTGTCCTCAAGTTGCCATCCCCGGACCGAGCCCCCTCCGAAAAATGTAATCTGGGCTACAATTGGCGACGTCAAGGCCACGAGCCTGGGTTGCTACGGCCGGGCGCGGGATACCAGCCCCAATCTGGATAAATTAGCCCGGCAAGGTGTTCGCTTCGAGTGGTGCATCACCCAGGCTTCCTGGACCTTGCCCAGTTATGCCTCCATGCTGACCTCCCGGTATACCTTTGAAACGGTGATGACCCGCGAATACCTCCGCCACCTCCAGGGGGACACCGAAGTGGCCCGCAGCCGCGATCCCTTTCGGATGCCGGAGATGAATCGCCACTGGTATGGAAAACTCCGGCCCGAGGTCACCACGTTAGCTGAACTTCTCCGGCGGGCCGGGCTCAGCACCGCGGCCTGGACCAATAACCAGTGGCTGGCCCCGAGTTTAAGCGGCCTGGATCGCGGCTTCGAGGAATACCATTTCACCGACCAGCCCGATAAGCTCTATCTTCCGGCCGACGCCACGGTGGAGGAAGTGATCGCCTGGATTGAGCGGCACCGGGAAAAGCGCTTCTTTGTCTTCGTGCACCTCATGGACCCGCACAAGCCCTGGCAGAACCATCCCGAATTCGGGTTCGGCAATCGGCCGCTGGACATTTACGAATCCCAAATCCGATTTGCCGACTAGGCTATTGGACAGATGGTGGAACGACTCCAACAACTGCAGTTGTGGGAGCGGACCTTGCTGGTGGTGAACAGCGACCATGGGGAGGGGGTTTACGAGGAGAAGGAGCGCTTTGTCGGCTATGGCGGAGGCGTGGCTGCGGACCTGATCCGAGTGCCGCTGATCCTGGTCGGCCCGAACCTGCCCCGCAACACCGTGGTCCGGGCCACGGTCCGGAACCTGGACCTCCTGCCCACGGTCCTCGAACTGCTCGAAGTGGAAACCGAGACCGAGTTCCGGGGCAAGAGCCTGGCGCCGCTTTGGTCAAAAGAGGCGCCCGGCAGCCCAGAGGACTACCTCCCGGCCGTGACCCTGGCCATGATGAAAGGGCCGGAGCAAGTTTCAGTGATCACGCAGCGTTGGCAGGTGGTACTGATCCCGGCCTATGCTTCGGTCCAGGTCCATCCCTGGCCGGGGGCGGAAAGAGCGGCCGCGGCGCCGGCGGAAACCCAGGATCAAGCGGGGGCATTCGCCCGGAAATTTGTAGAGGAAGAAATTGCGGCCCTGGGAAAGGAAACTCTGCCGGCTCCGGTGAACCTTGACCCGGAGACCGAGAAGAAGCTCAAGGCGCTGGGCTATTTACCCTGATTAGACGACGATTCCGAAGAAAGTAGTTCTCCGCTTCCCGCGTGATCCGGCTCAGCTCGTTCTCCACTTCCAACCGTTTTTGCTCCAGGGTGGCTTGGTCGGCGTCGGCCGGCACCCGGACCGCGTTGCCGACAATGAAGACGGCCCGGGAGAAGGGGTGGGGGAGGATGAACAGGTCCCACGAGCTCAGGCGGGTGCAATTCTCGGTGAAAAAGGTGAGCGGGTAAATGGGGTGCCCCGTGGCTGAAGCCATGCGCACCACCCCGGGCTTGACCACCTCGACCGGGCCGCTCGGGCCGTCCACCGTCACCGCCAGGCACTTCCCGGCCTGGCCCGCCTCAATCATCTTGGCCTGACCCTCTTTGCCCTTGCGCGTGCTGGAACCATAGCAAAGCTCAAACCCGTAGGTCAAAAGCATCCGCCCGGCCAGCCGGCCGCCGAAAGACCGGCTGACCAAGACCGTAATCGGTCGGTAGCCTAACCAGTGATACCAGCGCGGAAGCATCAAGGAGCGGCTGTGCCACAGCGCCCAAATCAGCGGCTGGCCTTGCTGGAACCGAGCCCGGGCTTCCCGATGGCCGAGAAATTCCTTTCGGAAACTCCAGAACAAGAATTGGGTGATCCCCCAGGCCAGGGGCGGGACAACCCGGAAGGTCAATTTTTTCCCCATTCTTTTAAGCATGGTTCATTTTCAACGAAGAGACTATCTCAAAACCGGCAAGGTAGGGGCGGCTCGCGAGCCGCCCCTACGCCGCGCTCTTGATTTTATCGCAGGTCAAAATTGCCATTTTGTATAATTATCCAAAACCAGAGGTTTTGAGATAGTTTCTAAGTCCGCGCCCCTTCCGGTGAACCTTGATCCGGAGACCGAGGAGAAGCTCAAGGCGCTGGGTTACCTGCCTTGATCTG
>MGQK01000065.1:80385-81989 GCA_001797815.1 Deltaproteobacteria bacterium RBG_13_61_14 | reverse complement strand
TTAGTCCTTGCGGTAGCGGTTGGTGATGGGCAGGCGCCAGTCCTTGCCAAAGGCGCGTTCGGTGATCTTGATGCCGGGCGGGCCTTGCCGGCGCTTATACTCGTTGCCGTCCACCATCCGGATCACCTTCTTGACCGTGGCCGACTTAGCGCCCCGGGCCACGATTTCCTCCAGGCTCAGGTCCTCCTCCACGTAGGCCCTCAAGATCGGGTCCAGCTCGGCGTAGGGCGGCAAGGTGTCCTGGTCGGTCTGGTTAGCCCGGAGCTCCGCGGTCGGCGGCCGCTCGAGCACTGATTTCGGGATCAAATCGCGGCCGGCCCGGGCATTGACGAACTCCGCCACCGCGTAAACAAAAGTCTTGGGCACGTCCCGGATCACGGCAAAGCCGCCGGCCATGTCGCCGTAAAGGGTGCAGTAGCCGGTGGCGAGCTCGCTCTTGTTGCCGGTGGTGAGGACCAGCCGGCCGAACTTGTTGGAGAGGGCCATCAGGTAGTTGCCCCGGATCCGCGCCTGCAAATTCTCCTCGGCCACGTCGGGCTTCTTGCGCTTGAAAGCGGACTGGAGCGCGCGGGTGTAACTCTCGAATACCGGCCCGATCGGAACCTCCAGGAACTCGATGCCCAGGTTCTTGGCCACCCGGACCGCATCCTGGCGGGTGCCCCGGGAGGTAAACGGCCCGGGCATGCTCACGCCCACCACGGCCTTTTGGCCCAGGGCCTCGACCGCTAGCGCCGCCACCAGGGCCGAGTCCACCCCGCCGGAAAGACCCACCAGCACGCGCTGGAAGCCGTTCTTCTTCACATAGTCCCGCGTGCCCAGGACCAAGGCGCGGAAGACCTCCTCGGTCACCGACACCCTCGGCTCGACCCGGTTGCGGACCGGCCGCACCCGCTGGCCTGATGGCGAGCCCGGGACCTTGACCCAATCGGTGCGGTCATCCTCCAAGGCGTGTTTCTGCTTCTCCTTGCGGCTGCGGGGGTCGTGGAGCCGGCGGCGGAAGACCTCTTCCAGATCCAGGTCCGCCACCACCAGGTCTTCCTCAAAGAGCTTGCCCCGTGCCACCACCTGGCCGTCCGGATCAAAAATGGCCGAGCCGCCGTCAAACACCAGTTCGTCCTGACCGCCGACCAGGTTGACGTAGGCCACCATGGCCACCCCGTCGGAAGCGCGGGTCTTTAGCATCCGCTCGCGCAGTTCGCCCTTGCCCAGGTGGTAAGGCGAGCTGGAAATATTCACGATCAACTCGGCCTGGCCGCGCAACGCCTCTTGCGAGGGGCCGCCCGGATACCAGATGTCCTCGCAAATGCTCACGCCCACCCGGAGATTGCCCCACTGCAAGGAAAAGGCGCGGTCGCCGGACTGGAAATAGCGGTCTTCATCGAACACGCCGTAGTTGGGGAGATAGCGCTTGTGGTAAACCCCGAGAATTTTGCCCCGGTGGATAATGGCCGCGGCGTTGCGGATGTCGTCGTTGCCGTCCACAAACCCGAGCACGGTAACCATGCCCGGCATTTTCAGCTTCTTGCGGATCCGGTCCAGGGTGGCGAGGTTGTCGCGGATAAAAGAGGGCTTGAGGAGCAGGTCTTCCGGCGGGTAGCCGGTGA
>MGQK01000065.1:77626-80361 GCA_001797815.1 Deltaproteobacteria bacterium RBG_13_61_14 | reverse complement strand
GGTGGACAGTGGCAGGCACGGGTGATATCTTTAAGCCAAGGCCGAGGCTTGGCGTGCACAGCCGCATTGCCGTTTTTGAAAAAAGAGGGAAGTAAAGGAGGGGTTCCGGAAACCCGGATTCAGCGTTTGGGTTCATGGCTCGCCTGGTCCAGCTCAACCGGCTCCCGCTTGCCGAGAAAGAGGAGCTCTATGGATTGTTGATCCCAAGAAGCCTCTTGGCCCGGTTTGGGGTCAACCCCGAAACCGGGTTGAACCGCTTGGGCGAGAGCGTGATCACGATCGAATGCCCGGAGCGCGGAGCGGAAGCCAGCGTGGAAGTGAAGTCCCGGCCCACGGACCGGGACCCGATTTTTTACATCGAGGTCAGCGATTCCCGGGACCTGATCCAGTTGGAGTGGGACTTCATCATGATCAACGACCCGGAGAGTCCTCGCTTCGACACCGATGTCACGCCGGAGGGCAAGGACCGCTGGCTCAACTGGACCTCCCGCAACCGGCCCGAGGAAGAGAAGGCCTTGGCCGCGGGCCTGGCCCCGGGCCAGGTGCGAAGGGGATTGGGGCTGACTGAAGAGTTGCTGGGAAGCCTGGATCAGTTCTGCCAGGCGCTGGGGCAGAAGAGTATTTTTTTGGAGGCGCTGTTTTACCACAACGCCATCCTCTACGAGCGGCACGGGTTCCGTTATTTCGAAGGCGAGCCGCAGATGCGGCGGATCCAGGAGCTGTTTCAGCCGGGCGGCAAGCTCTGGGCGCGGCTGGACGGGTCCACTTTCCGCCGGCCCGAGTTCGCCCAAACGGTGCGGGGCCGGAGCTGGGCGATTCACGACGGGATCCTCAACGACCTCGAAGATGAGATCCTGGAGGCGTGGACCCCGCCCAAGCTGTATCGGATGGTGGGCAAGCGGTTTAAGGTGAACACCTTTCCCGGGGCGAAGTGGTAAGGAGAAATTGCCCGGATTCAAACCGGGGCGAACGGCGCGAGGAGCAAGCGATGTATGAAAAGAATGTAGAGCGGATCGAGGAGATCGTGCGCGAGCAGAACTCGTGGCGGATGGAGACGATCAACCTGATCGCCTCGGAGAACGTGCTCTCGCGGCGGGCGCGGGCGGTGATGGGTTCGGACTTTTGTCACCGCTATGCCGAGGGCCATCCGGGCGAGCGCTACTACCAGGGGACGGAGAAGATTGACGAGATCGAGACCCGGGCCAAGCAGCACCTGAAGAGCCTGTTCAACTGCCGGCACCTGGACGTGCGGCCGGTTTCGGGCACGGTGGCGAACGACGCGGTGTTTTCGCGCTACATCCGGCCGGGGGACATCGTCATGGTCAACTCCACCGCGGGCGGGGGCCACATCTCGCACCACAAGTCCGGCTCGGTCGGGAAGTATACCAGCAACATCATCAACTTCCCGCTGACGCCGGACGGCTTTCACATTGACGTGGCGCACACCCTGGACATCCTGGAGCGGGTGCCGGTCAAGGTCTTGATCCTGGGCAAGTCGCTCTACCTGTTCCCGGACCCGGTGAAAGAGCTGGCCCCCTTGTGCAAGGAGCGCGGGATCATCCTGATCTATGACGCCGCCCACGTGCTCGGGCTGATCGCGGGCAAGCGCTTCCACGATCCCCTGGGCGAGGGCGCCCACATCATCACCGCCTCCACCCACAAGACCTTCTTCGGCTCCCAGCGCGGGATCGCGTTCAGCAACATGAAAGACTCGGAGTGGGCCTTGATTGACAAGGGCGCTTTTCCGGGGTCCTCCAGCAACCACCACCTCGACACCCTGGTGCCCCTGGCCATCACCGCCTACGAATACCTGGAGTTCGGAGAAGATTACGCCGACCAGGTGATCCGAAACGCCAAGGCTTTGGCCCGGGCGCTTTACGACGCCGGCTTCAATGTCCAGGCCGCACAGTTCGGCTTCACCGAGAGCCACCAGGTGGCGGTGGACGTCTCCGAACTGGGCGGCGGCGACGAGGTGGCCCGCATCCTCAAGGACAACCACATCATCCTGAACATGAACCTCTTGCCCCATGAGCCGCTGGAGCGGGTGGCCAACCCGGCCGGGATCCGCATCGGGGTGCAGGAGATGACCCGCTTCGGCATGAAGGAAGCGGAGATGAAGGTAATCGCCGAGCTGTTCAAGAAGTGCCTGCGCCAGGGCAAGTACATGGGCGACGAGGTCAAGGATTTCCGCCGGCAATACCAGATAGTATTTTACTCGTTTGATGAGGACGCGATCGCGGCGAGACGGCCCAAGGCGGTCGAAGCCGCGCAATCTTAAAATTGGGCCACCGGTTTGAAACCGGTGCACTATTCGATGACGATTGAAAAAGCCAAGCGGGTTTTGCAGATCGAGGCCGAGGCGATCTCGGCGTTGGCCGGCCGGCTGGGGCCGGAGTTTCTAAAGGCCCTGGACCTGCTCGCGGCCTGCTCGGGCAAGGTGGCGGTCACCGGGATCGGCAAATCCGGGATCATCGCCCAGAAGATCGCGTCCACCTTCGCTTCCACCGGCACCCCGGCCTTTTTCCTGCATTCCGCCGAGGGCCTGCACGGCGACATCGGCATGCTCACCGGCAACGACCTGGTGCTCGCGGTTTCCAACAGCGGGGAGACCGAGGAACTGATCCGGCTGATCCCGGTCTTGAAGCGGCTGGCGGTCAAGATCATCGCGCTGGTGGGCCGGACCGCTTCCACCCTGGCCAAGGCTTCGGACGTGGTGCTGGACGCGAGCGTCAAGG
>MGQK01000065.1:77261-77603 GCA_001797815.1 Deltaproteobacteria bacterium RBG_13_61_14 | reverse complement strand
GCCCCCACCGCTTCCACCACCGCGGCGCTGGCGCTGGGCGACGCGCTGGCGCTCGCGCTCCTGGAGCGCCGGGGCTTTCAGGCCGAGGATTTCGCCCGGCTGCATCCTTCCGGCGCCTTGGGCCGGCGGCTTTTGCTCCGGGTTTCCGATTTGATGCACCAGGGCGCGGAAATTCCCTCGGTCCCGCCCGCGGCTTCGGTCCGCCAGGTGATCGTGGAGATGAGCGGCAAGATGCTGGGCCACACCGCGGTGGTGGACGAGGGCAAACTGGCGGGCGTGATCTCGGACGGTGACCTGCGCCGGTCCCTGGAACGCGACGACGAGTTCCTCCGCCGGGCCGCC
>MGQK01000065.1:73902-77246 GCA_001797815.1 Deltaproteobacteria bacterium RBG_13_61_14 | reverse complement strand
CGGCGGCCTAAGTTCATCGCGCCTTCCGAGCTGGCCGCCACCGCGCTGGAGATAATGCAGCGTCATTCCATCACCGGCCTCCTGGTCTGCGACGATCCTGCCGGCGAGCACCTGGTCGGATTCCTTCACCTCCACGACCTGCTCAAGGCCGGGGTAACGTAAAGTTCTGACCCCTATAGTTGCCGACCGATGGAGATGAAATTTAATTTCGAAAAGAAAAATTCTCTGCGGCCGGCCTCGGCGCGATCCCGAGCTTATTTCCCCAGGGCATGGTCTGTTCTGGCGGCAGTATTTCTTTTCGTTTCCCTTTTTAGCGACAGCAGCGCTCACGCGCGCATCCGGAAATGCCCCTTCCGGGTCCGTAAGGCGCATTACGCGAAGGAGCAAGCGGCCGCGACCCCCGCGCCGGCCCCCGCCCCCGGGCTGATCGTGGCCGGCGCCGGCGACATCATCCTCCACGGTCGGGTCCACTTCTCCGCGGCCCAGCGCTCCCGCGGCGAGGAGAACAACCAGGGCTACGATGAACTTTTTCCCGGCGTGGCCGCGGCGCTTTCCGGCGTGGACCTGGGCATCGCCAATCTGGAATTCCCCATCCTCAGGAAGCACAAGCCGCCCCGGCCCTTCATTTTCAGCGGGGACCCGCCCGCGCTCCGCGCGGCCATGCGCGCGGGCCTCACCGCCTTCACCGCGGCCAACAACCACTCTTACGACCAGGGCCCTCGGAGCCCCGCGATCACCGCGCGTCATTGCGCCCAGCAGCAGGCGGTGTGCCTGGGCGTGGGGGAGGACCGTGAGCAGGCCGAGACCCCGTATTTCTTCGAGAAGAACGGGATCAAACTCGCGGTGGTCGGCTATACCCTGGTGGCGAACGACGATCTGAACCGGGAGCGCAAAGGCGCGCCGCGCGTGAACGGTTACGGGTTCGAAAACCTCCTCGGCCAGGTGAAGGCGGCCGCGGAAAAATCGGATTGCGTGGTGGTGGCGGTGCATTGGGGCGAGGAGTACCGGGAACAGCCGCTCCCCTCGCAACGCCAGCAGGCCCAGAAGCTGGTGGACGCGGGCGCCTGCCTCATCCTCGGGCATCATCCCCACGTGCTCGAGCCGGTCGAGGAAATCCGGACCGCAAGCGGTCGGCGCGCGCTCATCGCCTATTCCCTGGGCAACTTCGTCTCCAACCAGGAGCGCGGTCGGCCAGAGCACCAAAACCGGATTGGGGCGATCGTGAAGGTGGAGTTGGCGCGCGGGGCCGCCGGGGTGGAGCCAGCGGCGTGGAAGGCGTTGCCGGTGTGGACCCGCAACCAGACCGACTACCTGGGCGGCCGATCCATCGAGCGGCTCGAGGTGGTGGATCTACCCGCGGCGCTCAGGGAGGTGGAGGCCAGGCGGGCGACCGCCCCAGGAGACGAAAGAAACAGGCTCGAGCGCGAGGCGGCGTTTTATCAAGACCGCATCGAGCAGGCGGAACGCATGCTCGAAGTCAAAAGTGAAAAGTAAAAGGCGCGAGGGTGGGGCGCCTGGCTGTGGAAAAAGCAACTCGACCGAGGGTCGGCCCGCCAAGGTCAAGGTAATAGATCCAGCGGATGAAAAGGGCTTAATCGGTTTAGGGGACGGGTGCTTTTTTCCGTGGCTGGAACTTTGATATCAAGAGGGGATAGGACCGCGGTTCACTCGGTCTTTTCCGGGCCGGCCGGGAGCGGGGCCCGGACCTCGATTTCTCGTTTCATGGAAAAGATCAGGCCGCCGGGAAAACGAACTGGTTCCGTATAAACGCATTGCAGGATCGCTTCCGTGCCCGGCTCACAATCGCAGGTGAAATTGTCCGGGGTCAGCGGAGGCAGACCCAGGAGCTCGGCCTTTCGGATCAGCTTGTCAATCATAAAAGTTTCGTTGCTGGCGTCATCCCCCCGCAAGGCCTTGTCCATGGCCAATTGGAATCTCCATTCGCGATAGTAAACCGGCCCGATCTGGATCAGCCCATAGCCGAGCAGTCCGAGAACGAGGATCGCAGCGACTCTGCCCGGGGAGGTTCGTCTGCGCTTCATGGTCGTTGCCGGCAAAGCCGAGGATCCATCGCTGGCTTGAGGACGCGAGGCCGTGACCGGACGGGACGCTGCATCTCATCCGGCCGGCTAAAATGGTCGGGTCGGGAGTTTGGCGATATTGATCTCGATCAGGATGCGCATGGGGTAGATTCGGCCGCCGGGCAGCTTGATGTTTTCGATATATTCACATTGCAAAAGCGCGGGCTGGCCCACCTCCCCGCCCTCGAAGTAGAAGTCATCCACGGTGAGGGGCGGCAATCTTATTGCCCTGGCCTCGCGAATCATGTCTTCGTACATTCTTTCTTCGCCGGTGGCATCAAAGGCGCGCAGGTCTTCTTCCATTTGCTTGCCGAATTTCCATTTGCGTTGATAGACCGGCCCTAGCATCACCACGCCGGTGACGGTCACCGCCACGATCAAGATGGCCGCAATGACATAGAACTTACCTTCGCCCCGGTTCATCGCCGATCCCTCCTCAAGATAATTCGGCTGGCACTATCGCCAGCCCGATTTTCATCTATACCACAATTATCCGGCAAAAACCACTCCTGCTCCCGCCACCCGCCTCTAGGGTGAGGCGACCAAAGCTTGATGCCGTGCGGCAATGTCCCCGGCCAATCCCTGCAGGGCCTGAAAGGTTTCCGGTCGGGGCAGCCCGCGGGCCAACACCGTGGGCAGCAGCTCCACCCGCAGGTTGGAAATCAAACCGGTTAGTTGCTCCACCATCTTTCCGCCCCACCCGAAGGAGCCAATGATCGCGGCATACTTGAGCTTGGGCCGCAGCACATTGGCCAGGGCCGCGGCATAAATGGCTTGGGGATGGGCTCCGGCCAGCACCTGGGGGCAGGCGATGACCAGGGTGGCGGCATCCACCAGAGCCATGGCCAGTTTGCCGATGTCCACCTCCGCCAGGTTGAAGACCTCCACGGGAACCTGATGGAGAAGAAGCGCCTCCACCAGGCACTCCACCATCCGCTCAGTGCTGCCGTGCATGGAGACATAGGCCACCACCACCAGGTTTTCCGGCTGATCCTGGACCCAGCGGCGATAGGCCTCCAGGATCAAGGAGGGCCGGGCATACAGAGGCCCGTGACTGGGAGCGATCAGGGAAATCGGATACTGCTGGATCTTCTCGAGGTGGCGCTGGATCTGGTGGCGGAACGGCATCATGATCTCGGCGTAATACCGCTTGGCCACTGCCAAGACGCGAGGCTCGTCGCTGGCAAAGAGATCGTGGGAAGCCAGGTGCGACCCGAACAGGTCGCAGGGGAACAGGATCTGCTCCTCCCGCAGGTAGGTCAG
>MGQK01000065.1:52269-73868 GCA_001797815.1 Deltaproteobacteria bacterium RBG_13_61_14 | reverse complement strand
ATGAATTCCAGGGTCCGATCGCCCAGGGACAGAGTGGCGCCGTCCTCCACCGTCCGAATGCGCTCCGCCGCCACCGGAAGCAGGTCGCAAAGCATCCCTTTAGCTTTGGGCGTGGTGTAGATTTCCACTTCGGGATAAGCCTCGAGCACGGAGGGGATGGCCCCGCTGTGGTCCTGCTCGCAATGGTTGACGATCAGGTAATCGAGGCGCTTGAGCCCCAGGCCGGCCAGCCGTCCCAGAAGCACCGGGACAAAGGGCGGGTCCACCGCGTCAATCAGGGCCGTCTTGGGGCTGGCTCGAATCAGGTAAGCATTGTAGCTGGTGCCCTCGGGCAAGGGAATCAGGGCGTCGAAAAGCCGGCGGTCCGGATCCATCGCCCCCACCCAATCCACGCCGTCGCGAATCGGTCGGGCTTTGCTGGTGTTGCTCATCGTGAATTCCCCTTTCCGGGGATTGATGATAGCACGCGATGCCGCTCCGAACAAACGCCGGGTCGTCCTGAAAACGCGCAGGCGGCGGAACCGAGGGAGTTCCACCGCCGGCAGAAAACTTTCCCGGAAAGTCCCGGTGATCCGTTCAGTTTCCTTCTCGGAGCGGCGGATGGGAATTTGCCCATAGCTCTTTTCCCGCCGCTTCCATGGCGGTGGTCTCCTCCTCTTTCTTCTGGCAGACGGCTTGCAAGCCCAGGCGCTGTTCCGCGGCGCGGAGGATCAGGACCAGCATGTCCATGTAAGAAAGGCCGGCATACTTGGCCATCTTGGCCAGGTGCCCATCCCAGCACCAGCCGGGGTTGGGGTTGACCTCCAGCAGCTTGGGACGGCCCTCGGAGTCCAGCCGCCAGTCAAACCGGGCATAGTCCCGGCATTCCAGCCGCTCGAACAACTTGAGGCAGCATTCCACAATGAAGTTTTGGGTCTCTTTGGGAATCGCCGCGGGGACCGAGGTGATTTTCCAATAGGGCGAATCCGGACACCACTTGGCCTCGTAGCCGCAGATCGGAGGCAAGTCCTCCGGCACCTGCGAATAGTCCTCTTCGGTGATGGGCAGAACCGTGTAACTGGAAGGCGGGTTCCCGATGATCCCGACGCTCAGGTCCTTGCCCTTGAGGAACTCTTCCACCAGGATGGGCTTATCGTAGCCGAACTTCTCGCGGATTTCGGAGATGGCGTGGAGCAGGTCATCCGGCCGAAAGGCCACCGAGCGCTGGGTGATGCCGAAACTGGAGTCCCCGAAATTGGGCTTGACAATCACCGGGAGCCCGAAGGGCAGGTCGAAAGCGGTATCTTCCGGCTTGATAAAGAAAGCGGCCGGGACCGGGATTTCCATTTCCTTGGCAATGCCGCGCACCAGGGACTTGTCGTAGCAATAGGCCAGGCTCTGGGGTCCGGCCCCGGAATAGGGCAGGTCCAGTTTTTCCAGGAGCGCGGGGATGTGGAGCTCCTTGCGCGGGTCGTTCAAATAACCCTCGTCGCAGAGGTTGAAGACCAGGTCCACCTTGCCGGCCAGCCGGCTCAAGTCGTGGATCAGGGTGTCATGGTTATTGAGGTAGAGGAAGTGGTATTCCTTTAACTCGCGCAAGGCGTCTTTCAACTGGTCAATGGTGTAGAAGTCGTCATCGTCAAAGACGGAGAGGGGCTTGAGCGGGTCGGGCTTGTGGGGGTCCCCCATCACCACCGCCACCTGGCGCATGGTCGGCTTGGGCTTGACGTTGAGAGCGGCCCATTCCTTGCGCACCCGGGCGGTGATGAGGACGCGCCGCTCCATCATGCCCAGGTCCTGGTTGCGGATGGAGTCGGGCGAAAGCTCGGCATGGGGGGCGACCTCGCTGAACCCGGCCGCCTTCATCAGTTCGCTCAGGCTCTCCTTGGTGTAGAGCCGTTCCATGTAGAACTGGTCGGCGATCACGCCCTTCTGGACGTGGGAGATCACTTCCCGGGAGATCAGGCACTGGCTGTCCACCGAGAGGGAGCGCTCCCGGCAGACAAAATGCTTCTTGTCAATCCATTCCCAGGACCGGGGCTGGAAGTGCTGGCGCAGGTATTCGCCGTCGGTGACGT
Organism: Deltaproteobacteria bacterium RBG_13_61_14; assembly: GCA_001797815.1. Classification (GTDB taxonomy): domain Bacteria; phylum RBG-13-61-14; class RBG-13-61-14; order RBG-13-61-14; family RBG-13-61-14; genus RBG-13-61-14. The sequence continues at coordinate 71,811 of MGQK01000065.1, read as the reverse complement.
CAATGAGCAGGCGGCCCCAGGGCTTGAGCACCCGGAACACGGGCTTGAGCACCCGGAACACTTCCTTGAGCACCCGCAGGTCTTCCTGCATGGTCTCGAAATAGCCGAAGCTGTTGCCCAGGATCATCACCACGTCAAAGGTATCGGGCGCATAGGGCAGCTTGCGCGCGTCACCCTCCCGGAACTTGACCGACAGGCCCTCTTTTTTGGCCAGAGCCTTGGCTTTCTGGATCAGGTAGTGCGACCGGTCGAGTCCCTCCACGTTCTTAAACCCGCGGCGCGCCAGCTCCATCGAGTGGCGGCCCTGGCCGCAACAGAGATCCAAGATCACATTTTCCGGGGAAATCTGGAGAACTTGGGAAAAGAGATCAACTTCCTGGTGGGTAATGTTTTGATCGTCGACGACGTCCCCATCGGTCTTGATGTAGAGCGAATTGAAAATGCAACGCCACCAATCCGGCCGCACATGCTCTTCCAGGTTGGGGACAGGTCCCAGGATCGTTCGGGAATGCTTGCCGTTTTTGCTTCGCTGTGGAGGTTTATCCGAAGATTTTTTTTCGTTCATAGTTTCAGTTCGTTCCTCCTTTAGGACCGAAATTAAGTTTGAGATATTAAGGACAATCGCCTCGTTTGTCAAGCAATTGCCTTAATCCTTAAAACCACAATATTCTGCGGCTGGCAGCAATATTACCACTACATCTGGTATTGTCAAGAAAAATTTAGAAAAAATACCAAAAATTCAAAGAAAATAAAATCACTCGAAATATCAACTAGTTAGAAAATTAAAAGAGAACCCGGCACATCCGCACTCCCGGTATAATCGTAATTCATATTACATCGCACGCCGGGACCTCCTTTCCTTGGCCGGAGACCAATTGAGCGCAGGCCCGCCGGCTTGATCCGGCTTGTTCCTGCGCTCGCATGAAAGAATCCCGCCGCTTCCCCCGCTCCCGGGAAACGGTGAGGGTGTTTTTATTCAATTACGGAATTTTGACCGCCAGGATTTTTCTACCGGTCCTCTCCCACGGCCGCTTTTTGCGGGGGCCTTTCCTTCAACGCCTGTTCGTAAGCGTTTAACACCATCTCCTCGATCTCCCGGCGGGTCTCCGAGTTCAAAGGATGGGCCACGTCCCGGAACATGCCGTTCTTGCCTTTCTTGTTGGGAAAGGCCACGAACAGACCATCGCTGCCCTGAATGATCTTGAGCCCCCTGACCATAAACACGTGGTCAATCGTAATATTGACGTAGGCCCGCAGTTTGTTCTCTTCGACGGGAACGACTGCTATCTCTGTGATCTTCATCAAAACTCCTCCTGCTCTGTCAAAACCGGGTTGTTCCCCGCCAACGCCCGTGATCGGCGTTGCCGGTCAAGGATTGCGTCCGTAGCCGTCCTCTCTACCTTCTAAGATAACCACGCTTTCCCGGAACGCAAGTCCCCCCTCGCCGGCCCGGTCCGGATTTTTAAAAAAGAGCGCGGAACCTGGGAACCGGGTCCGGCCTGGCGGCTAGGAACGGCTCTTCAGGAAGCGCTCGATCCGGCGCAATCCTTCTTCGATCTTGGCTTCGCTCACCGCGTAAGAAAAGCGCAGGTAGCCTTCGGTGTTCGGCCCGAAATCAATTCCGGGCGCGACGCCCACCTTGGCGGAAAGCAGGATATCAAAGGCCAGCCGATAGGAATCGCTGGAAAAAGCCCGAGCATTGGCCAGCACGTAAAAGGCCCCGGTCGGCTCCACGGTGATCCCGAAGCCGAGCGCGCGCAGACCCTGGATCATCACCCGCCGGCGCCGATCAAAGGTCCGGCGCATCCGCTCCACTTCCGGCCCGGCCGAGGTGAGGGCGGCCAGGGCGGCCCACTGCACGAAGTCGCCGGTGGAAATGAAAAAATTCTGCTGCACCTTCTGCAGGGGCCGCACCAGGTCCGGGGGCAGGATGGTGTAGCCCACCCGCCAGCCGGTCATGCTGTAGCGCTTGGAGAAGCCGTTGAGCACGATCGCCCGGTCGGTGAACTCCAGGATCGAATGCTCTTGGCCGACGTAGACCAGGCCGTGGTAGATCTCGTCGGAAATGACCAGCGGCCCCAGGCGCGCGATCGCGGCCATGCGCTCGGGGTCGAGCAGGTTCCCGGTGGGGTTGCTGGGCGAGTTGACCAGGATGGCCTTGGTCCGGGGCGTGATCTTCTCCTGGATCATTTCCGGCCGATACTGGAAGCCGTCTTCCTCAAACACCGGCACCCGCACCGCCCGGCCGCCCAGGTATTCAATCATGTTTTGGTAGCAAGGGTAGCCGGGGTCGGAAAGGATGATCTCATCTCCCGGCTCGAGCAGGCCGGAAAAGACCAGGAACATGGCCGGCGAGGTGCCCGGGGTGACGATCATCTGCTCGGGCGTGACCCTTACCCCGTAACGCCGGTGATAGTCCGCGGCGATCGCTTCCCGCAGCGGCGGGATGCCGAGCGAGTGGGTGTATTTGGTCTTGCCCTGGCGGAGCGCCGCTTCCGCCGCGGCCACGATGCAGGCGGGCGTCGGAAAATCCGGTTCGCCCACCGCCAGCATGATCACGTCTTCCCCCGCCTTCTGCATCTCCACCGCCCGATCAATCACGTCCACCACGATAAAGGGCGGGATCGCTTGCGCCCGGCGCGCCAGAGCTATGGGATCGAGAACCATCGGAGGTCTGCCGGTGCCGAAGGGGGCTGGAAGAAAAGCCTGATCCGAAAGGATTTCATCCTGGACCTGAACCCGCCCGGAGGAGGGAAAGGCGGGCCATTCCTGATCGAGACCATGTCCGTTTCGTCGCCGGCTCTCAGGAGCAGGGCGGTATTTTTCGATTCGCCGATCCGGCCGGTCGCTTCCGACCAGCCGCGGCGGATTTATTCGCCCTGGGCGCTCAAGGCCTGCAGCTTGTCCCGAGCGATTCCCAACCGATGGTTTAAATCGCAGATCTTTTGCACATTATCCTGTGCCCTTTTCAGGTTTTCCAACTTTCTTGCAATCTCCTGCTGCATCTGGAGAAGGTTGCCCTTGAACAGGCGCAGGCTCTCCGCCTTGGTTTCCCGCAGTTGGGGCGGAGGCGTCAACTCCTGGCAGGGGTTGGCCTCCAGCCAGGAATCCTGGTCAAAGCTGACCAGGCTGACGGTGACCCGCACTTTGTCCGAGATGCTGACGTTGCCGCTTTCCATTTCGTGCAAAGAGGGGATCTGATCCAGACTCCGCAGGAAGTCGGTGATTTGATCCCGCGTCCCGCTGAAGCTGACCTGGAAGGGATGAATCACCAGGTGGCCGCGGGTATAGCTGGGCTGGGCCTCCACGCTGAGCAGGTTGACCAATTGCATGCGGGCCCGATTCTCGATGTCCGCCTGGATCTCCGCGGGGTCATAGCTCTCGGGCAGCTTCACCTGCGCCTGGGCCAGGCGAACTTCCAGGTCCCCTACCTCCGCCTCCAGCTTACTGGGATCCTTGAGCGCCGGGGGCTGGTATTTGGCCGCATAGCTGTTCAAGTCGTCCAGGTTGCCTTGCAGCGCTTCCTGGGTGCGGATGGAGCGAAGATAATCATCCACGACAAAGATCCCGCCGGCAATCAATAAGATGCCCAGCACCAAGGTCGCGATCCCTTGCTTCCAATTGATTTCGTCCCAATCAATCATGAGCGCATCTCCTTCCTCTGCTTTCCGGCCTCTCGAACCGGCCCCTATTCCGGCAACTTAAGGCGCGGATTTTGACAACTGCTGGGCCAAGGCTTGGGCAGAAGCCTCACGTTGTTGCAAGCTCTCCCAGTGCATGCGCTGACGGCAGGCTTTTTGCGCCTGGGTATCAGCCTCGGCCAGTTGCGCTTTTAAAGCCTCGGCCTCCTCTCGTCCCGCTTGCAGGTTCCCTCCCGCCCACGCCAACAGGTTCTGTTTCCGCGGCGGAAGCGCGATTCGATCCTTGGGTTCCGGGCACGGCTCCGCCCCTCGGGAGCCGGGGAGGTAAAGGTACCAATCCCAGTAGAGGTCATGCTGGAATCCCTCATGCGGGCCCTGCGACTTATCCACCCGCACCCGGTGGATGCCCGGAACCTCTTCCAATCCTTTCACCAACCCTGCCACCGGTCGGGCCGAACCCAGGACGGTCAGGCGCAGCGATTGCAGCCGATACCCATGAAAATCCTGGGCCAGGAGCGGCTCGAACCCGGTCAGGGCCAAACCCTGGCGGATGGCCAGCATTTGAATCTCCTGCTCCAGCGCCGGCAGATCCAGCTTCGCGGGAAACTCCCGGTCCAGGGCTTGTTCCTTCCGCTCGATCTGGTCCCCCCAGTCCGGACCGGGCTGGGGCGCTTCCGCCAGCGCCTGGTGCAAAGCCGTCACGGCTTCATCCATCTGCCGGCGCTGCCGGCGATAGTCCCATCCTTGCCAGCCGACCAGGCCGAGCGCGGTCACCCCCAGGACCAAGCCCGCCCAGGCCAGGATGCGAGCCCTGGGTTGCGCGCCGGACTTTTCCGCAAGGCTACCTGCCATTTAGTTGGTTAATAATACCAATAAATCATTGGCGGTCAAGTTTTTTCTCCGACTCGGGTTTTCCGGAGAAAACACCCGGTCCCCGCCGGTGAAAAGGCAAAGGTCGGAGCTGTCATCCTAATTTTCCCCTCGGCGCCCGCTCACGGCTTGAAAAAATCATCGAATTTCATGTTCTTGAGGTCTTTGCCCTCCAGGAGCTTCTTGGCCCCCTCTTTCACCGCCTTGCCCGCGGCCTTCTTCAGGTTGTTTTGCACGATCTTGCCGTATTCCCCGCCGTCAAACAGGACTTTGAGGTCGGGGTAAGTTCCCTTCAGGATAAAGGGCAACACCAATTTCCCGTCCTCCAAGAGCAAGGCCTGAAATTCCGGGCCGATCCCGGCATTCTTGGTAATCTTCTTGGTTTCCGCCTCCGTCACCACCATCTTGCCCTGGAAATCGGTCTTGTAGTCGAACCCGAACTTCCCCTCCGCCTCCACCTTGCCCTGGGCCACCGCCATCACCGCATTCGGAACCCGAACCTGGCCATCCCGGATCTTGAGGTCGCTCGAGAGCTGCGTGAACTTGGTCTCCGAGAGCGCGGCATACTCCGCCTTGCCCATCCCCGATGCCGCATACTTGCGCACCGTCTCCGACTTGGCCCACTCTCCCATCAGCCCGCCGAACAGGTCAAAGCCTTTGATCGAGCCATCCGTCAGCTCGAGACGGCCCTGGCCGGTGAGGGTCTTGTTCATTTTCTCCCATTCGGTGCCGACTCCGCTCACTTCCACCTGGCCATTCACCTTGCCCTTGATCGAATCTTTCAGATCGGTCAGCGCCGAGAGCACCTGGTTGATGTCCACCCCGGAAAGAGAGGGCTTGACCGTGAACGCCGGCTCCTTGGCCGCCAAGTCCACCCGAAAGGGCAGGTTGAAGCTCCCGCCCGCGACCCCGCCGGACAGGCCCGGGCTTTGCAGCACTCCCTTTTGCATGCCCAGCTTCATGGTCACGTTGGTGAGGAAAAGCCCGGAGTAAATCACCTTCTTCAAGGTCACCGACCCGTCCACCACCATCTTCTTCAGCGAGCTCTCTTCTTCGGCCGGCGCTGCCGCCCCGGCCGCTGGGGCCGCCGCCTTGGCCGGGGCCGCGGTCTCGGTCGAGGGGGGGAAGAGTTTATCCAGGTTGAGCTTCTGCGAGCTGAGCGCAAAACTGATCCGGGGAGCATCCAGGTTCTTGACCGACCCGGTGAGCAGCGCGTCCGAGTGGTCCGACTGGTATTGCAGGCCGACGAGCCGCAGCTCCACCTGGTCGGTCTTGGCCAGCGGCCCGAGCACGGTGGCGGAAAGCCGGACCGTGCCTCCCGGGGTCAAATCCTTGAGCGCCACCAGGTTTTTCTGCAGGCTCGCGAAGGGGACCGGATTGCTCTCGAGAGAAATCTCGGCCGGCAACTCCTCCCCGGCTCCGACCTTGCCCTGAGCCGAAAGTTGCAACGCGCCCAGAATCAGTTTGAGCGATTCGATCAGATAGTTTTTCTCGGTGAGCCGGGCGGCAAGCTCCAGGGACAACGGCTCGCCCACGCCCTTCTGGAAAAGGTCCGGCATCTCCACGCTGGCATCGTTCAAGTCCAGGAGCAGCTTGACCTGGCGCGCGCTCTTATCACCCGCGAGCGAAAAGGTCGTTTGGCCCCGGCCCCCGAGCCGATATCCGCTTTCCTGGAAAGATTTTTCCAGGGAGGGCAAGAGCTTGATCAGTTCGGCCAGCGCCACTTTCTCGCTCTCGCCCTGCAAGGTGATTTTCTGGCTCTGGTCAAGGTCCTCCCCGCTCCCGGAAACCTTGAGCACCAGCGGCCCCAGCGTGGCCTGGCTGCCCGGCTCCAGCGCAAACGCTCCCTGCTTCTGGTCGTACCACGCCTTCTCCTCGATCACCACGTCAAACTTGGGGCTCGGCGGCTCCAGGTGCTGCTTGTCAATGTAAGCGAACTCCCGCAACGCCAGCGTCCCGGCCGCGGCCAGTTTGCCCTGCACTTCTCCGGTCAGTTTCAGGTTGGTCTCCAGCCGGCCGGATGCGATCTCCACCGGCAGGTATTCGGTGTAATAAGGCTGGGCGAAGGTCAGGGGGAAAGCGAGGAGGGTCAGTTGCAGGTCCGCCGCCGCGGCGGAAAGCTGGTAATCTTCCCCGATCGGCCCGAACCGCCCTTTGATTTCCAGGTTGGGCTGGTCCGACTGCACCGCGGCGCTGACCAGGAGCTTCAGCGGCTTATCCAGCGACAGGTCGGTCACCGTGACCTCGAGCTGGTCAATCTGGGAGGACACATACTCGCCGGTCGGGCTTTTCATGTCGTCAAAGACCAGGCGGCCCTGCTCGATCCGCAGCGACGAGACCGCGAACTTCTTTTTCGGAGCGGCTTCCGCTTCGGCTTGGGGTTTCTCGGGCGGGGCTTCGGCCGAGGGCTGGAGCAGGTCCGCCACCGAAAGCTCGCCCTTTTCGTTGCGCTCCAGGAAGATCCGGGGCTGCTTGAGCACGATCCGCTTCACCCGGATCGTATCCGAGAGCAGGCTCAGGAGCGAGAGCTTAATCTCGAACTGCTTCACTTCCAGCAGCGGCTCTTCCGAAAAGCCCTCCCGGTTCCAGACCACCAACTTGTCCACTCTCAGGGCCAGCCCGGTCCAGAGCGAAAGCTTGATCCGGCCGATCTCCACCTTCCGGCCGCCCAGCGCTTTCTCCGCCTGGGAGATGATCTGGTCCCGGTAGTTCTCCGGGTTCATCACCAGGGGCAGGATCAGCATGGCGCCGATCACCAGCGCCACCACGACGCCGACCCCGATCCCGATCTTCCTGCCTGTGCTCATCGTTTACCTCCCGCGGGTTCCTGGTTGCGGGTTCCTGGTTCCTGGTTGCGGTTCCTGCAACCCTTCTCATACTAGCATCTGGCGCTTTCGGCTTCAAGCGGACCCGGTTAAAAATGTCCTCGCGAGTTTCGGTTTTTATTCTTGCCGCCAAGGACAGCGGCGGCGGCGGGCGCGGAAGAGTCTGACCCTGTTAACCCCGAAAAATGCAATTAGGATTTAACCACAAAGACACAAAGGCTCTAAGGCAGAATGATTTCTTGCCGATTCGGCTGGAATTTTTTCGCGATCAAAGTTGACCCCTCGCGCTCGTAATTAGTGGTCTCAACCCGCTTATTCTTCGTGACTTTGTGCCTTCGTGGTTAAAAATCTTTTTCCCAACTGCACGATTCGGGTTAACAGGGTCCTTTTGGTGTTGTTCATCGCCGGCGATTTTGCTATGGTAGCGGCGGAGGCAACGATCATGGGCCAACCCAACTGGCAAGGGCTCTTCGCCATCCTGGTGACCCCGTTGACCGAGGACGACCGGGTGGACGAGAAGGGAGTGCGGCACCTGGTGGATTTTGCCTGCGACCAGGGCCTGCAGGGCGTGGTGGTGTTGGGGAGCAACGGCGAGTTCCCCTATCTCAGCGATGAGGAAAAGCTCCGGGTCATGGCCGCGGCCGCGGACCAGGCCCGGGGCCGGCTGCCGGTGCTGGCCGGCGCCTCGGCTTTTGGCACCGACCAGGCGATTGCCTATGCTCGGGCCGCGAAAGCCGCCGGCTGCGACGGGGTCATGGCCGCGCTGCCGCTTTACTTCGCGGTCACCCTCTCCCAGGTCAAGGCGCACGTGCAGGCCCTGGCGCAGGAAGGCGGGCTGCCGGTCTTCTTCTATTACTTCCCGGAGACGACCGGGCTCAAGCTAAAGCCGGAGGAGTTGGCCGAGATCGCGGCGATTCCCGGCGTGCCCGGGGCCAAGCTCACTCTCACCAACCGCTCCTTCCTGAAAAAGACCATCGCCGCCACCCGGCCGCAGAATTGGGCCGTGTTCGCCGGAACTTCCTTCCTCCTCGCCGATACCCTGGAGTTCGGAGGCGCCGGCGTCTTCTGCCCCTTGCCCCTGATCGGACCCCAAGAGCTGCGCGGCATCCACCAGGCTTTTTCCCGCGGCGACCGCGGGCAGGCCCGCGCGCTGCAAGACAAGGTGCTCCGCGCCATCCCGATCATGACCGGGATGAGCCTGCCCCCGGCTGCACTCGCCGCCGGCTTCAAGCTGCTCTCGTCCCGCCGCTACAAGGGGCCGCCGGCCCGCACCAAGCCCGGCCATCACCTGGTCAAGGAGGCGCTCCGCCTGCAAGGCCACCCCATCACCAACCGCGTCCGCCGGCCCTTTGCTCCGGTCACCCCCAAGGAGAGTGAGCTGGTCAAGAAGACCTTGGCCGACCTGGGGTGGTTATAGGGGACAGGGCTCGGCGTGTAAGGCATTTTACGGTTGAGGAGGGCAGGGGCTGAATTTTCAACGGGTTACAGACGGTGAATTTTTCCCTTGACAGCGCAAGATATTGTGTTAGACTTGGGGAACTCCTACAAGATATCGGCAGTTATTCGAAAAGACCGCTGGAAGGACATGCAGGATCAGACAAACAGAAGGGGGATACGGGCTGGCGCTGTCTGAGGGTTTGTCTATCTGCGACCGGGTTCTTGGGGTGGTCTTTTCTTTATTTAGGATTGCGTTTTAAGGAGAAAGGAGCGCGGAGATGGTGGCTCAAAGCAGGCCGTTTGCGGTGAAGGATGAGGATTTTGAAGCTCTGGTTCTCCGGTCCGAGTTGCCGGTGGTGGTGGACTTCTGGGCCCCCTGGTGCGGGCCCTGCAAGGTGCTCAGCCCGGTGTTGGACGACCTGGCCCAGACCTACAGCGGCAAGGTCCTGGTGGCCAAGATGAACGTGGACGAAAACAAGATGGTCCCGGCCCGCTTCGGCATCCGGGGTCTTCCCGCCCTCCTCCTCTTCAAGCAGGGCAAAGTCAAGGGGACCCTCTCCGGCTCGACCCCCCGCAAAAAAGTCGAAGAAATGCTCCTGCGCGCGGTCTAAGCGCTTCTCCATGCCCGTCATCGGCCGCTCGATTGACGAGATAGAGGTCGGCCAGACCGCCACCTTTGTCCGCACCTTCACCGAAGACGAAGTCCGCGCCTTCGCCGACCTCACCTGGGACCACAACCCCTTTCACACCCACCCCGAGTTCGCGAAAAAAGCCCGCTTCGGCAGACCCATTGTCCACGGCATGCTCACCGCCGCCGCCTTCACCCACTTCGGCGGCGACTTCTTCCCCGGACCGGCCATCCTCGCCACCCGCGTCGAGGTGAAATTCTTCAAACCCGTCTTGGTCGGCCAGCCCATCACCTCCACCGCGGAAGTGATCGAGAAGGACCGCCGGCGCGGCCTGATCGTTTACGTCACCACCTGCAAGAACCCCGAGGGCGAGGCGGTAGCCGTCATCACCTGCGAGGGATATCCTACCGCGATCGAAATTCCTTAGTGGTGCAGGTTTTCAACCTGCATCCCGCTTGGCTTCGCAACCTCGCCGAATTGCGCTATCATGAGCGGCACCCATGTCCTTATTTCTATACAGCGAGCGCGGCTCCCTCTTCCACCGCCTCCATCCCTCAGCCAAGATCATGGGCCTGCTCCTCGCCTTTGTCGCCGCCATGGCCTTCAGCCACCCCCTCTTTCTCCTGCCCCTCGCCCTGGTCTTCGTGCCTCCCGGCCTCGCCGCCCACGTGGGCCCGGGCCTCAAGCGCGTGGGCTGGCTCATGGTCATTATCGGGATCATGAGCTTCATCCTCTGGGGCATCTTCTACCCCGGCAGCGCCGGCCCCTCCTACCCGCTCGGCCCCTTGCGCCTGCGCCAGCCCGCGCTCCTCTACGGCGCCGGCATGGCGCTGCGCCTCAACCTCATGCTTTATGCCGGGCTCACCTTCCTGGCCAGCACCCGGGTGGAGGAATTCACCGCCGGGCTGCAACGCCTGGGCGTGCCCTACTCCATCAGCTTCGCCCTCTCCCTGAGCTTTCGCCTGGTGCCCATCTTCACCGACACCGCGGTAACCATCCTCGACGCCCAGCGCTCGCGCGGACTCGATACCGAAGCCGGCGGCCCGCAACAGCGCCTGCGCACTTACCTCCCGCTCCTGGTGCCGGTCTTTGCCAGCGCGCTCCGCCGCACCAACCTGCTTGCCATCGCGCTCGAGTCCAAGGGCTTCGGCTCCGGCATTCCGCGCGTGAGCTTCCGCCAATACCGCTTTGCCGGCGCCGACGCGGTCTTCCTCTTGCTCATGTCCGCGCTGGCCGCCGCCTGCGTCACCGTGCGCCTGCTCGGCTACGGAGGCGTGGCATGACCGACCGCCTGGATTGGATTCAGCAGGAGCTGGCCGAGCTCGACCGTCAGGATTTGCGCCGGTTCCTCCGCACTCTCGAATCCCCCCAAGGCGCGGAAATTATCCTCACCGGCCGGCGCGTCCTCAACTTCTGCTCCAACGACTATCTGGGACTGGCCGGCGATCCGGCCGTCATCGCCGCGGCCAAAGCGGCCAGCGAGAAATGGGGCGCCGGCGCCGGCGCTTCCCGCCTGATCGCGGGCAACCTCGGCCTCTTCGCCGAGCTGGAGTCCGCCCTCGCCCGGCTCAAGGGCTACTCCGCCGCGCTCCTCCTCGGCTCCGGCTACCAGGCCAACCTCGGCCTGATCCCGGCGCTGGCCGACCGCGGGGACGTCATCTTCTCCGACCGCTTGAACCACGCCAGCCTGATTGACGGCTGCCGGCTGGCCCGCGCCGAGACGAAAATCTTCGAGCACCTTGACCTCAACCAGCTCGAAGCGCAGCTCCGGCAGGCCCAAAAATTCCGCCGGCGCCTGATCGTGGTCGAGAGCCTTTACAGCATGGACGGCGATATCTTTCCGCTCCTCGACCTGGTCGCGCTGGCGAAAAAGTATGATGCCATGACCTACGTGGACGAGGCCCATGCCACCGGCACCCTGGGCGCGGCCGGCCGGGGCGGGCTCGAGCACTTCGGCATGGGGCCGGAGGTGGACGTGCTCATGGGGACGCTGAGCAAGGCCTTGGGGAGCTTCGGCGCGTTCGTCTGCGCGAGCCGGGAGTTGATCGCCTACTTCATCAACCGGGCACGATCTTTCATCTTTGCCACCGGCTTGCCGCCCGCGGCCGCGGGCGCGGCGCTTCAGGCGGTGCGGATCCTGGAGCAGGAGCCTTCGCGCCGGCAGGCGCTCCTGGCCAACGTCCGCGCCCTGCGCCAGGGGTTTGAGAGGCAAGGGTTTCCGCTGCCCCAACACCAAGTCCCCATCTTCCCTTTCATCATCGGCGATGCTAAAAAGACTCTGGAGACGGCGGACCGTCTGCTCGAAATCGGCCTCTTTGTCCAGGCCATCCGGCCGCCCACGGTGCCGGCCGGCACCTCGCGGCTGCGCATCACCGTGCGGGCGGATCATTCCCAGCCTCAATTGGATGCCTTGCTTTCGGCTTTGCACAAAGCCGACCGGGTATAATAGAATCTCGATTGAAAAGCAGGAGGTTCAAAATGCGTTACCGGATGGGATGGATCATTCTGGCGGGTATGTTTTTCGCCGGCTGCATGACCCCGGGGATGTCGCGGCAAATTGATGACTTGGTGCCGGCGGTGTTCCGGCCGGAGAAGGTGGCGCACTATGCGCGGGACGTGGTCTGGGCGAGCCCAAGCGGGAAGAAGCTCAAGCTGGACGTGAGCTGGCCCGAGGGCGAGGGCCCGTTCCCGGTCCTGGTCTGGATTCACGGCGGGGCCTGGGAGGATTTTTCCAAGGAGGCCAACGTGGGCCTGGCCCGGTATATCACCAACCGGGGCTACGTGGTGGTCAACGTGAATTACCGGACCGCGCCGCAATTCCAGATGAAGACGATCGTGGAGGACGCTTTTGGCGCGGTGATCTGGGCCAAGGATCACGCCGCGGACTATCACGGCGACCCGAGCCGGGTGGCGGTGGCCGGCCACAGCGCCGGCGGGCACCTGGCCGCGATGGTGGCAACGGCCTGCGGCGATCCCTATTTCCCGCCCACCGATCCGAGCACAAAGGGGAACGACTGTTCGGTGCAGGCCGCGATCCCGGTGAGCGGGGTCTATGAGTTTGATTCGCTGATCCGGGAGGAGAGCGGGAAGCGCTGGCAGCGGGTGTTCGGGGTGTTGCCGGAAGAAGACCCGGAGCTGTATCGCCGGTGCTCGCCCCGGAGTTACCTCCGGGCCGACCTGCCGGCGCAGTTGGTGCTGTGGGGCGAGGAAGACTTTTTGCGCGAGCAGAACGAGAAATGGGTGGCGGAGCTGAAGGAAGTGGGCGCGCCGGTCGAGGGCTACATGGCCCTGGGCCAGGATCACCTGTGGCCCACCTGGCACTGGAAAAAGCCGGCCCAGGACTCCTATGACCGGATGGTGAAGTTTCTGGATGAGCAGTTGAAGCGAGCGCCCTGATGCGGGATCCGGATTTAGTACCGGTGGCTGTCCCTATTCTTTCTATTCTTTTTTCCTATTTTGGTTTAGCTTTTTTAACTCTTTTTCATAGCCGGAGATTTTTTCGATATTGGCTTTTTCAATTTCGTTAAGCCGCGATTCATCGAAGTTCGGGTCGGGCTGGTAACATTCATATTTCTTGAAGAACTCATTTAAATCCTTGGACTTAAAAATTTTCCCATGACGGGCGTAAAAGGCGTTTCTAAAAATCCTCAGTTGATGCGGCGACAGTTCTCCCATCATTTGATTAGAAACACGCTCAACAGAAAATGGCCAATCCGAGCAAAAACCCCCGTTAAAAGTCTCTTCCCAAGAAGACTTCGTCTCACCTACCCATATTACAAATTCGTCCCCTTCATATGGCTCAAAATCCGTTAGGGTATGCTTCCGTTCATTTGTGCCTAACTGGACAGTCTGAAACCATTTCCTTTCTTCTTCTTGTGAATAATTAGCTGGATCACCGCCAACGATAAAAGCGGATAAAGATTTAACAATAAATTCCGCTTTCCCAATCGGACCCTTCCAGTTTCTTCCCGTGCCAAATCTATAAGTAACAAATCTGCCGGAAGGAGGACCAGCGTAAGCGCCGTATGGCGCAGTATATCTAACTCGAGTGATCGTTTTGGAATTTGCTGGGAAGGTGACAGTTTTAATCAGCCATTTTGTTACCTGGTTAGCTATTCTGGATTCCGCTTCTTGCTCATCGGTAAGTTTATCAGCTGGATATTCGGTATCCCCCACTAAAACCATTCCGGGCATCTCCCTTATTTCTACTCGTTGCCCGTTTACCCAGGTCTGAAAATCATGTAGGGATTCATTATCGTTAATATGCACCAATTGAGGAAATCCAACGTTTAGGGTAGCTGTTTTCCCATCATTGAAAAATTCGAAGCTGGCGTCAACTGTATAGGAGTTGTGTTCAAGATAAATTCTAACAGTTTCTGATATCATGCGGATGTCGGTGCTCTCGCCATCGCGCATTTGGGCCGCTCCACCGTAAACGTCCACCCAGCTATCGTCTGTAAAAGCGGTTTTGGGAATGAGAATTGCGAAGAGGCAGAGGATCAGGAGAACGGCTGTAAAATTCTGAACTTTAGCCATGGTGCCTCCTTTGGGCAATGGGGATGGTTAAGATTGCCCCGCATTAATGTCTTTCCCTGGATTTCTTCCACCTGGGTTTGCGCTTAATCTCGATCCCTTCCCGGCGGGCCATTTCAATGACCGGGGACACTTCATCCTTGAGGAATTGCCTGATTCCAACCGGAATGGGCTGAAGCCGATAATCCGCTTGCAAGGTGAGGATGTGCAATTTAGATTCTTTCGCCCATCGGTTTCGATCAAACTCCTTTGCCAGCACCAGGATTTCAATATCACTCTCCGGGCGTGAGGTTCCCCGGGCCTGGCTCCCGAATAAAATCGCTTTCGAGGCATTAATCCCATTCGCCGCGAGCACCTCGAGGTAATGGCGAACGGCCTGGATTACTGATTTATCAACCATATCGCAGCCTGCTTTCCACGAGCAGGTCTATTGTAAATTTTTTTCAATCCCCTGTCCAGCAAGAAAAAAGCTAGAAATACTTTGGGAAGCTGGCCCGACTTTTCCAAATCCAGCGAGATGCGGTAGAATCTTCTCTTGAACAAGGAGGTAGGGCCATGAATTTTCGGAATTTGATGGTAATGCCGGTGTTGGCAATGCTGGCGGCCGGGCCGGCGTTGGCGGACAAAAAGCCCGTCCCGCCCGGACCGCATGAGGCCTATGGCGCCCGGGCCGAAATCGTGATCAGGGACGTGCCCTACGTTCCCGGCCGGGAGCACAACCCGAAGCTTCGGCTGGATATTTATTCCAACCCGCATGAGGGCCTGTGGCCGGCGGTGGTGATGATCCACGGCGGGGCGTGGTTCAAGGGCACCAAGAGCTACGACAACAAGGTCTTCATCTGCCAGGCGCTGGCGGCGCGCGGCTACGTGGTCTTTACCATTGACTACCGGCTGGCGCCCGGGACCAAGCTCAAGGGGCAGGCCGAGGACGCGATGAGCGCGGTGATCTGGGTCAAGGAGCACGCAAAGGAATACGGCGGCGATCCGGCGCGGATCGGGGTGACCGGCGGCTCGGCCGGGGGCCATTTGGGCGCGCTGGTGGCCTGGGCGAGCGATGACCCTTACTTCGTCCCGACCGGCCGGGGGGAGAGCGCGGTGGACTCGGAGGTGCTGGCGGCGGCGCTCTATTACCCGGTGCTGGACCTGGACCAGACCTTGCGGGAGAACACTCATCACCTGACCGGGCTCGCGCATCTGCTCCTAGTGGGGAGCGTGGGCAAGCGATACCGGGAAGCAATCAAGCACCTCTCGCCCAGCAACGAGCTTGACGCCTCGGACCCACCCACGCTGTTCTTAACCGGCGATGCGGACGAGCTGCGCCTTTATCCCCAGAGCGTGGAGTATGCCGAGAAGCTGAAAGCGCTCGGGAGAGACGGCCGGCTTTTCACCGCTCCTGGGAAGAAGCACGGTTTTACCTGGCAATACTGGGAGCCGGAGACCCTGGCCTCGGTCCAGGCGGTGGTGGACCTGTTCGACCAATACCTGAAGCAGCCGTGAAGCGATCAGAGCGCCCGAGCAAACGCGCTCATCTTCGAAGAGTAAGGACCAAAGGGCTGCGGCGGGTCAACTTTTTACTCCGCCAGTTTGATTTTCAAAGTCCGGACCTGGTAAGGGCCCATCTCCAGGAGAACCTTTCCGCCGGCTGCGGAGACCGGCGCCGGATCAAGCTCGAGCAGGTCGGTTTCCTGGGCGGAGAGGACCCGGAGCCCCGGGCCGAACTGAAGGGTGGCGCGGTCGGTCCGGCCGGCGGCTTCCACCAGGCGCAGGACCAGGTCAGAGTCATCCTCGGCCCGCTTCATCGCACCCAGATACGTGGTTTCGGCCGCCACGGCGAGAAAAGACCCCTGGGCCGGCAATGACCCGGGATGCGGCCGGGTCCGGACCGCTTCCAGCGGAGTGTTGAACTCGTAGCCGGCGCGCCACAGTTTCGCCTCCCGCCAGCCGGCCGGGTGCGGGAACAGGCCCATTTCCACGTGGTGCGCGCCCTGGTCGGTATAGGGCAGTTTCCCGGACCGGTAATGGGCGACGGCGATGGAACCGGCTTCCGCCCTCGGATATTCGGCGCCCTTGATCACCGAGAGCCGGTAACCGGCGCCGTCGGGATTGAGGGAAAAGCCGTACTTGCCGTTATTCAAAAGCGCAAGGCCGATCTCCGCCTCGGCCAGGTCTATCCACTTGTGGCAGACCATTTCCCAGCGGGCTTGCTCGGCCGGGGTCCGGGGATGGGTGGGCCGCTCGACCACCAGGTAAGGGCCGTCCGCCGCCACCGTCTCGCTCTGGAGCGTGGTGTTGAATTCGAGTTTAAGGAGCGCGTTCTCCAGGTGGAAGTCGCTGTCCAGATCGAGGTAAATGACGGGATCGCCCTGGACCAGCCGGACACGCTGGATAAAAGTGGTGGCCCGGCCGTTCCGGGTCATGGTCCGCTCGGCGGTGACCTCCGCCCAGAGCGGGCCCGAGGCCGTGATTCGCACCTCGGCCGCCGCCGGCACCTCGAGCGGGTGCTCCAGATAATTGGGGTTGATGTTCCAGGCCCGATATTTCGGATCCCGGTCGTAGAAGGCGAGCAAGCGGTTGGAGGCGCTGGCGAGCAATTCCCGGCCGGTGGCCCGGTCCCGCAGCGAGGTCAGCCAGCCGGTGGCCTGGTCCACGGCGACCCGGACCGATGAGTTCTCCAGCACGATCAAGCCCTCCGCTTCTTTTACGCTCAGCCCGCCCGCGCCCGGAGACGAGGGAGGATTCGGGGCAGGGACGGGTTTGAGATAGAAAAGCCGGTAGCCCACCGAGGGAACCTGCTCGGCCCGGAACCAGAGGTAACGCTTGCCGTCCTTGGCCTCTTCCTGCGCGGCCAGGGTCCGGCCGGAATCGTCCAGCACTTGATCGTGCGCCTCGGCCGGAAGCTCGAGCCGGACCAGGCCCGAGCGCGGCCAGGCCAGGCTGTTGAAGACCAGGACGGCTTCGAGTTCCGGCTGCGCCGCCTCGACCCGCACTTGCGCGGCCAGCTCGCGCAGGCCCTCGTCGGTGGCGGAGCGGGCGCCGGCCTGGATCTGGTCGTAATCCTTTTTCGCGTCCTCGTAAACCTCGGGGATGGAGGACCCGGGCAGGATGTCGTGGAACTGGTTCTGGAGGACGAGCTTCCAGAGCGCTTTCAATTGTTCGTAGGGATAAGCCAGGCCCTGCCGGCTCATCACCGCGCGCAGGGTTTCGGCCGTGCGCATCATCTGTTCCGCCATGCGGTTCGCGCGCTTGATCTCGGCGTGAGTGGTCTGCACCCCGCGATGGTATTCAAAATACAGCTCTTCATCCCAGGCCGGGAGCCGGTCGCGGAATTGGTCCAGGTCGTCAAAAAATCCCGCGGCGCTGGACCAGTTGGTGTAACCCTTGGCCGCGAGGGCCTGCTGGGTCTGGATCTCGACTTCCCGGGGTCCGGCCCCGCCGTCGCCCACGCCGTAGAGGATGGCGATCTCCGGGAGCCATTCCGGGGACAGGGCGGCGTGGAGTTCGGGATAGGGGATGGTGTAATTGCCGGTCAGTTGTTTTCCGGCCGGCAGCAGGTAACGGGTGGGCTGGAAGCGGGAAAGTTCGGAAAAGGGATAGAAGATCAGCCATCCGGAGGCCACGTTCATGCTCATCAGGATTTGCGACCCGTCCGGGCTTTGCCAAAGGAAGTTGTGGAAGGGGAAGGTGGTGGTGTCGTTCCAGGAGAGTTTGGCTCCCCACAGATACTTGCCCCCGGCGCGGGAAATCAATTGCGGCAGGTTGCGGTTATAGCCGAAAGTGTCCGGCAGCCAGCAGATGGGGGCGAGGTGTCCGAAATGTTCCAGGTAGAAGCGCTGGCCCAGCAAGAGCTGACGCGCATAGGATTCCCCCTCGGGCATGTTGCCATCCGCCTCCACCCACATGCCCCCGACAATCTCCCAGCGGCCCTGTTTTTCCATTTCCAGGATGCGGGCGAAAAGCTGGGGATGGTCTTCTTGGACCCATTCGTAGTATTGGGAGGAAGAGGCGGCAAAGGTGAACCCGGGATAACGGTCCATGTGCTCGATTGCCTGGCTGAAGGTCTGAAAGACTTTGTCGTGGGTCTGCGGCACCCGCCACAGCCAGGCCGCATCAATGTGAGACTGGCCGATGGAGTGATTGTGGAGTTCGGCCGGGGAGAAGCCGTGGCGCTTCAGATCAGCCTGGTAAAATTTGACGAGCAGGCCGGTCCAGAAGGGATCCCCCCGGCTCTCTCCGGCGAAGGTCGGGGCCGCCAACAGCCCCAGAAGCCCCGCGATCAGCGCGCTCCGAAGATAGTTCTTCACGATTATTACCTCCTGCAAGAAAGACCGGCTGGATCCTTCCCGGCCCGGTGGTCCGCGCTTCGCGTCGTCACCGGGAGAACTTTTTTACTCGGGCTTAAGGTTTCCGACCTTGAGCATCATCGCGCCGTGGGGCGGGACCGCGGCGCTGAACGAGCCCTCGGAATTTCCGAGATCCCGGCGCCGCCAAAGGTCCCGCACCGGCTGCGGCCCGCGGATGCCCAGGTCCGACCAGCGGGCCGTCACCTCGGCCGGTTTCTCCGAACGGTTAAATAGCGCAACGGCGAGGGTTCCATCCCACAGCGGCCGCGACCAGACTTCCAGCTTGCCCAGCTTGCTCTGCCGCGCCCCCTGCTGGCCCAGCGGGTCCTGGTCCACCTCCAGCACCTCGTCGTTGGTCAAGAGGTCCAGGGTGAAAGGGTCCAGTTGGGTCATGTCGCAGCCGATGAGCAGCGGCGCGGCGAGCATGCTCCAGAGGGTGATGTGGGTGATCTGCTCGTCGGGGGTGAGCCCGGTCGGGTGGACCGTGGGTCCCCAGCCCACCCGGCCCACTACCAGCATGTCCGGGTCGTTCCAGTGGCCGGGCCCGGAGTATTTCTCCAGCCCGTTCTGGCCGAAGCCGATCCGGGACAGGCTCTTCCAGTTGTCCCGGATGTCCCCGGTGGTGCGCCAGAGGTTGCCGCCGGCCTGCTCCCCCCATTCCCAGACGTTGCCCATGCCGTACTGGCAGATGCTGAAGACGATATCGCGGGGCGCCTGGTCCAGGTAGCCGCGCATTTCCCGGTAGGGCTTGGCCCAATACACGGAGAATTTCTGCGGCTTGTCCACGCTGGTGTAACTGCACCAATCGTATTTCAAGTAATCTATCCCCCACTCGGCATAGGTGGCGGCGTCCTGGGCCGCGTGGCCGAAGCTCCCGGTGTAGCCGCCGCAGGTAAGCGGGCCGGGCGAAGAGTAGATCCCGAGTCTCAGTCCCTGGGAGTGGACATAATCGGCCAGCGCCTTCATGTCCGGGAACTTCTCGTTGGTCAGGACGGCGCCGTCCGCGGCCCGGCAGTCCGCGAGCTTCTCCGCGTCGGGCTTGAGCAGCATGGCCCGCAGGCCCTTGCGGGGCAGGTAACATTTCTCCCAGCCGTCGTCAATGTTGATGAACTGGAAGCCGTGAGCCGCCAGCCCGCTCGCCACCATGGCGTCGGCCGCGGCCCGCACCTTGGCGTCGTCCACCGCCAGGCCCCACACGTTCCAGGAGTTCCAGCCCATGGGCGGGGTGAGCGCAAGCTGGTCCTTTTCGGCCACGATGGTCAGGTTG
>MGQK01000065.1:47102-52260 GCA_001797815.1 Deltaproteobacteria bacterium RBG_13_61_14 | reverse complement strand
ATACGCGGGCCATGGATGGCCGGCTCCGCCGACGCTTCATGGTGGATGCCCTGCGCCGCCTCGCTTTGGGCCCGGCCGGTAAACGCGAAAGCCAGCAGGCCCAGGAACAACGCCGCCTGGCAAGCCTTGACTAATGCCCTCGGACAACTCCTCTTGATCATGATTCCCTCCTCCGACGTTATCGGCGCCCATAACCTAGCACATCTGAACCCGGGTTGAAAAGAGAGGCAAGGATTCCTAAATCTCCGGGGCGCGAAAGGTTTTTGCCAGGCGCCGGCGGAATCAGGTATAATGGCCTTGACCCGCGAGTCCATCCGCATCTAAAGAAGGACAAACGATGTTTGATCATCGCCAGGGGAAAACCTGGGACCGCCGCCGTTTTCTTGAGACCGCGTTCGTTTCCGCGGGAGTGGCTTCGATCCTGCCGGGTTGTTTTATGAAGAACACCCTGGCCGCGGAGCAAGTGATTTCCGCCGACCCGCTGCCGCCGACCCGGGTCTATCCGGCCATGCCGCCGGCCGTGGTCAGCGCGGTCGGGGTGACCGCCTCGATCGCGGCCGCGGTGCGGGAGGCGGTCGCGGCCGCGGGCGGGCTGGAGGAAATCGAGAAGGGCCAGCGGGTGATGATCAAGCCCAACGTGTGCGGGCCGGCGATCCGGGCCAAGTATCCCGGCCGCATCACCACCAACCCGGAAGTGGTGCGCGCGGTGATCCGGCTGGTCCAGGAGCGCGGCGCCTTTCCCATCGTGGGCGACCGGGCCATGTTCCTGACCGAGACCGCCTTCATGTATTCGGGAATCGAGAAGGTCTGCCGGGAAGAAGGCGCGACCGTCTTTCCCTGGACCCGCGCCGAGTATATATGGTTCAAGCCCGAAAAGCGGCACTGGAGCCAGGGCTTCCGCGTGCCCAAGGAGTTGCTCGCCGCGGACCACTTCATCAACGTGCCCCTGCTCAAGAACCACGGGGTCAAGGGCGCGGAGTTCACCTGCTGCCTCAAGTCCTTTGTCGGCGTCTGCTATCCCCCGGACCGGCACCAGGCCGGCGCGGACAACCTCCACCTGCAGAACATCAGCGAAAAAATCGCGGAGCTCAACCTCAGCGCCAAGCCCACCATCAACATCGTGGACGCCATTGAGATCATGGTGGCCGGCGGGCCGGACGGGCTGAAGAAAGAGAAGCTGTGGGCCAAGCCCAACCTGATTTTGGCCAGCAAAGACCGGGTGGCCTGCGACAGCGTGGCCGTGGCGGTGCTCAAGCGCTACGGCGCCGAGGCCCAGGTGGACCTGCCTTACGTAACCAAGAGCGTCTGGGACCAGGTGCAGATCTACTACTCGGCCGAGTTGGGCCTGGGCCAGGCCGATCCCGGCCGGATCAAAATCGAAGACCTTCAGGCTTCCCATTTCGACGAGATCAAGGCCCTTTGGGCGTAACCGAACCGACGAGGTAAGAGACGGCCATGCACCGGCGGGATTTCCTGAGAGGCGCTGCCGCGACCCTGGCCGCTTTTTCTCCGGGAGAAAACGTGCTCGCCCGCGCCAAGACCGTGCCCGAATTCCTGCCCATCCTGGACGAAAAGATGGCGCGGGGCGATTATGTCCCGCACTACTTCGAGCGCGAGCTTACGGAACCCGTGCTGCTCTGCGACGAGCAGGGCCGGCTCAACCCTCAGGCGGTCGGCTGGTCGCGGGTTCCGCTGGTGCGCGCCAACCTCTCGGGCCACTGGCCGCGCAAGAAGAAATGGAATTTCTGGAACTGGATCAGCCCCGGCTTTGTCTTTTCGGTCACCCTGGCCGACATTGACTTCGCCCAGTTCTGCGCGGTCTCCTTCATTGATTTTGAGACCCGGCGGAACCTGGGCGGGATGGCGATGAAGCGCTCGGGCAGTTTCCCCATGCCCGAGGAGGTCGAGCGCAGCGTCCGATTTGAGAGCAAGCAGATGCGCTACGCCCAGATCAACGAGGGCGGAGACATCCAGGTTTCCTTTGATGCCCCGGATCTGAAGGGCCAGGAGGTGAAGGCGGAGTTTATCATCCAGAAGCCGCCGGGGCACCAGACCTTGAATATCGTGGTGCCGTGGAGTAGCGAGCGCTTCCAGATGAACTCCAAGCACAACACCCTGCCGGTGGAGGGTTACGTGCGCGTGGGCGAGAGGCGTTACGAGATGAGGCCGGAGGAGTGCCACGGGGTCCAGGACTTCGGCCGGGGCATGTGGCCGTATCGGTCCTATTGGAACTGGGGCGTGGCCACCGGCCGGCAGGGGGACGACCGGATCGGCGTGAATTTCGGAAGCAAGTGGACCACCGGCACCGGCTCCAACGAGAACGGCATCTGCTGCAACGGCCGGCTTTACAAGATCATGGAAGACCTGATCTGGGAATACGATCCGGGCGACTGGATGAAACCCTGGCGGGTCCGCACCGGCTACTCCGACATGATGGACCTGACCCTCAATCCCATCTACCCCAGCACCACCCGGATCAGCCTCGGCTTCCTTTCCACCGGCGGCACCTGCGCCTTCGGACACTGGAGCGGAGTGATCCGCTTCGACGGCCGGGAAATCGAAGTGAAAAACCTGATCGGCTGGGCCGAAGAGTTCGCCCACCGCTGGTAAAGGCCCGGCTCAGCGATTCAAATCGCCCAGCGCTTCCAGCCGCTTTGAAGTCTCCGGGGCAATCGCGGGAATATATTTTTGCCGCCCTTTTCTCTTGATCTAATGGCTTGCGGGAAGCCGGGGGCAGAGACTATAATGGCTTGGTCATGTCGCCCCTCCACCTGGTCCTGATCCTGGCGCTGGCCCTGGTCGTCGTGGTCGTGATCCTGCTCGTGGCCGGCCGCCAGCGCTGCCCCCGCTGCGACGCCTCCCTATCCCGTTCGGCCCGGCAATGCCCGCACTGCGGCCAGGTTCTGGGACTGGTCCAGTCCCCCCTCGAAGCGCGCCAAGCCCAAGGCCCGCCCCGCTATTGCCCGGAGTGCAAGGGCGAGTTCCGCTCCGACGTGGTCGTCTGCCCGGACTGCTCGGTGGTCTTGCAGGACCATTTGCTCGCCCAGGAGCCGGCGGAGGACCAGCCTGGTTATCGCGGCCCGCTGAAGATGCTCTGCTCGGCCTCTACCCCGGAGGAGGCGGACTTTTTGATCTCGGTCCTGGCTGAGCAAGACGTCCGGGCGGTGTTGATGGAGGACGAGCGGACGCCGGTTGACTATCTGCACGCGCCTTTGGTGACGGTAGGCGCGGGCCAGATCATAGTGGGCGAGATGGACCTGGCCCGGGCGAAAGAGGTGCTGGCCTCGGTGGAGGCGGAGGCCAATGTTTCCCACGAATGCTCGGAGGAAGGCGATCAGTGGACCTGCGAAGTGTGCGGGGCGGAGGTGGGGCCGACCGCGGCCGCCTGCCCCCGGTGCGGGGCCGAATTTGAAGAAGACGAGTAGGGGCGCAATTTATTGCGCCCATCAACTTCGGGCGCGATAAATCGCGCCACTACATTTGTTGGAGAGCATACATAATGAAAACTTTGAAAATGAAATTCAAATACCCGTTCGCGGAAGCGGGCGCGCGGCTGAAGCGGGAGGCGCTCAACCGGCCGGACTATGACCCGGTCTCGCTCTTCCGCTGGGGCAACATGCTGGGGATGGCGGTGCTCAAGATGCTGGAGGCGGCCGAGCGGGAGCTGGGCGAGGCCGGGCAGAAAGCGATGATCGAGGCGCTGGTCGAGGTGGGCCGGGAGGTGGGCCGGCAGATGCTCGCCGGGCTTACGCTGCCGGCGGACATGGAGCCGATCGAGTTCATCTCCGCCTATGCCAGCATGATTAACCGGGAGGTGTATGCCTCGCCGGAGGCGCCGCGGATCGAGGACGCGGACCATTGCTCCTTCGATATCCTCTGGTGCCCGCACCAGGACAGCTACCGGGCCTTTGACTGCCGGGTGCAGCGCTACCTGGTCCAGGGCATGGTCGAGGCGGCGCGGGAGAATTTCCCGGGCATGGATTTTAACATCAAGGTGAAAGCGACCATCCCGGCGGGATCCAAGGTCTGCACCTTCCAGATCTTTCGCAAGCGGCCGGGAGAGGCGGACGACTGGGAGTTGTATTCGGATGTGCTGGCCAAAAAGGCGCTGGAGCGGGCGCAGGGCACCAAGAAGTAAGGTGCGCGGGTTGGAAAACCCGCGCCACTCCTTGGCGGAGGCTGTATCCAATGGAGAATAAAATCAATGTGGTGGTGATCAACCCCAAGGACAACGTGGGGGTGGCGCTGCGAGAGATCAAGGCGGGCGAGCCGCTGGTGGGGGTGGAAGGCAAGGAGCTGACGGCGAAGGAGGACATCCGCCAGAACCACAAGGTGGCTTTGGCGGAGATCCCGGCGGGCGGACGGATCATTAAATACGGCGAGAGCATCGGGGCGGCGAGCCGGGCCATCGAGCCGGGCCGGTGGGTGCACACCCATAACCTGAAGAGCGAGGACCGCTAAGATGGGTTTCCAGGGATACCGCCGTCCGGACGGGAGCGCGGGCGTGCGCAACTACGTGGTGGTGATGAGTTCGGTGGCTTGCGCCAACGGGGTGGTGCAGGCGATCGGCCGGGAGTTGCCGGAGGTGAAGCCGATCATCCACACCGAGGGCTGCGGCCGGGGCTTGAAGGACATCGCCATTTCCACCCGCGCGCTCGCCGGCCTGGGCAAGAACCCGAACGTGGCCGCGATCCTGGTGGTGGGCCTGGGCTGCGAGTTCATCAAGGCGGCCGGCCTGGCCGACCAGATCAAGGCCACGGGCAAGCCGGTCGAGTTCCTGGTGATCCAGGAGCAGGGCGGCTCGAAGAAGACCGCGCGGCTGGGGATCGAGATCGCCGGGAAGATGCTGGCCCAGGCCAACAAGCTCAAGCGCCAGGAGTTCGGCTGGGACAAGCTCTGCGTGGGCCTCGAGTGCGGCGGCTCGGACGCGATGAGCGGGGTGAGCGCCAACCCCATGGTGGGCAAAGCCGCGGACTGGCTGGTGGCCCAGGGCGCGACCGTGATCCTGTCCGAGACCACGGAGATGATCGGCACCGAGAAGATTTTGGCGGCGCGCTGCCCGAGCCCGGAGGTGGCCGCCCGGCTCTTCACCCTGATCCAGGAGCAGGAGAAGCAGACCAAAGTCCTCCTGGGCCCGCTCGCCGGCCTGGTCATCTCG
>MGQK01000065.1:41352-47076 GCA_001797815.1 Deltaproteobacteria bacterium RBG_13_61_14 | reverse complement strand
CACCATCCAGGAGAAGTCGCTCGGCTGCATCATCAAGGGGGGCACCAGCCCGGTGCAAGAGGTGATCGAATACGCCGCGGCCCCGTCCTCAAAGGGGCTGGTGATCATGGACACGCCCGGCTCGGACATCTATTCCCTCACCGGCATGGCCGCGGCCGGCGCCCAGCTCATGATCTTCACCACCGGCCGGGGCACGCCGGCCGGGTTCCCCATCGCGCCGGTGATCAAGGTGGCCTCCAACAGCCAGCTCTTCGAGCGGATGAACGACGACATGGACCTGAACGCGGGCAAGATCCTGGAAGGGGTGAGCCTGGAAGAGGCGGGGAAAGAGCTGGTCGAATTTGTGCAGCAGGTGGCCAACGGCGAGCTCGCCAAGGCCGAGATCAACCGCCAGGATATCCTATCCATCCACACGGTGGAGCCGGCGTTCTGAAGTCAGGCTTTAGGCATTGGGCTTTAGACTCAAGATTGAATCCGGAGCCTACAATACCGGGGCCTGTCCCTAGTATTAACCTTTTCAGGCCAGCATCTCGGCAAAGGCCTCCACCCGCGTGCGCAAGGGTTCCAGCGATCCCATCTGGTATTCGGTCTCCAGGCGGAGGCTGGGGATGCCGGCCTGGTCGAGCGCCTCCTTCATGCCCGGGTAATCAATCTCCCACGGCTCGCAAAACTTCTGGATCAAGAAAATCACGCCCCGGGCGCCGACGGCGGCGATGCGCTCGAGCAAAAAGTCGGCGCGGCGGGGCCGGTGGTCCCAGACTCCGACCATGGGCCATTGCTGGAGCTGGCGGCGGGCCAGGGCTTCCAGCGGGTCCAGTTTCGCATCCACCCCGCCCGTCACGTAGCGGCCGCCCAGGACCAGCAAGTCCTCCTTCACCTGCAACCCGGCCGACTCGATCACCTCCAGCAGCGCCGGCGGCTCCGCCACCTTGCCGGCCAGGATCACGACCGGGCCCGCCGCCGGAACCGGCACCCGCTTCTCCGCCTCGGCCAGGAACCGCTCGAGGAGTTCGAGCGCTTCCTCCTTGGGCAGCGCCAGGCTCGCGCGCAGGGCCGCGAAATATTCAGAAGCAGATAGCAGGCCGGGCCGGTCGCGGAGCAGCCGGCGGATTCGCTCCAGCCGGTCGCGCACCCGGTTCAGGAGCTGGATGGCCTCGCGCAGCCGCGCCTGGTCCGGGTAAGTGCCGGTCAACCCGGCCAGGCTCGCGGCCAGGCGCAAGAGCTCCTGCCGGTAGTAAGAGAGCGCGCCCGCGCCGAGGGTGCTCTTGGGGATGCGCAGGCATTCGGTGAAAGGCAGGAAGCGGTGATGCTTGACCACCAGGTCGAGCGCCCGGGTGGTGTCGCAGATGTAGGGCACGACGATGCCGTCCAGGTAGGAAAGCCGGCGGGAGGCCAGCAGTTCCAGCACCGAGCGGGAGTAGGAACAGGCAAAGCCCTGGAAATGCTTGTCGGCCACGCCCAGGGTGACGCCCTCGGCCAGGACCGCAACCGGGAGCGCGCCCGCGGCCAGGATCAACTCCTCGGGCACGTCGGTCAACATCCAGCCCACGGCCTTGCCCCCGCTCTTCTCTTTCCAGCGCGCGACCGCTCCCGCCGCGTCGCGGCTGATCGCCTCGAACTGATCCAGCCACTCCCGGTTCATGATCCACACCCGCTCCCGGCAAATTCGATTGAAGAAGCATACACGGTTCCGGCGCGAAAGTGAAGGGTTGACGAATCGGCACTCGCCCGATAGGATAATAAAGAATGCCCGGGCAGGAGAAACCCTTGGCCACCTTGCGGGCCGAGCAACTGAGCAAGACCTACGCGGTCCACCAGGTGGAGACGCACGCGCTCCGGGGGGTGGACCTCTTGATCGAGCCGGGGGAGTTCACCGCCATCTCCGGCCCTTCCGGCTCGGGCAAGACCACGCTCCTCAACCTCCTGGGCGGACTCGACTCGCCCAGCTCGGGCCGGGTCTTCCTGGGCGAGGTGGAGGTGACCAAGCTTTCCCAAGGCGAGCTCAGCCGGCTGCGGCTCCATCGGCTGGGTTTCGTATTCCAATCCTATAACCTGATTCCGGTCCTGAGCGCGATCGAGAACGTGGAATACGTCATGCTCCTGCAAGGGGTGGCCGAGAAAGAGCGGCGGGAGCGCGCCGAGACGATCCTCTTCGAGGTGGGCCTCCAGGAGCTGATCCACCAGCGGCCGCCCCTGATGAGCGGCGGGCAGCAGCAGCGGGTGGCGGTGGCCCGGGCCATTGTCAGCAACCCCGAGCTGGTGATGGCCGATGAGCCTACCGCCAACCTCGACTCCAAGACCGCGGCCGGGCTCTTGGACCTGATGGCGCGGCTCAACGCCGAGCGGGGCATCACCTTCCTCTTCTCCACCCACGACCCCAACGTCATGGCCCGGGCGCGCCGGCTGATCCAGCTCCACGACGGCCGCATCGCGCGGGACGAGAAAAAGGCTTGCCCCGCTTCCAAGCCGCCAGGGACGTAAACTCTCCACGCTGGACATTCCCGCAATAGTTCGTTAGAATTTTTCGGAGAGGGAAATCAGGAGCAGTTCTTTTTCCCTCCTCAGACGCAGACGGTCGCTGCTGCTCGGAAAGAAAGGCCTCGCGTTCCATCGCGATGCTCGCCGGCGAGGCGAGGCGCGGTTTGGGGATCGGAAGCGCAGGGGCCCTTTTCGGGGGAGCGCCCGGTGATGATCGAGCATGTCGGAACCGGCTACCATCGGAATTGACCTGGGCACCACTTACTCGGTCGCCGCCATTGTCGAGAACAACCGGCCGCGGGTGATCTCGGACACCGGCGGCGGCTACACCATCCCTTCGATCGTGGCGGTGGACGACAAGGGCAACCGCCTGGTGGGCCAGGCGGCCAAGCGGCAGGTGCTGATCAACCCCATCCACACCATCTACGGGGTCAAGCGGCTGATCGGGCGGGACATCCAGTCGCCGGTGGTAAGGAAAATCCAGGACCATTTCAAGTACCGGATCACCAGCGACGAACATGCCGACGTGCTGATCAAGATCCGGGAGGAGCCCTACGGGCTGGAAGAGATCTCGGCCATCATCCTCGACCACGTCCGCAACCTGGCCCAGGACTCACTCGGCCGCGAGGTGGCCCGGGCGGTGGTGACCGTGCCGGCCTACTTCAACGACCGCCAGCGCCAGGCGGTGCGCGACGCGGGCAAGATCGCGCAGATAGACGTGCTCCGGATCATCAACGAGCCGACCGCCGCGGCCTTGGCCTACGGCTTCGGCAAGGCGCTCCACCAGAAGCTCGCGGTTTACGACTTCGGCGGCGGCACTTTCGACGTCTCCATCCTGGAGGTCCGGGACAATGTCTTCGAGGTGCTGGCCACCGGCGGCGACACCTTCCTGGGCGGGGTGGACTTTGACAACCGCCTGGCCGAGCTTATGATCCATCGCTTCCAGAAAGAGCACGGCATTGACCTGTTCAAGGATCCGATCTGCCACCAGCGGATCAAGGACGCCTGCGAGCAGGCCAAGATTGACCTGTCCTCCCGGCCGGAAACGCGAGTCCATATCCCCTTTATCACCATGGGCCCCTCCGGCGCGCTGAATATTGATTACACGGTCAAGCGGGAAGAATTCGAGCAGTTGTGCGAGGACTTGATCGGGAACACCCTGGTCGCCTGCCGGCAGGTGATGGCGGACGCCAAGCTCAAATCCGAGGACCTGGACGCGGTGCTCCTGGTCGGCGGCAGCACCCGCATCCCCCTGGTGGCGAGAAAGGTGGCCGACTTTTTCGGCAAGGCCCCCAGCAAGGGCATCCACCCCGACGAGGCGGTGGCCCTGGGCGCGGCGATCATGGCCGACAGCCTGGCGCGCAAGGGCGAGGGCGAGATCCAATTGCTCGACGTGCTGCCCATGACCATCGGGATCAAGGCCGCCGGCGGCAAGATGGTCCCGATCTTCCCCCGCAACTCGCCCTACCCCAACCAGAAGCTGAAGGTCTTCACCACTTCCAAGGACCAGCAGCAGAGCCTCAAGCTCACCATCCTGCAAGGGGACAAAGCCACGGCCGCGGAAAACGAGATCATCGGCGACTTCACCTTTTCCGGGATCCATCCGGCGGCCAAGGGCCAGGCCAAGGTGGAAACGGTGTTTACCCTCAACCATGAGGGCATCCTCACCGTCGCCGCCCGCGACCCGGACACCGGCGCCGCCCGGGAATCGGTGCTCCAGATCCAGGCCGCCGGCCATAAGCCCATCCATCCGGACCTGATCGCGCTCAAGAAGCCGATGGAGAAGAAAGCCGGCGAGACCGTGATCTCCGCCACGGTCACGCGGGAAGTGAAACTCAAGGCCGGCACGGCTCCGCCGCCCGGTCCGGAAACCGCCAAGGCGCCGGAGAAAACACCGCCCCCGCCCCAACCCCAGCCGCCCAAGCCCGTCCGTCCGGCCAAGGAATCCGCGCTGGCCGGTTTGGTGAGCCGGCTCAAACGTCTGTTTCAACGAGGATAAGTTTTTCCGTTCATGCCCCGCATCTTTTTAGTCAAGGTCGGGCACCGCACCGCCCGCCAAAAATTCGGACAGCCGCTCGGGATCATGATGCTCGCCGCCTACCTGCGGCGGAAAATGCCGGGGGTCGAGCTCAAATTACGCGATATGCTCCCTGACAATTTGACCATCGCCGATCTGGTCCGGGAAATCCGGGACTATCAACCGGACATCCTCGGCATCAGCGCCATGACCTACGAGTCCGAGGAAATGGCGGCCCTGGCCAAGGCGGTGAAGGCGTTCCGGCCGGACCTGCCTATTGTGGCGGGCGGGCCGCATGCGACCACCATGCCCCTGCGCGTGCTCGCCCTGCCGGAAGTGGACCTGATTGTGCGCCACGAGGGCGAGGGAACCTTTGCCGAGCTGGTGCCCCGACTGCTCGCCGGCGAGCGGCAACCGGAAATCCCGGGCGTGGGCTTCCGTCGGAACGGTCAACCCTATCTGACCCCGCCCCGAGCTTTCCACCCGGATCTCGACTCCCTGCCCTTCCCGGCCTGGGACCTGGTGCGCATGGAACGCTATTGGGATATCCCACGCTTCGGCACCGCCTACCGCTTTCGCCCTTACATGTCGGTTTTCTCCAGCCGCGCCTGTCCCTTCAACTGCACTTATTGCCACCGCCTCTTCGGCCAGAAGTTCCGGGCCCGGAGCGTCCCGAACGTGATCGAGGAGTTGAAAATCCTCTACCACCAGCACGGCGTGCGCGAGATCCACTTCATTGACGACTGCTTCAACTTCGACCAAAAGCGGGCGATGGCCATCTGCGACCGGATCGTGGAGGAGGGCTTGAAGATCGCGATCAACTTCCCCAACGGGGTGCGCGGCGACATCATGACGCCCGAGCTTCTGCGCAAGCTGAAAGAAGCCGGGACTTACCGGATCACCTACGCGGTGGAGTCGGGCTCGTCCCGTATCCAGAAATATATGAAGAAGAACCTGAAGCTGGACCGGGTCAAGGAGATGATCGCGGAGACCGACCGGCTGGGGATGATGGTGGACGGGTTCTTCATGGTGGGTTTCCCGACGGAGACGCGGGAGGAAATCCAAGCGACGTTGAATTTCGCGCTTGATTCAAAGCTGCACTCGGTCAACTTCTTTTTCGTCACGCCCTTTGAAGGGACCGAGCTCTGGGAGCAGGCTTTGCAGGCGGGCATGCAGGTCCAGGCCGACAGCGACCGCTTCACCTACTTTTACCCGGAGACCGACCTGAG
>MGQK01000065.1:41250-41322 GCA_001797815.1 Deltaproteobacteria bacterium RBG_13_61_14 | reverse complement strand
GGGCAATCTCCGCTACAAATTCGCGCGCGACGGAGAGAGCTTCGTCCGCCTCCCGGCGGGAGATGGTTCCCG
>MGQK01000065.1:30375-41205 GCA_001797815.1 Deltaproteobacteria bacterium RBG_13_61_14 | reverse complement strand
GGAGGGACAAAACGTCCTGGTACTTGGAGCCGAGCGCGATTTCCAGGAAACGGATCACCGTGGCATGGTGGCCCTCCCCGGCGGTCCGGTAACCGGCATGGAACATGAACGCCCTTCCGGTCTGGTGCATCGCATTGTAGGCGATGTTGAAAGCCCATTCCGGGCTGGCCACCAGGACCGTCTGGGCCGTCTCCAGGTCGCGCCGAGCGAGGCGAAGGCAGTCCTCCACCTGGCGCCGAGCAAACCGCCCCCGCTTGATCCGGCCTTGGTCAACCAACTCGGAGTAATCGGTCATCCGCTTTGCCAATCAATACGATCTTGGAACCGGAAAGAACTTCGTGAAGGAACTCGCCCTTTTTCCCCGCTTTTTTCTCGACCTCGCGGCGGGGGAAAAGGGGGTAGTTGATCGGACGCTTCAGCCGGCGCTCGATCCGGGCGACGGCGGGAGCCAGTTCCCGGTCGGATACCTCGCCGATGACCATCAAATCCAGATCGCTGGAAGCGTGGGCATCGCCGCTGGGGTAGGAACCGTAGAGGAAGGCCAGTTCGATGCCGGCGATCTTTTCCAGGGCGGCTCGGAGTTCCGCGCTGGCTCCTGCAGTTTTGAGGAAGAGGTTGCGGAGGTCATCCAGAATCGGCGAGTCCTTCCGCAACGAGTAGTGTTTCTGGTTGCCCACCGGCTCGGAGGCCAGGAGACCCGCTTTCTCCAGGCGCCTCAGCTCCCGCGCCACGGTCCCTGCGGACTCCTGCACTTCCCCGGCCAGCCGGCGCACGTGGAACGCCAGCCCCGGGTGGAAGAAAAAATAAGCCAGGAGCTTGATGCGGAGCTTGGAGGAAAACAGGTATTTCAGGGTTAAGGGAATCATGGCCCGGGCTTCCACTTATGTTGCTAAATTTGATACGATCATACTCATATTCGCAACGCAAGTCAAGTCCACCGCGCCGGAGGCGGAAAAGGCGCCGATGCCCCGCGACTGGACCGGGCCTACCCGGGCGGAATATTTTCGGCGATCCTCCGGTTCCGGGATTGACGGATTCCGGCCGGCTTGCTATATAACGGCCTGACCGAATTCATCATCATCCCCTTGCAGCAAAGGAGAAAGAAGTGGCGAGACGGGTAAATTGGAGTGTTCGGGTGGCGGGGCTGCTCGCCCTGGCCGCGGTCTTGAGCTGTGCGATCCGGCATATGCCCAGGTATGAAAAGAACCCCACCTTGCCCCAGGTGCAGGGTGTGCTCCGGGTTCCGGGCCTGCACGGCGAGGTCAAAGTCTATCGGGACCAGTGGGGCGTGCCCCACATTTTCACCGAGGACGAGCACGACCTTTTCTTCGCCGACGGCTACGTCCAGGCCCAGGACCGGCTCTGGGAGATGGTGCTGTTCCGGGCCATCGGCACCGGCACCCTCAGCGAGATCTTCGGCAACATCGGCGTCCCGGGCCAGGCGGTGATGGGCATGAAGCTCACCACCCTGGACATGGACAAACGCCAGCGGATCATGGGGATGCGTTTCCTGGGCGAGGCCGGCGAGGCGCTCCTCGCCGAGACCAACCCCGACATCCTCGCCCAGATGCAAGCTTTTTGCGACGGGATCAACGCTTTCCTCGAAGCCAACCGCGACCGCCTGCCCATCGAGTTCCAGGTCCTGTATTATCAGCCCGAGCCGTTCCGGCCCGCGGATGTAATCGGGCTGTCCCGCTTCTTCGCCTCCAACCTCACCGCCAACCTGGAGACCGAGCTGCTCCGCTACGCCCTGCTCCGCAAATACGGAGAAGACATGGCCTGGAAGCTCGTGCCGCTCCACGATTCGCTCGGCCCCACCATCGTGCCCAAGGAGATGCTCGAAAACCGCCTGCCCGAGCCGCGGCCCTTGCCTCCCGGCGGCCGGCCCGACCCTTCGCTCTCCGGCCTCAGCGGCGATGCGGCCCTGCGCCTGGCGCAGGTGGACCGGGCCATCCGGGCGGCTTCGCTTTTCCCCCAAAGCTGGGCCAGCAACAACTGGGTGGTCGGGCCCAAGCTCACCGCCACCGGCACCGCCATGCTGGCCAATGACCCGCACCTGGTGCACGTCGAGCCTTCGCTGTGCTACGTGATGCACCTCAAGGGCGCGGGCTACGACGCCTACGGGGTGGTCTTCCCCGGCCAGCCCTACGTGGTCATGGGCCATACCCGCAAGCTCTCCTGGGCCGCGACCGTGACCGGGGCCGACACCCAGGACCTGTTCATCGAGACGGTGGACCCCAAGAACCACCCCGGCCAGTATCTATACAAGGGCGAATGGCGGGAATTCATGGTGCACCAGGAAGAAATCCGGATCCGGCCGGGCCACCTGCAATGGGACCGGGACCGGCGCTTCCACCAAAAGGTGATCGAGGTCCGGCACAGCATCCACGGGCCGATTATCAACGACATGGTGGCGGACCTGCCCAAGGACACGCCCCCGCTGGCGCTGCGCTGGGTGGGCTGGGACTTTTCCCGCGACCCCAGGCTGTTCGAGCAGTTCATCACTCTCGGGAGCATCGAGGAATTCGTCGCCAAGCTTAGGCAGATGGACCCGGCCCAGGTCCAGGGCATCAACGTGGCGATCATGTTCAACAAGCTGATGAAGGGCCGGAGCATCCAGGACTTCATCGAGGCCATGAGCTATAACGAGCTCCTCAACATGAACTGGCTGGCCGCGGATGCGGACGGGCACATCGCCTACCTTCCGGGCGGGTTGGTGCCGGTGCGCAAGAAGGGCCTGGGCGTGATGCCGGTGCCGGGCGAGTCGGGCGACTACGACTGGGTCGGCTTCATCCCCTTGCTGGAGCACCCCCACGCCATTGACCCGGAGCGGGGCTGGATGGCCACGGCCAACAACGAGGTGGTGGACGCCGAGTGGTATCCTTACCTGTTCGCCACCAATTACGGCGCGGGCTGGCGGGCCTGGCGGATCGAGGAGTTGATCCAGCAGTTGCAGCCGATCACCGTGGACAAGATGCGCCGGATCCAGAACGACGTCCATGTCAAGCAGGCGGACGTGTTCGTGCCCCTGATCCTGCGGGCGGTGGAAGCGAAAGGCGTCAAGGACAAGCGAATTCTCCACGCGGCCAAGATCCTGCGGGAATGGGACCGCGAGGCCACCATTGACAGCCCGGCCGCGGCCATCTTCTACGACACCATGCGGCACCTGCCCGACCGGGTGCTCAAGGACGATTTCAAGAAAAAGGATTACAACGAATGGATCAAGGGCAACATCAGCCAGGCGGTGGAGATGTGGGTGATCAAAGGTGACTCGGAGTTCTTCGACAATACCAAGACCCGGAAGGTGGAGGACCGGAACGACGCGCTGGTCGGCGCTTTGGAGGACGCGGTCAAGTGGATCTCGAGCGTGCTCGGCGACAACATGGACCACTGGCAGTGGGGACAACTCCACACCATCAAGTGGTATCACCCCATGGGCTTCGGCCCCTTGAAGGACATGAGCATCGGGCCGTTCCCCCACCCCGGCGGCGATAATACCGTGCGCAATGCCAGCTCGATGGGCTTCGGCAAGCGCCGCTACATGTGCCTGGGCGGACCGGTCATGCGCCACATCATGGACATGGGCGATCCGGACCACGCGCTCCTGGTGATTGACGGCTCGGAGAGCGGCCAGTGGCTCTCGCCCCATTACCGCGACATGCACACCCTTTTCTATAACAGCGACTACATGGTGGCGGAGATGCGGCCGGAGCAGATCGCGGAAAGCGCGGAGTCGCTCTTGACCCTGACGCCGGAAAAATAAGAAGCCGGTTAAATTACCTTTTCTCGGGGTGGGAAGGTGCGCTCGCCGCGGCGATGAAGCGGCGGACCTGGTCCGCGTCCTTAACCCCCGGCTCCCGCTCCACCCCGGAGGCCACGTCCACCCCCCAGGGCTTCACCGCGGCAATCGCCTCGGCCACGTTCTCCGGGGTCAAGCCCCCGGCCAGGATCACCCGCTCGTGCCGGCCGGCGATGCGCTCGGCCAGGCGCCAGTCGGGCGCGACGCCGCTGCCGCCGTAAGCCGGGGTTTTGCTGTCCACCAGGAGCGCATGGACCGCGTAACCCGCGACCTTCTCCACGTCCTCCGGCCCCGCCAGCCGCAGGGCCTTGATCACCGGCCGCTCAAACTGCCGGCAAAATTCAGGCGGCTCCTCCCCGTGGAGCTGGATCATCCGCACTCCGCTCTCGGCCGCCACGCGGCGGATAGTCTCCGCGCTCTCGTTGACAAAGACGCCCACCGGGGTGACCTGGAAGGCGGAGCTTAACTCCTGCAAAATCCGGCGCACCAGTTCCGGGGCGACGTAGCGGGGAGAAGGCGGATAAAAGTTGAAGCCCAGGAAGTCGGCGCCGGCGGCCGCGGCCAGGAGCGCGTCGCCCAGGCTGGTGATCCCGCAGATCTTGATCTTAACCACGAGCGCCCACCAGTTCCCGGAGCTTGGCCCCGATGTCCGGGGCGCGCATCAGGGCTTCTCCGATCAGGAAGGCATGAACCCCGGCCCGGCGCAGGCGCGCCAGGTCTTCCACCCGCTCCAGCCCGCTTTCGCTCACCACCAGGGCGTCCTGGACCCGGGGCAGCAGCCGGAGGGTGGTCTCGATGTCAATGCGGAAGGTGCCCAGGTCGCGGTTGTTGATGCCCAGGAGGTTCGGCTTGAGCTTCAGCGCCCGGCCAAGTTCGGCTTCGTTGTGGACCTCGATCAGCGCGGCCATC
The DNA here is from genome assembly GCA_001797815.1 of Deltaproteobacteria bacterium RBG_13_61_14. GTDB lineage: Bacteria > RBG-13-61-14 > RBG-13-61-14 > RBG-13-61-14 > RBG-13-61-14 > RBG-13-61-14. The sequence continues at coordinate 36,497 of MGQK01000065.1, read as the reverse complement.
TTAAGCTCGTGAATCAGGCCGCAGAGCTCGGCCAGAAGCGAATCCGGGAGCGCGGCGACAATCAATAGCGCCGCGTCCGCGCCCGCGGCCCGGGCTTCGAACACCTGGTATTCATCCAGGATAAAGTCCTTGCAGAGAAGCGGCAAGGCGACCGCGGCCCGGATGGACCGGAGGTGTTCGATGCCGCCCTGGAAAAAAGGCGCGTCGGTCAGGACCGAGACGGCGCGGGCGCCGTTGGCCGCGTAGGTCCCGGCGATGGCTACAGGGTCGAATTCCGGCCGGATCAGGCCTTTGCTCGGCGAGGCTTTTTTCACCTCCGCGATGATGGCGTGGCCCGGCCGGGATAAGTCGCGGAGGCCGGCGAGGAAATCCCGGGCCGGGGCCGCCTGCGCCGCCTGCTTCTTCACCTCGGCCAGGCTGAGCTTTTGTTTTTTCTCCGCGACCTCCCCGCGCTTGCGCTCCAGGATGCGGGGCAAGAATTCGCCGGCAGCTTTAGCCGCAAAGTTCATGCCGGCAGTTTCGCGCGCGACACCTGGATCAACTGTTCGAGTTTTTCCAGGGCCTTCCCCCCGGCCAGGGTCTCCTGGGCCAGTTTGAATCCCTCGGCCAGGGTCGGCGCCTTGCCGCCCACGTAAATGGCGGCGCCGGCATTAAGCGCGACCGCGTCCCGCGCCGGGCCGGGGCGGTCGGCAAAGACCTCGCGCAGGACCTGGGCGTTGTGCTCCGGGTCGCCGCCGCGCAGGTCGTCGAGCCGGCAGGGTTTCAGGCCGAAGTCCTCCGGGGAGATGGTGTAATTCTTGACCTGGCCCTGCTTAAGCTCGGAGACCCGGGTGGGGCCGGTGAGGGTGATCTCATCCAATCCGTCCAGGCCGTGCACCACCAGGGCGGCGCGGCTGCCCAGGTAATGAAGGACCCGGGCCAGGGTCTCGGTCAAGCTCTCCTCAAAGACGCCCAAAAGCTGCCGGCTGGCCCCGGCCGGGTTGGTCAGCGGGCCGAGCACATTGAAGATGGTTCGGATCCCGATCTCCCGCCGCGGGCCGATGGCGTAGCGCATGGCGCCGTGGAGGAGCGGCGCGAACAGGAAGCCGATGCCGACTTCGCGGAGGCACCTCTCCACCACCGGAGGCTCGGCCTCGATGTTCACGCCCAGCGCCTTGAGCACGTCGGCGCTGCCGCAGGCGGAGGAAGCGGCGCGGTTGCCGTGCTTGGCCACCGTGAGCCCGGCCGCGGCCGCGACCAGGGCGGCGCCGGTGGAGATGTTGATGGACAGCGAATGGTCGCCGCCGGTGCCGCAGGTATCAAGGCACTCGCCCGGCGCCTTGATCTTGAGCGCCTTTTCCCGCATCACCTCCGCGGCCCCGGTGATCTCCTCCACCGTCTCGCCCTTCAGGCGGAGCGCGGTCAGGAACGACCCGATCTGCGCCTCGCTCGCCTCTCCGGACATGATCTGGTTCATCACCTGGGTCATGACCTCCCGGCTGAGATTCCTCCCCTTGACCAGTTCACCAATGGCTTCTTTGATCATGGCCCTGCCCTCGAGATCGTGATTTCTCCTGGATAACCGCGATCCGCTTCAGTATAGCATTACGCGAGTTAATTAACAAATTCTGTAGAAATTAGGGTCAGCTCCTAATGCTGTTTACTTAAGAGAGATATCAGACGGAAGAATTCTCACGCAAAGCCGCAAAGTTGGAAAGGCTGAAAAAGCCAAGAGGCTTGGCGCCTTAGGAACTCATCCTCTTCTCCGGCTCAAGTCGGCCGGCTTAGTCGCAAAGAATTTAAAGCCGCCAATCGTTTAGATTTTTGCTCCTTTGCGTCTTGGCGTGAAACCTCTTTTCTTCATCCACGAAAAGACACGAAGGGTCTCTATTTCCCCCTGCAACCTGACTACTGACTACTTGCCTACCGTTAAGGGGGGCAGACATTATTGCTCGTCAGCCTTTAACCATCCTTGTAGCCCATCCCTCGCTCCGGCGAGGGTGGGTCCACGAACCACGAACCGAAAGCGCCAATCTTCTCCATGCAATTATTTAATGTTTAAAGTAAAGCCTTGACACCATGTTTTTTCATGTTTTATTATTTTCCTAGGCCGGAGACACTAAGCGTTCTAAATAGCGATCTCTTGATGAACGAGCTTCCCTTCCAGAACATCTTCTAATGCTATAGATATTGATTTTAATGGTTGATTAGATAATCTGGATACTGATCTTGAGAATATGTTTATAGCTTCCATCTTATCAATGTTACATTCTATTGCCGCTCGGTAAAATATATCATGGTGAGACCTTTCCACCTTTAGTTTTTCAATTAGTCCTGTAACAAAAGTTTTGTCTGCCATTAGCTCGGCAGCAATCAAGTTGTATCCTTCCTCGCAATCCAATTTATTAATGACCCATCTCTCAGGGATTTCATTGCCAGGCAAAAAAGCCCAATTAACTTTATCAAGTAAGCTCATATCATTCGTAAAATCTTGATTTAACCATTTTTTTGCCTCGTCTCTAGATACCTCGCCATCCCAAATTATTATTATTTTTTCATTGAATTTTCCCTTAACGTGAAATTTAGCTTGTTCTGGTAGTTGATTTTTAGATCCCAAAGGAATTATCTCAACTCTCTTCCTTACCTTTAATGACAAAGATTTCTGAATTAAAATAGAAGAAAACACATCTTCACAATAGGCTTTTAGTTCAGGCCTCGACCTGCCTTCCATAGAGCCAAGAGCAAAGCGTGTAGTTGGACAGTAAATAATGGCATGTGTTGTATGTGCCTTCTCTATTAGTACCCTAGCCATCCTTGGAACATTATCAATAAAATGCTCAGAATGAGATGATACAACTACTTGAAACTTTTTTATTAAAATAATCTCTTGTAAATGCCTTGCCAATTTTGCTACTGCCTCGGGATGGAGGCCTAATTCGATCTCTTCTACAACTATGAGTGATCCTTCTGGAGTTTCCTGTAAAATATGCAGAAGCTCAATTAAGGTATCTTCGCCTGTTCCCATATTAAAGCTTGAATAGAAACCTCCGCAATTGCATGTTCGCACACTGTAATTTTCTGAATCTAGAACATATGCACTTTCATATTCTCTTCCCATTATATCACTTAACCGTTTCCGATATTCTTCGTTTAGCGGATTGCGGTTAGATGCTGAAGAAGAAGGGAATCGGTATCGAAGACTACCTTCTTCAATCGCTGGAGCCCTTCTTCGAACTCCTATATAATGAACCGGGCGGCGAGGGCGACGCTCATAATGCATCCATTTGTTTGATCTTTTTTCTATCCAAATAAAGCCATCACTATAATCCCAACTTATAAAGGCTCCTGTAATATCTGGGTCTTGTGGGCCCTTATAAAAAAATTTGCTAAATGTATAATAGGTACAATTTGCTTTTTTGTTTTGACAATTAGCATCTCTCGCATAATGATTATCAGGCGAATGATATCCTAATACCGCCAAAGCCAGCAATGTTGATTTTCCTGAGCCATTTTTCCCACAAATAACTGTTAGAGGAAACCTAAATTCGATTTTTAGATTTATTATTCCCCTAATTCCAGGATGTCCAGGTCTTCCGTATACATATATTTTATTCAAATTAGGAAATTTTAATGATTGGTTGCTGGACCACCAATCATACAATTTCCTCTCAACATCGTTTAGTTTATTGCCAGGCAAATTTCAGAATCCTCCAATTAATATTTAATTTAGAATAATTCTAATTCTGGGGACTCCATACTTATTTCCGCTTATCTGTTCAAATTGCTTTTTTCCGGTTTTTCCTTGCCCCATTTTTCGCCAGCCTCGTCTAAAAATAAATTAAAGAACCGATCCTTTCTTCTTCCCTTAGATTTTAGACAGATCTTTTAAACTTTTGGAGCCTCTAAGAGGCGAGTATCAACATCGAGGTTGTTTTCAGCGCACCAAGATGCTAATTCGAGCGCATGATACATCTGGTTTTGAATTAAAACCAGATTCTGTAGTGTACGATGCATTGATTCCGGGAATTCTGGCCTTTTGAACCTTGGGAATCCCTTTATTTGATTTTGCGATAGAATTTTCTTCAGACCTAGGCAGGTATTTTCGGCTTCTCGTTTCATTTTTATAAGAGCTGCCCAAGCTTCTTCATCAATGTTCAAGTAGACCTTCTCGGCATTAAGTTGCTTGGCATATTCATTCAAATTTTGGAGTTGGTCAAGCAGATCTTTTAGTAATCTCTCGACTTCCTTTAACGGACGTGGTTTCTGCAATTTTTTATAAGTTGTAACAACATATTTTGCTTTTCTTGTTAGGTGACCTTTCTTGGCAGCATATGACTTCTTGAGGTTCACTTGTGGAAGTTTGTTTATCGTTTCCGCTTCAGATTCTTCGTCATCTTTAGTCCACCACCTATAGAGAGCGCGGGATCCTTCTATAATAACTACAGTAAGGCCCGCAATTACAAGCGCTTCAATCAGCCCACCGGAGGATGGACATTTATGCGGATCATGCCGTGTAATTTTACCATCATGACCATGGCGTATAATAACTGGACCATTACCCATTATAAATTCCTCCTAAATCTGGGAATTCGGGGGACACCATACATAATTCAGATATTTGGTCAATCTTGTCCAGCGGGATGAAGGCTTCCGGCAAAGGAGAGGATGAGGTTTTTGGGTTCATGGGTTTGGACTCCGGGTCCTCAAAGATGTGTCAAGTGCCAAGTGGCAAGTGTCAGGGCCTGTCCCGAGTCGTAATCGAGGGATGTCAGGGACCCACTCTCGCCGGAGCGAGGGATGGGCTACAAATTGGGGGATTGTTTCTGAGGTCTTCATCTCCGCGCGCTCTGGCTCTGGCCTCCTTTGCAGCTATTCTAGGCCAGGAGCTTTGGGAAAGTCAAGCAAAAAATGCAGCGGTTGACAGACAGGAATGTCTGTCCCCCTGCCAGATTGATCAGTTTGAGGTTTTCTGAAAATCTGCGAAATCTGCGGAATCCGCCTTCGCGGAGGACGAAGCGCTCCCGCCTGCGCGAAGCCAGCTCCGGCGGGCATAAGAAAATAGAGAAAATAGGAAAATAGGGACAGCCACCTAGAAAATAGGGACAGCCACCTATTTTCGAATCTAGAAAAGGAAGGAGGAGGGGAGCTCGCGGAAGTCTGACTACTTTCTACTTTTCAAAATGCTGGGGTGGTTGCCGCGCAGGATGGGGTAGTTGCTGAGCAGAATGGGGTGGTTGCTGTGCAGAATGGGGTGGTTGCCGTGCAATATGGGGGGACGTTTGAAGAGGGTATATCGTATGTCGTATGTAGTATGTCGGGAAAGAGAAGAAGAAGAAACCAATAGAAATTTCGCCAGGTTAAGTTGGTTCCCGGGTAGTCGGGGAGGAAGATCGGAGGATTCAGAAGGGCCGATGGCAGGAATGGGGGTGCATCTTGGGGGCACTGGGATAAAAATGCCCTGAGAAATCGCAGGGTTAGCATCTCGAACAATCGTTTTATTCCAGCCTTCATCCCTGACCCTTCATCTCTCTATATATGTATAAATGGTGCAGTTTTTCTTACCCCCACCCTTTGCGGACCGGCGAGCAGCCGCCAGGGATGATCCCTGGACTCAACCTTGGCCTGCTCCCCTTGGTCGCGGGTGTATGAAGGTTTACAGTTATTGGTGTCCTTCGTGTCCTTCGTGGATATTTTTTTCTCTTTCCCTTCTTGAGCCTTGGTGTCCTTGTGGTGAAATCTCTTTTTCTTTTTCCCCTGTGCTCTCTGCCTTCGGCCCGAGCTCCCTTCGGGTCTGAGCCTCAGGGTCGAGGACAGGCCGAGGGGTGTCTCGGTGGTGAATCCTGATTCGCTCACGTCCCCGGGATTCCGAGGCCTAAAGCCCAAAGCCTAATGCCTCATGCCTTTCTCTGGCCGGATTGCTTTTGCCGGCCGGCTTTGTTACCATAGCCGGGCCAGGAATTTTGCTCCCCAAACCGGATGGTTATGTCGCTCCGTCTTTTCCAATCGCTCCTCAGCCCGGCCTATCAGATCCCGCCCGAGGCGGAGGCCCGCTTTGCCGATGAGAGCTTGTGCCGGCGCTGCGGCCGCTGCTGTCATTCGGCGATGCGGCTAAAGGGCAAGTTCGTGCTCTTGAAAGACCTGCC
>MGQK01000065.1:0-30238 GCA_001797815.1 Deltaproteobacteria bacterium RBG_13_61_14 | reverse complement strand
TGCAGGGCATTCCCGGCTACCAGGGCAAGGTGGAGGTGAGGGAGGATGAGTTCCGGTCCTTGCTCCCGGATTTGCGCAAAATCTTCCAGGACTACCCCAAGCCGGAGGCGGTGACCAAGCGCGACTGGGACCATTTCCTGCGTGAGGTGCTGAGGTTAGATGGCGGTTCGCGCTAGGCCGGCTTTCTTTTACGGCTGGCTGATCGTGGCGGTGGCTTTTTACAGCAACCTGATCAGCACCGGCACCGGCTTCTATATCTGGAACGTGTTCCAGGGCCCGATCCTGGCCGAGCTGCACTGGACCCGCACCCAGTTCAGCGCCGGCCTGGGTCTGAGCATGTTCTTCAACAGCTTCCTCGGCCTGCTCACCGGCTACCTGGTTACCCGCTTCGGACCCCGGCTCTTGATCGTCCTGGGCGCCGGGCTCAACGGCGCGGCCTACGTGCTCCTCGCCCGGATGAACAGCCCCTGGGAGTTCTACCTCCTCCTGGGCGCGGCCCTCTCCTTTGCCGGCGCCTGCCTGAGCGGGGTGGTGGTAAACTACGCGGTCTCCAACTGGTTCGTGCTCCGCCGGGGCAAGGCCCTGGGGTTGGCCACCATGGGCATCTCGATGTCGGGCGCGATCCTGCCGCTTTTAGGCCAGAGCCTGCTTGACCTTTACGGCGATTGGCGCTCCGCCTGCTTCGGCATCGCCATCCTGGTCTGGGCCACGCTCATCCCCCTGGCCCTGTTTTTTCTCAAGGGCCGGCCCGAAGAGCTGGGCCTGCTGCCGGACGACGCCGACCCCGCGCTGCCGCCTCCCACCCTGGTGGCGGAAAACGACCGGCACTGGTCCGGCCGGGACGCGCTCCGGACCCCCGCGTTCTGGCGGATCATCCTGCCCTATGCCGGGGCGATCACCGCGCTTTCCGCCATCCTTTCCCAGCTCGTGATCCGCTTTACCGACGTGGGCTTCAGCTCGCGCCAGGCCACGACCATCCTGGCCCTCACCGCCCTTTGCGGCGCGGCCGGCAAATATTTCTGGGGCGCGCTCTGCGACCGCTTCCGGCCGCAGCGCCTCGCCGCGGGGTTGTTCTTGCTCCAGGCTGCGGGGATCCTGGTCCTGATCCTGGTCAAGAACCTGGCGGGCGTGGCCCTGTTCACGGTAGTTTACGGATTTTCCATGGGCGGCGTGCTCAGCACCTTTCCCATCATCACCGCCGCCATGTTCGGCCGGCATTCGTTCGCGGTCGTCTCCGGGATCATGTCGCCGATCCTGGCGCTGCGCCTGGCCGGGACCGTGATCCTGGGCCTGAGCTATGACCGTTACGGCTCCTATGACCAGGCTTACCTGCTTTTCCTGATCGTCTATCTCTTCGCGGCCGGCGCGATTTTCCCGCTGGAAAAACCCGGGGCGAAAGCCGGGGGCCCGGCTTGATTTAGCGGAGATTTTGGCTAAAATTGAAGCGGGAGAGAAAACGCATGGTGAACGAAAACGCGATCGAGCTTAAACACAAACGGTATCTGATCGGGATCATCATCGCCGCGGCGATCGGGGTCGGGCTTTCCGCCGAGCTCCTGCGCATCCACTACTCGGCGATGGCCAACCCCGATTTCGACGCCGCCTGCCACATCAGCGAGACGGTGGACTGCGTGTCCATCGCCACCACCCGTTACGCGGTCTTCTTCGGCATTCCCAACGCCTTGCTCGGACTGCTCATCTACCTGCTCCTGGCCGGACTGGCCTGGCTCCAGATCCGGCCGGTCCATCCGATTTTTCAGCATGGCCGTAACGCCATCTTCCTGATCGCGGTCTGGGACGCCGCCTACTCGGTTTACCTGGCCTTGATCTCGTCCCTGGTCTTGAAGACGCTTTGCCCTTACTGCACCGGGCTCTACGTGGTCAACCTCGCGATCCTGGTCTTGGCCGGCCTGACCTTGGACCCCTGGCGGGAGGTGGTGGAACAAGTCCAGGAAGACACCAAACTGATCTTCCAAAACCGGCTTCTCTTCCTGGTGTTCCTGGCCTTGGTCCTGGCCGGCGCCGGGGCAGGGGCTGTTCAGTATTACCGGCTGAAAGCCCAGCGGGACCAGCTTATCCGGGTGGCTTTCGGACAGACCCCCATCAGCCTGGATCTCCGGGGCGACCCGGCCATCGGGCCGGACTCGGCGCCGGTGACCATCGTCGAGTTCACGGATTACGAGTGTCCTCATTGCCGGAATATGAACAAGGTGATCAATAAAATCCTGGCGCGCTACCAGGGCCGCATCCGCCTGATCGTCAAGCATTTCCCGCTCAACAAGGACTGCAACCCGGCGCTCAAGACCCAGCTCCACCCCAATGCCTGCATGGCCGCCATGGCCGCGGAATGCGTGGACCGGCTCGGCCATTACCCCGAATACAAGGAGAAGCTGTTCTCGGCCGAGGACCTGACCTGGCCCCGCCTGGCCAAGATGGCCGAGGAAGTCGGCATCTCCGAGACGGCCCTGGTGGATTGCCTCAAGAGCGGCTACGGCGCTCAGCAGGTGCGGCGCGACGTGCTGGACGGGATGGCCCTGGAGATGGAGAGCACCCCCTCCTTCCTGGTCAACGGCCACCTGTTCTGGGGCTACAAAAGTTACGACGATTTCCAGGCGATCGTGGACGCCGCCCTCCACGGCACGGCCCTGCCGCCGGACTAATAGTCGGCCAGGGGCCGAGTGTCAGGTGTCATGGTGGGGCAAGAAAAACTGCAACATTTCTCCATATAGTAAGGAAGGATGAATTCTGAAGGATGAAGGCTGAAATAAAACGACTGTTCGAGATGCTAACCCGGCAATTTCTCAAGGACTTTTTGCCAAATTGCACTCAAAACGCCAGGGGCCTCAATGAGGACGGCCTTGATCGGCTCCTGGGAATTCCCAAATTTTCGCTAATAGGTCGAAACTCTTGTTCTTTCCCCCTGTTTCCTGCCTACTGCCTACTATCTACTGCGTCTTCGCAAGTCTCCCCCATATTGCACACCAACCACCCCATCCTGCGCGGCAACCACCCCATTCTGCTCAGCAACCACCCCAGGCTGAAGCCGGTTGGCCGTTGGCGGTTCGCAGTTGGTAGTTGCTAAACTCCTCATTCTTTCCGCCAACCACGAACCAATTGCATTTTTTCCTTGGCTTTGTTAACTTGGGGCCTGACCCCAAAACTTAACATTCGGGAAAGGAGAGTTTCACGCCAAAGCGCAAAGCCGCCAGGGTAATTTTTTAACACAGAGACACAGAGAGCAGGGAGGAGAGAAGACATGAGGCGTTAGGCTTTAGACTTTAGACCAAAAACCACGAACCGTGAACCACGAACCAATTGCATTTTTTGCTTGACTTACCCAAAGCTCCTGGCCTAAAATGGGTCCTAAAGTGGATAGTGCCCCCCGCTTCAAGGCGGGGCAGGCAGTGCACGGTGCACAGTGGTAGGAAGCCATTGCAGGATGCCAAACCCATGAACCCCAAACCCTCATCCTCTCCTTTGCCGGGGGCCTTCCTCCCGATGGGCAGAATTGGCCAAATACAGGAATTAAGTATGGTGTCCCCAGAATTTCCGAGATAGATAGTGGGGAAAAATGTCAATCACAGAAAACATTAAGAAACATCTATCAGATATTGATAAGCTGCAATTCGGCAATGAAGCTGAAACAAATCGTATTTTATTACGATCAAAAAAGCTAATAAGAGATCTACCAAGAAATGCCGATATATATTCAAGACAATTAGATACTATAAGTTTTCATTCGAATATAATAAGAGATGTCTGGTCTGATAATCAAGATTATAATAATTACTTAGATAGGAGCGCATGGGAGAAGGGAAAGAAAAATCTGGTTGTATTATTTGAGGAAATTCTTAGGGACGTAGAAGAGTCAGGGGAAGTTAATCAAAGAGATGCCGTTATAGGGAAAGAACAAACATCAATCGGAGATATAGATAAAATCATAACCAAAGTTATTTCTAATTTTTCGCATGATATCAAAGGGCCGATAATTGAGGAGCTGCTTTTAAATCTAAAAAAGGAGCTAAAGGCTGACAATCCAAATAAAGAATTAATTCGTCAAAATGCTAATATTATTCTTCGACATGGCACCGATAAGCCAGATGTTTTCGATGAACTTATGCCTTTTATAGAGCCTTTTCTAAAGTAAAGAGGGCGCAGAAGGATTAGGTGTCAATGGGGTCAATGCTTCAATTTTCAATTAAGGCGAGGATGGCGAAAAATGGGGCAAGGAAAAATTGGAGAAAAGCAATTTCAAGATATCGGCGGAAATAAGTATGGTGTACCGCGAATTCGAATTCGCATTACATTACCGCTGAATCAGTAGACCATGAGGTCTGCCCCTTGTCTGGGAGTCCCCCTATCTTTTCCTTTCTTGTGGTGGTGGACAGCGATGTGTTGCTGGGCATTATCCGATCATTCCTGGAAGCCTACGGCATCCGTTACTATATCCATAACGAGCATTTTTCCTATCTTTGGCCGGGTGCACGCATTTGCCTCTACAATCAGAGATGGATTTGCGTTGAAACGGCCCAACGGGAGGAGGCACAGGAGATTTTATCGGCCCACGGCCTTTTCCCCTTGCCACAAGTTTTCTACAAACCTTCACTTATCACCGCGATTCGGAATATTCTGGAAATCCTTCTCATCGGCTGGATAGTTCCAGGGAACCGATCCAAAGCCTATCAAGGGGATGAAGGGGATGGAGAGGGATGGGGGTCATCTCTTGACATTGGACATTAAGGGCTGAAGAAATGGGGTCAGATCTAAACATAAAACATTACATAATTGCATGGCGAAGATCGGCGCTTTCGGTTGGTGGTTCGTGGTTGACGGACCCACCCTCGCCGGAGCGAGGGATGGGCTACAAGGATGGTTAAAGGCTGACGAGCAGGAATGCCGTTTAAGATGGTTGACAGTTGGCAGTTGGCGGTTTGACGGTAAGCAGTGGAAAGTCTTAGCGGATGCGCGGCTGGGGTCAGCCACGCCCCTAAAGTCTTCTGTTGACCCAAAATTTTTAGCGCCCTTCGTGTTCTTCGTGGAAGAATCTGATCGTATGTCGTATATTGTATGTCGTATGTCGAGTTAGAACCTTGCTACCTGGCCGGGTTCACGGTTCAAAGTGGCGCGAATGGAAGATGAGGATTTCGGAGATATGGTCGCGGAGATAGGAGTCGGTGTGGTTGCCGGGGAAGATGGAGAAGGTGTGGGGGATGTTCCGGGCGGTCAGCCGGCGGTCGAACTCCCGGGCCTGTTCGTCCAAGGCCCAGGCGTCGTCCTCCCCGGCGTCCAGATAAATCGCCAATTCGCCCGGCTGTAAGCCGGTGCTCGCGATCAACTCCAGCGGGCTTGAGGCCGAATAAGCGGCCGGGTCCTCTCCGAAGGCTTGTTTCAGTTTGCCGCCAAGGTAAGGCAAGTCAGTGGCCGCGATCTCGAAGGCGCCGTATTGGGAGCTGGCCGCGCTGAAGAGGTCCCGGTGAATGAGCGCAAGGCGGATAGCGCCGAAGCCGCCCATGGAGAAGCCGGCGAGGGCGCGGCCGGCGCGGTCGGCGACGGTGGGGAAGCGTTGGTCCACCTCGGCGACCAGGTCGCGGACGATAAAGTCCTCCCAGCGCGCTTTCGGATCCGCTTTCCAATTCACGTAAAAGCTGGAATCGCCCTCGGGCATGACCAGGATCAGGGGCGCGATTTTTTTCTCGGCGATAAGCCGGTCGGCCGCGAGGTCGGCGTCCACCCGGGAGATGTAGGCGCTTTCGCTCCGGAACAGGCCGTGGAGCAGATAGAGGACCGGGTAACGGGCGCGGCCGGAGGGATCGAAGCCGGGCGGCAGATAGACCCAATAAACCGCGTCGCGTCCTAGGGCCGGGCTTGCGAAGGCGAGGTGGAGCACGCTGCCTCGGGGCTCGGGCCCGCGCTTGAGGGCCCGGCGGAGGAGATGCCGCTCCTTGACGGTGGCGGCCAGGGCCAGGACCGCGAGCGCCAAGAGCGCGACCCCTTTCCAATTACCGCTTCCCGCTTTCATTTCTCACCCTTCACTCTTCACTCTTCACTTTGCACTCTTAAAATATCGTCTTCCTCTCCACCACCTTGCCGATGATCTCGAACTCGTCCTCTGGGGTGAGCACGATGTCATCGTAGGCCGGGTTGAGCGGCCGCAGGATGATGATGCCCTCGCGCTCGAGCAGCTTCTTGAAAGTGGCTTTGCCCTCCTGGGGCAGCTTGACGATCACGTAGTCGCCGGTAGCCGGTTTGAGGTTGGGGTTCACGATCAGGTAATCGCCGGGATGGAAGAGCGGCTCCATGGAGTCGTTCTCCACCCGCAGGGCGAAGAGGTTGTGGCCCTTGATGTCGGAATAGACGTAATCGTCGGCCCCGCCGGCCGCCTCGATCCCCTCGGCCGGGGCGAACCTTCCGGCCTGGACCCATCCGGCCATGGGGATGCCCCGAGCATGGCCCAGGGGCATGGGTTGGAGCTGATCGTGGTCTTCCTTTGGTTCATAAAGCGGCTTCACCGCGGCCGGCGCTTTTTCGTAGCGGGCCAGCTCAATCAGGCCGCGGGGGCTCAGGTCCAAGGCCCGGGCCAGGTCAGCCGCCACCTTGTCGCTGGGGAAGCGGAGCCCCCGGCAGATGCCGGACACGTAAACCGCGGAGACCCCGGCCCGGCGGGCAACCTCGTTGTAAGTAAGCCCTAGGTCGCGCATCCGCTTCGAGATCATTTTTCCCAAGTTTTTCATGGCCTTACCCCTGTTAAGAGCCGCTTGACGTTTTTTTAAGCGAGGCTTCAGATTTTGCTTGACAATTACTAACTGTTTGTATAGTATCACGCTCTAAAGGGTCTGTCAAGTAAAAAATGGAGGTGAGCCATGAAATTTTCAAGAGACGTGTTGCGCCGGCTTCGCAAGGATCGGGCCTACTCTTTAGGCGCTCTTTCCCGCCTATTATCAACGAGATGCGGCTATTCGGTGAGCCGATCCGCTATCTGCCAATGGGAACAAGGAAAGACCAAGCCCAAAATAAGTTCTTTGTTGGCCCTGGCCGATGTGTTTGGGGTCGAGCCCTGGATTTTTTTTGATAATCGAGCAAACAAATAGTTTGTTTATGCGCCGAAAGGGGACTTGATCATGGCCTGTTTATATTGGGAACCGAACGGGCAAGGACAAGGCTTTTGCCGTCAACTGGGCCAGTCCAGCCGCTGCCAGGGCGAACCGCCCCTCGGCCGTGAGCTCCATTCGGCCCGAGCTCATGGCCGAGGGCGGGCCGAACGGGAGCGGTGCCCGAAAGACGAAGTCACCGAGCAAGGTCGAGGTGCAGGGAGCATGGGCGAAACGCGCAACGAGAGCTTGATGCGGCAGGCGGCGCGGCTTTTGGCCGCGGCCGGGGGCCATCGCTTCCGCCATTACCTGGTCAAGGTGGACTCGGGCCGGGCCATGTGCATCGAGGAATTTGATCCGCCCCGGCCCCAGAAGCTGGTGCTGTAGCGATGGGGGCACTATTCAATTTTAGATTTTCGATTTTGGATTTTGGATTGAAGAGCAGGAAAGCGGCAAGTATTCTAATTCCTCTTTCCCCATCGCCAATCCCAAATCTAAAATCCAAAATTTCTTGCCTGCCTGAAGAGGGGGCGCAACTTTTTGCCGGTGAGTCCTGCCAGGGGCCGGCCCACGGGTGGATTTGCCTGGGAGGCTCTTCATGGCGAAGAGGAAAAGCAAGGGGCTGTGTCCGAGCTGCCCGAAGCGGGCGGAGTGCGCGAAGCCGTGCGGGGCGCTGGAGGCGGAGCTCAGCCGGCAATGCGGCTACCAGCGCGAGTTTTTGGTGTCGCTGGAGACGCTGGAGCTTCTGGCGGAGAGGGCGGCGGAGTTGGGACACCATTGGGATGGTGTCCCCAATGAGGGAGAGACCGAGGGGAGTTGGGACACCATTCCAATGGTGTCCCCGTTGAGCCGGCGGGAGGCAAAGGTCCTGCTCACCCGTCGGCAGGCGCAGGTGGTGGAGCTGGTGATCTGGGAGGGCCTGAGCGTGACCCAGACCGCGAAGCGGCTCCGGATCCACCGGAGCGCGGCCTTGCGCCGGTATCTTAATGCTCTTTCTCGCCTGCGCCAGATGCTGCAAGCCGGGATGCGGAGCCCGAGGAAGAACAGGGATTAAGCGAGCAATGGCGCCGGCGTTACTTCTCCAATTGAAAGGTGACGCTGGCCGAGTAGTCATGGGGCTGGTCGGGCTGGTCCGGCCGCAGCCGGTCGGAGAGGGTCAGGCGCACGGTCCAGCATTTTTGTTTGCCGGAATAATCAAAGCCCAGAAGCTGGGAGACGAAGCGGCCGGTTTCCAGGGAGTAGTGGCCGTTGTAGCGAGCGCGCAGCCGGGAGCCGAGCCCGAGCTCCATGCCTCCGCTCAGGTCGCGGCCGGGCAGGGTGGTGAACTGGAAGAGCTGGCTCTTGACCTCGCCGGTGTCCCAGCGGTAACCCAGGTGGTATTGATTCTGCCGCGGATCGCGGTAGGAGAGCCGCGCTTCCACCCGGGTCCAATCGCCCAGGTCCCAGCCGTAGTAGCTGTCGAGCTGGCCGCGAAAGCCCCGGCCGAACTTGCTCCAGGCCTCAATCCGCAGGTCCGGAAAAATTTCCTGCACCCAATCGTAGCTCTGGGTCACCTCCACCCGGCCCACTTCGCCGGCCGTCGCCGCGCCGGAGCGGTTGGACTTGCGGAACAGGCGCTGCTCCAGGTTGAGGCCCGCATAACCCCGTTCCGGCCGGGGATCAACTGAAGAGAAGAAGGGATCGTTGGGCTCTTCGGGCTGGCTCTGGTAAAAAGCGAACAGGCGCGGTTCCACGGTGTGGCGGTAACGGCTGCCTTCGGGCTTGCCCGGATAGATGCGGTCCATCAGCGCGGACACCTGGGCCGCGGCCTCGGCCTGGCCGAGCGCGGAGGCGTCGCGGTCAAAGTTAGGGTCGGGCCGATAGAGAATGCCGTGGTAGCCGGCGGCGCTGACGAACTGGATCCCGGGGCCGAGGGAGCGGGGCAGGACCAGGCGGGGAAAGAAGTCCAGCATCAGGCCGCGACCCAGGTCCTGCTCTTGCCGCCAATAGTTATCCCCGCGCACACTGAGGTCGGCGTAAAGCGGGCCCAGGAGCCGGCGGGTCAGGACTTGGAGACGCAGCTCGGGCAGGCGTTGGACCATGAGCTCGTCCCGGTCCTTTCCCAAAGGGCTGGGGCGGAGATCTCCGCCCTGGAGGTCATCGAACCAGGAGAACTCGGTATAGAGGTGGGCGTAGGGCCAGGCCTGGTCCGCGATCAGCCGCGATTCCAGGTAGCGGTCGTAGCGACGGGCCAAGTCGTGGTCGAAATCAATCACGTATTCGTTGTCCGAGATGAGATTGAGGTCCAGTTTGGCGTCGCTGCCCCGGGCCCAGAGCGAGCTGTGATTCCATTGGGCCGACCACCGGTAGGCTTCCTCTTTCAGGTCCGGGATAAAGTAGGCCCGGGCCTCGCCCTGCGCGGGCGGGTCCAGGTTGTAGCGCGCCTCCGCCCCGGACTCGAACCCGCGTTGGGCAATGTAATGAGGGTAAAGGGTCAGGTCGGCGCTTTCCGAAAAGGCCCAGTAAAAAGGCAGGGTGACCTCGAACCCGTCCAGACTGGAAAGGTCGAGGATGGGGAGCAAAAAGCCGGTGCGGCGCTGGGTGCCGATGGGGTAAGAAAGATAGGGTAGATAGAGCACCGAGAAGCCCCGGATCTTGACCCGGGCGCCCTTGAGCGCGACCCGCTTTTCCGTTTCCGCGGTCAGGTGCTGGGCCTCCACTTCCCAGTCCGGGACTTTGCCCTCCGGGCACTGGCAGGGAGTCATGCTCCCTTCTTCGATCCGGTAAGTGGTCTCATTCACCCGCTCCATGCGCTGGCCCTGGATCGTGATCTCCCCTCCCTGCCAGGGCACCGAGAGCCGGGCTTTTTCCATCCAGCCGCCGGTGCCGGAGAGATCCACCTCCGCCTGGTCCGCGGAAAGCAGGGTGCGGGCGCTTTCGCCTTCGCCTTGGGTGATCTTGACGCCGCCGGTGGCAAAGGCCTGCCGGGTATTCAAGTCCACTTTCACTTCGTCGGCGAAGAGCCGCCAGGGTTCCTGCCGGATTTCGACATGGCCCCGCAGGTAAAGCACCTCGCGGGTCCGGTCATAATCCACCTGGTCCGCGGAAATGTGGACCGTCTCGGTGAGGGAGGGCTTCTGAAACTCGGAGAGGGCTTCTTGGGCAGCCGTGGGGATCGAGGACAGGAGAACGCCCATCCCGGCCAAAGCCGCAACTCCCCAGCCGCTTAAGAGCCAGCGGGCGCTGGGGCTACAGTCGAATGCGCTCACCCTGTTTGAGGACGTGAATTTTTTCGCCTTGGCTTTTGCACTCTTGGGCCAGCACCTCGAGGAAGGCGGGTTTCATGTGGAGGGCGTAGGTGGCGAAATTATTTTTGCCGATTTTGTGAATTTCCTTGACCAGGAGCTCCGGGGTCAAATGGCCGGTCATCTGGGCCAGCCGGCGCAACTCGTTGGGGAAGCTGGCCTCCACGAACACGGCTTTCAAGTTCTTGAGCTTGCCCGCTTCTTTCCAGAGGTTTTTGGTCGGCCCGGTATCCGCGGAATAGACCAGGGAGGAGGAGGCATCCGAGACCAGGTACCCCACCGTGGGCACAATATGATCCACCTTGACGGCCTTGACCGTCAGGTCTTCCACCTTGAATTCCTTGCCCGGCTGGATCTCCTGGTAGGCCAGCACCGGCGAGCGGGCATTGGGAATGGCAGTGAAGTCCGGCCAGATGTGGTTATTGAGCACGTGGTCCTTGAGGTAGCGCAGCGAGGTCCGGGTGCCGTAGATCCGCACCGGCTGGTCGCGCTTGCCGAAGATATTATCAGCCAGAAACCCAATATCCTGGATGTGGTCGAGGTGGGTGTGGCTGATCAGGATGGCGTTGAGCTTGGCTTGATCTTTTAAGGGGAGGGCGGAAGTGATGGCGCCCGCGTCGAGGAGCACGGTGCCGTTGATCAGGAGGCTGACCGGCCGGCATTGCGGAGATTCCCCGCCATAGCAACCCAAAACCTGGATGAGCATGCACCGCTCCCGCGGGTTGTTCCCGGGGGAATCAGATATCCCCGAACTGTTCCTTCATGGTCAGGTATTCCAGGAATTTCCGCAACTGGTCCACCGACGAGATCACGATCCCGTCAGGCTCCACCTTCAGGATCCGGGCCTTGACGATCTTGGACACCACTTCTTCCACCTGGGAAATTTCCAACCCGGTCTTGGTCGCCAGGCCGTCCATGGAAATCTTGATCTTGACGCCCCCGTCCACCTTCTGCCCCTGGGCGTCCGCCATCCGCGCCAAGGTGTGCACCACCTTGGAGTTGGTGTCCTTGAGCATCAGGCTCTCGATCTGATCGTCCGCCTCCTGGAGCCGGGCCGCCAGTTTCTTGATCATCCGCACCGCGATCTCGGTGTTGCCCTTGATCATGGCCTCCAGCGTCTTCGGGTCCACCACCAGCACCTTGCAATCTTCCAACACCGTGGCCGTGGCCGAGCGCGGCTTGTTGTTGAAGATCGCCATCTCCCCGAAAAACTCGCCCGGGCCGATCACCGCCAGGGTCTGCTCCTCGCTGCGCACCTTCTTCGAAATCTTGATCTTCCCGGACTGGATCACGAACATCTCCCGGCCCGAGTCGCCCTCGTTAAACAACACCGTCCCGGACGGAAAGGTCCGGCCCAGTCGCTGAAACAGAACATCTTCTACGGCCATGGCGCCACCTCCCTGTGTGCGGTTATCCTTAAATGATAATAATTTTACCTTTTTTGCCCGTGCGATGTCAACGATTTTCTTCGGGCGGGCGGTTGTCGGGGAATGGACTCAATCTAGGACGGGTTCGGGGGATCCGACCCCGCGGCCTTTTTCTTCTGTTCCTCGAGGAGGGCCTGGCGCAACTGCTGGTCCCGCATCACGTAGCCGCGGAGGCGGAGACTCTTCTCCCGCCGGCGCAGCGCCCGTGAATAAAGGATCGGAACCAGGATCAGTGTGACCAAACCGGCCAGGATCAGGCCGAAGATAATGGCGGAACTGATTTTGACCATGGAGCCGGAATCAGTTAAGGGGCGGGGGGGCCGGTCGGCGCGTTCGCAGGCGCCGCCTGCTCCAGGCGTCGCTCGATCTGGGAGAGCCGCTCCAGGATCTGGCGCTGGCGTTCCTCCGCCTGCCGGCTGGTGTGGAGGAATTGCAGGAACACGTAAAAGATCATGCACCCCAGCCCCAGCGCGCCGATGAGCAAAAGAATGGCAACCGTTTCCATCGGGCTTTCCTCTCCTTCTTTCTTCCTCGCGCCGGCCGCAGCCCGGCCCGTGGCTCCTTCTAGGCCGCGGGAGCCCGCGCCAGGATCATTTGCTGGATGCTCGGGCTCGCCCCCCGCAGCCGGTCGCTGAGCGCGCGATACATGGCCAAAATGATCTTCATCGCCACCTGGGGCTGTTCCGCCATCAGCCTTTGGAACTCGCTCCGCCGCAAGACCAGGACGCTGGAATCCTCGGCGGCAATCGCAGTTACCGAGCGCGGCCCGGCTTCCAAGAGCGCCATTTCGCCAAAATAGTCGCCCGGGCCCAAGGTGGTCAAGGTCTTGACCTCGCCCTCGGCCAGCATTTTGGAAAGCTGGATCGCGCCGCTCGCCACCAGGTACATGGCTTCCCCGGTCATGTTCTCGTAAAACAGGGGCGAGCCGGCAGCCAGGTTCTTCTCTTCCACCGTTTTGGCCAGCAACGCTATCTCTTTGTCTTCCAGCGACCGGAACAGTTCGCTTTCTTTCAAGGGCTTGATCTTTGCCACGGCCTTTTCCTCCACCCCTCCTTGGCTCTATGCTAACGAATTTCCGGGTCAAATTGCAAGCAAAATCATGCAAGCATTTTCTTTTCGATTTTTCGATTGGCCGGTAAAGCCATATCTTGGGAGGCGTGAAAGGGGAAGGGCCGGCGGCTTATCCCTCCCGCCCCGCCGAGAGGGAAGCGAGCCCGTGCGGGGGTCTCCAGGCAGAGGACGAGATTCCTGACCCATAGGCACACTTCGCGCCCCGGGGGATGATTGACTCGACTACGGCACATGGCGCATGGAGGCGTTAAGCACCGGAAGAGGAGCCATGTTCGCTAAAAACCTTGCACCCGAAACCCAAGGATGATATAGTAAAAATGAAGTAGTCTATGGTCTGGGATTTAATGCAGGCGGTTTAATCATGGCGGATGACCGGCGGATAGGTCAACTCCTGGTCCGCGAAGGGGTCCTGACAGAAGCCCAGCTCAAAGAGGCCTTGCAAGCCCAAAAAGAAAGCTATGGGAAGCCTTTGGGCGAGGTGATGCTCGATCATAAAATCGTTGACGAGCCGAGCTTCCTCCGCGTCCTCGCAAAACAGTTCCATACCCAATACCTCACCACCCCCAAGCTGGCCGAGCTCAATGTGCCCGATGCCATCCTCCGGCTGGTGCCCCAAGCCATCGCGGAAAAATACAACATCTTTCCGGTCGCTTACAAGAAAAGCGAGCGGACCCTGACCATTGTCACCACCGATCCTACCAATGTCACGGCCATTGACGAGATCAAGTTTGCCTCCGGCGTCGGTAATATCAAGACCCTGGTGGCGCTGAAAAGCTCGAT
This sequence comes from Deltaproteobacteria bacterium RBG_13_61_14, assembly GCA_001797815.1. Classification (GTDB taxonomy): domain Bacteria; phylum RBG-13-61-14; class RBG-13-61-14; order RBG-13-61-14; family RBG-13-61-14; genus RBG-13-61-14. The sequence continues at coordinate 16,588 of MGQK01000065.1, read as the reverse complement.
CGAGAATGCGATCAAGAAATGGTACCGCGGCGAAAGGGCCGCGTTCGGTTTCGAGTTAAGCGACGAAGCCGCCGTGCCTGCCAGCGGGATCGAAACCGCGGGCGGAACCACGATCAGTCAGATGGTGCCGGAGGATGAAGACGCCCCCCTGGACTTGAGCGCAATTATTGCCCAGGCCGAGCGCTCCCCGCCCAAGCCCGCGGTCCGGTCCGAGCCTGCGGCCAAGGACGAAGGCATTGTCATCGAGTCGGTGGACAGCAGGGAAGGGATTTACCTGGGCGGCATGGATGTGATGCCGGGTGACGACCACCGCACCCGGGAAGAGTCCAGCATCATCATCGAAGAAGTGAGCGGGGATTCGGGCGTCGAAGAGATCGAGGTCAGGCCGCGGCCCAAAACTGAACCGGAGCGGCCGGCGGCCCCGCCGGCGCCGGTCAAGCGGCCGGTGGATCAGAAGAAATACCGGATGCGGATGCTGGTGGTGGAAGACCATCCCCAGGTCCGCAAGTTCATCGTCAAGCTTTTTACGACGGAGGGCTTCCGGGTCAAGGGCTTTGGCACCAAGGAAGAGGCCCTGGAAGAACTGAAGCAGGAAGAATACGATTCGCTGGTGATCAAGGAGAAGATCCTGGGCGAGGGACTGACTGATTTCGAGAAGGGCCTGCGCGAGGATTTCCCCGGGGTGGAGCTCTGCATCATCAAGGATTACGGCTCCGCCGCCATCGGCGAGACCCGGGCCTACCATCGGCTGACCTCTTCGTTCCTGGAAACACTCGATGTGCTGGCGGGACTGCTGGAGATGGAGGCCCAGGGGTTCCAGGGTCACACCCACAATGTGGCCAAGTATGCCAAGCTGATCGCGGGCAAGCTGGACATGCCGGTGCGCGAGGTGGATGCGGTGAGCATGGCCGCGCTGGTGCACGACCTGGGCAAGAAGGGGCTCAAGCATTTCACCATCCTGCAGGTGGACGCCACCAGCGACATCGAGGTGGTGATGGCGCAGGCCGAGATCCCGCTCAAGCTCCTGGGCCTGACCAACTTCCCGATTCCCATCCAGCCCATCTTGCACCACCAGTTCGAGCGCTGGGACGGCCGCGGCATTCCCGACGGCCTGAAAGGGGAGGCGATCCCGGTGGGTGCCCGGATCTTGGCCTTGGCCGATACTTTCGAGGACTTGAGCAACAAGTATTCGGGCCGGGAGGCGGTGGAGCCTTCGGTGGCCCTGGAGCTTTTAAGCCGGCAGGCGGGCAAGCTCTTTGACCCGCACCTGATCGAGATCTTCATGAGCGTGGTGCGGGACGACTTTTACCTCAAGCAAATGGAGACCGCGCGCGACCGGATCCTGGTCGCGGACACCGAGGTGGATTTCACCACGCTCCTGGAGCTGCGCCTGGTCAACTCCGGCTACGGGGTGATCGTGGCCCGCGACGGCGAAGACGCCCTGGCCAAGGCGCGGGCTGAGCACCCGAGCCTGATCCTGACCGAGGTGGATCTGCCCCGCAAGGACGGCTTTGCCTTTGTGGCCGAGCTGCAGGCGGACGAGAAGACTCGGGAGATCCCGGTGGTGTTTGTCTCGCGGCACGACGACACCAAGTCGGTCATGCGCGGGCTGGACCTGGGCGCGGAGGATTACATCACCAAGCCGGTCAAGGTGGACGTGCTCTGCGCCAAGGTGGGCACCATGATGACCCGGCTCAAGGCGGAGAAGAAGGTGCCGGCCCCGGCCGCGGGGGTCACCGGCTCGCTCACGGAGATGAGCCTGCCCGACATCATCCAGATCCTGGGCGCGGGCCGCAAGACCGGTCTGGTCACTTTGACCGACAACGGCAGGCAGGCGCAGATTTTTTTGGAGGAAGGCCGGATTGTTAACGCCAAGATGGATGACCTGAAAGGGGAGGAGGCGTTTTACAAGATCCTGTTCTGGAACCAGGGCACCTTCAGCATTGACCCGACCGTGGAGATCAGCGAGCGGTTGATCAGCATGTCCAATGACTCGCTGATGCTGGAGGGCTTCCGCCGCATGGACGAGGCGGCCCGCGGCGAGGCCGGCGGCGACAAGGGCGACATCACCCTGGACGGGAGTGATTTCTTCTGAGTTGGTTCCTGGTTCCTGGTTTCTGGTTCCTGGTTACTGGTTTCTGGTTTGGGGTTGGCTGGAAGAAGGCTTAAGAAGGGGATGGGCTTGATTAATGATACCGTTTACCTTTGAGAAACTGGAGGTTTATCAAAAAGCGATTGCGTTTGCCGATTCGATTTATGATGCCACGAAAACATTTCCGAAGGAAGAGCGATTTGGTCTGATTTCACAACTGCGCCGGTCTTCGATCTCCATCGCCGCTAACATTGCTGAAGGCGCGGGGCGTCAGAGCAAATCCGATCAGAAGCATTTTTATACCATCTCCCGGGGTTCTCTCTACGAATGCATCCCCTTCCTGGAACTGGCCAACCGAAAATGTTTTCTCCAATCTGAAAACCATCAGAAGATTCTTTCCAAAGCTCATGAATTAGCTCGTCTTTTCAATGGCCTGATTCGGTCGCGCGAGTAACCTGAAACCAAACCTTAACTCCCTGCTACCTACCTGCAACCGCCAACTTTGAATCATGAACCAGGAACCGTGAACCAGGCACCAGGAACCAGAAACCACCATGAAAGTCGCCCTCCACGTCCATACCAACCTCTCGGACGGGGCCTTTACCCCCGAGGAGATGGTGCAGGCCTATGCCGACCTGGGCTTCGGCGCGGTGGCCATTACCGACCATGCCTTCATGCTCAAGCCCGGCTTCGAGGACCGGCTCCGGAAGCTCAATTCCGGCTTGCTGGTCTTGCCCGGCTGGGAGCTGGACTGGGAGCCCTGGCACTACCACCACCTGCTCCGCATCCAGGGCCACCAGGAAACCCTGCACGTGCTCTGCCACCCCCGCGCCTACTTCCTGGAGATCGCCAAGGTCAACGAGCGCCTCCGGTCCGCGCCGATGACGATTGACGCGGTGGAGGTCACCCTTCGCGGCTTTTACACCCAGGAATATAACACGCCTCAAATCCCGGTGCCCAAGATCGCCTCGGACGACGCCCACGATCTGAGCGAGGTCGGCCGCGCCTGGATTGAGGTCCCCAAGACCAAGAGCCCCGACCGCCTGCTCCAAGCCGTCAAGGCCGGGGACTTCTCCCTGGGCTTCGTTTAACTTGCCCAATCCCTTATTTTGATAAAATTATCAAAAATAGCTTGACTTTTTGCAAAAAATTGCTAAAAATAGGATTGAATTTCGATAATCCACTGAAATTGTGGGGGATCTGCTTCCTTTAGTCCAGAGGAGGAAACGGGAATGTTAATCGAGTTCAGCGTAGAGAACTTTCTCTCTTTCAAGGAACGAGCGACCCTGAGCATGGTCGCGGCCAAGGACAACGCTTTGCCGCCAAACTTTATCCGGTCAGCTCAGGGCACCAATCTGAATCTCTTGAAAAGCGCGGTGGTTTACGGAGCCAATGCTTCTGGCAAATCCAACCTCATTGACGCAATAAGATTCATGAGAAATTTTCTTAGAACTTCCACGCAAAACCAACAAGGAGATACCCCTATCAAGATTACTCCATTCAAATTAGACGCAGCTATGGTTTCTAAACCCAGCACTTTTGACATAACCTTTTTATGGAGAGGAGTCCGTTATAATTACGGCTTCTCTGCGGACTCTCAATATATTCATCGTGAATGGTTGTTTAGTTATGAAAAGAAAAAGGGACGTATGCTGTTCGAGCGGACCCAAAAAACAAAAAAATCAGAACCCCAGTTCAGATTCAGCTCCTATTGGGAAGGTGAAAGAAAGCGATTAGCCAAAAGAGCTCGCTCCCAAGCCCTTTTTCTTTCTGTGGCAGCTCAATTTAATAACAAGCTTGCAGATAATGTTATGAGTTGGTTTCAGGAATGGCTCAAATTTATTTCTTGGAATCCAGCTGAAGGATCAGACTTCTTTAAAACTTGTCGCCTAATTCAGCGGGAAGCAGGTAAAAAAGAAGAAATTATTGATTTCTTGAAACAAGCTGATTTGGGCATCAGGGACTTTATTGTAGAAAAAGTTCCCATTGGCCATTTAAAGGTTAAATCTAAATTACCTGGTAAATATAAAAAAGTAATGAAAGACTTTGATAGGGCTGTTAAAGCTTTGGATAAGACGCTTACTAACGTGTTAAAAGAGATATCTAAAAAGGGTTCTGAACCTTACGAGCTTTCTAAAAATAATGTGATTACTGTTCATGAAGGAAAGGATAAGAGTGGCCACTTTATGAATATACCTTTTGAATTTACCGAAGAATCAGATGGCACGCAAAAGTTCTTTTCTCTTTCGGGTCTTTGGCTAGATGCTTTAGAGAAGGGTGCCACGCTGGTGGTGGATGAGCTAGACGTTCGGTTGCATTCCTTGCTAACCAAATGGCTCATCCAGACCTTTCACAAAGAAGAGCTTAACCAGAAAGGGGCTCAACTGATTTTCACGACACATGATGCCAGTCTTCTGGACAAGGCCTTATTTCGACGAGATCAAATCTGGTTAACAGAAAAAGAGTCTGATGGGGCTACATCTTTATATTCCATTTGGGATTTCAAGGAAGGAAAGCCCCGCAAGGAAGAGAATTTGCAGAAAGGCTACTTGGCCGGCCGCTTTGGTGCGATCCCCATCTTGGAGAGCTGGGGTAATGGCCGCTAGTATAAAAAGTAAAACTCTGTTCCAGGTGAGAAGGTCTTTTGCCAGGAAAGAACCTTCCAGGATTCCAAGGCCAATTGTTTTAATAGTATGCGAAGGTAAGAAAACGGAGCCGAAATACTTTATAGCCCTGAGGAAAATGAAAAGGATAAGCCCAGAGCAGATACCAATTATTGGGGGAGAAGGTGGGAGCCATCCGCGAAGTATCGTCAAGCATGCAAAATTTTTAAAACAAGAATTTAAGAAGGAAGGTCTCAGCGTGGATGAAGTCTGGTGTGTCTTTGACCGCGACGTCCATCGGGGCATTGAAGCCGCCTTTCAGCAGGCAAACGCCAACCAGTTTAACATCGCGTTTTCAAACCCATCTTTTGAGCTTTGGTATTTACTGCATTATAAAGATCAGACCTCGCATATCGAGCGTAGGGAAGTGATCAGAAAACTCAAGAGGTATATTCAGAGATATCATAAAGCGATGGAGGTTTATCAAATTCTCCTTGGTCACCAAAGCGTGGCGACAAAACGTGCGCAAGACCTCCGGAAATATCATCGAGACAATCAAGACCAAGAGACGAAAAATCCCTCCACCAGCGTGGATCAACTGGTGAGCTATCTCAATTCTCTGGAAGGACCTGGCATCGCATAGTCATCCCACCTTGGACATGAGCAGCCGGCGGGTCTTGGCTTCGTCCTGGGTCCAGTCGCGGACCAGATCGTCCAGGGGGAACCCGACCGGCCGGCCGGCGGAGCCCTCGATCATCACTTCCGCGGTGACCGGGTTATACTGGATAGTATAGGAAGGGCCCAGGTATTGGCGCACCGCGGCCAGGGTGCGCTCGCCGGCGGAGAGCCTTTTCGCCTGGATTTGTCTGAACTAATTTCCCAGCGCGGCCGAGCCGCAACCAAAGAAGATGAAAGAGGGAACCGCAGATGAACGCAGATAGACGCGGATCAAGTAGGCCAGGATGCCAGGTTCTAAGGGAAAAATTTCCGAACTCTATTTGCGTTCATCCGCGTTAATCTGCGGTTAAAATTATCTTTCCAAATAAAAAGATGTTGCCGGATTGCAATGCCGAGCGCGGGGAATGGCGGCGCCCAGGAACAAGAATCCGCTGATGATGCTTCCCCACAACCCCATCCGAAAACCCCAGGGCCGATAAATCATCTCGAGGTGAAACCGTCCCGCCGGGATTTTCACCGCCCGCACCAGTTCGGCCGCCTTCTCGATCTTTACTTCCTCGCCGTTCACCTGGGCCTGCCAGCCCGGGAAATAGGTATCGGTCAAGACCAGCCAGGCGGGAGAAGCGCTTTCGGCTTCCAGGACCACTTTTTGCGCGCGGTAATCCAGAATCGCGGCTGGGGTCAGCCGCTCCCCCAATGTCAGCCGCGCCCCGAGTTCGGGTAATGAATCTTCGGGCCAAAGGAAGGCGCGAGGGAAGACATGGGGGTTGGCATAGGTGGATATGCTATCCTGGCTCAGGAGCTGCCAACCGGGCGCCTGGGCGGCATTGGAAGTCAAGAAATATTTAACGCCCAGCAGGCTGACCAGGGGGTGGTTCCAATTCTCCGGCCGGACCTCAAACGACCAGCCGTGGCGGAAAAACTGCTCGACCGCCTGGGCCATGTCGAACCCTTCGATCCTGGCAAAAGCCTTCACGTAGTCACGGGGGTAGAGGGCTTCGAAGGCCCGGAGGTCGTTGACGCCGTAAAGAATATTGAGGCTGTGGTGGACGACCCGGCCCTGGCCGGTGAAGCGGTAATGCCCGGGGTCGCGCTGGATGGGCTCCAGGTAAGCGGGCGCTGCCGGGTCGGACACGGCGACGGCGGCCGGGTCAATGGCTCCTTCCGCGCCGAGGCCGGGGTAGAGGAGCAGGAGATCGAGCAGGACCAGCGCAAGCGCGGTCAGGCCGAGCCAGGGAGAAGGCCGGTGGCGAAGCCGGAGGACGAGAGCGGCCAAGGCCGCCAGCAGAATCAAGGGCGAGAACCACCCGGCGAGGATGACCGGGGGAAGCTGGGGATCATGCCAGGCGAGCGCAATGCCAAAGAAGGCGAGGATCACGGTCAGGGCCAGCCCCACGGTCAGGCGCCGGCGCTCGACCTGGCCGGAGAGGACCCGGTCGAGGCCTTTGGCCGCGGCCGCGGCGAGGCAGAGGGTGATCCCGAACATGGCAAACTTGAAGTTGCCGCTTTCTCGGAAAGGCGGGATCTCGCCGAGCCAGCGAATGACCGGGAGGTTGTAGATCAGGCCCAGGAACAAAAGCGGATAAATCAGGAAGAAAAGAAGCGGTTGCGCGGATCGCGCGGATGAGGTCATCCGCGCCCCTGGCGTCGCTTGTGTATCCGGCGAGTAGCGAAGGTGAGCAAAAGCAATGAGGGCCAGGCCGATGGTAACGATGCCCAGGTAAGGCAGCATCAAGAGCTGTTGCTCGCTGCTATGGTTCGGCCCGATCAGCCAGGGCATGAGCAGGCTCCAATAGTGCCTGAGGTTGAAAGGAACCAGGGCATGGAGCCGGCCGGTGTGGATGTGCCAGCCCTGGCCCAGGTATTCCACCAGGGGCGCGCCTTGCACCACGATGAGCAGCCCGGCCAGAACGATCGGCGAGAAAGCCAGAAAGGTCATTTTAAAGGTTGCGCGTGCGCGGCTGGGGCTTTCGGCCGTGAGCTCAGCCGAACGGTCAGCCGCGCCCCTGATTGAGAAGAGAGAATACAGGATCAAGAAGAGAACATAGTAGAAGGCGGCTTCGGGGTTGCCGCCGGCGAGCGCCAGGGCGGAGACGAGGCCGAGCAGCAGGAATCGGCGCAGGGTCGGGCGGTCTTGGATTTGGCCGTGGAGCAGGTAAAGGCCGGCCGGGAGCCACATCTCGGTGGCCAGGTTGAAGATATTGACGTATTCCATCACATAGCCGCTGAGGGCCAGCGCAAGGGCGCCGGTGGCGGCGGAGAGGTGGCGCAGTCCGAGGCGGGCGAGGAAAAGGAAGGTGAAGAGGCCGAGGAAAAAGACGCGGGCGAGCACCATGGCATCGAGCAGCCGGTAATGGGGAAAGAGGTAAAAGGGCCACTTGAGGGGCGAGAAGGCGTTGCTGGCGAAATTGGCCAGGTGCGGGAACCCGGTGCCGGAGAGCGGGTTCCACAGCGGAAATTCGCCGGCGCGGAAGCTGCGGGCGGAAAAGACGTCCCAGGGATACCAACTCCACCAGGCGCCGGGGTCGTCCACCAGGGAAAGGTAAAGGCTGTGCCCGGGAGCGAGCAGGTGTCGGAACTGGAAAAGCAGGAGGCCGAGCAGAAGAACGGCGAAGAGGATAGTCGCTCGGCCGCGGGTCATGGGAAAACCTTAATTCAAGACCCGGCTTGAGTCAAGCCATCAATTCAAAGTGCACAGTGCACAGTGAAAAGTGATCCGCAATCCGAAATCCGAAATCCTCTCTTCAAAACTTGATGGTCAAGGTATAGACGCCCTGCTCCATGGCGGCCTTGAAGGGATACTTGATTTTCTCGAAGACCCGGAGCATGGGCTTGTTCTCGGCAATCACGTCCGCGGTCAGGCCTTCGAGCTTGCGGCTGCGGGCGATCTCCACCAGCCGGACCAGGAGATAGGTGGCAATCCCCCGGTTCTGATACTCCTCGTCCACCACCAGGGCCAGGTCCGCGTAGTTCCGGTCCGGGTGCATCGCGTAGCGGCCCTCGGCAATGATCCGCTCTTCCCCCGGCTCGCCCACCACCCCTACCAGCGACAGGATCCGCTGATGGTCCACGTTCACGTAACGCTGCGTCTGCCGGTGGGGCATCACCTTCTTGGGCGAGAAATAGCGGTAGTAAATCGCCTCGTCCGAAAACCGGTAGAAAAGCCGCCGCATCGGATCCTCGTCCGAAGGCAGGATCGGCCGGAACTTCACCTTGAGCCCGCCCTTAAAGGTTTTCTCTTCCACCAGCTCGCTCGGATAGCGCGCCGCCGCTTCGGGCAGGTAAATCTGGTCCTTATAGATCAGGTTCATCTCCTTGGCCTGGGCGATCAACTGCTCGCGGTAAGTTGGGTGGGCAATATCAATCAAAGCCATGGCCCGCTCGCGCACGCTCTTGCCCCGCAGCGCCGCGATGCCGTTCTCGGTCACCACAAAATCAATGGCGTTGCGGCCGGCCAGGGTCTCTCTGTAGTCCTTGAGCCGGGGCAGGATATTGGGCTCGCCCTGGCGGTTGCGGGACGGCAGCGCCACGATGATCCGGCCGCCGCGGGAGAGGTAAACGCCGGCCACGTATTCCTGCGACTCGCCCGGGCCGGCGGAGATGCGGCCCCGGCCGGTGTGGAAGGCCACCTCTCCGGTCAGGTCCACCTGCCGGGCGGGAAAGACCGCGACGAACTGGTCGTGCCGCGCGATTTCCAGCGGATCCATCACCACGTCAATCCCCTGGAAGTCGACCAGGGGGTTCATGTCCAGCCAGTCGTAAAGCGCCTGGGTCCCGAAGGCATAGCTCACCACTGACGTGCCCCGGAACGAGCCCTTGCGGCGGTTGCTCACCGCCCCGCTCCGGATCAAATCCATCAACGCGTCGGTGATAAAGGGCGAATGGATGCCCAGGTCGCGCTTGCGGGTGAGATGCCGGGCCAGGGCCTCGAACTGTTGGCCCATGGTGAAAAACATGCAACTGCCGTCTTCGATCAGGTCGGCAATGTGTTTGGCCAACTCGTCAAAGACCGGGGCCACCGGCGGCCGCGGAATTTCGATCAGCGGCTCGGTGCTCTCGACCAGGGCGTGGAAAGAATCCAGGTGCACCAGGGTATCGCCCAGGGTGCGAGGCAGGGCCGGGTTGATCTCGCCCACCACCAGCCGGGCCTGGTCCATGGCCTGGCGGGCCGCGTCCACCGAGACCCCCAGGCTGGCATAGCCGCTTAAGTCCGGCCGGGAAATCTGGATGAAAGCCACGTTGACCCGGATCGCCCCGGCCTGGATCAAGCCCGGAATCCGCGAGAACCGGGCCGGGATCAGGTCCACCCGGCCCTCGGCAATCGCCGAGTAGGCCACCCAGCCGGCGAAAAAGGTCTTCAGCCGGAACGACTCCGGATACTTCTCCTCGATCGAAACCGTGTCCCCGACACTGACCAACTGGATGAGTTCGAGGTCCTCGATGTTGCCTGCTTCGGAGGTGAGCAGGTGCTTGATCAGGGTGCGGGGTTCGCCGGTGCCGGTGCTGAGGAAAACGGTGTCGCCCGGCTGGATCTGCTGGATTACTTTCTCCGGCTTCACGATCTTTTTGCGCCAGTCCTCGGACATGCTCCTTGCTCTTTTTCCCAGCCAGGCGGCAGGATGAAAACCCGGGACAATGGCTCCGGTTTCCAACCGGAGAAAGCCGGATCAACCCGCGCCGGCCCCTCTCGAAAAAAAGTGGCTCCGGTTTGCAACCGGAGAGAATTATTGTAAGCCGGCAGACAAGCGGCTGTCAAATGGCGGGGTGGGGGCGGCGGCGGGAGGTTCGGGGTTCGGTCCGGGTGAAGGATTTGGCCGGGTTTGAGCCGAGGGTGATGGCGGATGGCTGGAATGTGCCGGCCGGGGGGGCGCCGTGAAGCCCAGACCCGGCTTGAAGCCGGCCCATTTTTTCCATTAACCCGAATCGTGCAGTTGGAAAAAAGATTTTTAACCACAAAGGCACAAAGACACCAAGAATAAACGGGTTGAGACCACTGAGTACGGGCGCGAGAGGTCAACTTGGATTGCGAAAAAAATTTCAGCCGAATTGCCAAGAAATCATTCTGACTTCGAGCCTTTGTGTCTTGGTGGTTAAATCCTAATTGCATTTTCCGGGATTAATCAAGCCAGGACTGACAATAAATGGGAATTTCATCCGTATTCAGGTGTAAAGGGCATCTATTGACAAGGGGGATGAGTATGATATTATCTTTCCCCAGTTTTAGGGAAACAGCAAAGCTGTTCCGGCCTTTATTGATTGTCCGGGTAATCTTCGAGTTCACCCGACGCCAAATCTGCACTCACCGCCGATGCAGCTTTCGCGGGGAGCGGTTGGCGGACTAAACCGGAAAGGGAATGGAGAAATGAAAAAAGTCATTAATTGGACAATGCTGAGCAAACTGTTGGGGTTAGCCTTGCTGGTAGCCTGGGGAGGGTGCCAACCGAAGCCGGAGGAGTCTCCGGGCCAGAAGCGGGAATCGAGCGCCGAATTGCAAAAGCGGCTGGAGCAAGACTACCAAGACCACCCTGGGGATGCCAAGGCCAAAGAGGAGTTGGTGATGTTCCTGCAGCGGCAGGGGGTCAATTTTGAGATAAAGAAACAGCCGGGAGAGGCTGAGCAGTTCTATCGGCGTGCGTTGGAGCTGGATCCGAAAAACGCGCACACCCATTTCCTGCTCGGGAACCTGCTAATCAGGTCGCAAAGGTATGAGGATGGCATCCAGGAACTTAACAACGTGGTCAGCCTCAACCCGACGTATTCGGACAAACTCTATGAATTGCTTGGCCAGGCCTACGCTGCCACCGGCCAGGCGGACAAGGCCAAAGACGCCTATCTCAAACACCTTACCCTGAGCCCGGCCAGCCTGTCCTCATACCGGGCGCTGGCTAAGCTCTACCGGGACCAGGGCCTGGCCCAGGAAGCGGCGCAAAGCGAGACCCTGGCCGAGGACATCGCCCGCTGGGGGTATCCGGACCGGGGCTATCAAAGCAAGAGCCTGGAGGAATGGCTTCAGGATGCCCAGTCTGGACACGGAAGAGGCATGGGCGAGGGGTTGGGAGCGGCCGGCTCGGAAGCAGGCCTGGCCGAGGGTGAGGGAATCGTCCACCGCGGCCCCGGGGCCAAACGGAGGGCGCTGGCTTTATACAATGTGGCCACTTATTACGACCGGGCGATTAACGACAAAGATATTGGGTCATTTGAAAAAGCCAACAAGTCCTGGAAGGAATACAAGACCTTTGCCAAAGGCCTGCCCGAGGAAAAAGCGTATGAGAAGGTAGTCAAGAGTCATCTTGAGGAGCTCAAGCTTCGGAAAAAAGGGCTGATGAAGGCGCAGGATTTGATGCCGGCAGAGGAAGTCTTAGGAAAAACCCGGCAGCTGAATCAGTCCCTGCAACAGATGCCGATGGCCCTGGCCAAGCTCGAAAAGAAGACCCAGGGGAGTGAGGGAGAGGCCGGCCGCAAAGTGGCGGAGCTGAAGTCCCGCCTGAGCGCCCTGGATTTGGCTTCTTATCAGCGCCGGCTCCAGGAAGTGAACCATGCCGCGGTTAAGCTGATGAACCGGAAGCTGCAAGGCGACCCGGGGTTGACCAAGGCGGACTTTTCCCGGGAAGCCCAAGCCCTCTATGAGAGGGGAAGAACGATTCATGCCGAGTTGAAGGAAGCCGGCTTCTTTGATATCGAGATTGAGATCCGGGCCTTGGCCGCCCAGTTCCAGATGAAGATTCCTAAGCACTCGGGCGGGGAAGAAGAAGACGGAGAATCCGAATAGCGGCTGGCTTGATCTCGACCCTTCAGGAGCCGCTCCGCCACCGGAGCGGCTTTTGTTATGCCATCCAGTCCCTCATGCCGCAAGCGGCACCCAGAAAGGATGAAAATTTTCCAGGCGGTTCCCCTCACCCTCCCCTCTCCCCCAGGGGGAGAGGGCCAGGGAGAGGGGGGCTGGCATTTTCTGAGCAGCTGGTGCTCCGTTAAGTAATTGAGGAGTGCGCCCTTGACTGTGGGCAGGGCAAGCCCCGCCCCTACCAAGAATTTATTCCACATTTATCGTTTGACCGAGCACTAGATTGACAGAGCACGAGTGAGCCAGGGCAGGACGGCGTCGAAGCTGTTGATCAGAAGCCCCGCGGCCAGCGATCCGAAAAACAAGGCGCCCATCATGATCAAGGTGGCCTTGCGGCCAAACGCGGGAATCAGGATGGAGATCGAGGTGATGCAGATGGCGTTGCCGGTGATGGTGAAGGCGATGGCATGTCCCATGGGCAGTCCCATCCCTATCAGCGGCGAGAGGATGACCACTTCCTCGCCGGCGCAGATGTAAAGCGGAATCCCCAGCAAGGCCGAAGCCGCGAGACCCCAGAGGCCGTTGGAGAGGTATTTTCCGACCAGGGCCGGGGGCAGGTAAACCGTAAACAGCGCGCCGATGGCCACCCCGATCAGCATGTAATATAAAAGCTTGGCCATGGTGTTCCAGCCCAGCATCAGGGCGGACCCGGCATGCTCGGGTTTCACTGCCGAGGATTTGGAACAGCCCACGCAGGAAAAAGCAATCTTCTCGCCTTCTTGCTTGATCCCCGCCCAGCGCTCGATGAAGATCCCGGTGGCCATGGCCAGGGCAAAGGTCACCAGGATCCGGAGCGCCAGGTATTCTCCTCCCAGCACTCCCCAGCTCAGGGGAATGATCATGGGGTTCAAGATCGGCGCCACCATTAAAAAAGTGATCACCGCCCGGACCCGGATGCGGTGCAGGTGCATCATGCTCTGGGCCAGGGGAACCGCGGCGCAGGAGCAGATCGGGATCAGCGCGGCGAAGACGCCGTTGCCGAGCATGCTGGTGGGAATGGGGATGCGGCCGGCGCGGAAATATTTCTCGATCAGGCCGGCCAGGAAGCAACCCATGACGAAGAAGGGGAACACGCGCATGGACAGCTTGGCGGTGATGTGGAAGACGTTCTGGCCTTGCTCTCCCGCGGACAGGCTGCCCCGGAAGCCGCAGGCCAGGCAGTAGGCGTAAAGGCCGGCCGCGGCCACGGTGAGGATCACCATCAGCGCCTTGATGAAGTCGTCGCTGACGCGGCTCTGCAGCCACTGCGCCGGCCGGCCGAGGGCGCGGTCCAGGGAAGCGGACCGCTTGCGGAGCGCGGGCAGGACAATGATGACGGCCACCAGGACGAGGTAAACCACGCCCATCCAGGTATGGAAGGTCCAGGAAAGAGCGGAATGGGAATCGGGAATCATAATGGCGAATGATCCTTAAGCGGATGGGCGCCCGGAGACGGGGGAGGGCGCTTTGCTTGAAATCCGATCATAAAGCAGGGCCGCGGGATAAAACCGCGGCCCTGCCTGATTAGAAGCCTTGGTGCCTAAGAAGTCCGGTATCCGAGCTTACCGGCGACCCCTCCTGATCCGCAGGCCCAGCCTCGCGGCCAGAGGCGTCAGCATGAGGAACAACGAGAGCACGCTGGTGGAGAAATTCATCATCCCGCAGCCCCCGCCGTCGCCGTCGTCGCTGGGCGGCGACCACCCGCGGCTCAGGCCCACCCAGGTCCGGGCGTTGGTCCCGGCCGGCAAGTTGATCAAGGTCAGCTCATAACCATTATCGTTGGAGAAGAGGACCGTCTCCCCGTCGGGCGAGATCTTGGGCATTTTTTTGGAGTAACCATCATTGATGGTGTTATCAAAGGTCAGCCGGATCTTGTTCGAGCCGTCGGCCCGCATCAGGAAGATGGAATCGTAACCGTCAATCTCGCTCTTGAAGGAAATGACGTCTCCGCTCTTGTCCCAGTTCCCCTTGGCCGAGCAATCTTCGGGCAGATAGGTATAGGTGACCAGAACCGGAACCTGTGCGCCCGCGGCGCCCAGGGCGATGGGCAGATCAATGGTCTCGTCATCGGTATAATGACGCGCGCCTTTGGGCAAATAGTTGACGCCCTTCTTGGTCCCGGCGTCGGGATCATTCGCCAGCCACACCCCCTCGACCGAGATAATATTTTCGTAGTCCAGGGTCACCGTGTCCTCGTCGTCGCTCAACTGGTATTCCAGGACCCGGGTCTCGGCGGTCAAAGGGGTCAAGCCCTGGCCGTTGGTGTTGATCCGGAAAAGGTTGCCGTAATTGGCCGCGTCGTCCTTGAACATCACCTGGTTGTGCCAGGGCCGGAACCGCCCCATCTGCGACTCGCCATAAGCATACAGGGTCGCCATCGCGGCTCCACTCTTGGTCGGGTACAGGTTGTAAAGCTGCAGTTGTTTCACCCACTCTTGATGGTCTTCGCCCCGGAGCAGAGCTTGCGTGTAACCTTCGGTCCTCCGGGTGTCATAATCGTTCTGGTGCCAGCCGGCTTCGGCCACCCGGTGCGGGTTGGTCCCGTCGGCGTTGGCGACGTAGATGCTTTCGTCAACATCGAGCTTGGCGATGATCCGGCCGTCCGCGGTCCATTCCGGCCAGGTGTAGCAACCACTCCCGAGGCCCTCGCCGCCTTGTCCCCAGGCCAGGACCTCGTGCTGGTCGGTCCCGTCCGCATTCATCACCCAAATAGTGCCGACATTATCCCCCTGACTCTCTCTCTGGAACACGATCTGTTTCCCGTTCGGGCTGAAGCTCGCGTGGGAATCGCACAGGTCGTTGGAGGTCAGAACATCCTGGGTCGCGGTGGCAATGTCATAGACAATGATTTCAGAGCTTACCAAGGCCACGCCCCCGAGCTCATCATCATTATAGACGACCTTACTCCCGTCCGGGCTGTAGCTGGCCGGGCCCCAGTGATCGCCAATAACCGTCCATGACGGCTGCGCGATCGCCAGGGTCTCGACGGCGTCCGTGGATTCTGTCGCCTCCGCGGTTGTGCAAGCCCCGTCCGTGTAGGACTTGCAGGTTACCTGCCAGTTCAGGATGGTCCCGTCCGCCACCGTGCCGGCCACGCTGAAAGTATCTGTGACCTCGCTTACGCTAGTGCTGGGCGCCGGAGTATAGGGCCCCTTACTGGTGTCGCCGGAAAGCAGGGTGACCCCGGTCGGCAGGGGGTCCAAGATAATCATCAGGCAGGCGGGGGTGGCGTCTCCCTTGTTCCGGTATTTCACCACGATGCTTTCATAATTGACGAGCGGGTCATTGGACACGGTGATGGGCGCCTCGATCCAGCAGTCCACCAGCGCCTGGGCGCTGGCTCCCAGCGGCAGCAGGAAGCCGGCCAAGAGCGCAAATAAAACTACCTTCCCTATGAACGTCTTTTTCATGAGATCCTCCTTCTTCTTTCTTCTTTTTCTTTTTTTGAAATCTTTCGCGCCACTATTCTGAATTCAGGGTGCTAGGATGCTAAGTTTAGGTTGGGAATCCAAGAGTTGGCGTCGAAAATGTTATGGCATCATCTTTAGCATAACTAGAAAAGCTTGTCAAGAAAAATTTTTTCGTGTTGTTTTTCCTCCTTCTTCTCTTCCGTTTGAACTTTCCAGATCCAGTTCAGCGGAGACAAAGCTACTTCTCCGCTGTCTTCCTCCATCTATCTATAATCTATAATCATAATAATGCTGAATTTGAAAGCAAGAAGAAAATAACACGCAATTTAAGCCTTGTCAAGAAAAAAAGGAAGTTTTTTTTATCTTGGTTAGAATTCCCTAATAAATGCCTGTTTTTAGGGTTCATCCCCCGGGCGCAGGGTCTGGTGTTAAGCAGCCGCGGAACGGCTGGACTTTTGCCTTAGTTGCTCCCCTCCGGCCCCGCGGAGGGGCCGTCCAAGAATCAGGAAGCGCCATGTGCTATTCCCCCAATTTTCCTTCCCTTTCAACCACTTGCGACCTACGACCTCCTCTCTCCTCTCCAGCTCCTGCCAATGCAGGTCCGAGCCCTGGCAAGGGTTGAATTTGGGTTGCTGCCCAAGTTTTAAGGTATTGGTGATTTTGTTTGCGCTGGCCTTTGCGGCCATTCTGCTTCCGGGCTGTCCCGGCGGCGGTGGCGACGGAGGCGGCGAATGGCTGGGCGCGGGCTTGGCCCGTTCGGTGGACCGGCAGTTCGGGCCGGTGACCGTGGTCGCCTCCGACGATGGGCCGACCATCGCCGCGGGCGGCGGCGGGGTGGACGAGCAGTTGCTCCACACCCGGTATAACAACCTGGTCCAGGTGTGGGAGACGGACGGGACCGGCGTTCTCAACAACCCCTACGCGGTTTACAACGGCCAGGCCCTGGACTACCGGGTCCTGGACGGCAACGGCGAGCAGGCCCTGG
>MGQK01000064.1:20374-20451 GCA_001797815.1 Deltaproteobacteria bacterium RBG_13_61_14 | reverse complement strand
GGTCGCGGCGGCGGCTCGGATAAGCCGCGAAGAAAGTTGCTAAAAATTACATCGGGGGGCTTGACAAGCGACTTCAG
>MGQK01000064.1:7981-20352 GCA_001797815.1 Deltaproteobacteria bacterium RBG_13_61_14 | reverse complement strand
GGATTGCAGACCCCTAGGACGCCCGGCTTTTCTTCACCAGTTCAACCCGGCGGTTCTGGGCGCGGCCCGCTTCGGATTCGTTACTGGCAATCGGCCGGTTCTGACCATGGCCCAAAGCGCTTAGGCGCTTCGGGTCAATCTCTTGCGCGACGATTGCCGCCATAACGGCTTTGGCCCGATTTTCCGAAAGCACCTGGTTCGATTTTGGGTCGCCCACGTTGTCCGTGTGGCCCTCGATGCTCAGTTCCAGAGCCGGATTGGCTTTCAGCATCTGGACGATCTGTTCGATCACCGGCTTGGAGTCGGGCCGGATCGTCGCTTTGCCGAAATCGAAGTTGATATACAGGGCAACATGGCCGTCACGGTTCAAAGCATCAAGCATGGCGCTCGCCGTGACATCTTGTTTCATTGCCTCTTTGGCCACCACGGTGATATAGTAATCACCCCCGCCGTTGAAGGGCACCACCTCGACCCAAAGCTCATTGCCGCCCTTCAGCGCTTTTCCCACCAGCATGCGATAGCCGCAGTTTTCAGCGCAGTCCGCGCCCTGACAGAGTCCTTCAAAAAGAACGGTTCCGCCCATGTTCTTGACGGCATTCGCGTAATTGCGCGTAATCTGGAGCTCGCTCGCCGGCTCGGCGCCATCCTTCAGGGTATAGGCTCGGTGCGACATTTTTCCTTCCAGCGTAGTGCAGTCTTTGCCGTTAAAGAAACGATAATCGGTAAATTCCTTATCCTGGGCATCGGTTATTTTATAATTCGGCATGCCGGAAAAGTAAGGGGTGTCTTTTGCCTTCGGCCCGGATTCTTCATCATCCTCCGCTTGGGCGGGGGCAAAGGGTAATCCGAGCAGCAAGGCGGCCGCAAGAATCGCCGCCAACTTCATGGATCCCATGATCGCTTCCTCAACTCGCTTCGGAAAATTCATGATTGTTTCCTCCTGTGCCGGGAGTCCTTTTTCTCCGTCTCCATCCCAGCATTCCCAATGATCTCACCTAACGGTTTGAATGCGTTACCGCAACTTTCGATCGCTTCGCTGATGCCCCGAAAGGCCGTGTCCCCTTGCTGGGCCAATTAGGTTTTTCCCTCCCCGGAAGTGATCAAATTACCGCTCCTTAGGCCACCTTGTCAAGCTTTTTTGTAATTCAATTCGGGGGACATCATACTTAATTCAACCGATTGGTGAAATTGAGGACAGCCGGCTCTTGGAGCAGGTTTTGGCGTGGTAGTGAGCAGTGCACGGTGCACAGTGATCAAAGGATGACAGGCAAGAATGCCTGTCCCCCTTCCAGATTGATAAACTTGAGTTTCTCTTAAAATCTGCGAAATCTGCGGAATCTGTGGATTTTCCTCCTTCAAATCTTGGCGGTCTTGGCGGCGTGGCGTGAAATTTTTTCTTTTCTGGGAATGTCAGGATGCCGCTGGCCCAGGAGGCGGAAGGTGATCTGGCGGCGTTCGAGGTTGACCGACTCGACCAGGACCATCACCGGGTCGCCCAGGCGATAGCGCCGGCCCTGGTTCCGGCCGCGGAGGGTATATTCTTTTTCTTCAAAGACGTAATCGTCGTCCAGGCTCTCAATCGGGACCAGGCCTTCCACAAAAATTTCCACCAGCTCGACAAAGAGGCCGAAAGCGGTGACGCCCGAGACGATGCCGGAATAAGTTTCGCCCAGGTGCGAGGCCATCAGCCGCACCCGGAAGAGGTCCTCCATCTCCCGCTCCGCCTCGGTCGCCGCCCGCTCGCGCTCGGAGCAATGCGCCGCGGCCAGGGATAAATCGCCGCCGGGCGCGGCCGGGCCCCGGCCGGTATCAACCCCGAGTTGGCGCTTGAGCAGACGGTGGACGATCAGGTCGGGGTAGCGGCGGATGGGCGAGGTGAAGTGGGTATAGCACTCTGCGGCCAGCCCGAAGTGGCCCTTGTTCTTGGGGCTGTAGATCGCCTGCATCATCGAGCGGAGGGCGAGCATCGAGACCAGGCGCGCCTCCGGCCGGCGCTCCGCGGCCCGGATCAGGCGCTGGTAGTTGGCGGGCTTCACCTGCTCCGGGTCCTGGTTCTTCTCCAAAAGCCGCAGGCCCAGCTTCTGGAGAAACTCGGCCAGGGTCGCCACCGCCTTGGGGTCAGGCGGCTCGTGGATGCGGTAGAGGAACGGGACCTTGGCCTCGGTCATGAACTCGGCCACCGCCTCGTTCGCCGCGAGCATAAATTCCTCGACCATGCGGTGAGCCATGGTTCGCTCGGATCGGACAATGGTCTCCACCTGGCCTTCCGGCCCGAAGATCACTTTGGCCTCCGGGATATCCAGCTCGATGCTGCCCCGCTTTTCCCGGACCTGGATGCGCAGTTTGGCCAGCCGATAGGCGGCTTCCAGGTCGCGGACCACGTCGGCCAATTCCTTGCGCAGCGCGGGGTCGCGTGCTTCCATCAGCCGATGGACCTGGGTATAACTCAGGCGGTGCCGGCTCCGGATCACGGCCGCGTAAAAGCGGTAGCTCTGCCTCCGGCCGGAGCGGTCCAGATGAAGCTCCGCGACCAGGACCAGGCGGTCCTTGTCCGGCTGGAGGCTGGCGATGCCGGCGCTGATCGTCTCCGGCAGCATGGGAAAAGCGCGGTCCGGGAAGTAAACCGAGGTGGCGCGCTCGAACGCCTCGCGGTCAAGGGAGCTGCCGGGGGTAACATAATGGCTGACGTCGGCGATGGCGACGTAAAGGCGAAAGCCCTCGCGCTCGCGCTCCACCGCCACCGCGTCGTCATGGTCCCGGGCGTCTTCCGGGTCAACGGTGACAAAGGGAAGATGGCGGAGGTCTTCCCGGCCGAGGAGGTCCGCTTTTTTCACGGCCTTTCCGGCGCGCCGGGCCTCGGCCTCGGATTGCGGGCCGAAGCCGGTCAGAAAGCCGTGCTCGCGGAGCACGATCACCGCCTCCGCCGCCGGGTCATCTTCCCGGCCCAGCACTTCGGTGATTTCGCCCTCGGCGCCGGACATCCCGGAGGGGTAATGGACGATGCGGACCACCACCACGTCGCCGGGCTCGGCCTGGCCGAACTTGCCGGGCAGGACCCGGACCCAGTGGCCGATGCGCTCGTCCCGGGGCGCCACAAAATGCCCGTTGAAATATCCGACCAGTTCGGAATGGACGCGCTCGATCACGCGCACCACTTCGCCTTCCTGGCGTCGGCCCTTTTCCCGGACCCGGATTTCCACCAGGTCGCCGTGCATGGCGTCGCCCATCCCGTAGCGGGAGATGTAAACGTCGGGCCGGTCCGGCTGGTCGGGCTGCAGGAACCCGTAGCCGTTGCGGTGGCGCAAGAGGGTGCCGGTCAGGGTAGAGGAGGCCCGGGGCTTTTTGTGGCGCAAATGACGAGGCCGGGCCATGGCCGCTTACCTGGAGCCGCCTTGGACAAAGACCGTGGCCCCGTCCTCAAGCAGGTTAAGGTTGGAAGTGGCCAGCCACTCTCCGGGCCAAAGCCCGGTAGAGACCTCCGCCCACTCTTCCGTGGCATAACCCAGATGCACGGCCACCTTTTCCACCCTGGCTTTGCCCGAGGGCCGGCTGAGCCGGAAGACGAAAGTCTGGTTGCCCTCGGAGAGGATGGCGGCGCGGGCAATGACCAGGGCATTGGGTCGCTTGAGCACCTGGACCTCGGCGGAATAGGTCGTGCCTTTGACCAGGGCGTTGCCGGGGTTCTCGACCAGAAGCTCCACCCGAACAGGCCCGGTGCGCGAGTCCGCTCCGTCGGTTACCCGGTCCACCACGCCGGCGAGATAACCTTGGCGGGGCGGTTCCAGCTTTACCCGGGCCGCCTGTCCTTTTTGGATCGGCTCGGTGGCGGCTTCCTCCGGCTGAAAAATGAGGCGGGCGGTTTTCGGCTTCTGGACCGAGTCCAGCACCGCTGGTCCGGGCAGCCATTTTTCCAGGGAGCGGACGTGGGCCTGGCCGGCGGTCACAAAAACCGGCTCCGCCACTACCGCCGGCCGGGAGCTCGTCTCTTGGCCGAGAACCGAAAGCGGGGCCAGGAGAAAGACGGCGAGCAGCCGGGAAGAGGAGGGGTTAAACATCAAGTCGTGCTTCTTCGCTTGCCTTCAGGGCTGGCCTTGGGGCTCCAAGATGGCGATACGGGTGATGTAGATGTTTTCCAGGGGCCGGTAAGGGATGGGTCGGCCGTCGGGACCGTTGGTGTCAAGCTCCCCGATTTTTTTCACCACCGCCATGCCCTCGGTCACCTGGCCGAACACGGTATATTGATAGTCCCGCTCGGGCAGGTCGGCGAGGCCAATGTAAAACTGAGAGCCGGCGCTGTCCGGGTATCGGTCCCGGTGCATGGCGACCGCGCCCGGGACATGGAGATGGCCGTTGAACTCGGCCTTGATCGTATAGCCGGGCCCGGCGGTCATGTCTTCCCGCGGGGCGCCGGTCTGGATGAGTTCGCCGGGCGAAACCCGGATGAAAGGCAGCCCGTCGTAAAAATGGGACCCAGCCAACTTGATGAAGTTGCGGCAGGTCTCGGGCGCATCCAGGGCATAGAAACGGAAACGGATCGTCCCCAGCGAGGTCTCGATTTCCGCGGTCATCCGGTCCATTTCATCGGGGGTCAGCGCCCGCACTTTCGGCTCAAGCAGCCGCATCAGGTTGGAAATAATAAAATCTCGAGCGATGGTGCGCGGGAAATCCTGTAAAAACTTTTCGTAATCGGCCACGGCATTGGAGATCATGACTTCCCGGAGCCGAATGCTCTCGATGGCACTCCGCGCGTTGGCCAGGTGCCGGCCGTTGGGATAATCTTTCACATAGGCCTGGTAGGCGGCGAGGGTATCGGTTCGGGTGGTTTTCTCCCAGGCCCGGCGCTCGCATGAAGTGAGGACCAGCAGCGCCAACAACAGCACATACCCGAATCTCTTGGTCATCATTAGCTATTTTCCTTCAAACCTCCGGCACTGTCAAACCCGCAACTGACCGGGGCTCCGGCTCGGTTGACGCTGAAACCGCCTTTTTGCTATAGTCCGAGCCGAGAGCAAGAAGATGAAGCTGAGACCGTTGCACGATCCTGCCCAGGGCCCGCTCCGGGTCGTGGGCTTGATGTCCGGCTCGGGCACCAACCTCCGGCGCATCCTGGAGCACCAGGAGCGGCTGGCGCGCGAGGAGGGCAAGCCGGTCTTCGAAGTGGTGGTGATTTTCAGCGACACCTGGAACTCCAAGGCGGTCGAGATCGGCCGGGACCACGACCTGCCCGTGGTGGTCCGCGACTTGCGGGCTTGGCTGAAAAAACGGGGAGTCTCCCGCGGCGACCTCAAGCGGCGCGAGGAATTCGACCGGGCCACGGTCCAGGCGCTTTCGCCTTATCCGGCCCCGGCGGCCGCCTATGCCGGCTACATGAGCCTGGCCACTTTGCCCTTGATCCAGGCCTGGCTGGGCGTGAACGTGCATCCGGCCGATCTTTCCGTCGCGCTTGCGGACGGAAGGCGGAAATGGACCGGCGCCCATGCGGTGCGCGACGCCATCGCCGCCGGCGAAAAATTCCTGCGGTCCTCCACCCACCTGATCGAGGGCGAGTGCGACATGGGCCGGCTCTTCATGATCTCCGCGGCCGTGCCGGTGGAGATTCCGCCAGGGGTTGATCTCTCGGACCCCCAGGTGCTCGAAGGGGTGGCGTCTCAAAACCAGGAGCGGCTGAAAGAGAAAGGGGACTGGGTGATTTTTCCCCAAACCCTGGAAGCGATCGGCCGCGGGCATTTTCAGGTGGACGGGCACGGCCGTTTCTATTTCCAGGGCCGGCTGGTGCCCCAAGGGCTTCGATTGGGAAAATAATCATCCCACTCAATAAAATCTTTACTTGTTTTAAAAAATATGGTTAAATATGTAAGTTAGGAAAAGACTGGAAAGGCCTCACAGCGAAAGGGGGAAGATTATGTGGAGGCGGTGGCAGAGATTAGCGGTGTGGGCAGTCATAGGTCTTATTCCGGCCGTGTGGGCTGGGTTGCCGGCCTGGGCTCAGGACCTGGAACCGGCACCGGAGCAGGAGCAAGGGCAGACGCCGGGACTGGAGCAGGGGCAAACGCCGGAAGAGCCGGGACTGGGCGACGAGATGTTTTTAGAAGGGTTGGAAACGGAGCCGGGCATGACCGCGCCGGCATTAGAGCCTTCGGCTCCGGCCTTTTCGGCGCCGGCGGTTCCGGAAGGGCAGGCCCAGTATCGGCTGCATCGGGTGGGCAAGGATGAGAACCTTCATCTCCTGGCCGCCTATTACTATGGAGACGCCCGGCAGTGGAACAAGATTTACCAGCTCAACAAGAAGAAGATCAAGAACCCCAATCTGATCCAGGAAGGGCAGATCTTGAAGATTGAAGTTCCCCCGGGATGGCAGTCGCGCTTCAGCCTGCCCGAGTTCATGGACAAAGAGCGCAAGCGGATCGCCCAGCAGGGGTTACCCAAAGAAGAGAAACCGAAAATCATTCGGGAGAAGGAAGAGGTGCAGTTGATCCCCAGCCTGCTGCCGGTGGAAGAAGAAGAAGCCGGCAAGGAAGAGAAGGGCGAGAAAAAAGAGATGCTGATCCCCTCGATTGGCGGCGTGCCGGGAGTGCAGGCTCCGCCCCCGAGTCCGACTCCTCCCGAGGGCACGGAGGAAGGGGCAGGTGGCGGCGAGACCGAATAGAACAGTGAGTGTCGCAAGTAAGATAACCCCTGGCCCGGGTCAGGGGTTATCTTGTTTTCAGAGGGCCTGATGCATTGGGAGGTCATTCGCGCCGGGGCCGATAATTGGTCTTACCTCTTGGGCGATCCGCTGACCCATGCGGCCGCGGTGGTGGATCCGCTGAATGCGGAGGAAATCCTGGCTCGACTGCGCCAGGGCCGCTGGAACCTGGTTGCCATTTTCCTCACCCACGGTCATCCCGATCATACCGGGGGCTGCCCGCGCTTGTTGGAGGCAACCCGCGCCACGGTCTGGTCTCATCCGCCGGATGGCGTCACCGGCGCTCGAGCTCTTTCCGACGGCTCCGAGATCGAGGTCGGCTCCCTCCAAGTCAAGGTTCTGCACACGCCGGGGCACACCGCGGGCAGCGCTTGCTACCTGGTGGAAGACAAGTTCATCACCGGCGACACCGTCTTCCTGGCCGGTGCCGGTAATTGCCTATTCGGCGGCAATGTGGACGACCTCTACCAAAGCTTCCGGGAGAAAATCCTGCCCCTGGATCCCGGGCTAGGGCTTTGCCCAGGCCACGACTATGCGGAGAACAACCTTTGCTTCGCCCTCAGCCTGGAGCCGGGATCGGACGTGATCCAGGCGAAGCTGAGCGAAGCCCGGAAGGCGGCGGCAGAGGGCGGAGTTCCGGCCAGCACGCTGGCGGAGGAGCGGCGCTACAACCCCTTTTTCCGGTTTGCCGAGGCGGCGCTGCGCTCCGCGCTGGCGCGCTCGTTTCCCAGCCTCGACCTCAGCGACCCTGCTGCTTGTTTTGCCGCCATCCGGGTGCTCCGCAACTCCTGGTAAGACCATGTCCTCCCGGCCGGCGGTTCTGCTGATCAACCCCAGCCGCATGAAGCCGGCAGTGGGGCCGCTCGGTCTGGATTACCTGGCCGAGGCGCTGGACCGGCAAGGGTTTGAGCCGGTCCTTTTCGACCTGGCTTTTGTCTCCTCCTACCGCTCCCGCTTGCAGGGCCTGATCAAGCGAAAGCGGCCCGCCGCGGTAGGGATCACCATCCGCAACCTGGACGATTGCTACTTCGCCAGTCAATCTTTTCTTCTCGGCCCCATCCGCGCGCTCGTGCGCTGGCTGCAAGGCGAGACCCGGGCGCCGGTAGTCCTGGGCGGGGTCGGATACTCGGTCGCGCCGCTCGCGGCGCTGCGCTTCCTCGGCGCGGACATCGGCCTCCGGGGGGACGGCGAGCAAGCGTTCCCTCAATTGCTGCGCGCACTCCTGGCCCGCAAAAGCCTCTCCCGGATTCCCGGGGTGGTGCTCCCGGACGGCACCGTGAACCCGCTCGCCTGCGCCGATCTCTCGGCCTGGCCCGCGGCGAGGCGCCGCTGGATCATGAACGCCCGCTATTTTCGCGAAGGCGGCCAGGGGAACCTCGAGACCAAGCGCGGCTGCAACCGCTCTTGCATCTATTGCGCGGACCCGGTGGCCAAGGGCAAACGCGTGCGCCGGCGTCCGGCCGAGGCGGTGGCCGAGGAGTTGCGCCGGCTCCTGAACCAGGGAGTCCACACCTTCCACCTCTGCGACAGCGAGTTCAATATTCCCCGGGCCCATGCCGAAGCGGTCTGCCGGGCGATCATCCGGCAGGGTCTGCACCAGCGGGTCCGGTGGTATACCTATGCGGCGCCCTTGCCCTTTGACCCGGAGCTGGCCCGGCTCATGGCCCGGGCGGGTTGCGCGGGCATCAACTTCGGGGTGGACTCGGCGAGCGACGAGCAACTCGAGCGGCTGGGCCGCGATCACCGGGTCCCGGACATCGAAGCCACGCTGCGGGCCTGCCGCGCGGCCGAGCTCGCGGTCATGTTCGATCTGCTCCTGGCCGGGCCCGGCGAGACCCGCGCCACCATGCGCCAGACCATTTCCGGGATGAAACGGCTCAAGCCCGACCGGGTGGGGGTGAGCTTCGGCGTGCGCGTCTTTCCCGGCACCCGGCTGGCCCGGATGATCGCGGAGGCCGGCCCCCTGGAAGCGAATCCCAACCTCCACGGCCGGGTGCACGGCAACCCGGAGCTCCTGTTCCCGATTTTTTACGTGGCCCGCTCGCTGGGCCGCGACCCGGAGCTTTATCTCCACCGTCTCCTCGGCGATGATCCCCGCTTCTTCTTTGCCAGCCGCGAAGTCCCCGAGCGGAACTACAACTACAACGACAACCGGATTCTGGTGCAAGCCATTAAAAAAGGCGCGCGCGGCGCTTACTGGGATATCCTGAGGACCCGATCTTGCATTTGAATCCCGACAGGGTCTTAACCACGAACAAGGCCCCTGTTGCCAGGGGCCTTGTTCCATGTTCACTCGAGCAGAACCGGGGCGGTTGTTCAGTCCTCTTTTTTCGTGCCCACGATGCATTCTTGCGGACACACTTCCACGCAAGAGTGACAGTCGGTGCACTTGTCCGGATCAATCACGTAACAGTCTTCGACCTCGCTGATCGCCTCCTGTTCGCATTCCGGCTCGCACGCCGCACACGAGATGCAATCCTCGCAGGTAATCGAATGAGCCATTCCCCTTCCTCCATGTTTGGTAAGAATTTAAAGTAAACCGCCCTTGCTTGACTTATCGCAATCTAAAGAAAACGCAGGAATTTGTCAAGAAAAAACGCGGGCTAAAAGTTTACCGCGATCACCTCGGTGATCCCGGCCACCTTCTCTTTGAGGAACCGTTCCACCCCCATCTTCATGGTCATCTGCGCCCCCGGACAGCCGGCGCAGGCGCCCCGAAGTTTGACTTGGACCTTTCCGTCCGTGACATCCACCAGCTCAATGTCTCCGCCGTCCGCTTGCAGCATCGGGCGAAGCTTTTCCAAAGCCGCTTGCACCTGTTCTTTCATGCGGTTCACCTCCTCTGCCTTCCCGCCAAGTTAGAATTCATCCTTATGTTCCTTATACCATTTTTTCCAGGCGACGACGTCGTTGCCGAAATTCTGACCGGTGACCTTGGGCAGGGCCTGCAAGGCCATCTCTTTCACCGTGCCTTCCCGGTCCAGGGCCTTGGTCAATTGGGGCACGGCAAAATCGCCGTATTCCTCGATCTCCCGCATCCCCTGTTCCCGCACGCCGGCATCCG
Organism: Deltaproteobacteria bacterium RBG_13_61_14; assembly: GCA_001797815.1. Lineage (GTDB taxonomy): Bacteria > RBG-13-61-14 > RBG-13-61-14 > RBG-13-61-14 > RBG-13-61-14 > RBG-13-61-14. Next base: position 10,603 of record MGQK01000064.1, on the reverse strand, counting down.
GACTCTCCCATTTCTCGATCGCCGCGCTGATCATCCGGTCCAGCTTGGTGGGGAACAGGCCCAGGCCGAAGAGCTCGTCCGCCGTGGCCACGCCCAAGCTCAGGGTATAGAGAACCAGCACCGCCAGGCCGATCTCGGACTTGTATTTGCCCAAAAATTCTTTCACCGCGCTCACGGTTTCCCTCCTGTGATACTTTACCAGTTAGACTAGCACATTTTTCCTTAACTGCAAATCCTTTTGGGCGAGCATTCCCGGCGCCCAAGGTCGGGGAATACCTGCGGGTGTGACCTTGCACCCGGGCGGGCGCCGACCCTGGAGGAGGCGATGAAACCTCCTTTAAACTTGGATGGGATATTTTCCATATATTTTGGCTGCCATCACCATGGCCCGGTAGTTTTCCGGATTCACATAATCCGGAATCGAGTTGGAGGCGGCCAGTCCGTATCCACCCCCGGGAGCCAGTTGGGAAATTTTCTGTTTCACCTGCGCCTCCACTTCCGCCACCGAGCCGCGGGTCAAGGTATAGTCCAGATCAATGTTGCCAAAAAGACAGAACCGGTCGCCGTACCGTCTCTTCACCTCGACGATATCCATCGCCTTCGGTTCAAAAGGATGAATCCCACTCATTCCGCAATCGGCCAGGTCGTCCAAGACTTCCCAAAGCCGGCCGTCCGAGTGAAAGATAAAGGGCAGGCCCGCATCAGCCAGAACTTCCCCGATCTTTTGATACCAGGGAAAGACATAGCGGCGATAGACCACCGGCGAGACCAAAAGCCCGTGGCTGTGCGCCAGGTCGTCGGACATGAAAACCGCCCCGAGCTTGGGCGCCCGAACTAAGCGCCGGGCGATTTTCAGATAGGCGGATCCGATGATCTCGAACAGGGCCTCCACCACTTTCAAGTCATCGTAGAGCGCATAAGCGAAATTCTGGAGTCCCATCGCCTGGGAAGCGTTTCCGAAAATGGCCGCGGGCGAGAGCATCCCCAGGATCTTCATCTTGGCCGGAAGCAGCTCCGCCATCTCATCAAACGAGGAGAAATCCACTTCTTCCGCCCGGGGCCAGGGGAAATTTTCCACGTCCTTCACGGTCTGGATCAGACCCTCGCTCTCGGTCAACCAGGCCCGTTCCCGGTCTTGGGCGGAAAGCGTCCCGTCCTGATCCGAGGCCGTGCGCATCAGCCGGGGAGTAAGAAACGGCGGCAGCACCGGCACAAAATCGTAGCCGGCCCGGATGTAGAACTCGAGTTCATCCCGGGCGTTCGCAATCTCCCGGCCTAAAAACCACTCCTGGATGGGAATGGCAATCTCGGCCTCGAACAGCGGAACCCGGTCCGGCTCTTCCCGCCGAAGAGCGGCTAAAAGCCGCGAGAAATCAGGGTCCAGGGGAACGCCGCCCAGTTCGCCCTCCACCGAAACCGGGCCAGCCTCTTCCTCTTTGCTCCCGGCCCGCAGCCGGTCTTTGAGCCGACGCCAGAAGGAAGGCGCTTCGCCTTCGCCGATTACGTCACTCACCTTCAGCGTGGCCCCGCCGTATTCGTTGGTGATAAAGCTGATTTTCATGGCGTGCCTGCCCGGGGACAGCGGCTCGCCCGCCACGCGGATGACCAACCGGGTGTTCTTATCGAACGGAAGGTGCTCGGAAAACTCGCCGCCGAAAAGGCCGATCCTGCGAGAGCCGAGCGATACCGTCAGCTTATCCAGGGGGTAGGGCTTGCCGTCCACTTCCAAGCTGATATCTCTCATCCCGCTGATTCGGATCGGCGTCATGTTGTTGAGAAAGCTGAATTCGAACCCCTCGTCGGTGTTTCTTAAACTTCCGCGTTCGTAGACCTTGTTCACCAAGAATCCTGGGATGTAAACCATAGCCTCTCCTCTCCCAGGCCGTGGGGGTTACTTTTCATAACCCTTTCCGGCCCGCTCGGAAAATGCGTAGGCGCCCAGGACCACTGCCATGGCCCGCCGGCCGTCCAGACCACCGGCCAAGGGGCTCGGCTCGCCAGGGGCCGTCTTTCCCAGCAGCTCCTCCACCAAGACGTGCATCTGCCGGTCCCCGCCACCCGATCTTGAATGCTCACGAATCCACCCTCTCTTGGAGAGAGGATAGATTATTTTTCCCCCCAGGGATTTTCATCCTAAATCCCACGGCCCGCAGTGTCAAGCCGGAAATCCATCAAAGATGGTTTGGAAAGGATCAATGTGATATTATAGGCGACCCTTGCTTAGCACGCACGATTGCAACGGAGAAAAACACCAGGGGAAGGGAATGTCGCAGGACTTGTTGGCCAAGATCAAGCAAGCGGTCATTGCCATGGACCCGGCGAAGGCCCGGGAGCTGACCGGGCAGGCGTTGGCGAGCGGCCTCGCGCCGCTCCTGATCCTGCGCCAGGGGCTGATCGCCGGCCTGGAAGTGGTGGGCGCCAAGTTCAAGAACGACGAGATCTTCCTGCCCGAGGTGATGCTCTCGGCCAAGGCCTTCCAGGAAGGGTTTCGCTGGCTCGAGCCCCGGCTCAAGCAAGGCGAATACCAGCCGCGAGGCAAAGTCTTGGTGGGCACGGTGGCGGGCGACGTCCACGACATCGGCAAGAACATCGTGGCCGTGCTCTTGCAGGGCAACGGCTACG
>MGQK01000064.1:1101-7926 GCA_001797815.1 Deltaproteobacteria bacterium RBG_13_61_14 | reverse complement strand
GGCGGTAATGCTGGCCAACTCGTGGTTGCCGGAGTAACCCACCCTTCCTGCGGAAGAGTGGGCTACCCAATGGCACCCGCGAAGACGCTTGAATGAGAGGTAAATTGAGTCTAGCCTGGTCGTAAGGAGCGGGCTGAAGGCTTGAGCGCGAAGGATAGGTGATGGAACGATGGGCAAGGTGATCCGGCTGATTTATCCTCAAGCCCGGCGCTATTCGGGCAATTTATCCACCCACCGGGTGACGGGGCTGGCCACGGCCCACTCGGGCCTGACCATCCTGGCGGAGATCCTGATGAGCAAGGGGCATGAGGTGCGGGTGTTTGACGAGCGGATCGCGCCGGTGCCCTTGCGCAAGCTGACCGAGGCCGACTTGGTGGGCATTTCCATTCAGACCATGGACGCGCTCCAGGGCTACCGCCTGGCCGGCGCGGTGCGGGAACAGGGCGTGCCGGTGGTGATCGGCGGGGTCCATGCCTCGCTCAACCCCTCCGAGGCGCTCCAGCACGCCGATTTTGTGATCCGGAACGAGGGCGAGGAGACCCTGGCGGAACTGGTGAATGAAATGGGGGCCCCGCAACCGGATTATTCGGCCATCAAGGGGCTATCGTACTGGGAGGGCGGAAAACAAGTTCACAATCAGGCCCGGCCCTTCATCGAGAATCTGGATTCGGTGCCCTTTCCCAATTTTCGTCTGATTGATGGATGGGAACAGGTGCTGATGAACCCGTTCAACTTCTTTATCTATTTCACCCAGGTCTCCCGCGGGTGCAATTTTTCGTGCAACTTCTGCTCCGTCACCCGCGTCTTTGGCCAACGTTTCCGCGCGCGAAGCATTGACAACGTCATCGAAGAACTGAAAACCCGGCCGCGGCCCTCGCAAGGGCATCTCTTCTTTCTCGACGACTCGCTGGCTTGTGACCTCGATTATTTCAAGCAGCTTCTCGACCGGATCGCGACCGAAAACCTGGTGCCGCCTTACGGCTGGCATTCCCAGATGCGGGTGGACGCCGCCTTGGATAAAGAAATGCTGGACTTGATGCAACGGACCAACTGCCTGCTCGTCACCTGCGGGTTCGAGTCCATCAATCCCCAGACCCTGGACTACATGAAAAAAGGCCAGACCCCGGAAAAAATCCGCCAGGCGATCAGGAACCTGCACGAGCGTGAAATCGGCATCATCGGGTTTTGGGTCTTCGGCTCCGATTACGATACCGTGGACACCATCCGGGAAACCTTGCGTTTCGTCATTGAGGAAGATGTTGATGTGGCCGGCTTCATGCCCCTGACCCCCTTTCCCGGCACCCCTTTTTATGAAGACCTCGAGCGCCAGGGGAGAATCTTTACCAAGAACTGGGAACTCTACGATGTGGAACACGTGGTGTATCATCCCAAGTTGATGACCCCGCTGGAATTATTTGACGAGATCAACCGCTGTTACTACGAATTCTTCCGGTTGAAGCAGGTGGTCAAGGGTTTTCGGAAAGCGTTCAGCTATCAGCGGCAGTTGCCTTGGCTCTCTTACCTGGGCATGGTGCTCTGGCCCACCTTTAAATACCTGGCCTTTGTCGAGGAGCGGATCGCCAACCGGAAATACCGACAGGCATTGTATGACTACTCGATCCGGGGCGAGACCAAAGCCCTGGAACGCCTGAACGATCCAGAATACGAATCTTTGCGCCTCCATGACCTCTTGAACCAGCGCGCCGCCCGGAAATATTGGCGCATGGTCGCCCGGGTGCCGGAAAACCTGATTGCTCCTTACCTGGAGCAGGATCGGAAATAAAAATGGAGATGCGAATGCCCTGGGGTGGATTTGTCAAAATCGGGAAAAGGATGCTATGGTGCCCCCCGATTACTTCTGATGGATCCCGTTATCATCGGGCGCGATTGGATTCGCGCCCCTAAGCGTAAGTGAACGATGGAATGGAGGTTTGAAAATGGCGGAAGTGAGTTTTAGTTTGAAGGACAAGGTGGCGATTGTAACCGGCGCCAGCCGGGGCATCGGCGAGGCCATTGCCCGGACCTTTGCGGCCAACGGGGCCAAGGTGGTCATCGCCAGCCGCAAGCAGGAAAGCCTGGACAAGGTGGCGGCCGAGATCAAGCAGGCCGGCGGGGTGGCCCTGCCGGTGGCCTGCCACACCGGCAACCTGGAGCAGATCAACGCCTTGATCGAGAAGACCGCGTCCGAGTTCGGCCGGATTGATGTCCTGGTCAACAACGCGGCCACCAACCCCTATTTCGGCGACGTGCTCGGGATCAACGAGAGCCAGTTCGAGAAGACCTTTGAGGTCAATACCAAGGGTTACTTCTTCATGGCCCAGGGCGTGGCCAAGCGCATGGTCAAGCAGGGCGGGGGCAGCATCATCAACATCGCCTCCATCGCCGGCCTGGTAGGTCCGCCCATGCAGGGCGTCTATGGCATGACCAAGGCCGCGGTGATCTTGATGACCAAGGCTTATGCCAAGGAGCTGGGGCCGTTCAAGGTGCGCTCGAACGCGATCTGCCCGGGCCTGACCGAGACTCATTTTGCCAGCGTGCTGATCAAGACCAAGCCCATCCACGACATGGCCATCGCCCAGATCCCGCTCAAGCGGCACGCCCAGCCTTCGGAACTGGCCGGGATCGCGCTGTATTTGGCGAGCGACGCCGCCTCCTTCACCAACGGCGCGATCTTCGTGATTGACGGCGGGACCACGGCCTGACCCAGGTGTCTGGAAGGGGGGCGGACATTCGTGTCCGCCCATTATGAACTGAAATGAGTCATGCGATGATCCCGCTCATGGCCATCCCCGCGGCCATGAGCTTTTTCTTTGCGTTCATTTTGCTGGCCGTCCCGGTCTGGGCGCTCAGCCACGGCGCTACCTCGCTCGAGCTCGGCTACCTGGGCGCGATCGGTTCGCTCGTCTACTTCCTGTGCGTGCCTTTCACCGGCCGGCTCTCCGACCGCTATAACCCTCGCCGGATCAGCACCCTGGCCGCTTTTATCTTCGCCGGCGCCGCGGCCCTGTTTCCCGCGACCCAAACCCTGAGGCCCTTGTATTTTCTGGTCGCGCTCTACAGCTTCGCCCTCGCCCTGTTCTGGCCCTCGCTGGAGTCGCAGCTCGCCCACGTGCTCCACACCGGCAAGCTCTCCCAGCGCACCGGGCTTTACAACATCTCCTGGTCCACCGGCATCGGCCTGGGCACCCTGTCGGCCGGTTATATTTTTGACTTTTCTCCGGTCATGCCCTTTTACCTGGCCGCGGCCGGCGCCGCGCTCCTGCCCGCCCTCTTCCTGATCTTTCCGCCGCTCTCCAATCATAACGACGCCCCGGTCTCGCTCCCGCCAGAAAGCCATCCCCACCAGCATCCGGTGCACCTCACCATCGCCCGGGTCACCAACCTCTGCTTCTGGTTCGCACTCGGGATCCTCCGCAACCTCTTTCCCAAGCTCGCGCTCACCTTGAACCTCAACGCCACCTGGATCGGCATCCTGCTCGCTTCCATGAGTTTGTCCATGTTATTGGTCTTTGTGCTCTTCACCTTCACCCATTTCTGGCACTTCCGCTACCGCTTATTAGTTTTTACCCAATTTCTCTCCCTGATCGGGTTAGCCCTGATCGCGGTCTCTTCCAGTATCCCCCTCCTCCTGCTTGGCTTCATTATCGCCGGACTCTCTTCCGGCCACTCCTACTCCGCCGGTCTCTATTACGCGCTCCACTTCTCCAAGAAGCCCGGCGAAGCCGAGCCTTCCACCGTCGGCCACAACACCGGCATCCACGAGTTCTTCATCGGCGTCGGCGGGTTCCTCGGCCCGCTCCTCGGCGGACCCACTGCCCGCTACATCTCCCTGCGCGGGCCTTACGTCTTATCTTGCGGGATCATTCTCATCGGGATGGCCGTGGGATGGACCTTGATGAAGCGCGCTACCTCCCGCCCGGCCTAAAGACTGGAGCGGCTATTCAGAAATTTATAATTTTTCGAGGACTGGTTTCATGACCTCGATGAAAAAGTGGTAGGGGCGCAATTTATTGCGCCTTTCCCAAGGGGCGTGATGAATCACGCCCCTGCGATTGGGGTGATGAAAGCAGATCGAAGGACTCAAGCGGACCGCTTGGTCTGGCGCTGACTCAGGGCGCCGGCGACCAGGAAGTTCGCCCACGGCCCGAGTCCGGGCAGCACTTGGTCCGGGGGCAGGAAGACGTTCTTCAGGGGTGTCCGGCAGGAGCGGGGCCAAAAGCCGTTGCTCTTGGGAAGGGCATAATGGTAGCGGGAAACGACCGGCCGGTTTTCGTCCAGCTCGACCTGTTCCCGGCCCAGGAAGGGCAGCAGCCAATGCAGGGTCTTGACCACCTCTTCCGGCAAGGGCGGAGGCACGTCACCCTTGGGATAGCTCAGGGTAACGGCCAGGGTCTCCCACTTGGGCACGCGGGGGATGCGGCACAGCACCATGAAGTTGGTGCCGTGGAGCGGCTGGGAGGGGTCATGGAGCACCAGCGTGCGCCGGGCCATGACCTCGGGAAGGGCGCTCCGTTCCACCCGGAAATAGAGCGTATGTTGGACCGAGCGCGCGAACAAAAGCGCGAGCTGGCGGCCGGCCCGGTCTTCCCGCTGAATCGGATCCAGGACCGAGAACAAGGTGGCCGGCTCGGCAATGAGCAGGCCGGTCTGGAGCTCGATCCGGTCGGCCAGATGAACGCTGAGCAAAATCCTTTTTTCCAGGACCACCCGTTCGGGCCGGGAGTCAAAGACCGCGCCGTTTCTCTGGATCAGGTCGCGCAGCCGCAGGCGCAGGTCCGCGGTCATCCCTTGCGATCGCTTTTGCCGGCAAAGGAAATTCCAGAGCAAGGCCGCGGAGCCGAGGCCGGGGTTCTCGCCCAGGCCCGGACACAGCGCTTTGAGCGGGAGCAAAAAAATCCATTGCCGCGACTTGGGCACGGCCAGTTCCTTCAGGAATTCTCCGAGCGAGCGGCCCAGTTCCGGGAATCCCCGGCCCAGCCCTTTCAGGCGCAGCACCAGTTTTTCGGTCCAGGTGAGGGGCGGGTAATCCGGCCGGGACAGGATCTCGCGCTCGATTTTTTCCGCCAGTTTGCGGAGCCCGGTCGAAGCGGCCAGAACCGACTGGGCGTGGGCCGGGAGATCGCGTTCCAGCCCGAAGCGGAATTCTTCCGGGTCGGCGAACACGTCGAGCCGGGCCTCCGGCCAGATCACCTGGAAGTCCGCCTCGAAGCGGTCTTCGGGCCCTCCGGCCGGGGCTTCGCCGAAATAGTTGGCGATCACCTCCGAGCCGGAGAGATCCACCGGCGCTTCGGGAAAGACCCCGGCCTCCCGGTCCAGGGCCCGGGTGAGCACCAGCGCCGTGGGCCGGCCGGCCATGGCCAGCGCCGCCGCGGTCAGCCACTCGCCCAGACCGTCGCCCCAGACCGTGAAATCAAACGTCCTGGCCATGGCCCCCTGCCATCTTCAACTCTTCGCTCGCTGAAAAAGGAAAGAGTAAACGCGAAAGGCCAAACTGGACTTGAGCCGCGCCACAAAATTTTTCAGCCCTTCCATCTCGGCCTTTAAGCCTTCCACTTCCCGCTCCCGCGCGCTCAGCAGGTTTTCCAACTCCGCGATCTTGCCCCGGAGCCGGCGGTCGCTGTCCAGCCGGGCGATCTCGATGACCGCTTTCACCGACTCCAGGTCCAAGGCTGGCGCCGGTTCCCGGCTGCTCAGGGCCAAGAGCCCGGCTTCGGCCCGGCCGAAAGGCCGGCGCGAGCCCACCAGGAAATGGCGGTAGGCCGGTTCCTGGTTATCGGAGCGGTAGTAATTCTTATTCCAGAGGGACATGGTCCGGGCCTTGACCGGCTCGTATTCCGGCCGGCCGTCGAGGAAATAATAGATGGCCATCAGCATCAGCCAGTGGTCGAGCCGGCCGTTGGCCAGGACCAGGGTATGGAAACCGGCCGCGATCAATTGCTTCTCCGCTTCCACCTGGTCCGGCGCCGCCCGCTCCAGGTGTTCCTTGAAAAAAATGTGTTCGTAGCCGGCGTGCACCCGGATGAAATCGAAGATGATCCGCTCCGCCTCCCGCGCCGCCTCGAACTGGAACGGCGCCGCCACCACCAGGTAATCCTTGGCGGTCCGGCAAAGCTCATCCAGAAAAACACCGCGCCGGTCCGCCGGGAGGTGTTCCAGCGTATCCAGACTGGCCACCAGGTCGAACTCGCGGTCGCGAAACGGCAGCCGGGTGCCGTCGGCTTGCAGGTAACCGGGGAAATCGCCGGCCGGCTGATCGGTGACGATCACCTCGTCGTGCGCTAAAAAGCGGGGCAGCCGGGGCGGGTAACCCCCGACCTCCAGGACCCGCAGCCTTTGCTCGTCCGGACGGAGGATATCCGCCACCTCGGCCAGCATCCGGTAGCGCTGGTACTGGTCAAAGGGAAGATCGAGCAGCTCCGGCGACTCGTAGCTCATCGCCGTTCCCGGATCAGCCGGGCCGGGCAGCCGGCGACCACGGTCCGGGCCGCGACTGGTCGGGTCACCACCGCGCCGGCGGCGACCACCGCGCCCTCGCCGATGCTCACGCCGGGCAGGATGATGGCGCCGGTCCCGACCCAGACGTTGTCCGCGAGGCGCACCGGCTCGCTGGTTTGGGGCTGGTCCTGGATGGGGACGTTCAAGTCGGCAAAACCGTGGTTGGCCCCGATCAGCGCGGTCATGGGTCCGAGCGAGACCTTGTTCCCGATCGTGATTTCCACGGCCACCGCCCGCACCGTGGCCAGGCAGCCGCACACGAAGTCATCCCCGATCCGGATGCGGTCGAACCCGAAAAAGGTGGCATAAGGCTCGACCTGGTAGTTGCGG
>MGQK01000064.1:779-1016 GCA_001797815.1 Deltaproteobacteria bacterium RBG_13_61_14 | reverse complement strand
CATCGGGAACGGGAAAGAGCCGGCCTTCCTTGAGCTTCGAATACACGGCGTCGAGCTCCGGGTCGTCCATCAACCGCTTGAGGAACTTGAGCTTGCTCCACGAGATCATGCGCTGCGTCGCTCCTTGATCGCCGCGGCTTCCTTCTGGGCCAGGTGCGGCCGGGACCAGAAGGCCACGCAATAGTCGTTCGGGCCGTTGGGCGTGGAGGTTTCCAGGGTCAAGGTGACCGTCTTGCC
>MGQK01000064.1:288-499 GCA_001797815.1 Deltaproteobacteria bacterium RBG_13_61_14 | reverse complement strand
CACAGGGCCACAAACTTGGGTCCGCCGCTTTCCACCCGCGCCTTTTCATACTCCGCGGTCAGGTCCCGATAGCCTTGGGCGCCCTTGCCGGCTTCGATCTGCACGGCGAGCGCCCGGAATTCTTCGGCCAGCTCCTGCAACCGCTCGCTGGAGATGGTGGGGAGTTTCAGGGTGGACCGGAGCTGATGCACGAAAATGGAGGTGGTATCCT
>MGQK01000064.1:0-152 GCA_001797815.1 Deltaproteobacteria bacterium RBG_13_61_14 | reverse complement strand
CTCGCCGGGAAGGCCGATGATGTTGAAGTCCCAGGTTTTGATGCCCAACTCGTCGGCCCACTTGAAAACCCGCTCGATTTGCTCGTTACTCATCCGGCGGTTGAGGACTTCCCGACGGATACGCTCATTTCCGCTCTCCACCCCGACAATGA
>MGQK01000063.1:80350-81043 GCA_001797815.1 Deltaproteobacteria bacterium RBG_13_61_14 | reverse complement strand
GGTGTCGGTATCGCTCGCGTTATCCACGCCGTCGTCGCACTCGGTGGTGCCCAGCTCGCTGGTATCGTCCGGCCCGGTGCAGCCCGGATCGTTCATGTCCGCCAGGGTGTCGGTATCGCTCGCATTGTCCACGCCGTCATCGCACTCTATCGCAGCGTTCGTTTCGGTAGAATCCAGGGCATCCACGCAGCCCGGGTCGTTGATGTCCACCAAGCCGTCGGTGTCGTTGTTGATCCCGTCATCGCATTCGACCGCGGCATTGGTCTCGGTGAGGTCCGTGGTATCCGCGCAACCCGGGTCGTTAACATCCACCAGGCCGTCAATATCGTTGTTTATTCCGTCGTCGCACTCGTTCGTGCCCAGCTCGCTCAGGTCCGCCGGATCCGTGCAGCCCGGATCCGCCATGTCAATATCTCCCCAACCGTCGTTATCCAGCCCGTCGTCGCACTCGTTGACTCCCAGCTCGCTCAAATCCGCCGGGTCCGCGCAACCCGGGTCGTTAACATCCACCAGGCCGTCAATATCGTTGTTTATTCCGTCGTCGCACTCGTTCGTGCCCAGCTCGCTCAGGTCCGCCGGATCCGTGCAGCCCGGATCCGCCATGTCAATATCTCCCCAACCGTCGTTATCCAGCCCGTCGTCGCACTCGTTGACTCCCAGCTCGCTCAAATCCGCCGGGTTCGTGCAACCCGG
>MGQK01000063.1:77515-80339 GCA_001797815.1 Deltaproteobacteria bacterium RBG_13_61_14 | reverse complement strand
GGGATCGTCTCCGTCCGTCAGGCCGTCCCCGTCATTGTCCACCCCATCATCGCATTCGGTCGTCCCCAGCTCGCTGGTGTCTTTCGGGCCGGTGCAGCCAGGATCCAGCTCGTCCACCAGGCCGTCGCCGTCGTTGTCCTGACCGTCCTGACAGGCCGAGCAGTCGGCGCCAGGAGGGCAGAAGACGATCGGCTGTCTGGAACCATGTCCACCGCCGGAGCCTTCCTCGCACTTAAACCCGGAGACCGTGAGGAAGACAAGGATAAGGGCCAAGAAGACAAAGCAAGGACGGGAATTTTTCATGATCGGTTACCTCATCAGTTTCTGAACTAATCTGAGAGACGCAGAACCAAGCGCAGTTATGTTCATTCTACCACCATCGGCTGCTTACTGTCAAGGAAATTTTTTTGCCAATCCTTGGCTTGATTCGATGGGAAAAGGGTATATAGTAAGGGGTCGAAAAACCGAAAGGAGAAGGAGGTTGGATCATGGCAACCCTCGCCGAGCTTTTGAATCGGACCGATATCAAGTTGGCGGAAGTGACCCAGCACCTGGACCAGTTGAGCCACGACGAGCGCATCGCCCAGACGGTGGCGATCAACAAGGCCCAGCAGATCAAGCTCTGGGAGATCGCGGAGAACTCGAAGCCGCTCACCTTCGACTACCTGGCGCCGCCGAATGCGCCCGCGCTCAAGCCCTTCCCCTTCGAGGGCAAGAACTCGCTGCCGCTCTTCACCCGCTTCCAAAAGGTCTTTTACTACGATTCCAAGCGGCAGATGGGGGGCTATAACAACCAGGCGATGATGTGGTTCACCGGCCCGGGTTATTACGTGGTGGGCATGAACCCCAAAAACAAAAACGAGGTCCAGGTGGACTACACCCGCATCCCGACCGAGCACCCGCCCGGGTGGCCGGAGATCAAGTCCAACGACGTCTTCCCCACCAGGTTCATCTACGGCGGCACCAAGGACAACCTGCGCTGGGTCTCCAAGGACGTAATGATCGGCCGGGCCTTCAAGCAGGGCGAGAGCCCGATGCCCAACTGGTTCGTGCTCTGCCGGAGGAAGGTGGATTAAAGGGCTACCCATATTATACCATTTTGAATAGTGGGGATTGTGCCAAACGAAACCTCTTCCGGAGAAAAGTAAAGATGGCGGAATTCGCAGGATTAGGCAGCCGGCCCTTGCTTTCCATGGAAGGCGGGGTCGAGCACTTCGACCCGGGCATCCACCTGCTCCAGCTCTGGGCCAATGTATGCATTATTGAAACCGGGGAAGGCGTGGTGGTCTTTGACCCCGGCTTCGAGTTTTACGGGCCCCGCGTCGTCCAGGAGCTGAAGGCCCTCGGCTCGCCCCCGGTCCGCTACATCATCTACGGCCACGGCCACGCCGACCACGCCTTCGGCGCCGGCGCCATCCGGGAGGACGCGGAAGCGCGCGGCCAGCCGCGGCCGATGATCGTGGCCCACGAGAACCTGCCCCATCGCTTCGACCGCTATCGCGAGATGCTCCCTTACCACGAGCACATCAACCGCATCCAGTTTGCCATACCGGATAAGCTCCCGGCCTTTGCCCGCAATTACATCTACCCGGACCTCACCTTCTCCTCGGCCCTGAGCTTCCGTCTCGGCGGGCTGACCTTCGAGCTCCGCCACGCCCAGGGCGAGACCGACGACACCTGCTGGCTCTGGATTCCCGAGCGCAAGACCGTGTGCGCCACCGACCTCTGGGTCTGGTCCTGCCCCAACGTGGGCAACCCCTTCAAGGTCCAGCGCTACGAGGTGGAGTGGGCCGAAGCGCTCGAGACCATTGCCGGGCTTTCGCCCGAGCTCCTGCTCCCCGGACACGGCCCGGCCATCCAGGGGGCCGAGGAAATCAAGCGCGCCTGCACGACCGTGGCCCGGGCCTTGCGCCATCTTCATGCAGAAGTGGTTGGGATGCTCAACCAAGGGAAATGGCCGGAGGAAATCCTGCACCGTTTCACCTGGCCTCAAGAGTTCGCCGACAGCCCTTACCTAAAGCCCATCTACGGCCATCCCTACTTTATCGTCCAGGCCATCCTCCGCCGCTACCACGGGTGGCACGATGGCAACGCCGCGCATCTCTTCCCCGCCTCCAGCCGCGCCATTGCCCAGGAAGTGCTGCGCCTGGTCGGCGACCCGCAAAAGCTGCTCACCCGGGCGCAGGAGCTGGCGCAAGCCGGCCAGACCCAGCTCGCGCTCCACCTCGCGGATTTCGTGCTTGACAGCAACGACCAAGAGCCCCGCCCAGCCCTGGAACTCAAGGCCCAGTGCCTCCAGGCCCTGGCCGACCGGGAGCCAAGCCTGATCGCCCGCAACATCTTCCTGGCCGGCGTCCGCCAGGTCCAGAAAGCCCTGGGAAAGGAAGCGCGTGACTGAACTCGGTGCGCATTCCCGGCTGACCCCCCGGCGGTTCCTCCTGCGCATGGTCGCGGTCGGCGGACTCCTCGCCCTCTTCCAGGTCGCCGGCCTGGAAATTCTTGTTTACTATGTTACAAATCCTACCTGGGCCGAGCTCTGGCAGATACTGAATATCCCCGGCCCGGTGGTAGCGACCCTCCTCTCCCTCTTCTTCTTGTGCGCCTATCTCTACGTCCGACCCCTGCTCGCCTTCCTCGCCGGGGGCGCTGCGGAAACCGCTCCCTCGGTCGAAACCCTGCTCCGGGTCCAGGACCGGAGCGTGAACTTCCCTTACTTCATGGCCGTCCTCGCCTTTCCCTTTTATATGGTCGGCGGACCGCTCGCCACCTGGCTCGTGGGCCGGGTGCTGGGCTGGCCTTCGTTCATGACCGCCTACGGCTTTTT
>MGQK01000063.1:65798-77474 GCA_001797815.1 Deltaproteobacteria bacterium RBG_13_61_14 | reverse complement strand
TTTACGGCTACCACTGGGTGGCCGAGCCGGTGACCCGGCTGATCGCCGCCGCGGCGCCGGAGCTGCCGCCGGCCCGGATGGCGGGCTTCCGGATTCCGGCCCAGGCCAAGCTGATCGTCGCCGTGATCATCCTGGTGGCCTCCTGGACCGCCTACACCGTGCTGGTAGGCTACCGCCAGAACCAGGCCATGCTTGAGAACCTGGAACAGATGGAGCAGATGCTCCCGCCCGCGGCCCGGGCCGAGCTCAAGGACCAGGTGAAGACGATGAGCGAGCCGGGCGTGCGCTCCTCCGCCTACTTCCGGTCCCGGCTCGGAAACTTGAAAGCCCTCTACCTCTCCCTGCTCCTGGTGGCCTGTGCCATGGCGCTCGTCATCGCCATCGCCGCGGCCAAAGAGATCACCCGGCCCATCGCCCTGCTCAAGGCCGCGGCCGAGCGGGTGCGCCAGGGCCGCTACCAAAAGCCGGTGGAACTGGTCAGCAACGACGAACTGGCGGAATTGGGCGCCACCTTCAACCGGATGATGGCCACCATCCTCCAGCAGATGCAGGCCCTGACCTCGGTGATGGAGCGGCTGCACGGGGGCATCCGCCGGATGGACGAGATCATCGGCACCGTGCTTGCGGTCAGCGCGGAACAGTCCACCGGCGCCACCCAGCAGGCGAGCGCGGTGCAGCAGGCCTCGAGCATCGCCGAAGAGATCGCGGCCACCGCCCGCCAGATCGCGGAGCAGGCGAAGAGCGTGGACGGGATTGCCCATTCCACTCTGGGCGCTTGCCGCCAGGGCGAGGAAAAGCTCGTGCAGGTGCGCAGCGGGTTCAGCGGGATCGTGGAGCAGGTGGCAGCCATCCTGGCGGCGATGCGCGAGCTGGAAGACCGCTTCCAGGCCATCTACAAGATGGTGGCCATGACCGGCGAAATCGCGGAGCAGACCGAACTCCTCGCCCTCAACGCGGCGCTGGAGGCGGCCGGGGCCGGACTGGCCGGTCAGCGCTTCATGGTGGTGGCCGACGCCACCAAGCGCCTGGCCAACCGGGCGGCGGAGGCCAGCCGGGAGATCCGGGAGCTGGTGCAGACCATTCAGCAGGCCACGATGAAGACCATCCAGATCGCGGAGGGCGGCCAGGACAAGGTGGCGGCCGGCGGCAGCGTAATGGCGGAAGCAATGGAAGCGATCCGGAGCATCTCGGCCCTGGCCGACTCCACCTCCCGGGCGGTCGGCGAGATCACCCTCTCCACCCGGCAGCAGACCACCGGCGCGGAACAACTGGCCGCCTCGGTGGCCGAGGTGCACGAGGTGGCCCGGCGGGTCGAGGCCGGGGCCAAAGAGATCCAGGCCGCCATTACCGAGCTGCAGAGTTTCGCCGAGACCCTGCGGGCCACGGTGGAAGTAAGCAAGGGAGGCCGGCCCGGGGCCGAATTCTCTTGAGGCCGGCCCGGTCGCATCTTTAAGAAGCACCAGGAAGAGTTTATCCCTCTATCCCGGTTCCGCCGATTCTCGAAGTATTTCGGGAAAAGGATGAGAGGAGGATTAGAACCATGACCAAGCCTCAATTTTTAGGCCGACTCCTGCTCTGGATTATCCTGCCGGTGACGGGCTTCAACGTGCTGGTCATCGAGCTCTTGATTTACTTCGGACAGGGCGCCACCCCGGCAGAGCTCCCGCTCATGCTCTACCACCCCATTCCAATAATAGTAATATTGCTTACAATTTATTGCTCGATCGTTTATTTCTATTCCCGGCCGATTCTCCGCTTCCTGGACTCGTTCGGGGCCAAGGCGGCGCTCACCGACCGCCAGGTGCAGGCGGTCCAGGAACGGTGCGTCAACCTCCCCTATTTCTGCGCCCTCTTTGCCTTTCCCAGTTTCGTGATCGGCGGCGCCGCCGGGGGCTGGATCATCGCCCGCAACCTCGGCTGGCCTTCGGACGTCATCGGGTATGGCTTTCTCGGCGGCCTGGTGGCCGGGCTGATCACGGTCCCCATGGCCATTTACGCCGCCCACTGGGTGGTTGAGCCGATCCTGCAGCAAACCGTCGCCCTGCTTCCCGAGAGCGAGGCCGCCCGCCTGGCCGGCGTCAGGCTTTCGCTGCGCTTCAAGTTCAACCTGATCCTGATGGTGTTGGTCGGAGCAATCGCCGGCTACATGGTGGTCCTGGGCTATAGCCAGACCCATGCCGTGCTGAAGAACATGGCCCGGATGGAGGAACTCCTTCCGGCCGCGGTCCAAGCGGACTTGGCGGATCAGATCCAGAATTCCCTGGATCCCCGCATCCGCTCGTCTCGGTTCTTTCAGTCGCGAATGGGAAGTCTGAAAACCTTTTACCTGACCGTCTGGCTGGTCGGCCTGGGGCTTGCCTTGCTCCTCGGCATCGCCGCGGCCCGCGAGACCACCCGGCCGATTCGCATTTTGCAGAGCGTCGCGGAAAAAGTGCGGCGGGGAGATTACGGCCAGCCCCTGCGCCTGGTCAGCAATGACGAGCTGGCCGAGTTGGGCGCGGCCCTGAACCGGATGATGGGCTCGATCCGCGGCCACGTCCAGGCCATGGAGTCCGTGGTCGAGAACCTGCGCCAGGGCATCCGCCGGCTGGAAGAAACGGTCAGCACCCTGCATGCGATCAGCGCCGAGCAGGCGACCGGAGCCGCGGAACAGGCGACGGCGGTCGAAGAGGCCTCGACCGTGGCTGAGGAAATCGTGGCCACGGCCCGGCACATTGCCGAGAGCGCGGGCACGGTGGACGGGATCGCCCATTCCACCCTGTCCGCGTGTCAGGAAGGCGAACAGAAACTGGCGGAGGTCCGGGACGGCTTTGCCGGCATCTCCGAGCAGGTGCAAGCGATCGGCCTGGCCATGCAAGAGCTGGAGGACCGCTTCCAGGAAATTTATCGCGGCGTGGAATTGATGGACGAGATCTCCGACCAGACCGAGCTGCTCGCGTTGAATGCTTCGCTCGAAGCCGCCGGCGCCGGCGCGGCCGGCCAGCGCTTCAAGGTGGTGGCCGAGGCCACCCAGCGGCTGGCGGTCCGGGCGGCGGACGCCACCCGGGAAATTCGCGGCCTGGTGGAGACAATTCAAGCCGCCACGCTCCAGAGCCACGAGTTGGCGGAAAAAGGCCGGGAAAGAGTTGCCGCCGGGGCCACGGTCATTGCCGAGACGGTCTCGGCGCTGAAGCGGATCTCTTCCCTGGCCGAGACCACCTCGCGCTCGGCCGGCGAAATCACCGTGTCCACCCGCCAGCAGACCCAAGGCTCCGAACAGCTCGCCGGCTCCGTGGCCCAGGTCCACGCCGAGGCCCGGCGGGCCGAGGCCGGGGCCAAAGAGATCCAGGCCGCCATTGCCGAGCTGCAAAGCTTTGCCGAGGCGCTGCGGGAGACGGTGGAGGGCAAGGGAGCCGTGCGGGCGGATCCCTGACGCCCGCGGGAGCGGGGCGGCCCGGAGCCCGGCCGGGCCAGGGGCCAGGTCCAACAAATTGTAATATAGATTACCTATGATTTCGAGGGGTGCGCACCCGCGGCCGTCGAGCGCGGGCGGTTCCCCTCCGGGGTTTCACGTGAAACGGTTAATCGTGCACAGTAAACAGTGGACAGTGCACAGTTGACAAGGAACTTCTTCTTTCTTCACTGTCCACCGTGCACTGTTTACTGTCCACTGAACCGCCTGTTTCACGTGAAACATTCCACCACCACCAGGCTCCGGCTGCCCCCGGTCTCCGGCAAATCGTAGTGCCGGACTTCCAGGATCCGGCCGCGAAACGCCTCCAGGATCGGGCCCGCCTCCCGGATCTCGGGCTCCGGGTCCGGCCCCTTCATCGCGATCAGCCGGCCGCCCCGCTTGAGATACGGCGCGGACAACCGGATCAGCCAGTCCAGTTTCCCGACCGCCCGGGCCAGGACCACGTCCACCTGGCCCTTGATCCCCTCCTGGAAGAGCGTGCTCTCGGCCCGCTGCTGGATGGCCCGGGTATCCGCCAGCTCCAGGGTGCGGATCGCCTGGTTGAGGAAGCTCACTTTCTTGGACTTGGATTCGAGGAGCAGGAGCCGGAGCGAAGGCCGGACCAGCTTGAGCGGGATGCCGGGACAGCCCGCGCCCGCGCCCAGGTCCATGACGAAAAGTTGGTCAGAGAGCAGCGGATGCACCGCGAGCGAGTCGAGGAAATGCTTGAGCACGATCTCCCGGTCGCCCCGGAGCGCGGTCAGGCTGACCTTGCCCGCCCATTTCTGGATCAGGGCCAGGTATTGGTCGAAGCGATTGAACTCCGCCGGCCCTAGCTCCAGCCCGAAGCTCCGGGCGCCGGCCAGAAGGAGTTGGCGATCCGGATCATCCATGGCCGGGCCCAGCGGAAAGAGAAATTTTTTTCAAATACACTTGCAGCACGGCCAGGGCGGCCGGGGTCACGCCCGGGATGCGGCCGGCCTGGCCCAAGGACAGGGGCCGCACCTTGCAGAGCTTTTCCCGCACCTCGCGGGAAAGCCCAGGCATCCGGTTATAGTCGAGTCCCGCGGGAATGCGCTCCGCCTCGAGCTTTTGAAAGCGCTCCACCTCGGCCTGCTCGCGGGCCAGGTAGCCCTCATACTTGACCATGATCTCCACTTCCTCGGCGACCTCGGGCGGAAGGGAAGCAAGGTCAGGGACCAGCTCTTGAAGATCCGCAAAGAGAATCTCGGGCCGGCGGAGCAGGGCCTTGCGGCTCACGGACGATGGCAGCGGAGCGGACTCATGGGCCTGAAGCCAGGCATTCAACTGCGCGGCCGGACTCACCGGCTGCTCCAGAGAAGCCAGGGTTTTCTCGATCAGCTCCTTCTTTTGCAGGAACCGCTCAAACTTGGCTTCGGGCACCAGGCCGATACCAAAGCCCAGCTCGCAGAGCCGCAGGTCAGCGTTGTCCTCGCGCAAGAGCAGCCGGTACTCGGCGCGGGAGGTGAACATGCGGTAGGGTTCCTCGGTGCCCCGGGTGGTGAGGTCGTCAATCAGCACTCCAATGTAAGCCTGGCCGCGGTCGAGGATGAGCGGCTCGGCCTCCCGGCAAAAGCGCGCGGCATTGATCCCGGCCATAATCCCCTGGGCCGCGGCCTCCTCGTATCCGGAAGTGCCGTTGATCTGGCCGGCCAGAAACAGGCCGGCGACGGCCTTGGTCATCAAGCTCGGCAGCAACTGGGTGGGCTGAACAAAATCATACTCGATGGCATAGCCGGGCCGGAGGATCTTGGCCTGCTCCAGGCCGGTGATGGAATGGACCAGGGCCGCCTGCACGTCGTCAGGCAAGGAGGTGGAGATGCCGTTGGGGTAGATCTCCACCGTGTCCAGGCCCACCGGCTCCAAAAAGATCTGGTGGCGCGTCCGGTCGGGAAAACGGTGCACCTTGTCCTCGATGCTCGGGCAATAGCGCGGCCCGATGCCCCGGATCACCCCGCTGAAAAGCGGGGAGCGAGCAAGCCCGGCCCGGACCGCGGCGTGGGTGCGCTCGTTGGTATATGTAAGGTAACATACAATTTTATTTTGGACCGATCGTGCCATCGGTTTCAAACCGGTGGCACTACCGCCGGCACTGAATTCGGCGTCGAAGGAGAAAGGCAAGGGCGGCTCGTCCCCCGACTGCGGCGTGAGCCGGGAAAAATCAAGCGTGCGCGCGTCCAGGCGGGGGCAGGTGCCGGTCTTGAGCCGGCCCAGCCTGAACCCCAGCGCGGCCAGGCAGGGCGAGAGGTTCTCGGCCGGCGGCTCGCCGAGCCGGCCGGCCGGGTGGTGCTCCAGCCCGATGTGGATCAGCCCGCGCAAAAAGGTGCCGGTGGTGAGGATTACGGTCCGCGCCGGGAGCGATTCGCCGTTGCTCAAGCGAACTCCGCAAACCCGATCTCTTTCCGTGAGCACGGCGTCCACCAGCGCCTCGCGCACCGTCAGGTTGGGCTGGCCGGTGACCGCCGCGGTCATATAACCGGAGTAGGCCGCCATGTCCGCCTGGGCGCGGCGCGAGCGCACGGCCGGGCCTTTCTTGGTGTTGAGCCGGCGGAACTGGATGCCGGTGGCGTCAATCGCCCGGGCCATCTCGCCGCCGAGCGCGTCAATCTCGCGGACCAGCTGCCCTTTGGCCAGGCCGCCGATCGCGGGGTTGCAGGACATCTTGGCGATGGTGTCGAGCCGGATGGTCAGGAGCAGGGTGGGCAGGCCCAGCCGGCTGGCCGCGAGCGCGGCCTCGCAGCCGGCGTGGCCGGCGCCGACGACGATGATCGGAGAGGTGTTAGGCATTAGGCTTTAGGCTTTAGACTTTAGGCTTAAGCGTTGACCATACAGACCTGTATTAAAAGCGAAGCAATGCGGTTCCAAAGTCTAAGGTCTAAAGCCTAAAGTCTAACGCCTTTCAGTCTTCAGAGGAGTCGTCGCGCTCGGCCGCGAAGCGGGGCCGGATGACCACGTAGCGCTCGGGCGGGGCGCCCTCGCTCTCGGTGACCACGTCGGGCATGTCCCGGAGCGCGAGGTGGACGAGGCGGCGCTCGGTGGGGCTCATCGGCTCGAGCGCCTGGGCTTGGCCGCTGGCGCGGACCTCGTCCGCCACCTTGCGGGCGAGCGCGCTGAGCTGGCTGCGCCGGCGGCTGCGGTAGTTCTCGGTGTCGAGCTCCACCCGCATTCTGTTAGATACATTATGATTTACCATGCGCTGGAGCAGGTACTGAAGCGCGTCCAGGGTCTGGCCCTTTTTGCCGATGAGCAGGCCGGAGCCGTCGCCCTCGATCTGGAGGAAGATGGTCTCTTCGTCGTGGCGGGCGCGGATGCTGGGCATCTGGCCCAAGGGGAAAAAGCGGACCAGCTCTTCGCAAAGCTCGCGCGCCTTCTCGACCAGCTCCGCGGGCGGGACCTGGCGGGCCCCGGGCTCGGCCTCGTGGCCCGGCCGGTCGCCCCGGAACTCGGCGGTTTCCTCATCGGGTTCGGCCGCGCCTTTGGCCTCGGGCTGCTCGCCGTCATCCCCATCCGGGCGATCGTGTTCTGCCATGCTGATTCACCTCGATTCGGTATCCCCCGAGGGGTGGTCGTTCGCGGAAGAACTCATCCGGGCTCCTAGCCTTTGCGGTTGACATAGATCTGCTGGCCGATGCCGACCAGGTTGCTGGCGGTCCAGTAGATGATCAGCCCGGAGGGGAAGTAGAGGAGCAGGAAGATGAAGACCAGGGGCATGAGCATCATCATCCGGGCCTGGGTCGGGTCCATGCTGGTGGTGGGGGTCATCTTTTGCATCGCGACCTGGGTGGCGCCCATGAGCACGGGCCAGACCAGGAGCGGGTCGCGGCCGGAGAGGTCCTGGATCCAGCCGAAGAAAGGAGCGTGGCGGAGCTCGACCGAGATCAAGAGCGCCTTGTAGAAGGCGAAGAAGACCGGGATCTGCAAGAGCATGGGCAAACAGCCGCCCAGGGGATTGACCTTGTATCTTTTGTAAAGCGCGGCCATTTCCTCTTGCTGCTTCATCCGGTCCTTGGGATACTTCTCCCGGAGCTTCTGCATCTCCGGCTGCAGCTTCTGCATCTCCTTCATGGACTGCTGGCCCTTGCGGGTGAGCGGGAACATGCCCATGCGCAGGATCACGGTGAGAGCGACAATGCACACGCCGTAGTTGGGAATGACCTGGTAGAGCTGGTTCAGGCACCACATCAGGGGGCGCACCAGGATGTAGAGCACGCCGTAGTCAATGGCCAGGGGCAGTTTGTCGTTGACTTTAGCCAGGAGCTCCCGCTGCTTGGGCCCCACGAACAGCCGGACCTTGAGAAGAGCGCCGGTCTTCAACCCCTCCTCGCCCGGGCTGACCCGCAGCTCGCCGGTCAGCTCCTTGGCGGCTTTCTTGTCCTGGCGCAAGTCCTCCGGGCCGCTGTAACGGGCCTCCCAGGTGATGGAGCCGGCCGGCTCGGTCAAGAGCGCGGTCAGGAAGAAGCTCTCGGTGAAGCCGGCCCAGGTCACCGGGCTGTGCTCTTCCGGTCCCTTTTTGACCAGGTTGTCCGCCTTGGCCTGGTAAAGTTTGACGCCGGTATAGCAAAGCGGCCCGACAAAGTTGACGCTGCTCATACCGCTGGTTAAACGGCTGCCCGGATCGTGGAGATAAGAGAGCCGGGTGATGACCTGGACCGGCTGGTCCGGTTTCGGAATGGGGCCGGGGCTGAGCGAGATTTCCAGTTCAGCCGTGTAGTCATCGGGCCGAAAGGTATAGCTCTTGGTAAGCACGGACCCGTCCGGCGTGCGGAGATGAAAGGAAAGGCTTTGCGGACCCGAGCCGGGCAAGAGTTCCAGTTTTTCCGTCTCCGTCTCCCAGACCGCCTGTTCCGGGACGACCAGGCCGCCCAGGTGGATCTCGGACCGGAACGGCTCGCGCCCCGGTGCCAGCTTGGGGTCCACCATGTTCACCGGCTCCGGATCAAACGGCTCAATCTTGGTAATGGGCGGCCAGCGCAGGTTGACCTCGTAGGGAAAATACACCCGGTCCTTATGCTGGAGCAGCTTCCAGGAGACCGGCACCGCGCCTTTGCTGGAGAACTCGATCTCGAACACCCCGTTTTGGACCCCAATCCTTTTCTCGGGGCCGGCGGCGAATTCGCCGCTGACCGTAGCCGCGGGCTTGACCGCCGGCGGCTGGGCGGCCGCGGCTTCGCCGGCGGTGTGGCCGGTCGCGGGCTGCGGGGCGGAAGGCGCTTGTTTCTCCGGGCCCGGCGCCTGCACCGTGGGCTGGCCGGGCGCCGGCTTTTTGGACTTGGGCGCCATGAACAGCGACCAGGTGAGGATGATGAGGAACGAGAGGATGATAAAGAGAATAAAGTTTTTGCTATCGGAATTCATCGGGTCTTGATCCGTTTCGGCTCAGGGCACCGGGTCAAAGCCGCCCGGGTGGAACGGGTGGCAGCGACAAATCCGGCGGGCCGCGAGCCAGGAACCTTTGACAAAACCGTAGCGCTGCAGGGCTTCCAGGGCGTATTCCGAGCAGCTCGGCACAAACCGGCAGGCCGGGGGCAAGAGTGGCCGCACCAAAGCCTGATAGAACCGGACCAAGGCTGTGGCCGCGCGCACCATGGTTCAGCTCTTGCTCCTGGGGCCCGACTCCCGCCGCTTGCCCAGCCCGGCCATCAACTCGCGCTCGAGCTCGGGCTGCGTGAGCGCCGGAGCGCCGGGCTTGGCAATGATCACCAGGTCAAGGCCTTCCTCGACTCCCGCGTTTTCGGCCACGGCCTGTTGGATCTCCGGCCGATGCCGGCGGAAGAATTCGCGGAGCCGACGCTTGACCAGGTTGCGCTCAGGCGCCCGGCCGACCTTGCGACTGACGGTGATGCCCAGCCGCAGCCGGCGCTCGGGCCTGGCCCAGCCCTGCACGACGAAGTGCCGGGTGTGGGCCTTCCAGCCTTGTCGGTAAACCGCCTCGAACTCCCGGCCGCGGCGCAGGCGGTCGCTCGGGGGCAGGCCCTCGGAAACCATCGCCTATTTGGTTGGCGTGGAAACCGTCAACCGCTTCCGACCCTTTTGCCGCCGGTGGCTCAGTATCGCCCGTCCGCCCGGAGTCGCCATCCTTTGCCGAAAGCCATGGGTCCGCTTGCGCCGGATATTACTGGGTTGATAGGTTCGTTTCATGATCCTTCATCCAATTTCTTTTGAACTTTTTATTAAACCACATCTTCCGCTCAGATGCAAACCTTTTCTTCCGTCGCAACCCTTTAAGTTACAAGTAAGAACCTGGTTCCATTAACTTTTCTCGGCCCAGACTTTGAAATCGCGCATGGAGCGGCGCATGACGATCTGGGAAAAATAGCGGACGATGCGGTTGGGCACGGGAAAGTCCAGGATCATGGACAGCTCGCAGGTGGCCGCGGCCCGTTGCGAGCCCTGGGGTTTGAAGAAGTAGCGGCCGCTGACGCTCTGCAGGTCGCCGCCGGCGCTCACCCAGCTCAGGCAGAGGCCGCGGTCGTCATACGAGTAGTCGAGCAGGGTGCGCACCTTGCGGAAATAGATATTGGCTACCAGCTCCACCCGCCGGCCGCGGCCGTCGGGGTAGCGGTCGTGCACCTTGGCCTTGACGATCTCCTTGGCCCATTCCGGATACCGCTCGAACTCGGTCATCAGCCGGTAGCACGAGGAGGCCTCCGCCTCGATCAACACCGAATGCGCGGCCTGGTAGCGCAGCACCCGGCCCTGGATCTCCAGGAAAGGAAAACTCTCCTTGGCCTCGGCGCTGAATTCGATCCCGACCAGGTAGGGGTAGGCCCTGCCGGTTTGGCCGGCTTTGCCCGCTTCCGGGTGAAGGAGGCAGTGGCGGATCCGGCCCTGGAACTCCACATTGAGCATGCCTTCGGGCGGCACGATCGAGAGATCCACGGCCGCGCCCTGGGGCAGGGCTCCCTGGCTGAGAAGGCCGATGCCGTGCGGAGAGATGTCGCGACTGCGGGCTATGGAAGTCCGGCCCTGGCATTTGAGAAAGACTTCATATGCTGCCGGCATCCGGCTATGTTTGCGTCTTTCGGGCATGCGTCCAGAGGACTAAAGCCAGCGGTGGCGTTACTTTTTATCCGGGTGCACCGCAAAAACCGGGGTGGTGCCCCGGCGCTTGGCTCGCTTCGTCCGCTTGCCCTTTTTCGCTTTTTTCCAGCGAATGACCCCTTTTTGCTTTTTGCCCGGGCTAGCCATCTCTTCCTCCGTTCCTCCAACTTCAGATGATCTATCTCTTACCATGTTTTCTTCTATCGCGCAAGTGCTTTTTTCCTTTAGAGAAATCCCTTCAGAAGCGGACGGTTACATTTTTCCATTCAAGCCATTACCTTCTTACCTCTTAACCGAGAACGAAAAAAACCTCTCCTACCAACCAGATGAATTTGTTGTCTATTTCATTACCCAAGAATTGGCATTGGTTTTGCTTACACTTATTACTAGAGGGGCAGAAAGGTTGGTAAGATGTTGAACGGGAATTCAAATGCTGAAGGAAGCGCCTTCCAGGCCTATGTCAAGGAGCGGTGCCATTATCTGGAAATCTGCCGGCGCTATCACTTGGCCCCGCTCGATCTCGACCACCTCTTGAACAATGGCTCGAGCCTGAGCCTGGAAGACCGGCTGCGCGTCATCCGCCTCATTTACCGGCTGCGGGACCTGGAGACGGAGTTGCGCGGGCTCCTGGAAGAAGCGCCGTTTTCCGAAGCGGCCCAGTTCCTGGAACGCGAGCAGCTCCATTGACCAGCCGGCGGACGCGGGAAAAGAGCTCCGCCGCGGGCGCGAGGGAGCGACCATGAAACTATACATTGTGATCGAAGAGGACCGCCACGGGTTTTTCGTGGCCGAGGTGCCCAGCCTGCCCGGTTGCTTTTCTCTGGGGCGGACCCCGGAAGAGGCTTTGACCGGCATGCACCAGGTGGTGGAAGAGTGGTTACAGATCATGGCCAACTACGAACCCGAGCACGAACAACGGATCTATTCCTGCTGAGTTCCCGACCGACCGCCGCGCGCCTTTCCTTTACAGCCGGAAACTTTTCCGACGGCTCGATCCCTTAATTAAAAAATCCCCCATCCAGCCCGCGACCAACGGTCCTTCGACCCTGCCTTCGGTCACGAGTACTCAGGCCGAGTGGAGCTCAGGCCGAAGCGGGAGCGGGCCAAAGTTGAGTCCAGGGATCATCCCTGGCGGCGGCAGCCGGCCCCCACCGGCAGGTGGCGGGAGCGGGCCAAGTTTG
>MGQK01000063.1:51789-65518 GCA_001797815.1 Deltaproteobacteria bacterium RBG_13_61_14 | reverse complement strand
CATTCTGTGCGGCAACCACCCCAGGTTCCGAAGGCTTGAGACATTAGACATTAGACTTTAGGCTTTAGACTAAAGCCTAAGCCACCTAATGCCTAAAGCCTCTTGATGCACCGTGCACTGTCCACTGCTTCAAAGGTGGCAAGGTGGCAAGGTGAAAAGAAGAAGGAACACAGCGGGGTCAGAGAAGCGAAGCTCTCGCGTCAACAGAGTTCTCCTTTGAAGGCGCGGTCGAGGATGGAAGGGAGCAAGGCGTCGAGTTCCGCGGCAGTCTCGGATTGCAGTTTTTTCAATGCGTCCACCTGCGCCTGCAACCCATCCAGATACGCAACGATCCGACGTTGTTCAGGTAGAGGGGGGACGGGAATCGACGTTGATGTGATATGTCCTTGATTGATTTTCCAAATACCAGACGTGGTCCTGGCCTTCTCCTCGATAACCTCTCGAGTTGCCGATGAATTCCAAACGGCAACAAAAAACTCAGGGATAATTTGGTCGGATGGCAGAGGGACTTTGATAAACAAGTCCGGGAATATGACTTTTGGCTCTTGCTTTTCTACCAGACCGGCAAGGCCGCACAGGTTTTTGCTACCGTTTCCACGCACGATGAAAACGTCGTTCTTTCTGACCAAGAACGGCTGCGCTTCAATGGAGGTCAATGGCACGGACTTTGTACAAGTCATGTCGATTCGCCCTTTGCGAATCGCGGACAGCGTGAGGCAACGGATTCCATCGCCAGTCTCTGCAGGCTTAATGGACTTCCCATTACTTAAAGAGTCCTCCCCGATGATTTCACCCAGCAGAACAACTCGCGAAGAAGAATCCCAGCATATGGTTGAAATTGACGAGGACAACATCGCCTCGGCTTCTTCGGCGGCTTGTTCTCGAAGTTTATTTGCCTCATTAATTTTGGCGGCCAGTGCCTCGATCCGCGCCACGATCCGCCGTTGTTCCGCCAAAGGAGGCAAGGGGATTTCGATCTGGCTAAGGTCAGTAAACCGCAAAGCGGAACGAACAGAGCCTCGGTTGCCGTGGAAGTTGATAAGTTGGTTGCCTTGAGCGCTCTTCAAGAAATACAGTAAGAATTGCGTGTCAAGGCGCTCGTTTGTTCCGAAAACAACATACGCAGGACTAACAATACCGTCCTGTTCAGAAGAAGAAAGCCCTAGTGAACCGACATT
Source organism: Deltaproteobacteria bacterium RBG_13_61_14 (assembly GCA_001797815.1). Lineage (GTDB taxonomy): Bacteria > RBG-13-61-14 > RBG-13-61-14 > RBG-13-61-14 > RBG-13-61-14 > RBG-13-61-14. Next base: position 64,340 of record MGQK01000063.1, on the reverse strand, counting down.
TATCCGGTAAGGGTTATAAACAAACCGGTTGGGCCGGAGTCGGAAGTAGTTGGACTTGTCCGCGCTTGCTTCGATACCGGTCTGGGTAACGCCGTCGATATTAGTGACGCCAAAAACGGGAAGTGAATCACCATCGAAAGATCCGATTTTCTCCCGCTCTTCTCGGAGCACCTCTCCCAACCTCACTTTAGGCCAAGCCGTGCTCATGATTTTATCGCCAGAACGGTTTTGATTTCCGCCATTATTTCAGCGATGCGTTGCTCCTTTTTGAGGATATCGTCGGCGAGTTGCTCGGGCGGGAGGTGGGTTATGTCGTCTTTGGCGCTGGGATTCTTGCGGTCGAGGTTGCAGTTATTGGCAAGTATTTCTTCGGCGCTGACTTTCCAGGCAAACTCGGTTTCTTCGCGTTTTTTCCACCAGGCCAGGCAGCCTGAAAATTCCTCAAACTGGATAGGATGAGTTTTGGTGTAATTTTTCCGTTCCTCGGGCAAAGGCTGTTCATAATACCAGATTTGTTTGGTCGGACCTTTACGGTCAAAGAACAGGATATTGGTCTGGATGCCGGTATAAGGCGCAAACACTCCATTGGGCAGGCGGACGATGGTATGGAGATTAAATTCCTTGAGTAATTCTTCCTTTATTCTCGCGCATACTCCATCACCGAATAAAGTGCCGTTGGGAACGATCACCGCGGCCCTTCCGGGTTTGGGAGTCCGGCGGAGCTTGCGCATAATCAATTGGAGGAATAGCAATGCTGTTTCCCCGGTCTGCTTGTCCTCTGGGAAATTGCCCTGGATGCCTTTTTCTTCTTCGCCGCCAAAGGGCGGGTTGGTTATTACTATATCCACCCGGTCTTTATCTCCGATTTCGCGGAGCGGGAAACGCAAGGCATTTAAGGGGTCTATGTTGGGATATTCCAAGCCGTGCAGAAGCAGGTTCATCTGGACCAAGAGGTAAGGCAGGGGCTTGGCTTCGATCCCAAAAAGGGTTTCGCGCTGGAGTAGCTTATTGTCTTCCGTTTTTTTACATTGTTTCTTGATGCGATCGTAAGCTTCTGCCAAAAATCCGCCGGTACCGCAGGCAGGGTCCAGGATGGTCTCGCCTAGCTTGGGATTGATAACCGTCACAATGAATTTGACAACGGGCCGGGGAGTATAGAATTCTCCATTTTCACCAGCGGCATCACGCATTTGCTTTAGCATGGATTCATAGAGATGGCCGAGGGTAAAGATTTCTTCGGAGGAAGTGAAATGAATTCCATTGATTTTATTGATCACATCCTTGAGCAAAAAACCGCTTCGCATGGGGTTGTTTATTTCATGGAAAACGGTCCGGATAACATCGCGGCGGTCACCGCCATTTGCCCCATGCAAGGAAAGGAGATAGGCAAACAGGCCGGGGCCTTTGGTTCCGTCCGGCAGAGCGGGTTCCTCGTTATTGATAAAAGAGATCAGCGCGTCTCCGGTGATCCCATCCGGCTTGGCCGCCCAGTCGCGCCAGCGGTAAGGGGGTTCTATGGCTGGTCGGAATCTCTTGCCTGCAATTTTGGCCTCGGCCTCGCGCATCTGCTCCATATCATCCAGGAACTTTAGAAACATGATCCAGGTGAGCATGGGCAAGCGGTCAATATCCGTGCTCAAACCTTTATCCTTGCGCATAATATCGCGGCAGGATTTAATCAAGCTGCCAAGCGATTGCGCGGTGGTCTGGGGAGCATCTACTTTCTTTTTCCGCACCATTTAAGTTTCTTCCTTTTCTGAGTTTGCTTCTTCTTCGGCATCTGCTTCCATAATCGGTAAACGCTTAATTATTGGTGAGAAAACTTTGTGAAATAACTCGGCTTTTTCCTTGAGCCATTCAAACTCTTTCGGCCAATTAGCTTGGTTTGATATGTCGGCATCAGGATGGGCAAGAAAAATTCGGCAATCTTGTCCGTCTGGTAGCTCTTGCCAGTCTAATGGTCCAGTGACGGCTTCAACTGTCTTGCGATCTTTCTCTAAAAGTTTGAAGGCTGTCTTGGCGTTTTTGCCGCGCATATAGATTTCACAACCGACTCTTTTTTTCTGAACACTTGCGGTTAAGCTTAGCGAGAACTTGCCTCGCCCGACAGCCATTGAAAACCAGTGCTGCGCTTTCGGTTTTCGCAGGCTTAATAAAGTGCCCTGACTCGAACAGATATCCTTAAATGCAGTCCAGAACTTTAAATACAAGGCTTTTGTTTCAGAAGGAACCTTATCGTCAACTTTAACACTTGCCAGATAGTCATTTGGACTTGCCACAATCTCAAACATCGGAGCGGGCATAGAGTCGCCAATTCGGAAAAGCTTTATGGCAAGGCCCCAAAAGCGCAGGTTGGGAGCGGAATTCTCATTCAGGAAATCAATAGCGCGCCGGTGCTCATCAGTGAAGTTTCTCGAAATCCAAATAATGATTTTGGCATCCAGGCCGGATGCATAGGTGATCAACTTGCCCAAGTGGCCGTGATCGGTGTCATCTAGTTGATTCTCGATTATAACACGACTATTAGATGATATGTCTTGCGCAACGATATCGGCTTTATACGGGCCGACTGGCACTTCGACCCCCTCCAGCTCAAGTTCCATGCCCAAAGTAGAAGAAAGCCGTTCCAGGTTTTTGGGTTTTGCAAGCCAGGGAGTAAATTCACGAGCTTCATCATCCCAAAACTCTCGGATATCAATCGGTTGAAGCGATCCAAGCGCCTTTTCCATGGAATCCTCCTTATGCTTCGTATAAGAGCGATTGCATCTGTTCCAGGGCCTTGCGTAACGGGTCAGGTCCGCCAAACTTGCCGGCAATTTCCATAACATTGCCGTGTTCTGAAATCGGAGGAACTTTTAGGATTTCCGGGATTTTGAACTGGGCGGTGCCATGCTCAATATATTTATCCAGGATTTCCTCCAGAATTTTACGCGCCTCCGGCTGAAACTGGAACCAGAAGTCGATTTTTCCTTTGCAGAGCTTTTCTGCACGCTCGCGCCGGGTGCGGAGCGGAGCATTGTAAGCAATGTAACAGAGCAGGTCAAAGGGGTCTGCATCCGGCTGGTTTGCATTCTCTGCCAGTTGCTTAAGGGCGATGCCGCGTTCTTCAAGCGAATTGATGATTTCTGCCCGCTCCTCGGCGTTGCTCCAATGGGATCTTAGCTCCGCGCCAGAGGTGTAAAGGCTCCGGATTTGCTCAGAAGCGTAATCAGTGAATTTTACCACCCGGAGCTGTCTGCCGCTGGAATCCAGTTCATAAACAATACGAGCGGCAATCCTGACCTCGCCCCCGTCAACATAAAATTTACGAAGTGTCGGTTCCGGCTGTTCAGGAGTAAGGCCGCCTTCAAGTTCTGCCGGCGGTTCAGGTTCCGGCTCGGGTTCCGGTAGCGGGATTGGTTCCGAAATGGGTATATCAATGGGCGGGTCAATCGGGTCTCCGTCAAAATCCGGGTCGGCAAAGTGCTGGGTTGCGCTGCCGGTGTAATCAAGGATAGAAAACCAGAGCTTGCCATAATCGGCGCGAACCCGGGTGCCCCGGCCGATGATTTGCTTGAACTCGGTCATGGAGTTGATCACTCGGACGATGGCGATGTTCTTGCAGGTCTGCATGTCAACGCCGGTGGTTAAAAGTTTTGAGGTTGTTACCACCACCGGGGTCGTTGTTTCGATTTCCTGGAACCGGCTCAAATGACCGCGTCCGATATCGCCTTCGTCCGAGACGATGCGGACCACATAATCAGGGTGCTCACGGACAAAGTCAGCGCTGAGGTTATTAACCGCCTGGCGCATCTCGTCCGCGTGCTCCTGGTCAACGCAGAAGATGATGGTTTTATCAAAGGGGTTGCTCCTGCGCAAAAAATCCGTGATGCTCGCGGCAATTGCCTGGGTGCGCGCTCTGAGGGCTACAATCTTTTCAAAGTCCGGGGTTTGATATTCTTCGTCCGGAATCGGGCGACCATAACGGTCTAGCTCGTCCTTAGTTGGACGCCAGCCGGTGGCGTCCACATCGGTGACGATGCGATGAACCCGGTAAGGAGCAAGGAATCCATCGTCTATGCCCTGCCGCAGACTGTAGGTGTAAACCGGACTGCCGAAATAGGCGTAGGTGTCCCGGTTCTCATCGCGCAGCGGGGTTGCCGTCATGCCCAACTGATAAGCGGGCTTGAAATACTCGAGAATCTCCCGCCAGTTACTCTCGTCGCGAGCGCTGCCGCGATGACATTCGTCAACCACTATCAGGTCGAAGAACTCAGGGCTGTACTCGCGATAAAGGCCCGGCCGTCGCTCATCCTTGGCAATGGCCTGATAGGTGGCGAAATACATCTCGCGGCTCGGAATGGCCTCACCTTGTATCTTCCAGCGGGCATCGCCGAAGGGCGCGAACTGCTTGTCCTTTGGGTCATCCACAAGGATCGACCGGTCCGAAAGATATAGGATGCGCGGGCGGCGCGGCTCCCCGGTTCGAGACCAGCGGGTGTTCCAAAGCTTCCAGCAAATGTGAAAAGCTACATCGGTCTTGCCCGTGCCGGTGGCCATGTTGACCAACACGCGCTGCTGGCCGCTCAAGATTGCCTTGATGACCCGATTGATGGCGATTTCCTGGTAGTAGCGAAGCGGCTTGCCAATAACCGGCAACGTGGGCGCGAGGAATCGCTGTTCATGATCCTCGCTACTTAGCCCAAGAGTGGCGTGAAGGCGTTTCCACAGTTCCTCGGGGGTGGGGAAGGTATTAAGGTTGGACTCCTTGCCCGTTAAAAAATTGTGCTCGACAATGCCGTGGCCGTTGGTGGCGTAAGCAAATTTAAGATCGAGAATTTGGGCGTAGTCTTTCGCTTGCTGGAGACCTTCGCCGGGATTCTTGTGCGAGGCCTTTGCTTCAACCACTGCCACCATGAGATTGGGCCGATAGCGCAGCAGGTAGTCAGCGCGCTTCTGTTTGCCACGCCAAACCTTGGTTCCCGCGACCATGATGCGGCCGTCGGTAAAGGTGCGCTGTTCGCTGATCTGGTCGTCGTTCCACCCGGAAGCATAAAGTTTGGGCAGAACATACTTTCTGCAGGTGTCAGCTTCGTTGATAGCCATTACTTTCTCTTATTCCCAAGTTTAACATTTTAGGCTCATTGTATCAGGAGAGTCAATCGGATAGCAGAATTTCAATCAACGGTTAACTGATTTCTCAATGGAAAAAATCTGACCTCGGCGAGCTCGGTCGAGCCGCGTAATCGGTGAAATCTGTGGATGATCTTTAACCGGGGTTTTCTCTCAAGAATTCCCGGAGCAGGCGGTTGCATTCTTCCGGCGCTTCCTGCTGGACCCAGTGGCCGCAATTTTGCAAAATCTCGATCCGAGGCGGATCCACGAAAAACCGCTCCAGCTTTTCGGTCATTTCCAGCGAGAGCGCGAAATCCTTGTCTCCCCAGATCACCAGGCCAGGACATTGCACCTTTCGCCCTCGATAAAACTTTTGTAACTCTCTTTGCCGGCGGACCGCGGCCCGGTAATAGTTCACCCCTGCCCGCATCGAGGCCCGGTTCGACCAGGCCTGGCGATAAACCTCAATGTCCTCGTCCTTAAACGTGCCCGGCCGGACCGCGCTCCGCTTGAGGGTTTGGGCCAGGAACTCGCCCCGGTTCCGGCTCATCTGCCACTCCGGCAGCCAGGGAATCTGGAACCCGAGCACGTATTGGCTCATCTTGAACTGGCGCCAGTTCGACCAGAGCACCTCCCAGTAACGGATCGGGTGCGGCGCCGCGATGGCCGCGAACCGGGCCACTTTCTCCGGGTATTGGAGCGCGGCGTGCCAGGCCACGATTCCGCCCCAGTCATGGCCCACCAGGTTCACCCGTCCGCCGAGCTGATCCATCAGCGCCGCCACGTCCGCGGCCAGGGTGAAGGTGTCGTAGCCGGCCCGGGTGATCTCGGTCTGGCCGTAGCCGCGCAGGTCCGGGGCGACGCAGAGGAAGGTATCGCCGAGGGACTCAAGCTGGCGCCGCCAGGAATACCAGAGCTCCGGGAAGCCGTGGAGCAAGAGCACGGGCAGGCGATCCCCGGCCGGCGGCTGTGGCCCGGCCTCGGCCAGGTGCATCCGGATGCCGTTGGCGGTGAGGAAACGATGGCGGATCATGGCGGACATGAGAGGCATTAGGCGTTAGGCGTTAGTCATTAGGCCCGGGAAAGAAACGGCGGCGAAGAATCCCGGACGGTTCAATACATTATTGTATTACTAATGCCTAAGGCCTAAGGCCTAAGGCCTGGGGAGGGCTAGAGCCTCCCCGCGGTCCCGGACCGCCTCCGGTCCTCCTGCCGGCGCTCGCCCTGGCGGCGGTTCGGAGTCCCCCGGTCTTTCTTCCGCCGATCGCTCTGCCGCCGCTCGTTTTTTCTCCGCTCGCTCTTGCGTCTTTCCGCAGTCATACTCGATCCTTATCTTGCTTGAGGCCGGCTTTGCCGGCGACGCCTCAATCCGCCTCTGAACTTAAAAGCTCAATCCAAACTTCTTCCACCCGATCTTGAAGATCTTCCAAACTGCCGGAATTGTCAATCACATAATCCGCCCGCGTCTTGCGCTCATCCTCGCGCATCTGGGACCGGATCCGGGCCAGCGCCTGCTCTTGGCTCAACCCGTCGCGCTCCATGATCCGCTCGGCCCGGACCTCCTCCTCCGCGGTAACTACCACCACCGGCCGAATCCAGTTGGTGGCCGGGCTCTCCAGCAGGAGCGCCGCGTCAATCAAGACCACCGCGGCGCCTTCCCGCTGAAAGCGCTGGATCAGATCCAGCATTTCCGCCCCGATCCGGGGGTGGGTGATGTCATTTAAAACCCGGCGCTCGTCCGGGTCGCGGAAAATGATCTCGGCCAGCTTCTCCCGGTTCAGGGTCCGGTCGGGGTTGAGCACCCCTTCGCCGAAGTGGTCCGCGATCTCGCCCCAGGCCGGCTTGTCCGGCTCCACCACCTGGCGGGCCAAAAGATCGGCGTCCACCAGGCGCGCGCCCAGCTCCACGAACATCCGGGCGACGGTGCTCTTGCCCGAGGCGATCCCGCCGGTCAGGCCCACGACCCGCATCGTCGCTTACCGCTCCAGCGCCCGGACCGGGGCCGGCGCGGCCGGGCGCACCTCCGGCGCCTGATGCAGCTCGCGGAGGCGGCGGTATTCGGCCATGGCGGCAAAGGCCTGGACCGCGCTTTCAATGGTGGGGAAGATCATGTAGCCCCGGCGCAGGATATCGCTCATGCCTTCCCAGCCGCGCTCGATCGCGTGCGCCACGGCTGGACCGACCATATACAGGGGCTTGCCGTATTTTTCGATCAGGTCCGCGAGCCGGTTGTTATACTCCCGGTCGCGCTTGAGCCGGTCCGCAATGAACGGCGTGAGGTCGGTGAGCTTTCGGAGCGGCGAGTGCTTGAGATAGGTCTCGACCATGCCGTGAGCCCAGCCCAGGCCGATCATGATCACGCCGTCCACTTCTCCTTCCTCGAACAGGACCGGGATTACCTCGCGCGGGCCGGCATAGCCCAGGCCGGCCACCATGTCCACCGGGTTGCCCGGCACCCACCAGGGCGGCAAAAGTTTCTGCAAGCGCGCGCAGGTGCGGGGCCCCAGCTCGGCCACGGTCAGGCCCTCGGCCACGCAAGCGTCGGCCGCGATCACGCCCAGCCCGCCGCCGCCGGTGACGATGCCCACGCGCTTGCCGGCGGGGAGCGGGATCCCGGCAAAGGCCGCGGCATAGATGGCCGCCTGCTCCAGGGTGTCGGCGCGGACGATCCCGGCCTGGCCGCAGGCCGCAGCAAAGACCCGGTCGGCCCCGGCCAGCACGCCGGTGTGCGAGCGGGCGGCGCGGGCGCCGGCCTCGGTGCGGCCGGCCTTGACCAGGACCACGGGTTTGCGGGGCGAGACCTCTTGGGCGGCCGAGAAGAACTCGCGGCCCTGGTTGAGCCCTTCCAGGTAAAGGACGATGACCCGGGTTTCCGGGTCGTCTTTGAGGTAGCGCAGGTAATCGCCGGCTTGCAGGTCCGCGGCGTTGCCCATGCTCACGGTCTTGGAAACTCCGAAGCCGACCCGCTCCAGGTATTGCAGGATCCAGGTCTGGATATTGCCGCTCTGGCTGATGAGCGCGATCGGGCCGTGGGGCGGCAGGAAGGCCGGCATCCAGGGGTAGAGCTTGCTCTGGGGGCAGGCGTAGCCTTGCCCGTTCGGGCCCACCAGCACCATGCCATACCGGCGGGCCTGCTCGACCATCTCCGCCTCCAGCGCCTTGCCCGGCTCGCCCAGCTCGCCCATGCCCGCGGAGATCACAATTCCGGCGCGCACCCCCTTGCGGCCGGCCTCGGCGATCGCCGGCGGGATCTGCTCGGCCGGGATGGTGAAGATGGCCTGGTCCACCGGGTGAGGGATCGCCGCCACGCTCGGGTAAGCCGGGAGCCCCAGGATGTTCTTCTCCTTGGGGTTGACCGGATAGACCGGGCCTTCATACCCGCCCATGATCAGGTTATGGAGGATCAAGAACCCCCACTTGTTCATGTTGTTCGACGCGCCCACGAACGCGATGGCCTTCGGGAAAAAGATCGCGTCCAGGGCCGACCTCCGCTTTTCCGCTAACATCTCGCCTCCTCTTGAACTTCCTGAAAATTAAAGCCGGAACCGGACGGAAAGTCAAGGAATCATGCTCGCAAGGAAAATTGCGGAGTCCGCTTTTGGCCGGAACCGAAAAGCCGCGAAAAGGAATCGCAGCGACCTCGCACTAGAGAAATGTAATTTGCCCTTGACAGTTGACTCTAAAGTTATTATCATGACCTTATGGTCATTTCGATGACCGATTATCTCGGGGGTGCCTCAAATGATCCGGTTGCGCGAAGAACGGAAGAGCAAATGGAATTCCCTGATGAAGGAAGGCTTGCACCAGGCCGTGGTCAAGGTGCTAACCGAGCAGGGGCTTTCCGGCTTGACCATGGAGCGGGTGGCCAAGGAGGCCGGGATCGCCAAGGGCACGCTCTATCTCTATTTCCAGGACAAGGAAGAATTGCTTCAGTCCGCGGTGCAGAGCAGCATGGAGCCTTTGGAGCAAGAGTTGGACAAGATCCTGGACTCGGAGCTTTCCCCGAACCAGAAGCTGGAAGCGATTGTCCAACAAAGCCTGAGCTACTTTGAAGCCAACCGCAATTTCTTCCGGGTATTTCTCAACCCGGAGTTTACCGGGCCGAGGATGAACCGGGAGGGCAAGGACCGTCACCGCCGGCTGGTGGCATCAGTCGCCCAGGTGTTCAAAGAAGGGGTGGAACGCGGTCATTTCCGGCCTCTTCCGGACCTGAAGGCGGCCGGGGTTTTTGTGATGGGCTGCGCGGCCATGATCCAGGCGCGGTTATGGGAAGAGACGCCGCCGCCCCTGGCCGAGGACGCGCAACTGTTTTTGGATATCTTTTTTCAAGGTGTAGCGGAAGAAGGAGCCAAGCGATGAACGTGCGTATGGATGCGAGTTCAGCCGCGCCGGGGCCAGGACTTTCCCGCAGACGGGGCATCCGCTGGCAACAGGGGGCCTTGATCCTGCTGGCCGGTTTTCTGCTCCCGGGCTGCGCGACCATTTACCGGGCCCGGCAGGCCCAGAAGAGCGACCAGGCGCCCCCGGGCGAGCGGACCGTGACCGCGGCGGAAGTGAGCTTGAGCGAGGGCAGCACCTTGACGCTGGAGCAGGCCGTCGCCATCGCGCTGCAATACCATCCGGCCATGGTCCAGGCCCAGCAAAACCTGGTGATCGCCCAGAAGCAGACCCGCCTGGCCATCTCCGGCTATATCCCTTCGCTCACCGGCCAGGGCAGTTACCGCCGGGCGACCGGCAACGTGCAAGCCCCTGCCTCGACCACCCCCGGGCTGTCCGCTCCGTCTCCTCCCAGCAACGAGTCCTCGGACTTCTGGTCCGCGGGAATCAGCGCCGAGCAGTTGATCTGGGACTTCGGCCGCACCGATTCCGCCATTCGCCAGGCCTCTGCCCAGCAGCGGGCCGCGGAAGCGAACCTGCGCGCCACCACCAACACGGTGGCCTTTCAGGTGAAGCTGGCCTATTACCAGTTGGCCCAGGCCCAGGCGCTGGCCCAGGTCGCCGAAGATACCGTCCACCAATTCCAGGTTCACCTCGACCAGGCCAAAGTGCTGTTCGAGGTGGGCCGGCGCATCCAGTATGACGTGACCAAAGCCCAGGTGGACCTGGGCCATGCGCAGTTGAACCTGATCAGCGCCCGCAACGCGGTCAAGACCGCGCGCGCGGCTTTGAACTCGGCCATGGGCTTGGCCGAAGAGCCGGGCTACCGGATCACGGAGCCGGCGGCGGTCGAGCAGACCGCGACCTTGGAGGAGTTGATGGCGCTGGCCCGCGAGCATCAGCCGGAATTGCAGGCCGCGATCGCGGAGGAACGGGCGGCTTCCATGGCGGTGAACGGGGCCATTGCCAATTTATTCCCCTCGCTCACCTTCAGCGCCGGCTACAACTGGACCGGGGCGGATTTCCCCCTGGTCTGGAACTGGTTCATTTCGCCCGCGGTCGTGATCCAAGACCTCCTGGCCATCCCCCGCAAAACCAGCCAGATTGACCAGGCCGTGGCCCAGCTTCGCTCGGCGCGCGCCCGGCGCGCGGCCCAGGAGCAGTTAATTTATCTCCATTTGAGCCAGGCGGTGGCCGAGCGGGAAGACGCGAAGCAACGCCTGGAGTTGAGCACCCTCGTGGCGCAGCAAGCGCAGGAAAACGTGGACCTGGTCAACGAGCGCTACAAGGTGGGCCGGGCCTCGGCGGTGGAAGTGACCGATGCCCAGGTGGCCTTGAGTCAGGCCCAGTCGGACCAGGTCACCGCCCGCTTCGACTACCTGGCCGCGGTGGCGCAGGTCCAGCGCACCATAGGAGAAAAATAACCATGAAACGTTGGCTGATGGTGCTGGGCGCGGTGGCGCTGGTGGCGGCCAGCCTGGGCGCCTGGCGGTTATGGCGGCGAAACGAGAGCCAAAACCTCTACCGGACCGCGAAAGTGGAAAGGGGCGACCTGGTGCAGACGGTCAAGGCCACCGGCACCGTGCAGCCCATCCAGCAAGTGCAGGTGGGCACTCAGGTCAATGGGCCGGTGCAAAAGCTGTATGTGGACTACAACGATCACGTCCAGGCCGGCCAGGTGGTGGCCCAGATTGACCCGGCCGCTTACCAGGCCAAGGTCGCGCAGGACCGGGCCAACCTCCAGAGCGCGCTCGCCGCGGTCGAACAAGTCCGGGCCAAGCTTACCCAGGCGGAAAAGGAGTTGCAGCGCTCGCGGGAATTGGTCAGCCGCAACCTGATCTCGCAATCGGATCTGGACGGCGCCGTCGCCGACCGCGACTCCCTGGCCGCCCAGCTCAAGCTGGCCCAGGCGGGAATCGGCCAGGCCCGGGCCGCGCTCACTCTTTCCCAGACCAACCTCGATTACACCACGATCAAATCGCCGGTGGACGGGGTGGTGGTAGCGCGCAACGTGGATGAGGGTCAGACCGTGGTGGCATCCTTTGCCTCCCAGACGCTCTTCGTGATCGCCGCCGACTTGAAGCAGATGCAGGTGGAGGCGAGCATCCCCGAGGCGGACATCGGCAAGATCCAAGCGGGCCAGCCGGTTGCCTTTTCCGTGGACGCCTACGGCGAAGAAAAATTTCAGGGCGCGGTCAGCCAGGTGCGCATCGCGGCCACCACCTTGCAGAACGTGGTCACCTACCCGGTGATCGTCAAAGCGGCCAACCCGGACCAGAAACTCCTGCCCGGGATGACCGCCAACCTCACCTTCCAGGTGGACCAGCGCACCGGCGTGTTAAAGGTTCCCAACGCCGCGCTCCGCTTCCGGCCGCAGAATCAGGCGGCGGCGGCGCCGGAACCCGCGCCCGCCGGGCCTCGCCTCTGGGTCCTCACCGGCCAAGGGCTTGAGAGCATCCCGGTCACCCTGGGGATCAACGACGGGGCGTTTACCGAGCTGGCCGGCGGCGAGGTGAAAGAAGGGCAGGAAGTGGTGATCGGAATGGCTGAGCCCGGCGCAGCCGCGGGCAAGGTAAACCCTTTCATGCCCAAGATGCCTTCGCGCCGACCGAGATGATGGGCCATGCTGATCGAGCTTCAGGACATCGTCAAGGTTTACCAACTGGGGGAGGTCGAGATTCCGGCCCTGCGCGGGCTTTCCCTGGAGGTGGACCGGGGCGAGTTCGTGGCGATCATGGGCGCCTCCGGCTCGGGCAAGACTACCCTGCTCAACCTGATCGGCTGCCTGGACCGGCCCACCCGCGGCCGCTACGTGTTGGACGGCGAAGACGTGACCCTCTTCTCCGCCGATCAACTGGCCTATATCCGCAACCAGAAAATGGGCTTTGTTTTTCAAAGCTTTAACCTCCTGCCGCGCACCTCCGCGCTGGAGAACGTGGAAATGCCCTTGCTTTACGGGCCGCGGCTCTCGCGCCAGGCCAAGCGCGAACGCGCGCTGAATATGCTCCAGCGGCTGGGCCTTTCGGACCGCGTGCATCACCAGCCGGGCCAGCTCTCCGGCGGCCAGCAGCAGCGGGTGG
>MGQK01000063.1:30312-51773 GCA_001797815.1 Deltaproteobacteria bacterium RBG_13_61_14 | reverse complement strand
GATCAACCAGCCGCCGCTGATTTTGGCGGACGAGCCGACCGGAAACCTTGACACCCGCTCCAGCCGGGAGATTATGTCTATCTTCGAGCAGCTCAACGCCGAAGGCATCACCATCGTCCTGATCACGCACGAAGAAGACATCGCCCGCTACGCCCGCCGGAAGATCACCATGCGGGACGGACAGATCCTATGAACTTCGCCATGATCTTGTGGGTGGCGTTTCGGGCCTTGGTCCGCAACAAGGTCCGGTCCTTCCTGACCATGCTCGGCATCATCGTCGGCATCGCCGCGGTCATTGCCGTGGTCGCCGTGGGCGAGGGTGCCCACGTCATGATCCAGGACCAGATCCGGAGCATGGGCAACAACCTGCTTGTGATCTTTCCGGGCACTAGCCACTTCGGGGGCAGGATGGGGGGCGCCGGCACCCAGCGCACCCTCACCGCCGAGGACGGCAAGGCCATCCTCAACGAGGTCCCCTATGTGGTGGCCCTGACCCCCCTGGTGCGGACCGGACGACAGGTGATTTATCAGGAGAACAACTGGTCCACCCATATCCAGGGGGTGGACCCCAACTATTTGAGCGTGCGCAACTTGGAGCTGGCCCAAGGCGGTTTCTTCACGGAGTCCGAGGTCCTGACCGCGGCGCGGGTGTGCGTGCTGGGCCAGACCGTGGTCAAGAATCTCTTTACCGATACCGACCCGATCGACCAGACCATCCGCATCCAGAACATACCCTTCCGCGTGATCGGCGTGTTCCAACCCAAGGGTTCCACCGCCTGGGGCCAGGACCAGGACGACACCGTGGTCGCGCCCTGGACCACCATCCGCCGGGTGCTCCAGAACTCGCCCTTCGCCGACGTGGACCAGCTCCTCGCCACCCTCGACTCCATGGACCACATGGAGCCGGCCCAGGAGGAGATCCGGGCGATCCTGCGCCAGCGCCACCACCTGGCCCCGGATGCGGACGATGATTTCACCATCATGGACATGACCGAGGTGACCAAGACCATCACCCAGGTCTCCCAGGTGATGACCATCCTCCTCACCGTCATCGCCTCCATTTCCCTCCTGGTGGGCGGCATCGGGATCATGAACATCATGCTGGTCTCGGTCACCGAGCGCACCCGCGAGATCGGCCTGCGCATGGCCGTGGGCGCGCGCCGGCAGGATATCCTGATGCAGTTCCTGGTCGAGGCGGTGGCCCTGGCCGCAAGCGGCGGCCTGATCGGGATCGCTCTGGGCATGATCCTCGCCCAGGTGGTCGGCCGGACCAACGGCTGGCCGGTCCTGGTCTCGCCCGGCTCGATCCTGATCGCCCTCCTCTTTTCCGCCGCGGTCGGCATCTTCTTCGGCTTTTACCCCGCCTGGCGCGCCTCCCGCCTCGACCCCATCGAAACCCTCCGCTACGAGTAAGCCCCTCTTCCTCCTTACCGATAACCGCGAATTGTGAAAATCGTCAGGGTCTGACCCCGACCCGCTCTACTTGCCGGTCTCGATTTCCCGCATAATCTTTTCAATGTCGCTGATGTGCTGTCGCTCGTCCTCGTAAAGGACCAGCAAAGTTTCCCGGGCCGGGCCGTGCATGCGGAAGCGGTAGAGGTATTTGAACAGGGCCGCGCTCTTGCGCTCGGCTTCGAGGGCGGCCAAAAGCGAGTCGGCCAGGGGCTTGGGCCCAAACTCGAAGGTAGGGATTTCAAAACCTTTGGGGAAAATTTTCTTGATCGCCATCTCCTGCAGCCGCTCCAGGTAGGCGCGGCCAAGCAGGCCCTCTTCCCGGCCCAGGGGTTCCACCTGGCGCTCGTGGGCGTCGCGAAAGATGCCCTCCATCTTTTCCTCATGGTCCCACTCGATGCCGACCAGGCGCAGGAAAAATTCCCGGAGTTTCGGCTCCGAGGTGGATTGGGCCAGGAAGCGGTAGTATTCGGCGCCGGCCCGCTCCAGCCAGATCCCCAGCTCCAACATTTCGGTCTCGGCCAATTCCATGGAGAAGAGGTTCTGGCCGCCAAACCGGACGGACTCGATTTCAAGATCAGAGAGATGGGCCGGCATCAAGCGCCTCCAGGAGTTCGGGAAAAGGTGGCGACTCAAGCTGCGGGGAACGGGACCATCCTAGCGCTTCCAGAAGCGGATGACAAGGAACCTAATAACCCCGTTAATCTAATAATTGGGGTCAGACCCCAATTATTAGATTAAGCAGTTTTGTAAGTAGCCCATCTTTTCCAGCCAGGCGTACCAGATCCTGCCTCTCAAGTTTCCGCCGAAGTGGAGCCAATGGCCGCCGGGCACTTCGGTGTAGTTCTTGATCTGCCACTGCTCGACCCAGGCGCGGGTGAGGCGCGCTTCACAGAGGCGGTCGCCGGCGTGGGCCACCACGCAGATGCGGTCCGGATCAAACCTGGGCGCGTAGCGCCAGGGCGTGACCAGGTCCAGGGCCTGGCGGGTCTCGGAGACAATGGTCTCGTCCACCGGGAAGGCGAAGAGGCCGGGGCGGGGCCGCAAGTAGCGGAAGAAATCGAGGGCGGGCACGGCCAGGAACATAAAGTCCACCGCCGCGGCATGGGCGGCATAGAGGGCTGAGGTGTATCCGCCGAGGCTGGCGCCGATCAGGCCGATGCGGCCGTAGCCCAGGCCCTGGAGGAGGAGGACCGAGGAATGGAGGTCGTGGAGGTTCTGGCCGAAGGTCTCGATGGTGAGCGGGAGGTTTTGGGGCCCGAGCAGGTATTGCCGGCCCGGCTGCTCGGCCCGGCGCCAGTGAAACGGCTGGTGAAAAAGGCCCACGTCCAGGCCGCGGCGCAACAGGGCGTCAATCTTGAACATGGCCCGGGCGCGGCGGGGTCCGTGCATCATGAAGCCGTGCAGGCAGAGGACCAGGGGCCGGGAGCCGCGAGGCTGATGCCGCCACAGGTGGAGGTAGCCGTGGAGGTTGGCCGGGTGGCTGGCGAAGGCCTCGCGCAGGGCGGGGTTGCGGACCTGGTAGCGGCTGGGGTAGCAGAGCACCTCCAGGACGCCGCTGCGATCGGGCCGGCTCTCGAGGACCTCGAAAGCGGGCGCCTCCTGGGGCAGAGAGAAGAAAGGCTCGCCCGGCTCGGCGAAGCGGCCGGAGGAGTAGAAGCGGAGCTGGTCGAGGTATTCGGAGTAGGTCGCGGGGTTGGTTTCGAGCATGAAAGAGGGCATGCGCAGGAAGAGCAGGTCCGGGATGCCACCGATCCAGTTCAGGATGGGGTTGGTCATGGTAATGGATCGCTCCATTGGGATTACGGGCACGGTGCCGGGCTTTATCATAGCAGAGTTTAGGGGGATGGGACTGAGCCGGGTTGTGGGGCGGGCTTCCAGCCTGCACGCCAGGCAGGCGAGACGCCTGTACCACAACTTGCCCCCATTTTATTTCGCAGGCCCGCTAGGCGGGAAGGGGTTGGCAAGACGAATGGAATCAGGTTAAAATATGGACAAGGTAAATCCCATGATCGAGATCAACGACCAAGTTCTGGAGGAGATGGTTCAGGCCATTATCCGGGAGGTGGACCCGGAAAAGATCGTCCTGTTTGGGTCGCTGGTGTGGGGCGGGGGCGGGCCGAATTCGGATTTAGACTTGATGATTGTGGAGCGGGAGGAATTTGGCGGAAGCCGCGGCCGGCTGGAGGAGTTGGTGCGGATTCGGGAGGCTTTGTCGGCTTTTGAGATCCCGAAGGACATCCTGGTTTACAGCATCAAGGAATTTGAGAAGTGGCGGAATTCCATCAACCATATCATTGCGACGACGCTCCGCGAGGGAAGGGTGCTTTATGAGCGACCTTGAGCACGCGCGCCAGATGCTGGCGGTGGCCAAGATGGGATTCAAAGCTCGGAAGGGAATGAGCCGTCATGGGGATTGATGAGAAATTGCGCGAGGAGATCATCCAGCGGGTGACTAGCGTATCCCGGCCGGACCGGATTATCCTCTTCGGCTCGGCGGCCACCGGTGGGATGACCAGGGACAGTGATATTGACCTTCTCATTATCAAAACGAAGCTGGCTAATCCCCGCGAAGAGCGAAGGCAAATCCGCGAGTCCCTGCGCAGTTTGGGGTATCCTTTTGATATTCTTCTCATGACCATGGAGCACTTTGAGGAGAGCAAAAACGTCATCGGTGGAATCGCCTATCCTGCGAGCAAATACGGCCGGGTGATCTATGAAGCCGCCTGAGCAGGTTAAACGCGAATTCACCCGGCAGTGGATTCAAAAGGCCGAGAACGATTTGAACGCCGCAGCCGCCTTACTTAACGCAAGAGAGCCTTTCCCCGATATCGCCGCCTTCCACGCCCAGCAAACCGCAGAAAAATTTCTTAAAGCCTTTCTGGTCTGGCATCAAGTCGAGTATCCCAAGACTCACGATATTGGTGAGCTCCTCAACCTGGTGGCAAAGGTGGATAAACCGCTGGCGGATTCCCTGCGCGAAGCAACCGTGTTGACGGATTACAGCGTGGATGTCCGTTACCCGGGGGATCTCTCCGAGCTGACTCTTGAGAATGCGAGGAAGGCGGTTAAGTCGGCGCGCAAAGTTAGGGAAACGATCCTTCACCAGATTCCAGTGGACCTTCAATGAATTATCCGGAAATGCGACAAAGGCTCCAAGCGGTCATCCTCCGGAATTCCTTCCAGGTTGGGTCTTTCACCCTCGCCTCGGGCAAGACCTCGGACTATTACGTGGACTGCCGCACCACCACCCTCGACCCCGAGGGCGCCGACCTGACCGCGCGGCTTTTGCTCGAGCGCATCCAGGGCCTGCCGGAGCCGGTGGACGCGGTGGGCGGGCTGACCCTGGGCGCGGACCCGATGGCCGCGGCCCTGATCGTGAGGAGCCAGATCGCGGGATCGCCGCTCCGGGGCTTCATCGTGCGCAAGGAAGCCAAGGGGCATGGCACCGGCCGGCGAATCGAAGGCAACTTGCGCAAGAGCGACCGGGTGGCCATCCTGGAAGACGTGGTGACGACAGGGGGTTCGGCCTTGCAGGCGATCGCCGCGGTGGAGGCCGAGGGCGCGAAGGTGGTGGAAGTCCTGGCCCTGGTGGACCGGGAAGAGGGCGGCCGGGAGGCGCTGGCGGCCAAGGGCTATCCCCTGTTCGCGCTCTTCACGGCCACGGAGCTCAAGGCTGCAGCCCGGGAGAAAAAGTGAACAGTGCACGGTGCACAGTAAAAAGTGGAAAGTGAAAAGTAATAGAAATTTCTTCTTTGTGTCTTTGTGTTTAACTCTTCCTCTTCTCCTGGGCCTTCCCGCCTGCCAGACCCTCTCGCGGTTGGCCATTGAAAACGATCCCTCCCGCGGCCAAGAACACGTGAAGCTGGGCCTGAGCTATGCGCAGGCCGGGGACTGGCCGGCGGCGCAGGCCGAGTTCGAGCGGGCCACCCGGTTGGACGAGAAGAACGCGCCCGCCTGGCTGGGCCTGGGCAACGCCGACCGGGCCCTGGGCAAACTCCGGCCGGCGCTGAAATGCTACGAAAAGGCGCACGAGCTATCCCCGGGCGATGCCGAGATTCTCGATGAGCTGGCCCGGGGTTACCTCGGGCTCGGGAAGCTCGACCAAGCGCTTTCGGCCGCGGACCAGGCCGTGGCACTGGACGGGGCCAACTTGCCCTATTACCTTTTCACCCGGGGCCGGGTCAAGCTCGGCCAGGGTGACCGCGCCGGCGCCTTGCAAGACTTGCGCGCGGCCATGATCCAGGCGCCGGAGGACGCCGAACCGCTCCGTCAGGATATCGCCCGGCATCTTAAAGAAGCAGAGGCCGGGCCGTGAAGGAAAAAGAACAAAAGCTGCTTGCCATCCTGCGGGAGATGGGCTCGGCGGTGATCGCTTTTTCCGGCGGGGTGGACTCGACCTACCTCTTGGCCGTGGCGCGGGAGGCGCTGGGCGATAAGGCGCTCGCGGTCAACGCGCTGTCTCCCACCTACCCGGCGCGCGAGCACGAGGACGCCAAGCGGCTCGCGGCCTCGCTGGGCGCGGAGCTGATCGAGGTGGAATCGAACGAGCTTGCCATCCCCGGCTTTGCCCAGAACCCCCGCCACCGCTGTTACTTTTGCAAGCTCGAGCTCTTCCGGCTGTGCCGCAAGGCGGCGGATGAGCGGGGCTATAGCTTCGTGCTCGACGGCACCAATGCCGACGACCTGGACGATTATCGGCCCGGCCGCAAGGCGGCGGAAGAGCTGGGCGTGCGCAGCCCCTTGCTGGAAGCGGGTCTCACCAAGGCCGAGATCCGGGAGCTGAGCCGGGCGCGGAGGCTCCCCACCTGGGACAAGCCGGCGTTGGCCTGCTTAAGCTCGCGCTTTCCCTACGGCACCGCGATCACCGAGGAGAGGATCGCTCAAGTGGCCGCGGCGGAGGAAGCGCTGCTCTCGCTGGGCTTCCGCCAGTTCCGGGTGCGCTATCACGGGGAGGTGGCGCGGATCGAGCTTCAGCCGGAGGAGTTGGACCGGATGCTGGACCCGGAGCTCCGCCGGCAGGTGCACGAGCAGGTCAAGGCCGCGGGCTTTACCTACGTGGCGCTCGACCTCCTGGGCTACCGCACCGGGAGCATGAATGAAGCGCCGAATGTGGAAACAGAAGAACCGGCTCGCGACGAGTGAAGGGCCGACAGAGTAGGGGCGGTTCGCGAACCGCCCCTACGCAAGCCGACCGATCATTAATTGTCAATCCATCATTAGGATACTTCACTAGCTTTCCAGCCAGCCCGCCCGGAACGCCTTTAAATAATTTCCGCAATAAGGGTCTTGGCCCAGGAGCGTCTCCGCGGCGCGGACAGCGGCCATGAGCTTCTTATCCAGGGGGTCCACGATCGCCGAGTCCAATCCCGCGGCCAGGAGCATGGCCAGGAAGGTGCGGTTGAGGAGCGGCCGGCCGGGCAGGCCGAAGGAGACGTTGGAAAGCCCGGCCGTGGTCTTGACCTCCGGCCAGCGCGCCTTGATCTGGTGGAGCACCTCCAGCGCCAGCCGGCCGGAGCCTTGGTCCGAGGACACGGTCAAGACCATCGGGTCCACATACAGATCTGAAAGCGGAATCCGCTGCCGGTCCACTTCCTCCACCATCCGCTCCACCGCCTGGAGCCGGTCCGCCGCGGTCTTCCCGATCCCGCGGTCATCCAGGGCCAGGCCGATCACGGCCGCGCCGTATTCCTTGACCAAGGGTAGCATTTTCTCGTAGCGGCCGGTCTCCATCGTGATGGAGTTGACCAGGGCCTGGCCGTTCCGGTGCCGCTTGAGCCCGGCCTCGATCACCGCGGGACTGGCGCTGTCAATCGCCAGCGGGATCTTCCCCTCCGCCTGGACCACCTCCAGCAGCCACTCCATCAGCTCGAGCTCCCGCACCGGGTCGGCCGCGGCGTTGACGTCCAGCCAGGCGGCGCCGGCCGCGGCCTGCTCCCGGGCCTCCTTCCGGATCAGGGCCTCGTCCCGGGCGAGGAGCGCCTGCCGGATCCCCTGGCGCGTGGCATTGATCCGCTCCGCAATCACCAGCATGATGCCAAAACCTCCCTGGGTTGTTCACGCCGAAAGCGGGATCTCTCCGCGACCGGCGCATCGCTTCCATTCATCATAATGGATCACGGCCCTCGGCGCAATGGCAGGGCCTGCCGATGAAAAGCGGGGACTACCCAAATCCCTATTCAGACCTGGGCACGGCCTTCATG
Source organism: Deltaproteobacteria bacterium RBG_13_61_14 (assembly GCA_001797815.1). Taxonomy (GTDB): domain Bacteria; phylum RBG-13-61-14; class RBG-13-61-14; order RBG-13-61-14; family RBG-13-61-14; genus RBG-13-61-14. The sequence goes on along the minus strand of MGQK01000063.1, from coordinate 44,118 downwards.
CCCTGGAGGGTGAAGCGGTTGAGGAAGTCGTAGCGCTCGATCTCCTTGGCCGGAACCGGCTGGACCGTAATCTCACTGTCCAGGTGCAGCCGGAGCTTGTCTATCGTGTTATAAGCCGGCCATTCAGGCAGGCCCTCGCCGTTGGGATTCCCGGTCCGCACAAAATTTCCCCAGTAGGCCATGATCTGGTCCACCAAGGGCTGGGCCGCCTCCACCGTCTTCTTGTTCGCCACCAGCTTGGCCAAGGTGAAGTCCAGGTTCAGCCCGCCGAACACGAAGGGCACCTCCAGGCTGTGGAAGGCGCCGGTCTTGCGCGGGAACCGGGTCTGGTCCCAGTCAAAGCGGTAGTAATAGACCGGCGCGTCCGGGGATACAAGCTCGGCCACATGAAAGGCGCGGGAGCCGAGGGCGGTGTCGGTGGCCACGGCGTGGAAGAGGTTGATGGGCCGGCGGTATTCGTCAAAACTGTATAGACTCATCATGCCGTCGTAATAAGGTCCGGCCAGGCCGCGCAGGATCTTCTTGACCTCGAAGCGGGGGACCAGGCTGGTGCCGGGGATGGTGAGGGTGTAGAGCTTGATCTCGTCGCGGGTGGTGCCGATCAGGACCGGGACTTTGCGGTAGTTCCCCTGCTCCATGGCGGTGACCGGGTCGGTGGATAGGAGGTAGCCGTCCTGGTGCGGGCCGAAGGTCATGCCGCCGCTCAGGATCAGGTTCTCGCCCTTGGGGACTAGCTTTTCCAGGGGCTGGGAGCGCAGGCAGGCGGACAGGTCCTGCTCCTGGCAGCCCAGCGTCGCCACAAACTCCCGGCCGCGCTGGATGCCGACCGGGAGCGGGATGGCCTGGTCGCAAGGCCCGCTCTGGATGATGGCCTGGTCGAAGAGGTCCGCGGCCAGCGGCGAGGCCATCATCACGCAGGCGCTCAAGCCCCCGGCCGACTGGCCGGACACGGTCACGCGCTCCGGGTCGCCGGCGAACGCGGCGATGTTGTCGTGCGCCCAGCGGAGCGCCTGGATCATGTCCAGGGTCCCGTAATTGCCGGTGGTCTGGCGCGGGTCTTCCTGCCTAAGCTCGGGCAAGGCCAGGAACCCGAGCCAGCCGAGCCGGTAGTTGATGGTGACCACCACGATCCCCTGCTCAGCGGCCAGGCGGGCGCCGTCGTAGATCTGGAAGCCGCCGGAGCCGGTGCGGAAGCCGCCGCCGTGGATCCAGAGCATGACCGGGAAGCTGCCGGGGCGGGCCGGCCGCCAGATGTTGAGGAAGAGACAGTCTTCGGAGATTTGATCGAGGTTGCCGCCGGCGGTGATGAACTTGGGCTGGGGGCAGACCGGTGGGGTGTGAGTGGCGTCGTAAACGCCCTCGTGGGGCTTTGGCGGCTCGGGTGGCTTGAGGCGCAGCTCGCCGACCGGCGGGGCGGCGTAGCGGAGGCCCAGGAAGCCGCAGGCGGCGTAGTCCGGATCGCCAAAACCCTTGACCAGGCCTTCCGTGGTGGCAACTGGCTCTTCACAGGTCGGCTTTTCTTCGGCAACCGCTGGTAAGGCAAATGCGATCAGCACCAGAACCGCCACTACTAAATTCAGCTCTCTACTCTTCAACATCTTCCTTATGAAACCTCTCTTTCCAAACCTTCAACCACTCAATCTAAAATCAAAAATCCAAAATCTAAAATTCTTTCAAACGCGCTTTCGGACCAGCGCTTTCCGCCCGATGTCGGTGCGGTAATAAGCGCCGTCCCATCGGATTTTCTTTACCGCCTGGTAGGTGCGGTCAATGGCGGCCTTGATGTCTTTGCCCCGAGCGGTCACGCCCAGGACCCGGCCGCCGGCGGTAACCACCTTGCCGTCCTTAAGCGCGGTGCCGGCGTGGAAGACGAAGGTGTCGGGGAGCGCATTGGCCTCGGGGAGGCCGGTGATCGGGAAGCCTTTTTCGTAGGAGCCGGGGTAGCCCTTGCTGGCCATGACCACGCAAACCGCGGGCTGGTCGTGCCACTCGATCTTCATTCCTTTGAGCGAGCCATCGGCCGAGGCTTCGAGGAGCGGCAGGAGGTCGGACTTCATGCGGAAGAGGAGCGGCTGGGTCTCGGGGTCGCCGAAACGGGCGTTGAACTCGAGCACCTTGACGCCGCCCTTTCCGATCATGAGTCCGGCGTAGAGCACGCCCCGGTAAGGCGCGCCCTCGGCTTTCATGGCCCGCACGGTGGGGACCATGACTTGGTCTATGATCTGCTGATAAATTTGCGGCGTGACCACCGGCGCCGGGGAATAAGCGCCCATGCCGCCGGTGTTGGGGCCTTGATCGTTATCAAAGATGGCCTTGTGGTCCTGGCAGGAGGCGAGCGGGAGCACTGCCTCGCCGTCGGTGAAAGCGAGGAAGCTCGCTTCTTCGCCGGTCAGGAACTCCTCGATCACGACTTTATCGCCGGCCGGCCCGAATTCTTTTTTGACCATGATCTGGTCAATCGCGGCCTCGGCTTCCGGCAAGGTCTGGCAGAGGATGACGCCCTTGCCCGCGGCCAGGCCGTCGGCCTTGACCACGATCGGCGCACCGACTTTTTTCAGGTAAGCCTTGGCCTTTTCCGGCGAGTCGAAGGTCGCGAAGGCGGCGCTGGGGATACGGTATTTTTTCATCAGGTCTTTCATAAAGGCCTTAGAGCCTTCGATCCGGGCCGCAGCCTGGCTCGGTCCGAAGACGCGCAGACCCGCGGCCGAGAAGCGGTCCACGATGCCCAGGGTGAGCGGCGCTTCCGGCCCGACTACAGTCAAGTCCACTTTCTTTTCTTTCGCCACCTTGAGCAGTCCTTCGATGTCCTCGCCCTTGACCGGCAGGCACTCGGCCTGCTCCGCGATGCCCGCGTTCCCCGGCGCGCAAAAGATCTTGTCCACCTTCGCGCTCTGCTTGAGCTTCCAGACCAGGGCGTGCTCGCGACCGCCGGAACCGACTAGCAAGAGTTTCATCCGCTACACCTCTTTATTTATTTTTATTGCCTGAAAATTGCACAAAGCCAACCCTTTGTTTTTTCAGCACTTTGATCTCAAAGACCACGCTTTTTGAGCCAAATTCCGGCATTATGAAGCTGATTTTAGCCAGGAATTGCGTAAACGAAAGATAAACAAATTTAACAACTTATGCCGACAAATGATACATTTTCCGCTCATAACGCTCATATCGGGCCTTAAAAATGCTCATAACTCTCAAAAGGCCGGCCCCTTCTGATACTTTGCCCCTCGCCGCTCCCCTATCAATGTTAAATAACCTTTATCGCATAGAGCTTTAAGCTCATCGCGAGCCTGGCGCCTGGATAGGCTGAACAAGGCCCGATAATCCGCATTGGAAACAAATTCTTTTTCCGCAAGGAATTCCCGAAGCTTGGGAAGCCGCCCCAGAATCAAAGTTACGATCCGGGTTACGGTTAAGCTTAAAAAGTATTTTGCGCCTTTTGTTTTCCCCCTTGTTTCTATTATTCCAGCATCCAACATCGTCTTAATTTCCTGGTAGGCGGTGTCTCGATCCAGTTGGTTCAGCTTCTGATAGTCTTGATTGGTAAACCCGCCCTTCCCTGTGGCAATCAGCACTCGGCGCTGTCGGTCAGTGATCGGCAAACCCTTCACAAAATTCACCCATTCCGAGGAACCAACCTCAAAGATCGGGGTGTTTTTAAGCCGCACCTGAAAATCGCCGTTGATCAATTCCAGTTCCGGCAGATGAAGAAAACTAGTTTCCATTTCCTCCATCATGCGGGGAATGCCCTCTCCCTCCTCCCGCATCAGGCCGTAGTCCACCAGCACCCTTACCAGGAGCGGATTTCGGCTCGCATGAATATTCGAGCGTCGCTCCCGGAGCCGCTCCAACGTAATCCCCTCCACCAACCCGCCTGGGCTCTTTACCTCCATCCGGTCATCATACATCTCAACCTCGATCTCCCGTGTGGTAACCGCGTAGTCCCGGTGCGCCACCGCGTTGATCAATGCCTCCTGCCAAGCAAACTCCGGATATTCCGGCATCTCCCGGAAAAAGAGGTCATGGAGTTTAGCCGATTTCCGGATCTGGGAACGGATGTAATCGCGGGCACGCTCGATCAAAAGCGGGAGCGGCCCTTCAACGCGATGCTCCACCACGTTATGAGCCTGCCCATACTTCCGCTCGGTGCCCTCCACTTTGAAAATGCGCACTCCCGCACGAGGATGATACGAGGCAAACTGTTCCTCCCGGCCAAACAAGAGCATGCCCGCGTTCCGCCAGATCAATTTACCGTTCCGTCGAACGGCCAAGCCATAACGAGTAAAATTCTCTTCCAGGGTCCGATCTTGAAACGGCGTCCGCGAAAAGACCTTTTTCGCCAGTTCCAGATCCAAGTCCTGATCCACAAATTCAGGCCCGGGCTTTTGCTCAAAAGAAACCCGCTGGTAGGTCTTCTTGAGGCCGTTGATTGCCTCCTGGGTCAGGGGCATCACCTGATCGCCGGTGCGGTAGGGACACTTGCCTTTACAATGAACTGCTTCCGGCGCGCTCTCGATCTCAAAGAGCAAAAGCTCATGTCCGTCAATCGTGATGATCTGCATGCGAGGGTGAAGCGGCGCCTGAACTTTTTCCTCGGGCGCCTTCAAGAAACTGAGAATGGCTTCTTCCGGGTATTTGTGGCCAGTGGGTGTCCCGTCATCCTCCACGCCCAGAACTAAAAGCCCGCCGTCGGCATTGGCAAAGGCCGCCAGATACTCCGCAATCTCCTCCCGCACCGTGCTCCGGTCCCGGACTTTCGGCGTCGGCCCGCTCCGGTCCCAGAGCGACTTCCGCTCATAATACGGCCCTTCCTCCTCGGCCAGAAACCGCCGCACCTCCGCCTCGGTCAGCTCCAGCTTCCGAAACCTGGAAAGGTCAATCATGATATCTCCGCTCCACCCTGGGCCCGATCCGGCACAGAACCTCGTAAGGGATAGTGCCGCAGGCCTTGGCGATGTCCTCCGCCCGGACGCGCTCGCCAGCCTGCTCCCCGATGATCACCACCTCATCGCCCCTCGCTACGCCGGGCACGTCGGTGACGTCCAGCATGGTCATGTCCATAGTGACCACGCCGGCGATGGGCGCGCGCCGGGCCCGGACCAGGAGCGGGAAGCCGACGGGCAGGGTGCGAGGCAGGCCGTCGGCATAGCCGATGGGGATGGTGGCGATGAGGGAGGGCCGCTCGACCACGGTCCGCCGGCCGTAGGAGACGGCTGAGCCGGGCGGGACCTTTTTCAGGAAGGTAATATGGGTCTTGAGGGAGAGGACCGGCTGAAGTTGGTCCGAGAGGTCCACGTCGTCGGAGGGGCTGACGCCGTAGAGCATGATGCCGAGGCGCGCCGCGGTGTGATGCGCCTCGGGAAAGCGGATGAGGCCGGCGGAGTTGAGAAGGTGCCAGCGGGGCACCTGGAAGCCGCGCTTTTCCAGGCCGGCGCGGAGCAGAGCAAAGCTTTCGATCTGGCGGCGGGTGTAGTCGTTCTCCTCGGGCGAGTTGAGGTCGGCGGAGGCGAGGTGGGAGAGGACGCCGTCGAGCGTGAGGTGGGGCGAGCGGAGAATGCGCTCGGCCAGGGGGAAGAACTCTCCGGGATCCACTCCGATCCGGCCCATGCCGGTGTCCACCTTGAGGTGGACCTTGGCCGGCTGGCCCAGCTTTTTGGCGGCTGGCTCCAGGCGTTCCAGGCTTTCGGAGGACAGGACAAAGGGGATGAAACCCCGGGCCACCGCTTCCTCTTCTTCGCCGGGAAAAAGCCCGTTGCTGATCAGGATTTCGCCGGCAAAGCCGCTTTGGCGCAAGGCCAGGGCCTCGTCCAGCAGGGCTACACACAGGATATTCACACCCTGTGAATAAAGTCTGCGCACAACTTCCTTGGCCCCGTGGCCGTAGGCGTCCGCTTTGACCACCGGAATGATTTCCACAGACTTATTCACCCGGGAGCGGGCGCAAGCAAGATTGTGGGAGAGGGCGGAAAGGTCAACCAGGGCGGTGGTGGGACGGGACATGGGGAGAATCGTATTGTGTATTCCGTATTACGTATTTCGCCTAATCCAAAATACGCAATACGAAATACGGAATACCATTCCTTTCACAAACGCATGGGCATGACGATGCAGAAGTAGCGGCTGTCGTCATCGGGCAGGACGACGACCGGGCTCAATTCGTCCTTGATCTCGAGCTTGATCTTGTCGCTCTGGGTGACGGCGAGGATGTCCATGAAATAGCGGTCGTTGAAGCCGATCTCGACTTTGTCTCCTTTGTATTCCATCTCACACTCTCCGTGGGAGGTGCCCAGGCCCGGGTTCTTGCCCTCCATGACCAGGAGGTTGGGGCTGAAAGTGAACTTGACCGCCCGGGCCCGCTCGTCCACCAAGAGCGAGGCCCGGCGCAAGGTGCGCTGGAAATCCTCGCGGGCGATGCTGACTTTCTTTTGTCGCTCAGCGGGCTCGGGGATCACCCGCCGGTATTCAGGGAACTCTCCGTCAATCAAGCGCATGAAGACCACCGTGGCATTAGTTTTGACCGCGGCGCTGTTGTCCTTGATCCCGAACTGGACCTTGCCGTCCACCCCTTCCAGGATCTTCTTGACCTCGGCCATGCCTTTGCGAGGGAGGATGACTCCCTTTTCCAGTTGCATCTTGGCGGCCGGCTCGATCTCCCGGTCAATCACGGCCAAGCGGTGGCCGTCGGTCGCCGACATGCGCAGCCCCTTCTTGTCTTCGCTCTTCTCCAGGAAGATGCCATTGAGGCTGTAGCGCGATTCTTCGCCGGCCGAGGCGTAGATGGTTTTTTCCACCATCTGCTTCAGGACTGCGGCATCCAATTCCATCAGGCTATATTGGGAAATCTCCGGGACCTTGGGAAACTCATCGCTGCCCAGGCCGACCAGTTCGAACAGGTTCTTGCCGCTCTTGATCTCAACCCAGTTATCTTCTTTGCTCCGGAGTTCGAGCGGACCTTCCGGCAGTTCGCGGACGATCTCGTAAAGCTTCTTGGCGCTGAGGGTGATACTTCCCGGCTCGCTGGACGATATCTCACAGCGGTCCACCACCGTCACCTCCAAGTCGGTGGCGGTGACCTCCAGCTCGCCCTTGAGAACCCGGAGCAGGGAGTTGGAAAGGATGGGCATGGTGCTCCGCTTTTCCACGATGCCCTGCAGCTTGGAAAGGCACTTGAGAAACACATCCTTCTCGATGGTGAATTTCATGAAACCCTCCTGTTTCAGCGTCCCTCTTCTTCTTGTTTTATTATATAAGCTTTAAAGAGAGTAATGATAGTAGAGCCTGTTAATTTGTGAACAACTACTTTTTTTGGGTATCTCATGGTTATCCGATTTTATCACTTTTCCAGCGGGATATCTGCAAGCCATCCAACCACTTTCCTGTGCGCGTGACCGGTAGAAGACTCCGGTAGAAAAACGGGATCTTTCCTTGAAAAACTTTATCCAGAGCTCTTTCCACAGGCACTTTCTCACCTTATCAACCCATCCATTCACAAGCTAGGCCTGGATGCCCAGCGCGCTTTTTATCGCCTGCAAATGGCGCTGAGTTTCAACGTCTTCCTGCAGGAGCGAGCGCAGCTTTTTGCAGGCATGGATCACGGTGGCATGGTCCTTGCCGCCGAAGGTTCTTCCAATTTCCGGAAAGGACAGGTTCATCAGTTCGCGGATCAAATACATGGCCAGTTGCCGAGGATAGGCGAAGGAACGGTTGCGCCTGGCGGATTTCAAGTCCGAGACTTTCACCTGGAAATGGGCGGCCACGATTTTCATGACCAGGTCGGGAGTGAACACTTTCTTTTCTTCGTCCAGGATGTTCTTGAGGATGTTCTTGGCCAGGTCCACCGTGATGTCGCTGCCGGAAAGGGAAGCAAAGGCGCCCAGGCGGATGAGGGATCCTTCCAGCTTGCGGACGTTGCTGGTCACGCTCTCGGCAATGAAAAGGGCGACCTCCGGCGAAAGATGAATCTGCTCTTCTTCCGCCTTCTTGCGCAGGATGGCGAGCTTGGTCTCCAGGTCCGGAGCCTGGATGTCCACGATGATCCCGCTTTCAAAGCGCGAGCGCAGCCGCTCTTCCAGCTCGGGCATGTCCTTGGGAAAGCGGTCGCTGGTGATGACGATGGTTTTGCCGGATTCGTAAAGCCCATTGAAGGTGTAGAAGAACTCTTCCTGGGTGCGCTCCTTGCCGGCCAGGATCTCGATGTCGTCCATGAGGAGCACGTCGCATTTCTGCCGGTATTTTTGGCGGAACTCGGCCATGCGGTCGGACCGCAGGGAGTTGATCAGCTCGTTAAGGAAGCCCTCGGCCTGGAGACAGACAATCCGGCTCTTGGGCTTGCGTTCGAGGATGCGGTGGCCCACGGCGTTGAGCAGGTGGGTCTTGCCCAGGCCGACACCGCCGTAGATGAAAAGCGGGTTGTAGCGCCGCGGCCGCTGCTCGGCCACGGCCTTGCAGGCGGCGTGGGCGAACTGGTTACTGCGGCCGACCACGAAATGGTCGAAGGTGTAGCGTGGGTTGAGCGCGGGATGAAGCAGCGGAGGTTTGGTTTTGGGCGGGGGCAGGGGGAGGAGGGGTTGCTCCGGGGCCGCGACCTCCAGGTTCTCGTTGACCTCAAAGCGGATCTGCTGGATTTCCTCGCTGACCTGGCGGAGGGAATGGAGGAGATCCTCGCCGAAGTGATCCTGGATCCATTCCTGGAAAAAGGCATGGGGCACTTCCACCACCAGGGTCGCTTGCTCACACCGGACCGAAGTGAGGGGCTTCAGCCAGATTTCGAAACTTTGATCGCTGACCCGAGATTTTAAGCGTCCCAGCGCTTCCTGCCAAAGACGTTGCGCTTGCATGGAGCTCCTTCACGGTAAAGGAATCAAGGTCCTTAGTCTCTCGCTTCTGCCCAGGATGAACTCATTTCCGGCAGGCGAATAAAAAACCTAAGCCCCGCTTTCAGTTATCAAGAAAACATGATGAAATACACACAAGTTTATTCACAGCTGTGGATAACCGAAAAAAGAGATTATTTTCAAGGCGACTTCAAGAACCGGAACCCGATTTTTCCCACAACTTTGCGTTGCTTGCCCCCCTGGTCAAGTTGAAAGGAATTCTCTGGTTTTTGCGCTTGCTCTCCCTGGACCCTGGTTAAAAGCGCGCCTAATTTACCAGAGCTAAAGGTTTTGTCAAGCAAAAAATGGGGAAATTTTTGAAAAAAAGAGGCGTAGCATCCCCAGTTCTGATGCGGAGTTCCGCTAACTGGTGAAAAAGCTTGAGGCGGGAGGGCTTTTGGTTTGACAGGGAACAGTTTAAGCCGGGGGAGGAAGAATGCGAGCTGGCTTACGGATTCAGTGTAAGCTGGATTACATTCAGAAATGGGAGGTCTCCGACCCGATTTTTTTCTCTCGGAGGAGGAGGAAGTTGGGGTCTTCCGTTTCTTTTTTCATTAAAATGGTGGTGACTAGATCGGCTCGATTCCGGGGAGCCTAAAATGCCGAGCGCTCCCCGGTCAGCTCCTGCAAGCGGTTGGCCAGGGTTTTCAGGTCCGAGAGCACCCGCTCCGTCTCCCGGGCGCCGCGCTCGACTTCGTTCGCCACTTCGCTGACTTCCATGACCGTGGCCACCATTTGTTCACAGGCCGTGGTCTGTTGCCGGGTGGAAAGGTTGATCTCCGTGGCCGCCCGGTGGGTGTTTTCCACCTGAGAGAGAATGTGGCCGAAGTAATCGCGCATCTGGTCCACCGCCTCGGCGCTCTTGTCCGAAGCCTTCAGGCTCTCCTCGGTCACCAACACCGTCGAGTTAGTGGCGTGCTGCACCTGCTCGATCAGCTCCCGCACCACCTGGGTGGCCTCCAGGGTCCGGCCGGCCAAGCGGCGGATCTCCGCGGCCACCACCGAGAACCGCCGGCCCGCCTCCCCGGCCCCGGCCGCCTCGATCGCGGCGTTCAGGGCCAGGAGGTTGGTCTGCTCGGAAATCTCGTTGATGATGTCAATTACTCCGCCGATCTTCTGCGACTGCTCGCCCAGTTCCACCATCCGTTGCGCCACCTGATTGACCTTGCCCTTGACCTCCTGCATCTGGGCGATGGCATTCTGGAGATAGCTCTTGCCGTCTTCCGACACCCGGCGGGTAGTGTCCGCGATCTTGGTCACTTCCTCGGAGCTCTCCGCAATCCGGGTGGCGGAGGCCGCGATCTCCTTGGAGGTGCTCGAGGCCTCGTAGACCGAGGCGGCCTGCTCGGTGGCCCCGCTCGCCTGCTGGGAGGAGATGCTGTAGAGGTTATCGGTGGTCTGCGAAAGCAGGGTGATGGTGTTGGCGATGTTGTCCACCAGCAGCTTGGAACGGTCAATCTGCTGCTTGATGCTGCGGGTCATCTCGTTGAAGGCCTGGCCCAGGCTGCCCAGCTCGTCCGAGAAAGGCACTTCCACGGTAACGTCCAGCTCGCCCTGGCTGACTCGCTTGGCCGCCCGGGACATCAGAGCCACCGGGCCGACCAGCACCCGGTTGAAAAGCAGGATGATGAAAAAGCCGGTCACGAAAATAAAGAGGATGATGCCCTGCCCTTTCAGCCGGTTGCGCTGGCTTTGAGCGAAGTAGGATTGGGTCGAGAACCCCAGCCGGATCGCGCCCATCCGCTTGGCGGGTTTCGCTGGCGCGGCCGCCGGTCCGGCGGCCGGCGAGGGCGGCGACCGCGGCGGGCCCGGGGAAAACTCTTCACCCGGAGCCGGTGGCGGGGCCGAAGCTTCGGTGGCTCCGGCCGCGGTCTCCGGGGCTTTTGGTTCCGGTTCAGCCGCGGGCGCGCCGGGGAATTCGAAGTTCAGGGGGCCGGGCGCCGGGGAGGAGTCTGCTTCCCCGATCCCGATCTTGACCGGATACCAGAAGTCCTGGAAGCGGAGTTCGCCCCGGGCAGAAACTTCCTGGGTCCGGGGTTCTTCGGGCGCATTATCCGGGACGGAGGGGAACTCGAAATCTTGGGCCTGAAGAGGGAGCCCGTATTCCTGGTAAATGACTTGGTCGTCAGCGTTGTAAAAGACGGCGTAGGCGATGTTCTCGTTCCTGAGCTCGTTCACGTTCTGCCGAAGGATGACCGTATCCCCGGTCAACACCCCGAACCGGGCGTTGTTGGCCAGGTTGCGGGCGAGCGACAGCCCCCGCTCTTCCACCCCTTGAATCTGGGCGGCATGCAGCGAGCTGGTGAGGTTGGAAATGAACCAGTAAATCACGATGCTGAGCAGGAGATAGGCCACCATCATGTAAAAGGCCAGGCGGTAACTGAGCCGGCCGTTGATGGTATTCCAGACCGCGCGTAAGCTATCGAGTAATTTCTTCATTCGGGCGCCCATAATTAAGAATAATTAGCGTCATTATAGTTAAGGCGGAAGGGAAGTCAAGCCCGGCCGGGTCATTTTTCCGGCTTGACCTGGAGGCCGCTTTCATGTTACACAAGCAGCTTAAAACCAAAACCGCCCCGGCGGGCGGGTGGGGAGCGCCCGGGAACGGGAGAGGGGAAGGACACGCAGATGAAACCTAAAGAAGTCATTGAATTTGCGAAAAAACACGGGGCCGTGATGGCAGACCTCAAGTTCATGGATTTCCCGGGCCTGTGGCAGCACTTTTCCGTGCCCCTGGCGCAGCTTAAGGAATCTTCCTTTGAGGAGGGCTTCGGGTTTGACGGCTCCAGCATCCGGGGCTGGCAGCCCATCCACGCCAGCGACATGCTGGTCATCCCCGACCCCCAGACCGCGGTCATGGACCCGGTGATGCAGCACCCGACCCTGAGCCTGATCTGCAACATCGCGGACCCCATCACCAAGGAGGCCTATTCCCGCGACCCGCGCAACATCGCGCGCAAGGCGGAAGCCTACCTGAAAAGCACCGGCATCGGCGACGCCGCCTACTTCGGGCCGGAAGCCGAGTTCTTTATCTTCGACGACGTCCGCTTCTCTCAGGACGAGCACTCGAGTATGCACAGCGTGGACTCGGCCGAGGGCTTCTGGAACAGCGGCCGGCCGGAGAACCCCAACCTCGGCTACAAGCTCCGCTACAAGGAGGGCTATTTCCCGGCCTCGCCTTCGGATTCGCTCCAGGACCTCCGCACCGAGATGGTGCTGGCCCTGCAAGCGGTCGGGCTTTTGGTCGAGGCCCAGCACCACGAGGTGGCCACCGCCGGCCAGGCCGAGATCGACCTCCGCTTCGCCCCGCTCGTGCAAATGGGCGACAACTTGATGTGGTTCAAGTACCTGCTCAAGAACGCGGCCCGCAAGCACGGCAAGACCGTGACCTTCATGCCCAAACCCATCTTCGGCGACAACGGTTCGGGCATGCACGTGCACACTTCGATCTGGAAGGACGGCAAGCCGCTTTTCGCCGGCGGCGAATACGGGGGCCTCTCCACCCTCGCCCTCCACTTCATCGGCGGCGTCATCAAGCACGCGCCCGCGGTCTGCGCCTTCACCAACCCCACCACCAACTCCTACCGCCGGCTGGTGCCGGGCTTCGAGGCGCCCGTCAACCTGGCCTACTCCTCCCGCAACCGCTCCGCCGCGGTCCGGATCCCCATGTACAGCGCGAGTCCCTCGGATAAGCGGGCGGAGATCCGCTTCCCCGACCCCTCCTGCAACGGCTACCTTTCCTTTGCCGCCCTGCTCATGGCTGGGCTGGACGGGATCCAGAAGAAGCTTCCGGCCGGGGCGCCCCTGGACAAGGACATCTACGGCCTGAACCCGGAGGAACTCCGGGACGTGCCCAAGACCCCGGGCAGCCTGGAAGAGTCGCTGGGCTGCCTGGAAAAAGATCACGAATTTTTGCTCAAGGGCGACGTCTTCACCTCGGACGTGATTGACACCTGGATCGAATACAAGATGCGGGCCGAAGTCAACCCCGTCCGCATGCGGCCCACGCCCTGGGAGTTCGCGCTCTACTTCGATTGCTAAAGAAGAGAGAAGAGTTAACCACAGAGACACGGAGAGCACAGAGGGAAGAGGAGAAGAAACTCTGGGTTTTAAGAAAAATAGGTAGCCCGCCCTTTGCGTCCGCGCGAAGGGTGGGTCGGGAAAGATTGAGAGCACGGAGATAAGATATGAGGCCGGGTAGCCGCGACCGCGCATCGGTCGCGGAAAGTAGCGGCGCGATTGATCGCGCCCAAAGCGCCCAAATGTAGAGGCGCGGCAAGCCGCGCCCGGATGCTGCTTGGAGCAACGTCCAATGAAGCTAATTCCAATCCGGCTTATTTTTGTCATTACGACCATTTTCCTGCTGGCCCAATCCAGCCCTCCGGCCAAGACCAGCATCGCGGTTTATCCGCTCAAGGCGGTGGAGGGGGTGGACAAGTCCATCGCCGCCACTTTGACTTCCCTGATGGGCTATCAACTGACCCAATCGTCCAGGCTGATTGTGATCAAGGAGGACATGCTCCAGGAAGTGATGAAGCGTCAGGCCGTGAACATCTCCGACTTGTGCGATTCCACCATGTGCCAGGTCGAGATCGGGAAACTGGTCCAGGCCCAGAAGATGGTGACCGGCGAGCTGAGCAAATTGGGCAAGCTCTATATCTTGACCACCAACGTGATTGACATCCAGACCGGCGCGAATGAGTTTTCAAGCCTGGACCAGTGCGCCTGCTCCGAAGACCAATTGATTGATCTCGCCGGCGCGGCCTCCGCCAAGGTCCGGAACCACTACGGCGAAGCCATTCCAGTTCCATCACTTCCACAGGCTTTAGGGGCGCGGGTGACCTCACCCGCGCAACCGGTTGCGCAACAAACCTTCCAAGAATTCCACCCGCCCGGCGCCAAAGGCGGGCCGATGGTCTTTGTCTCGGATTTCAAG
>MGQK01000063.1:30153-30301 GCA_001797815.1 Deltaproteobacteria bacterium RBG_13_61_14 | reverse complement strand
CGGCGCAGGGGACCGATGGCCGCATCTATCCCTGGGGCAATAAGCCGCCGAGGTGTAATTTAGCAAATTATGGAGATTGTGGAGTTAAAGCGATTTTGGCGGTAGGAAGCAAACCGGCCGGGGCTTCGCCTTACGGGGCGATGGATAT
>MGQK01000063.1:23496-30095 GCA_001797815.1 Deltaproteobacteria bacterium RBG_13_61_14 | reverse complement strand
ATCGACGATGCGACTACCCTGTGCGTATCGTCCCGCATCGCTACCGAAGCGGCCCTCTCGGGGTACCGGGACTACTACAGCGGGTTTCGTTGCGGTGGGGACTGAATTTTGAACCCTTGGGCCCTTGGACACTTTTACCCTTGGGGGTATGGGGGCGTAGCCCCCATTTTGGAGTGCGGCGGTTTACCGCCGCTTTGACTTCCCTGCGATTGATCGGCGGGTATATAGGTTGACAGGCAGGAATGCCTGTCCCCCGAACTGAGGGCGGCAATGAATTGCCGCGCACCAAAGCGACGCTGAAGCATCGCACTCCATAAAGGATGGCTGGCCCGAAGCGGCCCAGGCGATTCAGGAATACCGTAATGAAAAATCACCGATTCCTCTGGGGGCTGTTCCTGTTGGCGATCTCCCCTCAACTTTTCAATGGTTTTTATAATCCAGGGTTACTGGCTCATCCGGTTGCCTTTTGGACCGTGGATATCCTGACCCTGGCGGCGATGCCCCTCCTGCTTTACGGGTGGGGACTCCGCCGCGGGTTGTTTACCAACCAAGACCTGGGCCTCCATTTTCAGCTCCCCGGCCGGCGCCAAAAGGTCATTTTCCTCGGGGCCATGATCGCCATGCCCTTCCTGGTCTTTTATGGTTTCTGGTTCCTGATGTGGCTGGGCCACTACTTGCATTATCGTTTTTTCGCCAAAGGCGCGGAAGATTTTGTGTTTGATTTTTCCATGGCCGTTCCGAAACAGGGAATGGAAAAGATAATCGTGGTTTTCTATTTTTCCATCACCGGCGGCCTGGCGGAAGAGTTTTACTACCGGGCCCTGCCCCGGCTGCTTTTCAAATCCAACACGTTCAGTCTGGTCCTCTACCTCCTGTTCTCCTCCTTGGTTTTCTCCCTGATCCACTGGGAAGGAGGGACCATCAAGATGTTTGTGACTTTCTTTCTGGGGCTGATGCTTTCCGGGGCCTACCTGATGACCAGGAACCTGTGGCCGTTGATCTTCGGGCACTTTATTGCGAATGCACTGCTTTTTTCCGGCGTCAAGCTGGCCGCCCCCTGGGGGAATTAAATAACTTTCATGTCCCAATCATCAGCACCGATAAAGTGGACTCTGCTCATGGTTTATGACCAGGGCCGGATGATCCACGTGTCCCAGGACTTTCGCAAGGAGATTCTGGAATCGGTAACCGAGCCCAAAACCGGGTTCAAGATCCCGATTGGTTACCGGCTGGAGAGCCGGGGCCAGGGCGTGACCGTGCAGATCGAGTTTACCGGCGTCCGGCTCGCCGATCACAACGATCCCTTGGTCTGGCTCGGCGACATTGAAAAGCGCCTGGTCGAGCTGGTGACCGAGCCGCCGCTGGACCTGCGCTTTGACGGCCGGGTAAAACTGACGGTGACCACGGACCAGGGAACCATCATCAAAGCCGGCCCGGGCCACGGTCTCGCGCTCCAGTCCCAATGAACCTGGGTCAGTGCTTCAATTTTCAATTAACTCAGTTTTGTATAGAAAAGAGGCTCCCCGGCGGGCAAATCCTTGAATCCCGACGGGAAAAAGCGTATGCTGAGGATAGCAAGGTCCCGGGATGGATGAAGACAAGACCCGCATCCTTAACCTTTTAGTTATCGGCCTGGCCCTGACCCTGGGCGCCCTGGTGGCGGTATGGTTTGTATTGCCTCGTCCGGTCTCGCGCTCGGCCGCGGCGCTCTACCAGGAAGCCGAGCAGGAACTCCAGGCCGGTGACTACCTGGCCGCGGAGGACAAGATCCGGCAGGCCCTGGAGCAGACGCCGGAGGATGCCCGCCTGCATTTTGCCCTGGGCCAGGCCCTGGACGGGCTCCAGTTGAAAGACGACGCGGAGGCGAGCTTTCAGCAGGCGGCCAGGCTGGAGCCCCAGAACCGCGAATACCTGTTCGAGGTTGGCGTGGCCGCGCTCCAGAACCACCGGGAAAAAGCGGCCGCAGAGTTCTTCCAGGAGTTGATCCAGCGCTACCCCCAGGACCTGCCCACCCTCTATCAACTGGGCGCGCTCTCGGCCCGCCGCGGCCGCTATGCCGAGGCGGCCGAGTATTTCGAGGCCATTGTCGCCGCCGCGCCGCAAGAAGCCGAGGCCTGGAACAACCTCGCCTTTTGCTACCACAACCTGGGCCGCTCCCCGGAGGCCTTGCAGGCGGCGGCCAAGGCCCTCGAGCTCCGTCCGGATTTTACCCAGGCCCAGACCAACCGGGAGATCATCCAGCAGGAAACCCAACCCTCCCAGCCGCCGAAGTAGATTGTAGCTTGGGTCAGAGCCTGACTATGCATAATTCAGTTTGTTTCCTGATAGGGTCAAGGCCTTGAAAGAGGACGGAGCCGTGGCGAATGCGAGCACTGGCCTTTTCGTGGTCCGGATCACGGCGCTGCGGGACAGCGAGAGCCAGGAGCGCGTCGCCCTTTACTTGAGCGGTCGGCTCCGGGGCAAGACGGTGGAGGAGATCCGGGGCTACCTCGACCGCCTGCCCATCGTGGTCACCCGGCGAGCGGCGCCGGACCTGGCCGAGCGGATCCAACGCGAGCTGAGCAACCTGGGCGCGGTGGTGGAACTCGAGCCGATCGGGGCCGAAACCGCGCCGCCCTCGGTCGAAGTGCCGCCCCCGCCGGCCGCCGGAGCCTGGATCCCGGTGGACATTTTCGCCGCGGCCCCCATCCAGCAAGGGTTCCCCTGGGACCTGCGCGGGCCCTTGGGTATCTTCAGGGCCTGGTGGGAGACCCTCAAGTTTTCGTTGCGCTGGCCGGATGATTTTTTCGCCCGGATGAGTATCAGCGGCGGGTATCAAAGCCCGCTGCTCTATGCCGTCATTTGCAACCTGCTGGTTTTACTGATCAGCCTGATCTGGGTCATCCCCATTCTCTTTTTCTTCCCCGCCCTGGTGTTCTTCATCACCGCCAAACTCAACGTCACCGGGTTCACCATCCTCTTGATGGCGTTGGGATTGCTTTTGGCCGTGGTTACGCTGCCGTTGCTGATTGCCATCATGACCTTTATCGGCGCGGCGATCATGCACCTTTTCGTGGTCTTGCTCGGCGGCCGGGGCGGATATCAGGCGACCTTTCGGGTGGCCTGCTTCGCCAACTCCGGCCAGGTCTTGCAGGTGGTGCCTTATCTCGGGCCCCTGGCCGCGATCGCTTTCTGGTTTGCGCTCGTCTTCTTCGGCTACCGCCACGCCCACCGCCTGGAGCCGGCCCCGGCCATCGTGGCCATGGTTTTGCCGCTGGTGATGGTAATCGGCGCGGTGATGGCTGCGGTTATTGCGGTCATTATCGGAGTAGTCGGATCGTTGGATTTGACCAAATTAATTCCAGAATAAGGATGAGGTAACAGACTTTGAAACTCGTTCGGATGGCATGGGGGGTGGAAGCGAAGTTCGGGGTGGTGCAAGGGGACCGGGTCTTTGCGCTCAAGGGCAGCGTGTTCGACCGGTTCGAGCCGGGGGACGAGCTGGGGCCGCTTCAGGAGCAGAAGCTCCTGGCGCCGATGCTGCCGAGCAAGGTGGTGGCGCTGGGGCTGAACTACGCGAACCACGCGCGGGAGATGAACCTGCCCATCCCCGCGGAGCCGATCCTGTTCCTGAAGCCGTTCACCTCGCTGGTCGGCCCGGGGGACAAGATCCTTTACCCGGAGATGTCGAAGCGGGTGGATTACGAAGCCGAGTTGGCGGTGGTGATCAAGCTGCCGGCGCGGCAGGTGCCGGTCGAGCGCGCCCATGAATTCATCCTCGGCTACACCTGCCTCAACGACGTGACCGCCCGCGATTTGCAGGCCAAGGACGGCCAGTGGACCCGGGCCAAGAGCTTCGACACCTTCTGCCCGGTCGGCCCCTGGATCGAGACCGAGCTCGACCCCGGGAACCTCCGCGTCCGCGCTCTCCTCAACGACCAGGTAGTGCAGGACTCGACCACCAGCCAGCTCATCTTCAAGGTGCCGGAGATCGTCTCCTTTGTCTCCCGGGTCATGACCCTCCTCCCCGGCGACATCATCGCCACCGGAACCCCGCCCGGCGTCGGGCCTATGCAAAAAGGCGATCGGATTGTGATTGAGGTGGAGGGGATCGGGAGGCTGGAGAATACCGTCGCCTGAAGGGACGGGCGAGCAGCGGTCTCTAGATTTCCGCGCTCTCGCCCGAGGTCAGCTCCAACTTCCGCCACTTCGTCGGGGATTGAAATTCAAAGATGATTTGGTTCGAGGTTTTGACCTCGACCCGCAGGTCCACCTGATCTGCCGGGAAGGTGAGTCTCGCTCGAAAGCCTTGCGCCTCGGCCGGAAAGTTCGGTGCGAGAACCCATCGTCCGTTGCTTTGGCGCAAGCCGACCAGGTGCTCGATCAGGAGCGTGTTGACCAGCCCGGTCCAGCCCACGAAGTTGGGCCTGGGCTTGTCGCCGAGCGTGATTTTTTTATAGAGGTTGCCGCGCTTGCGGTGGAGTTCCTGGATCCCGATCCGGTCCGGGTCGTAGAACTCATAGATCTTGTGATCCTGCTCCCAGGTCCGATAGACCCCGTCCACCAGCTTCCAGGCCAGCTCCGCCGCCTCTTTCCGATAGCCGTAATCTTCCAGGCCCACGATCACCAGGTAAGCGGTGTTGATCCAGACCGGGCCGCGCCACATGTCCGGCTCATAGGCCGGGTCGTCGCGGCTGACCGAGGGCAGCGGGATCAGGGTGTTGAACTCGGCCGGGTCCATGATGTGGCGGACGAGGGCTTGCGCCTGCTCGGCGGCGGCCGCGCCGGCGAAAAGCGGGAAAAAGCCGGCGATGGTCTTGACCTTGATCAGCCGGCCGGTGTTGGCGGCCAGGTCGTAATACATCTCTGTATCGGGGTCCCAGAGGTCGCGGTTGATGAGCGCGGCCAGCTCCTCGGCTTTCCGCTCGAACCGGGCCGCCTCTTCATCCCGGCCCAGCTCCCGGGCCATGGCGGCCAGAGTCCGGTTCTGGCGGACGAGGTAGGAGGACAGGTCAATCGCGGCGAGGCGGCGCATGTCCGCGATCTCGGCCTCGCTGCGGCTGGAGAAGCGGGGCGCGTTGTCAATGCCGGACTCGTAGGGGTGGTCCCAGAAAAAGAGGCCGCCCTCCAAACGGCGGTTCTCGTAGAGCCAGCGGTTGTAGTCCTTGAGCACCGGGTAATATTTCTCGAGATAGGCGCGGTCGGGCTGCGCCTGATAAAGCTCCCACACCGACCAGGCCATGACCGCCGGCTGGGTCCATTCGCTCGAATCGTATTTGCTCACGAAGTGCGGGAGCCGGCCCTCCACACTGTGCTCCATCACCGCGGTGCAGATCTCCTCGCCCAGCCCCGCGTCCCACGGCTTCCAGACCTGGGCGATGAAGGCGGTATCCCACAGATAGACGCCCATAAAGATTTTGGCGGGTATGGCATGGCGCATGGGGAAGAGTTTGTTCGGCTCGCGGAGGTTGGACCGCAGCAGCCGATAGACCTCGCCAAAGGCGGGTCCCCAATAGGAAGGGCCGGATTGCACCGTAAGAGTAGGGACGGGGCGATCAACTCCTTTATTCGATGCAGCGCAGACCGTTCCGTTAATGAAAACAAGGAATACCAGAATACCCATCAGCTTCTTCATGCGGTTATCCTTCTCAATTACGCTGGAATTGCGTAGCAAGCCTCCAGTTATTGCGCTATTCTTTTGAAAAAAATGCAATGATCATAGACAGTTAGTCTATATTAGGAAAATTAGATTGCGTAAAATCCTAATTGGGGAAGAGTTTTTCCGCAATTCATCTTGGATACCAACGGCCAGCTCTCGTGCGGCCTTTGGGTTCGACCTTGCCTTCGCCTTTAAGCTCACGAACCAGGGTTTGAACCTGGGTCTTTGCAAGGTGGGGAAGAACTTTGGCAAGTTCCTTGAGGGGGCATCCGGGATTCTCGCTAATATGCTTTAGGAGCAAGGCCTTCTTCCTTGAATTCGAGGTGTTCGTTTTCCTCGGGAGTTTGCATCCACTCCTTTAGTTGTTCCAGGGAAATGCTCATGAGACCTTATCTTAACACACCCGGAGCTTTTGCTGGCGGCGCTTCTCGGAGAGGGCCACCGGCCGGTTCTTCGCGTCCACAAAGACCAGGGTCGGCTGCCACTTCCGGGCCGCGGCTTCCTCCAGGGCGGCGAAAGCGGCGATAATCAGCAGGTCGCCCACCCGCGCCTTGTGCGCCGCGGCGCCGTTGATGCAGATAGTGCCGGAGCCGGGTTCGCCGGGCACGACATAAGTCTGAAAACGCTCGCCGTTGGTCACGTTCCAGACGTGGACCAGCTCGTGCGGGATCAGCCCGGCGGTCTCCATCAGCCCGGCGTCCACCTCGATCGAGCCTTCGTAGTCCAGGTCCGAGCGGGTCACCGTGGCCCGGTGGATCTTGCATTTCAATACTGTAACCTGCATTGTTTTCCTCCTACGACTTTAGGAGCGCGGGTGCCCGTTCGGCTGTCTTCGACCCTGAGTCCTCAGACCGAAGGGAGCTCACGGCCGAAGCCTCACCCGCGCACCGACCGCGTCAGTCTCGCGTTATCAATCAACCGCGTTTTCCCGATCCGCACCGCCAGCAGCATCTGGGCCGCG
>MGQK01000063.1:15431-23481 GCA_001797815.1 Deltaproteobacteria bacterium RBG_13_61_14 | reverse complement strand
CTGCCGGCGCTCTTCCGGGCTCAGGTAGCGGTTGCGGCTGGACATGGCCAGGCCGTCCGGCTCGCGCACGGTCGGGTGCCCTACGATCTCGATATCCAGGTCCAGATCCTTGACCATGCGCTCGATCACCTTGAGCTGCTGAAAATCCTTCTGGCCGAAGACCGCGAGGTGCGGCTTCATCAGGGCAAAGAGCTTCAGCACTACCGTGGTCACGCCCCGGAAGTGCGTGGGCCGGCTCGCGCCTTCCAGCTCCCGGCTGATCTCCTCCACCGTCACCCAGGTCTGCGCGCCAGCCGGATACATGGCCTCCGCACTCGGAAAAAAGGCGATGTCCACCCCGGCCGACTCCATTTTCCTCAGGTCGCCCTCCCGGTCGCGCGGATACTTGGCCAGGTCCTCGGTGGGCGCGAACTGGGCGGGGTTCACGAACACCGAGGCCGCAACCACGTCGCTCCGCCGCTTGGCCTCGCGCATCAGCTGAAGGTGCCCCTCGTGCAGCGCGCCCATGGTCGGCACGCACCCGAGCCGCTTGCCCTGGAGCCGTAGCGCCTCGGCCCGCGCCTGCATCTCTTTCAGTTCTGAAATAATTTCCATCGGAGTAGTGCATAGTGCTCAGTAAACAGTGCACAGTTCTACTTTTTAGTCCTTTTCTTTGGTTTCATGAAGAATGTATGCTCTTTGCCCGGGAACGCGCCCCGCCGCACCTCGTCCAGGTAAGTGACCACCGCTTTGACGATCGCCTGGTTCAGGTTCACGTATTGCTTGACAAAGCTGATCTTGCGGTCGGTGTAAAGCCCGAGCAGGTCGTGGATCACCAGCACTTGGCCGTCGCAGCGGATGCCGGAGCCGATCCCGATGGTGGGGATCTTGAGCCTCCGGGTGATCTCGGCCGCGAGCTCGGCCGGGACGCATTCCAGCACCACGGCAAAGGCGCCGGCGTCTTCCACCGCCTTGGCATCGGCCAAAAGTTTCTTCCGCTGCTTGGCCTCGCGGCCCTGGACCTTGAAGCCGCCCATCCGGTGCACCGACTGGGGCGTCAGCCCGATGTGGGCCATCACCGGCACGTCCATGTTGACAATCGCCGCAATCGCCTCGGCCACGTTCTCCCCGCCCTCGAGCTTCACCGCCTCGGCGCCGCTCTCCTTGATGGCCCGGCCGGCGTTCCGGCGCGCCTGCTCCACGCTCTCCTGGTAGCTCATGAAAGGCATGTCAAAGACCAGGAGCGCCCGCGCGCGGCCCCGGGCCACCATCCGGGTGTGGTAGATCATCTCCTCCATGGTCACCGGCAGGGTGTTGGCCACCCCCTGCACCACCGTGCCCACCGAGTCGCCGACCAGGATGATGTCCACCCCGCAGGCGTCCACGATCTTGCCGAAAGCGTAATCGTAGGCGGTGAGCATGGTGATCTTCTCGCCCCGGTCCTTCATGGCCTGAACGTCCAAAATCGTGACTTTTTTCACTGCTTACTCCTTTTCAGTGGCACAGGTTTTTAACCTGTGACCATTGAAAAAAAAGCCCTCCGGACTTTGACCGGAAGGCTTGCTTGCAAACTTCGTCCTTGTCTTTCCAGGTCCGCTACCCTTTCGGGTTACCGGCCCGGTCGGCAAGAAACAGGGTTTACCCAGAAGCGCAATCGGTCTCGGTCCAGTCACCTGGATCCAAGCGGATTAAAATGCTGGGTCCCGCCCTTGGCGGTTTTGATCTCCTTGACCAGGGCCTGGAAATCCTCCTCCCGCTCCAGGAAATCTATCTCGCTGGTATCCACCGACAAAAGCGGCGTCTGGTTGTAATAGAAAAAGTAATCGCCGTATGCCGCGCTCAGGCGCTCGAGGTATTTCAAGTCCAGGTTCTTCTCATAGGGCGTGGCCCGGCGCTTGATCCGCTCCAACAGCACCTTGGGCCGCGCCTGCAAGTAAATCACCAGGTCCGGCCGCACCACCCGCAGGTTGAGCGAGCCGTAGATCTGCTCGTAAAGCTCGAGCTCGCTGTCGCTCAGGTTGAGGTGCGCGAAGATCCGGTCCTTGTCGAACAGGTAATCCGCCACCGTGCTCTGCGCAAACAGGTCCTGCTGGGCCAATTCCTGCTGCTGCCGGTAGCGGTTGAGTAAAAAGAACACCTGCGCCGGAAAAGCGTAGCGCCGCGGATCCTGGTAAAACCCGGGCAGGAACGGGTTTTCGTCCGCCGGCTCCTTGACCAGCCGCGCCCCGAGCACCTCGGCCACCCGCTCGGCCAGGCTGGTCTTGCCCACGCCGATCGGGCCTTCAATCGCAAGATAGCGCGGTTCCTTGGCC
Organism: Deltaproteobacteria bacterium RBG_13_61_14; assembly: GCA_001797815.1. Lineage (GTDB taxonomy): Bacteria > RBG-13-61-14 > RBG-13-61-14 > RBG-13-61-14 > RBG-13-61-14 > RBG-13-61-14. The sequence goes on along the minus strand of MGQK01000063.1, from coordinate 21,190 downwards.
GCCGGTCCGCTGCCTGCTTTTTCCACTCCCGCCCCGCCGCCGCACCCTGCGAGATTTATAGCATAAAAGGCGTTCTTGCGTCAAGAAAGACCGGGCCTAATGTCCGCAGGTCGAGCAGTTGGAACTGGTGCAGCCGCTGCAGCTCGAGCCGCTGGTGCCGCTGAATTTGCCCCCGCTCTGGTGGGCGAACAGGCTCATCAGCTTGTTGACTTTCTTGGCCCCGCATTCGGGGCAGGCCACCTTGACCGCGCTGCTGCTCACCAGTTCCTCGAAGTCGCAACCGCACTTCGGACAATGATACTCGTAAAGGGGCATGATCCATCTCCTGCCGTCCATTTCAATGTAATCCTCGCCGAGCCCAAAGTCAAACGAGAGCCCGGAACCGCTTGGCAGATGCAGGGGCCTGTGTCAGAATTAAACGAGAAGGAGAAGGCGATGAAGACCCTGATCACTGGCGCGACCGGGCTTTTGGGCGGCAACTTGGTCCGGCTCTTGGTGCAGCGGGGCGAGGGCGAGATCCGGGCGCTGGTGCGGGAAAGCTCGAAGACTTATGCGATTGACGGCCTGCCCATCGAGCGGGATGGGGGCGACATCCGCGACCGGAAGAGCGTGGACCGGGCGGTCCAGGGCTGCGACTTGGTCGTGCACTGCGCGGCCTCGACCAGCCAGTGGCGGCCCAACCTGGCCCGGATGAAGGAAATCAACGTGCAGGGCACGGTGAACGTGCTGGAGGCGGCGCGGGCCGCCGGGGTGAAGCGGGCGGTGTATGTGAGCACGGTGGACACGCTCGGGCTTTCGAGCCGCGAGCACCCGGCCGACGAATCTACAGAGCACGAGAGCCTGGCCGCGTTCGGCAACCCCTACATTGATACCAAGTTCGAGGCCGAGCAGCGCGCGCTCGAAATCATGAACAAAGGCCTGGACTTGGTGATCGTGAAGCCGACCTATATGATCGGCGAGTGGGACCTGAAGCCGTCCTCCGGCCAGATGATCCTCCAGGTGGCCCGGGGCCGGGCCGTGGGCTATCCGGCCGGCGGCAACAATTTCGTGGACGTGCTCGACGTGGCCGAGGGCATCCGGCGGGCCCTGGCCAAGGGCCGGAGCGGCGAAGCCTACATCCTGGGCAATGCCCAGGGCAACCTCACCTACCGGGAGATGTTCACCCTGATCGCGAAGGTGGTCGGCGTGGCGCCGCCGAAATTCCGCATTCCCTATCCCCTGGCGCTCGGTGCGGGATACCTTTTAGACCTGGCCGGCAGGCTCTTCGGCTTTGAGCCGGACGTGAACTCGGTCACCGCCCGCATGGGCTATGCCCAGCATTATTTCACGCCGCAGAAGGCCATCGCCGAGCTGGGGATGCCCCAGTCGCCGCTGGAGCCGGCGGTGGAGCGGGCCTATCGCTGGTTCAATCAGCAGGGGATGCTCTAGCTTTTCCCTCCGATGGGGTCAGGTCTTCACATTTCACATTCGGGCAAGAGCCAATAAACTATCTCAAAACCTCTGGTTTTGGATAATCATACGCCATGGCAATTTTGACCCGCGATAAAATCAAGGGCACGGCGTAGGGGCGGCTCGCGAGCCGCCCCTACCTTGCCGGTTTTGAGATAGTTTCTAAAGACTCGATTGTTGACAGACAAGAAAGTCTGTCCCCCTCACAAATAGCGGCAGGAATCGGGGCTTGCCCCGGGGAATTCCGCCCCGGCCGTGATCGCGGAGGACGCCGTTTATTGGACCAGGACCCGCTCCTCCATCAGCGCGAGCGGCTCGCCGGCGCGCCAGAGCCCGGGGAGGCGCAGCCAGGTCAGGAGTTCGATTTCCTCGGGGGTGAAGAAGGCCTGGAAGGCCGCCTCTTCCACTTTGCCGGTGAGGATCTTCCAGAGGCTGACCGGCGGCCGTTTCCAAATCAGCTCCACGTCTTTGTCCGGGGCCACGCCCAGCCTCTGTTTGACCAGTTCCTTCGCCTGGATCATGCCGCCCAGCTCGTCCACCAGGCCGAGCTCCTTAGCCTGGGCGCCGGTCCAGATCCGGCCCCGGCCGATCTCGTTTACCCGCTCTTGCTTGAGCCCCCGGCCCTGGCCCACCTTGCGGGTGAAGATGTCGTAGATGGCGGCGATGGAGGCGCGCGCCTTTTCCCGGCCCGCTTCGGACAGCGGTCGGCTGATCCGCCGGTAGTCGGCATAGGGGCCCCGGGTGAGGAGCGCGGTTCCGATCGCGGCCTTTTCCAGGAGCCGGCCCAGGCTGAGGTGGGCGGTGAAGACGCCGATGGAGCCGGTGATGGTCGCCGGCTCGGCCACGATGGCGTCGGCGCCGCAGGCGATGTAGTAGCCGCCCGAGCCGGCCACATCGGACATGGAGACCACCAGGGGTTTTTTCTCGCGCACCTTCTGGGTGGCGCGCCAGATCAGGTCGGAGGCGAGGGCGGAGCCGCCGCCCGAGTCAATCCGGAAGATGACGGCCTTGATCGAGTCGTCCTCCGCCGCTTCCAAAAGCTCTTTCACCATCCGGTCCGAGCCCATGATCTGGCCGCCAAAGGGCCGGCCGCCGGGATCGCCCATGACGATGTTGCCCACGCCGAAGACCACTTTCACTTTCGGCCCGCGGTTGATGCCCAGGCCGACCGGGTCCTGCTGGTCATACTCGTCTTCCCGCACCACCCGGACCGGGCCGGAGTCTTTCTTGAAGAGATCCAGCACCTCGTCCAGGTATTTGATCCCGTCCACCCACCCGGCCTCGCGGTAGCGCTCCGGGATCATCCAGAAGCCGTCCACCATAGCCCGGGCTTCTTCCGGCTTCTTGCCCCGGTCGCGGGCCATGTCACCCAGGAACTGGGCGTTCAGGCTGTCCAGGATGCTGTTGGCCACTTCCCGGTTGGCTTCGGACATGTCCTGGCGGGCGAGCATGTCGGCCGCGCTCTTGTATTCCTTGATCTGGTCCACCTGCAGGTCCAGGTAGAGCTTGTCCCAGACCCCGCCCAGGAAGAAGTGGAAGCTGGAGAGCCCGTTCAGGCCCAGGAACGATTCTTCGGAGACATAGATCTGGTCGCAGGCGGTGGCCAGGTAATACTCGAGGTTGCCGCCGCCTTCCAGTTCGAGGTAGGCGACGATGGGTTTTTTCGAGCGCTTGTAGTCGAGGATGGCCTGGCGGAATTCCTGGGTCTTGCCCATGCCGAAATCGAAATCGGTGATGCGCACCACCACCGCCTGGATGCGCGAGTCGTGCCCGGCCTTGCGCAGCGCCATCACCTTGTCGAGCACGGTCAGGGGCGGCTTCTCGAAAAGCGCGAACAGCGGGTTCCAGGGCGTTTGCTCCGGGATGTCGCCGCCGACCTCGAACAAGAGCACGGAGTGGTGGCCGATGCTCTTCGGCCGAAGGGCCAGCGCCGCGCTCACCAGCACGATCAGCGCCAAAACCGCGGCCCAGGTAATCTTGCGTTTCATGGTTGGCTCCTTTTCATGGAAACCCATCCTTGAAGACAAGGATGGGCTACAAGAAGGATTTTATTCCCTTTTCAGTGCTTGAAACTCCTCTGTCCCGTATAAACCATGGTGGCATTGTGTTCGTTGCAGGCCTCGATGGACTCGAAGTCGCGGTCCGAGCCGCCGGGCTGGATCACCGCGGTCACCCCTTCGCGGAGCCCCACGTCCACCCCGTCGCGGAAAGGGAAGAAGGCGTCCGAAATCATGGCCGATCCGACCAGGCCGCCGTGCTCCTGGGCCGCCCGGTCCTCATAAAGCTTCCGCTGCTTCGGGTCGCTGAGCTCGTTGAAGGGCTTGCCCGTCTCCAGGAAGCAGTAGCGGTCGGCGAGCTTGCGATAGGCCTTGTCCCGGGCAATCTCGGCCACGCCCACCCGGTCCTGCTCGCCGGTGCCGATGCCCACGGTCACCTGGTCTTTGACGTAGAGCACCGAGTTGGAGGTCACCCCCGCTTCCACCAGCCAGCCGAAGATCAGGTCCTCATACTCCTTGGCCGTGGGCGCCCGCTTGATCTTATAAACCTTGCCCTGGGATTCGCACTCGGCCAGCTTCAAGTCCTGGGCCCGGCGGCTCTTGGGCACGAACGAAGTCTGCACGATCTGGCCGCCGTCAATCAGGCTCTTGAACTCGACAAAAACCTGACCCGCCCACTCTTGCAGGCGCTCGATGGCCTGGATCCGCATCACCCGCAGGCTCTTCTTCTTCGCAAAAATCGCCAGCACCCCTTCCTCAAACTCCGGCGCCACCACCACCTCGGCGTAGCGCTTGACGATCTCCTCCGCGGTGGCCTTGTCCACCGGCCGGTTGAGCGCGATACACCCGCCAAACGCGGCCACCCGGTCGGCCAGGTCGGCCTTGACATAGGCCTCGCAGAGCGACTCCGCTCGGGCCACGCCGCAGGGGTTGTTGTGCTTGACGATCACGCAGGTGGGCCGGTCGGCCAGGTAGCGCAGGATGTTGAGGGAGTTGTCGGCGTCGGTGATATTGGTCTTGCCCGGGTGCTTGCCGGACTGGAGCAGCTCCATCTCCGCGGCTAAAAAGCGCCCGGGCTGGATGGTGGTCACGTTGCCCAGCACCAGGTTGCCGTTGGTGAGCTTGAACATGGCCGCTTCCTGGCCCGGGTTCTCGCCGTAGCGCAGTCCCTTGTTGACCCCCTCGATCACCCAGCTCACTTTTTCGTAAACCAAGGTGCTCCGATTTCCATCCTCGGCGATGAAGCTCACCTCCATCCGGGGAGGGAAGTGATCGTCCATGATCGTGCGATACATCTTCTTCAGGTCTTCGGCCATCTATTACTCCTCCTCATCTATTGCCATCGCGCCTGGAGTCAGGCGCGCCCCAGCCATTAAAACTCAGCTTATCTCCCCTTGGGGGCGCGGCTGACCTCAGCCGCGAAACCTATTCTCTTCATGCACCCACAGCGCATCCCACCCGGCTGGCTCCTTCACCAGCCCTTGCTTCACCGGATTATTCAAGAGATATTTGAGTTTGACCGCGAAGTCAGCTTCGTCCCGAACCTCTCGGTCATAATAGTCGTCTTGCCAAATTGAGCCGGACTTTCTGCCTCTTAATTGATTGATTCTCCTCGCTGTAACACTCTTAATACTCTTCACAATCTCCGCCAACGACATCCAACGTGGTTCGCGGCTGAGGTCAGCCGCGCCCCCATTAGTGCATGATTCAGCTTTACCTCTGGGGGTGCGCCTGACCTCAGGCGCAATCCATTTTATGACTTGTGGAGTCAACAGCAGATGAACATGATCCGGCATCACCACCACCCCATGCAGTATCCACCTCTGGGGATGTCCAAACTTACAACTTTCAAAAATGATCCCTCGCTCCTCGGCTGTAAAACGCTCACCCGGCTGGGCGTGGAAAGTCAAAAAATAACTTGCTCCACCCTTCTCCAGATGATGCAATCTCCCTCGACGTCGCTGCTCCACTCTCTTGCCAACAGTTCTCATGCCAATCTCTTTGGTCCGCGCCTGGGGTCAGGCGCGCCCCCAACCATGTTTTTCTCACCCTCGCTTCATGATCTCGGGGTATGCTTTCTCGATCGCACTGAACTCGGTCTTGGCCAGGTAATCGGCAATGGCCCGGTCATACTGCGCGGTATGCTCGAAGGCCTTTTGCGCGAGCTGGTAGCGGGTCTGGAGGCTGATTTTGCCTTTGCTCTTTTTGAGTTCCTCCAGGAGCTTGGGATAATCAGCCGGGTCCACCACCACGCCGACGCGCAGGAAGTTCTTGGCCGCGGCCCGGATCATGCACGGCCCGCCGATGTCTATG
>MGQK01000063.1:0-15056 GCA_001797815.1 Deltaproteobacteria bacterium RBG_13_61_14 | reverse complement strand
ACTCTGCACTCTTCACTTGTCACTTTTCACTTATCACTCTACACGTTTCACTCTTCACAGAATATCGCCCAGGGGCTTTTCGAATTTTTCCCGGAAGTCTTCCAGGAACAGGATGGGAATGTTCCGCTCCTGGCACATCTCCTGGATTTCCTTGGACAGGGACCACTGCCAACTGATCAGCTCGACCTTGCGCCCGGCGTTGCGCACCTCCAGGATCGCGTCCATGTAGTCGCGGTCGCCGCTCATGATAATGGCCGTCTCAAACACGTTGTTGCGCAGGTCCTTGAGCAACTGGGTGACCAGACCCACGTCCACCCCTTTCTCGTTGGGGACCCACTCTTCGTGGTTGCACGAGGTGCAGACTACCTTGCGCACGCCCAGGGGAAACAAATGGAGCTGGTAGCCCAATTCCCGGCGCAGGGCCTGGTAAAAGTAGCTCTGCTTGTCGCGAGGGTTGGGATCTTCCGAGGCGAAGAAATGGGTTTCCCAGATCGCCCCCTCCTGCTCTTCCAGATATCGGTGAATCTTCTGGTAGCTTTGCCGCCATCCGGATTTCTTACAGCCTCGAAAAATGTTGGAGTTATCAATATACATCACGGTTTTGCCACGGCTCATAATCTTTTATCCTCCTTCAGATAAAGTTGGTATCGGCCAAGCTCTAACGGTTTTTTCAATATAGTGCACCGACACACAGTCAATGTCCCCTCGGGAGCGATTTCCAACGCAGGGCGGGTTTGGATACCCGCCCGACCGTGCGAGGGCATCGGGCGCGAATCCAATCGCGCCCTCCGCTCCCAATTATTCGCCGAAAGTTGTGTGACCGAGCACCAGCTCTTTCCACCTCCTTCCTTTCAACTTCCTAACTGCTCCGCATAACTCGCTTCCAGGGTTTTGACCAGACGCCACAGGGTTTCATTAACCGGCGCCGGAACCCCCTTCTCCCGGCCGGCTGCCACCACCGCGCCCTGGATCTGGTCCACCTCGGTGCGCCGGCGGGCACGCACGTCCTGGAGCATGCTCGAGACATTCGCGGCCGTGGCCCGGGCCACCGCTTCCACCCGCTCCGCCGGGTTCGGGTAAAGCAGGCGGATGTCCAAGGCCCCGGCCACCGCGGCCGCTTCTTTCACCGCCGCGGCCATCACCGCCCGGGTGCCGGGATAGTCGAGCAGCTTTCCGTTCGGGAGCCGGGTCAGCGCGGTCAGGGCGTTAATGCCGATGTTGATGATCACTTTGCTCCAGATCAGGCCGGTGAGATCGTCGGTGGTCCGCGCCTCCAGGCCGGCCTCCTGGAAAAGGGCCGCCAGCATGGCCGCCCGGCTTCCCGGTCCTAAAAGCTCGCCGATCACGGTCTCGCCGGTCCCCGCGTGGCGGATCTGGCCCGGCCCCACCACGTTCGCGCCCTGGGCCGTGGTCCCGCCCAGCACCTGCCCCCCCGGCACCACCCCGGCGATCGCTTCCACGTTGCCCAGCCCGTTCTGCAAGGACAGCACCAGGGTCTCCGGACCGATCAGGGGCCGCGAGCGCAGGAGCGCATCGCGGGTGGCATAGGCCTTGACCGCCACGATGCAGAGTTCCGCCCCTCCCACCGCTCCCGGGTCGGCCGTAACCGGCACGCGGGTGGTCAAGAGCTCTCCCGCTTCCTCCACCCGGACGCCCTGCTCCGCGATGGACCGCGCCCGTTCCGGCCGGTAGTCCAGGAGCATTAGCTCGTGCCCGGCCCGGGAGAGGTAATGGCTGAACAAGCACCCCATGGCTCCCGGCCCGATGATGGCGATTTTCATCGCGTGCCCGTCCTCACCGCTCGGCTGAGCTCTCGGCCGAAGCCGCGAAAGAGAAGAGAGCAGGGTTCGAAGCCGTCGCCGATATCAACTGGGAGGCGCGGATAATGGATCTACAACCTCAAGATCAAGAGAGACGGCAACGCTCAAGCCGCCCGTCTCGTCGCCAGGTATTATAGGAAGGGGATGGAGCAAGGTCAAGCCTCACTTCTTGCGTTTCGGGACCGACTGGGGCAGGGCGGGCACGAGGATGGTGGCCAGGTTCTTGACGAAGTTATCCTGGTGGGCGAGGTCCCCCAGGTAAACGCTGCGGCGCAGGTTCTGGTAAGAGGGCAAGCCCACGGACCAGACCAGGGTGACCTGGTGGTCGGGGGGATAATGGCGGAGAAGAAGCTGGGCGAGAAGCCGGAGATTGGTCTCGGGTTCGTTGGGCCGATTGCGGATAGGCAGCCCCACCTGGCCGATCAGGACCGGCAGGGCCGTGGTGAAAGGATACTCGTCTTTATCCACCATCCGGGCCGCATTCAGAATCTGCAATCCCTCTTCCGGGTCCACGCCCAACTCGATATACAGCGCCTCCAGGAAACTCATGCCCGGGGTGATGGTGATGCTCACGCCCTCGGGCTCGGCCGTCTCTTGGAGCCAGCGCGGTCCTTTCTCGAACACGTAGGGGTTGCCGGGCAGGGCATAGACGCACTGTCCCTCGCGCTTGGCCACCTTGATCAAGGCCTTGTTGATCAGGCGATAGATCCGGTCATAGGTGATCCCGGGCTGGGCGTAAATGTAGTCGAAGCTGATGCATTCGATGCCCTGCTTGCGCACCCATTCAAACACCGGGTGGGCGCTGAACCGGAAATAGACCTGCCGGGCCAGCGATAACACCCGCTGCGCTTCCAGGGTTAACAGCTCCACCGGGCCCGGGCCTAACCCCACGATTATAATTTCTGGCATGACCGTCTCCCCTGCTCTCCTTGAATTTCCCGGTTTATTGTACCCTATCTGCTTCGCGCTGTATAGGTTCAATACCTGGCAAACACTTTGGCCGGCGCGGGTGGGGTCTCGGGGAAAAAGCTTAGCTGCGCCGGCCGAAGAGTCCGCCTTTCTTGTCCGGGCCTTTTTCTTTGCGCATGGTGCTCAGGCGCAGTTCCCGCTGGGCCTCGATGTGCCGGGGATCCAGCTCCAGGACTTTGTGGAAACACTTCTCGGCTTCCTCGTTGAGGCCTTCCGCCTTGTAGATCTGGCCCAGGAAGAAATGGCCCTCCACCGCCTTGGGCCGCTTTTTCAGGGCCTCTTCAATCACCCGTTTGGCCTCGGCGCTCTGGGGCCGCCCCTTCACCTTATACTCGGCCCAGGCGTGGTAGAGCCGGTATTCGGGCTCTTCAGGCATCAGCTCGGTGGAGCGTCGCAGCAGCGCCTCGGCCTGGGCCCAATTGCCTTTGCGCAGGAGCACCTCCGCCTTCTGGAATTCGGTCTCCGCCTCGATCGCCCGGTTGGCTTCATTCATTTGTTCAGCCGTGACCTGGCTCTTGAGCGAGCGCAGATAGTTTTCACGCAGCCCGCGGTCGTTGATGGTGTTGTAGGCGGTGGAGATATGAGTAAAGATCTCCTCCACCCGGATCTTCACTTCACCCTGATAGAGAGCGGGCCGGGCATCGGGGTGGAAGAGCTTAGCCATTTTGAAATAGATCCGCTTGATATGGTCTTGCGGGGTGTGCTCATTCACTCCCAGGATATCGAAATAGGTGGTGTCTTTCTTGGCGATCAGGTTGCTCAATTGGTCCAGCTCCGCCAGGACTTCCCGGTCACTCAAGTCCCGGTCCAGGACTTTTTCGATCGGAAGCTTGCCCTTTTCCCGCTTGGCCGGCTCCGGCTTCTTTTCCTCCACCGGCGCCGCCTTGGGCTTGGCCGGGCCCGGCGCCCGTCCCCGTCCCAGCGGAAAATCCTCTTCCTCCGCCGGCAGCGTGATCATCCCCCCCAGGTAAAGCGCGAGCAGGAAAGGGTGGCTTTGCTCCCGCTTGGCGTCGGCGCTCCGGGCGATCGGGCCGAAGCTGAACTCGTCCGGCAGCTTGAGCGCGAACCGGAGCAACGGCGGCGGCAGGCCCAGCTTGGGCGCGAACTCGGCCAGGCGCGGCGAACGCCGGAAGACTTTTTTCTCGATCCCGGCAAACTCCTTTTCGATCCGCGCCAGCGGATAAAATTCCCGCACCCCTTCCAGCAAAAGCTTTTCCGGCGAGAGGTTGTGCACCACGTGCTTGCCGAGGATGGCGCCGTCCTCCAGTTCGCTGAACAGGTAACGGCCCTTGGACCAGGCAAAGCAGCGCTTGATCTTGATCTCGGTCTGCAGGGCCAGGGCTTCGTGGATCTCATGGGGCGGAAGCCGGTTGCCCTGGACCAGGGACTGCTCCAGCCGGCCGTAATCTTTGCCGGCCTCCTTGAGGAGTTGCTCGTGTTCGGCTTCGCTGAGCCTGCCCAGATGAACCAGCACCCGGCCCAGGGTCTCATCCACCGCGCCGCCCTGCACCGAAAAAGAAGAGCCGCAATGGATGAAGACCCGCTTCAGGATCTTGCCCTGCGGAGGCGCTTCGGTCAGCAGGTCCAGCGCGCCGGTCTTTTTCGCCAGGCACAGCTCGAAAAAGACCCGGGCCAAGGGCTGATTTTCCAGGCTGCCCTCGCTGAGCAGTTCCGGGCTTGCGGAGTCAGGGGACATAACTTTTCCTTAACAAAATAGCATGTCTCGGCGGAAGATCCAAAAAGGACAGAGGGATTCAGAATTGTTTCTCGTCCTGCGCAGGATCGTAATCTTCTTCCGAACGGTCCCGCCAATAGGACGATCGCTCCGGCCTCCAGGTCCGGTCCATCAGGTCTTTGCCCAGCAGGCGCAGCAGCCACGCCGTCGGCGTGAACACCAGGTAAAACACCATCCCCAGCATGATCCGGGTGTTGAGCCATCCCAGCGCCTGGGCCAGGTGCCAGGCCAGCCGTTGCCAGGGCATCAGCGGCACGGGCCAGACCAGCGCCAGCCCAGAGACCAGGGCGGCGGCCAAAAGCAGCGGAGTCACCAGGTGTTCCCGGCCGCGGAAAAAGGCCAGTCCGGCCAGGAGCGACAGGAACAGGCTCAGGCCCAGCCCGAAATCCCGCGCCTGGTCCTTCACCGCCCGAGAGCGGCCGACCTCTTCCGCCGTCTTTCCGGAAGCACGCTCGTCTTGTTTCGCTGACCACATTATGCTATAAAGTTAGCTACGATGACAAACCCGGCTCCATCCCCGCGCCCCCCCGCGGCCGTCGCCGCGGTAGCCATCCTCGGCCTGATCTTTCTCGTCTTGGCCGTGCCGCTCCTGGTCGCCGCCTTGCAAGTCAGCCCGGATTCTTTCCTCGCCCGCGCCGGAATCCGGCTAATCACCAAGCCTCGGCTTCTGCCCAACGTTCTCATGATCCCGATCCTGGTGACGTGTCCCTTCTCCGCTCTCCTGATCCTGCGCCGGAGCCGATCCGGCCAGCGCCTGGCCCTGGCCTTATCCGCGTTCCTGCTTTTGCGCGGCGGCACCGCTCTCCTCGGCCCTTTCACCTGGATCAAACCGAATCCCATTGGCGGATTACGACTTCTTCTGGTCAACTCCCTCTTCTTCGCCGTCTTCGGAGTCCTCTTCTACCTCCTGCTCCGACCCGAAGTCTTCGCTTACCTCCGCTCCGACCGCGGCTAGGGCCGCTCCTCCAACGGCACAAACTTCCGGCCATAGAGCCCCATGTATTTCGACGTCGGCCGGATCAGCCGGTTGTCCGCATACTGCTCGAGCACATGCGCGGTCCAGCCCGCCACCCGGCTGGCCGCGAACACGGTGGTGAAAAACTCCTTGGGGATCCCCAGCGCGTGCTGCACCGAGGCCGAATAAAAGTCCACGTTGGGGAAGATCCCCTTCTTCTCCCGCACCAGGGTCTCGATCCGGTGGCTCATTTCGTAAAACCTCGCCTGGTCCGCCCGCGAGCACAGCACCTCCGAGGCCGTGCGCAGGTGCTTGGCCCGGGGGTCCTCCCCCTTATAGACCGCGTGGCCGAAGCCCATGATCCGCTTCTTCTGGTCCAGGAGCGTGTCAATGAACTCGTCCACCCGCTCCGGGTGCTCGATGTCTTCCAGCATCTCCATCACGTGCTGGTTGGCCCCGCCGTGGAGCGGCCCCTTGAGCGTGGCCAGGGCCGAGGCGGTCGCCGAATAGATGTCGGCCAGGGTGCTGGCGGTCACCCGCGCCGCAAAGGTCGAGGCGTTCATCCCGTGGTCGGTGTGGAGCATGAGCAGGAGGTCCATGGCCTTCTGCTCTTCCGGGTCCGGCTCCCGGCCCCGGAACATATACAGGAAATTATAGGAAAGGCACTGCTCCGGGTCCGGCTCCAGCAGATCCAACCCCTGGCTGATCCGGTAATAGGCCGCGATCAGGGTCGAGATCCAGGCCGTCACCCGCACCCGCTTGCGCAGGTTCGCCTCCAGCGAGTTGTCCTCCGCCTCCGGGTCCACCATCCCCATCGCCGAAACCAGCGAGCGCAACACCACCATGGGATGAGCGTGCGACGGGATGTCCCGCAAGAGCCGGATAATCCCGTCCGGCAAGCGCATCTCCCCCACCAGCTCCCGCTGCTGCCCGCGCAATTGCTTGAGGTTGGGCAGATCCCCGTTCCAGATCAGATACACCGTCTCGTCGTGGCAGACCCGCCCGGCCAGGTCGTCCACATCGTAACCCTGGTAATAAAGCTTGTTGTTCTCCCCGTCCACAAAGCTGATCGTCGTCTCCGCGGCCACCACGTCCCGCATCCCGCGACTGAACTCTTTGGTCTCTTTTATTGCCATGCCTTCCCCCTTTGCCCAACGACTCCAATACCCGGATCCTTGGGCTCTCGAATCTTTTAAGATAACGAATTACCCGCCCAAAGGCAAGTCCTTCGAACTTTGGCAGAGGAACTTTTCCGCCACGCCCTCCTTCCGGCGCGATGATTTTTGCCCGCGACCAACGGTCCTTCGACCCTGCCTTCGGTCCAGAGCACTCAGGCCGAGGGAAGCTCAGGCCGAAGCGGGAGCGGGCCATATTTCAACCGGCGGCAGCCGGCCCCCACCGGCAGGTGGCGGCGCGCCAGAACTGCACCACTTTTACATATATAGAGAGGGGTGAAGGGTGAAAGATGAAGGCTGAAATCGGAAAAATGATCTTCTATCTAACTCGGCGATTTATAATGGCTTTTTTGGATAATTGTGCCAAGAGCGCGGATAGGTGCGCGAGTAGGGGCGCGACTGACCACAGTCGCGCACAACTTCCTGGAAATTCTTGCAAAACTTTTTCTGAAAGCGTCTTTCAAAATGGCTTTAGGGGTGCGGGTAGGGGTGCGGCTGACCCCAGCCGCAGATGGGTGCGCTTTTTAGCCCCCATCCCGACCACCGTTCTGTCCGAATCGTCCTTACCACGACACCATTCGTCCTTATCCAGACGCCTTCCGCCCTTACCCAGACACCATTCTTCCTTACCAGGACACCATTCGCACTCATAAAAGCATGAACTGTTCCGCTCCTAAGTTAACATGGGGTCAGGCCCCAAAACTTAACATTGAAGATGATCTACCGATTTTCCAGCGCGGCGAGCCGCAACCAAAGTGGTTAAGAGGCTTGAGGCATGGGGCATGAGGCTTGAGGCATTGAACCTGAACTTGAACGTGAACTTGAACTGATTCCCTCATCCTCCCTTTGCCCCTTTGCGGCTTGGCGTGAAACCTCTTTTCCACAGATTACGCAGATTTCGCAGATTTAACAAAGGGAAAGTTTCCACGAAAAGACACGAAGGGACACGAAGAATTTTTGTTTTTCCCTGCCTACTGCCTACTATCTACTACCTACTGCTTTTCCGTTGGCGGTTGACGGAAAGAAACCTTGACACCATGAGACCCTCACACCTTGACACCTCTGGACGGTTGGCGGTTGGCGGAAAGCAATAAGGTAGCCGCCACCACCCCGGTCGCGGATCATTCGTTAAAATTCAAGTAAAGCTTTGGCCCCAATCCCCACCTGGCTGCCCGGCTCTTAAACTTTATTTGAAGACCTGACCACACTCTTCTCCACTCTTCTGAGAGTCATCATTGCCGCGAAGATTATCGCTTTCAGAGCGCGAAACATAGCGCCAACCGGCTTCGATGGCGAGCTTGATGATGGGCTCTTTGGACTTATTTTGATCGGAATGTCCTAGCTAGCGGTAGCATTTTTTTCTTGACAAGCTTTTGAGTCTGCGCTATACTGTCCCATATCAATGTAGGAGAAAGGACGGAATAGCATGAATATCGTTGAAATCTATAAGAAATTTCCCTCCCACAACGATTGTCTTGACCATATTGAAAGTGTCCGTTGGGCCGGAAAACCGATCTGTCCTTACTGCGGTTCACCCCGTTGCACCCCGATGCCTCAAGAAAAACGGTATCACTGTAATTCTTGCTTCACGTCCTTTAGTGTTACCGTTCGGACGATCTTCCACAACTCTAAATTAGAGCTTCAAAAATGGTTTTTAGCAACCACCCTTATCCTCAATGCGAAGAAGGGCATGAGCGCCCGCCAGCTTGCCAGGGAATTAAAGGTCAACAAGAACACCGCTTGGTTCATGGGAATGAGAATCCGCAAGGCAATGCTTGAACGGGAAGAAAGAAACCTCTTGCAGGGTATTGTAGAAATGGACGAAACATTCATCGGTGGAAAACCCCGTAAGGGAGACGGCGGGAATGAAAAGCACAAGCGCGGGCGGGGAACCAAGAAAACCTCAGTCATTGAAATGATCGAGCGCGGCGGTAAGGTAAGGGCTAAGGTGGCAAAAAGGGTGAACGGGAAAACCATTTCTTCCCCTGTTCGCCGCAACGTAGATACCCAAAATGCTACCCTGGTAACCGATGAATATAAGGGCTACCTTGGCATTTCCCGCCTTGTCCCGCACAAGACGGTCAATCATCAGGTCTGGTATGTTGACGGCGATGTTCACACCAACTCAATTGAAAGCTTTTGGGCCTTACTCAAACGCGGGATAGTCGGCCAATACCACAAGGTAAGCTTGCGGCATTTGCCTAAGTATATAGATGAATTCTGCTATCGGCACAATCACCGGAAACACGATGATCTTTTCGGCTTAACTATTTCAAGAGCAGTGGGGGTGTAAGATGGACAAGGGATTACCCAAGGCGATCTTCAGGGGATCATTGAAGATCGGAGACGCAGTCTTAAGGTGTTTCGTGTTGGAAGATGGAAGAAGATTGTTGTCGGGCCGAACGATCACAAAGGCAATGGGACTAAGCGGCCGTGGCCAGGGAATGAGGCGTTTTTTGGATGCAAAATCACTAAAACCCTTTGCTTCCAATGAGTTATCCGTGGCCATCGAGAATCCAATAGTATTTGATGGGGGAAGCGGTGGCAACCCAATATTTGGCTACGAGGGTCCCATTTTGCCAGAAATTTGCAATGCGGTGCTTGAGGCAGAGGAAAAAGGCCAATTGCCGTCAACACAAAAAAAGATTGCAATTCAGGCTAGAATTTTAACAAAGGCATTTTCAACCGTTGGGATAATCGCCCTTATTGATGAAGCGACCGGATACCAAAGAGTAAGGGACCGCGACGAACTTCAAAAAATACTTGAGGCATATATTGCCAAGGAACTTCTTCCGTGGACTAAACGATTCCCGGATGAATTTTATAAGCAACTTTTTCGTTTGCGGGGTTGGCAGTATAGTCCTCCTTCTCCGGCAAAACCCAAATATGTCGGCAAGCTGACTAATCAACTCATTTATGAAAAATTGCCTCCGGGTGTTTTAGATGAGTTGAGAAGAAAAAATCCAGTTATGGAGAAGGGATGGAGAAAGCATAAACATCATCAGTTTCTTACAGAAAATATAGGCAATCCCCACTTGGAAAAGCACCTTGCTTCCGTAACAACTCTTATGAGGATTTCAAATAATTGGAGAGAGTTTGAAAGGCATTTTGTAAGGGCTTTTACACCAGAAAGGCCAGAACAACTTTCGCTTCTTGAAAAAGATGAGAAAGTGGAATAGGTATTTTATTGTATCTTGAATAATCCCCTACCCATAATAGCAACCAATCCTATTATGCTTGCCATCGTGCTACCAACTAAAATTGATAAAATGGTATCAGAAAGATTAAAATTGCATAAACGAAAACCACAGAAAAAGATAACGATTGTAACCGCTACTGACCATCCGGCCAAAACCCAAAAACTTCCATGGGCATAAAGTAAGCGAAGCCTACGGAGGTTTTCCTGATCTTTTAGGTAATCTTCTACAATTTTCCCCTCATGTTCAATATCTTTGTGTTCTTCTTCCGATTGGGGATCAGATCGAAAGGTTTGGGGTTGTTCTGGGGGTTGAATGCGATACGGCATTAGGGCTATTGAGAATTTGTTGAGGATGCGCCCCTGGTTGTTGCCAAATTTTTATAATGATCTTTTATCAATTCATTGGGAATTACAGCATGGCGTTTCTTGCAGCCACCCATCTCAATCCAGACCTTATACCAAGGTGTTCCATATGAATGAGTCATGGTTGACAACTGAAGGGCTGAAAATTTCTTATAGGCATTCCATACCGCCGTAAGAAATTCCTTTGTATCAGCATCAATCAAATCTGTTTGAATCTTAGCAGCGCTCGGGAAAAATGGATTATCTTCTGATATTGATTGGGAACCGAATATCTTAAATGAGTGATAAAGAGATTCCACAACTGGTCCATATTTCCAAGCAAAAATATCCTCATTTATTAAGGAATTATCCCTCAAGCCAAGACTCCATCCGTGCGCAATATATACGAGTTTAATAAGCTTTAAAGGAGACATAGCATCACCCTCCTGGTTAGCCATTTTAATAAATTGATGGGCAACCAGCATTGGCCCGTAAGCCGCCGTTTCCATCCTTAATCTCCTTCCGCTAATTACTTTAACTAATCCCCAAAGAATTGTCAAGGGCTTTTTCATGCTACCTCTATCTAGGACATTCCGTTTATGGAAATCTGCGCAAGCTGCGGATTCTCCTCTCTTTTCTTTCCTCATCTTCTACCCTTCGTGTTTTTTCGTGTCCCTTCGTGGATGAATCTTCTTTTCCGTTCAGGTTCACGTTCAAGTTCAAGGGGAAGAAACTCTGATATCTTTATTTGAGGATTTTTTTGCGCAGGCGGTCCAGCAGGGTCAGAGCCTCGATGGGGGTCATGGCGTTCAAATTGAGCGCGCGGATTTCGGAGAGCACTTCTTCCGTCACCGGGTCCCGGGCCGGCTCCAGGAAGCTGATCTGGGCCGCCTCTTCGCGCGCGCTCCGGTCGCGGCTTTGGGCCAGGGCGGGCTTCCCGGCCGGGTCGTGCTCCTGGGCTTCGAGGTTGGCCAGGATCTCCTTGGCGCGCTGGATGAGCTCCGGCGGCAGACCGGCCAGGCGCGCCACCTCGATCCCGTAAGAGCGGCTGGTGCCCCCGGGCTGGAGCTTCCTTAAAAAGATCACCTGGCCGTTCCACTCCTTGACCGCGATGTTGTAGTTCTTGACCCGGGGCTTGGTCTCGGCCAAATCCACCAGCTCGTGGTAATGGGTGGCGAACATGGTCTTGGCGCGCTTGTCCGGGTGGTCGTGGAGATACTCGGCCACGGCCCAGGCGATGGAGAGGCCGTCGAAGGTGGAGGTGCCCCGTCCGATCTCGTCCAAGAGGATCAGGCTCTTGCGGGTGGCGTAGCGGAGGATATTCGCGGTCTCGGTCATCTCCACCATGAAGGTGCTCATGCCCTTGCTCAGGATGTCGGCGGCGCCGACCCGGGTGAAGATGCGGTCGCAGACCCCGATCCGGGCCGCGTCCGCGGGCACGAAGCTGCCCATTTGGGCGAGGAGCACGATCAGCGCGGTCTGGCGGAGCACGGTGGATTTGCCGGCCATGTTCGGCCCGGTGATGATCAGGACCTGGTGGTCGGCGCAGTCCAGGTAAATATCATTGGGAATAAAGCGCTCCTTCTTGAACAGCTCCTCGATCACCGGATGCCGGCCGGCCTTGATCTCGATGGCCTCGCCCTCGTTCACCTCCGGCCGCACGTAGTCCTTGCGCGCGGCCAGCTCGGCCAGGGCCAGGATCGCGTCGAGCCGGGCCAGCTCCCGGGCGTCGGCTTGCAGCCGCTCGGTCTCGGCCGCGGCCCGCTCGCGGAGTCCGCAGAAGAGCTGGTAGTGGAGCTTCTGGATCCGCTCCTCCGCGCCCAGCACCTTGGCCTCCATCTCCTTGAGCTCGGGCGTGATGAAGCGCTCGGCGTTGACCAAGGTCTGCTTGCGCAGGTAGTCCGCCGGCACCGATTTCAGGTGCGCCTTGGTCACCTCCAGGTAGTAGCCGAAGACCTGGTTGTAGCGCACCTTGAGGCTCCCGATGCCGGTGCGCTTTTTCTCGGTCGCCTCCAGCCGCGCGATCCAGGCCTTGCCGTCCTTCTGGATCAAAGTCAGCTCATCCAGTTCTGCATTGAACCCGGGCTTGATCAGGCCGCCTTCGCGCAGGGCCGCGGGCGGCTCGTCCTGGAGCCCCCGGTCGAGAAGCCCCACCAGCTCGGGCAGCGGGGCCAGCCGGTCGCGGATCTCCGAGAAGAGCGCGGGCTCGAGCTCGCGGAGCCGGCCCTGGATCTTGGGCACCAGTTTCAGGGTCTCCCGGCCGGCGAGGAGGTCGCGGGCGTTGGCGCTCTGGGTGGAGATGCGTCCGGCCAGGCGTTCGAGGTCGGCGAGCCGGGCGAGGAGGTCGCGGAGGTCGAGGCGGAAGGCGTGGTCGGCGACGGCGAACTCGACCGCGTCGAGCCGGGCGGCGATGGCGGCGAGTTCGAGGAGCGGGTGGGTGAGCCAGGAGAGGAGCATGCGGCCGCCCATGGGGGTGACGGTGTGGTCGAGGAGCGAGAAGAGCGAGCCTTGGGTCTTGTTGTCGCGGAGGGTGCGGACCAGTTCGAGGTTGCGCTTGGTGGTCTCGTCCAGGGCCAGGTAGTCGCGGGAGGTGTAATAGGTGAGGTCGGTGATGTGGGCGAGCGGGTGGGGCAGCGAGATCGGCTCGGCCCCCCCGTGCTCGGCAAAAGGCGCCTCCCCGGCCGCGGCCTGGGTGTCCTGCAGGTAGCGGAGCAGGCCGCCGGCGGCCGACACCGCCGCGGGATAGCCGGTAAGCCCGAAGCCCTCGAGGTTCTCGACCCGGAAGTGCTCGCGCAGCGCCCGCTCGGCCTCCTCCCGCTCAAAGGCAAACTCGGGCGGATGGTTCACCGCCGCCTCTTCCCGGTCGGCGAGATAGAGGTTCCAGCGCGGCGCGAAGTCGGGTTCCTCCAGGAGCGAGCGGGCCAGCAAAACCTCGGCCGGGTCGAGCCGGGCCACTTCGTCCAGCAGCTCGTCCAGCCGCTCGAACTGGCTGGCGCGGAACTCGCCGGTGGAGAAATCGAGGAAGGCGAGCCCGAAGCTCTGCCGGCCGTGCCGGGCGAGGGCGAGGAGGTAGCGGTTGCCCTTGGCCGGGAGGTTCTGGGGACCGAGCGAGGTGCCGGGCGTGACCACCCGGGTGACCGAGCGCCGCACGATGCCCTTGGCGCTCTCCGGGTCTTCCACCTGCTCGCAGATCGCCACCTTGAAGCCCTGCTCCAAAAGCCGCGCCAGGTAGGCGTCGGCCGAGTGGTAGGGCACCCCGCACAAGGGCACCGACCCGTCCAGCCCCTTCGAGCGGCTGGTGAGCACGATCTCCAGCGCCTTGCTCGCCTTTTCCGCGTCCTCGAAGAACATCTCGTAGAAATCGCCCATCCGGTAAAAGAGGATGCAGTCCGGGTATTGCTGCTTGATCTGGAGATACTGCTGGAGCATGGGGGTCATTTTGGTCATGGGGTCAATTTAGCAGAGGCGGGCGCAAGATTCAAACGGCCACCGTGCTCGGTGCAGGTATCCAAACCCGCCCGAGGCCGGGCCAATTTCCAGCGCGGAGAGCCGCAACCAAAGAAGAATTGGAAACCGCAGATGGACGCGGATAAACGCAAAAGAAGAGGAAGAAAGGATTTATCCACGAAAAGACACGAATGAGCGCGAAGGTGAGGGAATTTTATACGGCTTGGTTTCTTCGTGTCCCTTCGTGTTCCTTGGTGGATAGATATCTTTGGGCTCGGCCGCGGTCCGGTCTCAATCTTCGGACCAGTAAAGGATATCCACTTTTTGCTGGCCCCGGATCACTTTGACCACCGCCTGGATGGTGGCGACCACTCCGCTCTCGGTGACGCCCGAGGAAACGATGCGGTAATAGCGGAAGGGGGGATTGACCAGTTTGTAAGTGCTGATCGAGGGAATGACCGGCCGGTTAATTAAATAACCGTTTTCGGCGAACCCGGCCTGGATGTTCTCCAGAACCCGGGGCATCACATCGTCGAAGGGACAGACGCCCTGGGCAGTTTCCGCGCCGCAGATGAGGGCAAGCAGAACCTCCTGGCTGGCCAGGTTCAGGTTGACCTGGGAGGAAAACTCCCGGGGCGGGGGCAACTCCTTCTTGATGGGATAGACGGTCAGATAGTCCCGCACCGCGTAAAACAGGTCGTCGGTCATGCCCGGGATCATGCGCAGCTCGTCCAGCGTATCCAGGGGCCCGTTCTTGTTGGAATAGATCCGGTCGCCGTCCTCAAAGGTCTGGTTCTGGTCCGAGTCAAACTCGCCGTCCGCGGCGCCATAGTCCAGCCAGTCCACCAGGTAGTCCAGGATCGCGTCGGCCTCGGCTTCGCTCAGGGTGATCTGCCGGCGGTTGGCCTGATACAAAAAGAGGGTGCGCAGCATCCGGCGAAAGACTTTCTGCGGATCTTCCCGCGCGCCTTCTTCGCCGGCCGAGAGCGAGGGCCGCACTAAAGCGTTGAGGTTCAAGCGGGTCTGCTCGTCGGTCAAAGACAGGTCGAGCAAGTCGTCTTCGATCGGATAGGAGATGGCCAGCTTCCACAGGCCGCAGCCCTCCAGCTCCTGGGGCGGCTTCTCGGCCTGCTCCCGGCTCTGTTCCTCGGTCAGGCCCAGCTCCCCCTCCGGGACTAGGCTCAAACATTGGCAGCGGAACAGGTTGATGAAGTCGTTCTGGAACAGGCCCCGGTTGCTGTCAAAGGGAATGGTATGGATGAGCAGGCCGCGGGCGATGTTGAAACCCGCCTTGGCCACATAGCGGGCGCGCAGGTGGTCCTGGTAGTTGCGGGCCAGGGCCATCTGGATGCGGCTCTCATAGATCATTTCTGATGCCAGGGCCGCGACCATGGCGACCAGGAGCAAGACCACC
>MGQK01000062.1:35927-36114 GCA_001797815.1 Deltaproteobacteria bacterium RBG_13_61_14 | reverse complement strand
AGTGGGGCTGACCAGCACCAGCGGCCGCAGCTCATCCTCCCACTCGCGCAGTTTCTTCTTGAAGGGTTCCAGGGGATCCTCGGGCCCGAATCGCCCGCGGAGATCATCATTCGCTTCGACTGCAACATTCTCAACCGGCTCGGGCGTTTGGGCCAGGACCTCCAAAGCCAGGTTCCATTCCTTCTCG
>MGQK01000062.1:32596-35861 GCA_001797815.1 Deltaproteobacteria bacterium RBG_13_61_14 | reverse complement strand
AGAAAAGTTTCGACCCGGGAAGCCGGGATAAAAAGGTCCTCGGGAGGAGGGAAGACAGCACCGCCTTGGATAAGCCGGGTCCATTCCTTTTCCAGGGCCGGCGGCGTCCGCGCCAGGGCATCCTCGATGGCAAAAGGATCCAAGGCGACCCAGACCCAGCGGCGGTCCAGGTAGGCGACCAGGCTGGCCGGCCGCTCGGCATAGGCGGCCAGGAAAAGGTCGAGTCCGGGGAACAGAGCGCCCGCGCGAAAACGCTCGATCATCTCCCGGATTCCGGCATTCACGTCCGTGCCCTCGGGCAGAGACCAACGCCCCTCTTTCAGCTTCTGGCTGAAATCCTGGAGAAAAAGCTCGGCCCGGGTTCGGCTGGCCTCGTCCAGGATCACCTCGCGCAGCGGCGGGACCGAGGCGCGGGTCAGCGGCTCGGCGGAGCGCTGGCTCTCCGGGTCAAAGGCGCGGAGGCTCTCGATTTCGTCGCCGGATAGCTCGATCCGGATCGGGGCGCCGGCACCGGCGGCGAAAACGTCAAGGATGCCGCCTCGGGCGGAAAACTCTCCCGGCTCGCGGACGGTGTCCGCTGAGGCATAACCACTGCGGATCAGGCCGGCCAGAAATGGCTCGCGGTCCAGGACCTGGCCGGGTGCGATTTCAAAGGTGTGATCCAAAAGCATTTCCGGGGTAATCGTCCGCGCGAGCAGAGCCAGGGCCGGGGCGACCAGAACCAGGGGGGAGTCCTGGGGAGCCCGGAGGATGCGGGCCAGGCTGGCGGTCTTTTCACCGGGCAAGAGGTCCAGGTCCTGGTCATAGCCGGAGCGGGCGGGATGGAGGACGCATTCGCCCTTGCCGTCAAGATAAAAAGAAATTTCTTCCTTTACCCGTTCGGCCTCGTCCTGGACGGCGGTGAGGACCAGGAGCGGGCGTTGCATCTGGCGGGCGAGTCCGGCGATCAGGAAGGCGGGCGCCGAGCCTGCCAGCTCGGGTAAGGCGAGAGAAGGACGGGATTGCCAGGTCTGGGCCAGTGCGGCTAAAACCCCACCCGAGGGTGGAAGTCCGGAAGGCACGATCGGTCCGCCTATTGGAGGAACTGGGCGAAGATGCGCTCGCCTTCCTCGGTGCCGAAGGGAATGTTTTGCAGCTCGGCGCGGTTGTTGATGTTGGAGAGGGTGGTTTCCAGGAAAAGCTTGAAGCTGTGGATCCGGCGCTTGAATTCCTGGAAGACAAAGGGCACCTCGACATCGGCCAGGTTAAACGCGTCGAGGTAATCGAAAAACTCCTGGAAGTCATCGCGGTCGTAGCAGCGCACGAACTGGAAGCTGATGTTCTGGTAGTAGAAGATGAAATTGCGCAGGGTCTTGGTGGCTTCCATGATGGCGATGCTCTCGCCCTTGGGCTCGGAATCGGCGATGATCTGCTCCAGGTTTTCCAGGACTTTGTGGAACAGCCAGACGTCGCGCCGCAGCCGGATGGATTGCTCGAGGCGGGAGACGAAATCGGGGAAGAGATCGCGGCCGGTCAGGTCTGGATCAAAGACCTGGGCGAGGGCGACGATGCTCTGCTGGAAGATGGTGGCGAGCAGGCCCTTGGAGCGGGTGACGCCGGCGCGGAGGTGATGGAGGTCGGTGCTGGCCGCGGCGTCGCGGAGCTCCAGCTCGAAGATCTTTTTGATCTCCAGGCCCAACTGGTAGGCGGTGGCGTCAAAGAGGTCGTGCGTCGCGCGGTAGGTCTCCGATGGAAACCCGGGGATCCTTTGCAGTTGGGCGGGGAGGTCCCGTTCCAGGAGGTCAATCAAGAGTTGGGATTCGGAGTTGACCAGGGCGAAGATGAGCAGGGAATTTTTCAGCCGCTCCAGGTCCAGCCGCTCGGTTTCCACGAAGTGGAGATACTTGAGCAGCTTGTAAAGGAGAAGGAAGAGCAGGGAGAAATGCTTCTTGGCCTCGAGGGGCTGGATCTGTCGGATCAGGCGGGAGAGGCGGGCGGAGCGGATCACGTCGTAGTGGGGCGCAAAGCCGGCGGCGCGGAAAGGGTTGAAGTAGCGGTTGCCCGCGATCTCGCGGCTGAGCATCTGCTCCACATGGTAAAACAAAGAATAGGGATGCTGGTTCAGATCCACCAGCTTGCCCAGCAGCTCGTGGAAGTTGGTGAAGCTGTAGCAAAGCACATACAGGCTTTCTTCCGGGGTGTTCTGGCGCAGGGCGCGCTCGATGTTCTGGGCCCGCTGGAAGTCGCTGAGCAAGCGGGTCTCCACATAGTTCTTGAAATGGAGCGCCCGCGCTTCTTCGAGGGGGAGCAGGGACCGGCAGAGCACCACCACCCGGAAGACGGCGTCGCGGAGGATGCGGAGTTCGTTCTTAAAATCGCGATTGACGATGGCTTCACGCTCGAGGATGGGCTGGTTCTGCAGGTTGAAGAAGCGGTCCAACCCCTTGAGCATGACCTCCAATTCGAACAGCCGTTCCTCTTTCCGGTCCGCCTCCAGCGAAAAAAACCACCGGTTCCGCTCCTGGATGAGGCTGGGCAGAGGCTCGTCCAGAGGCCGCGGCGAGGACGGGGCATGGGCTTTCACGGACATTAAAGGGCAGTATAGATAGGAACGCGCGCTTTGTCAAAGCCGGACGGCGGGAGGCGAGGGTTTTATGGCGAGGCTGGCCCGGGAAAAGGGACTTGTATTTTTTTCTTGACAAATGGCCTGTAATTTTCTAAAACAATAGAGACTTCCAGACCCCCAAAGCGTCCGGCTTTGGAGGTCCGGGTCTCTGGATTGATATGCCCGAGGGAAAATGGAGGGGTGAATGAAAAGATATCCGGCATGGGTGATAAGTGGCCTGATCCTTTTCACGGCCGGCACGGGAGTTCATGCGGATGACTTGGAGATGTTCGGGGCCAGCTCGCGAGCCTCGGCCATGGGATCAGCGATGACGGCTATCGCGGATGGGAGCGAGGCGATCTTCTACAATCCTTCCGCCTTGGCCTTATCCCGGAACACCGTGTCCCTGGAATGGACTCTGCGTTGGTCGCACTTGGATGTGAATGGCAGGAATTACGGGCCGGGAGACACGGGGCTCAATTATATGCCCAACTTGATCGGCATCAACGGAAGGTTCTTGCGGGAGCGGATCGGCGCCGGAATCATGGTTAACGGGGGTGGACTGGGAGGGCTGACGGGTGGCAGCGGAGGCGGAGGCGGGGAAGGACTCGGTCTCCTCACCAGCGGCTATGGCTGGCCCATGTATGGGAGTCCTACCGTCCCTCTCTATTACGGATTGGG
>MGQK01000062.1:20672-32546 GCA_001797815.1 Deltaproteobacteria bacterium RBG_13_61_14 | reverse complement strand
TCTGGCTGACCAAGTTCTCCGATTTGACGCTCAATCTGGATGATGTTTTAGAATTGTTCCTCGGACTTTCGACCGGGATCCCGGTGCCGAATATCAATCCGCACTGGTATGTAGCGATAGCCATGGAACCCGGAGACGTGGGATGGAGCGTTACCTTCAGGCCGGTCAAATACCTCAGCCTGGGTTATGTGCGGAAGCCGGGCTCCTGGGTCCGATACAAAATCCCGGTGATTATTACCTCCGAAAGTCTCCTGGATGACGACATACGTCTTTATGTCCTTGGGGATTTTTGGAATACTCCGGATAAGGAGCAATGGGGGGCCGCGGTCCATTTGCCTTTGCCCAAAAGCAAGCTCACCCTTTCCTATACTCAGGACCAGCAGTTCTGGCATCGCATGCACGAAGAAACCCTGAAACAATATCTTCGGTGGACCCAGCCCGATGTCGCTAGTTTGATCCAGCTTATTGGGGGGGGGCCAACCGCGGACTGGAAAAATGTCTCCCTTGACCGGTATGGGATGGAATATGTCCTGGAAGCGGGGTGGCTTCCGACCAAGTTCCTGAAGGAACGTAATCCCAAAATCGCCCTGCGGGGCGGCTATTTTCACTGGGACTCTCCCTTGTCCGACCAAAAGATGGGGGATGATTTCGACAGCGACGCGGATGTCTATTCGGGAGGCTTGGGTTTCAATCTGGACCGGAAAGGCCGCAAACCCCTGAAGGACCCATCCACCCGCCGTCAGTTTTCGGTGGATGTCCATTTTCAATATTTTGATATCGAGGATCGCGACTACAAGCTGGAATACAACGAGTGGGGCAATGTTCGCGGATCTTCTTCGGTCTACTATTATCATACCGAGGGCGAGATCCTTAACACGGGTATTCAACTGACGTGGTGGTATTAATCGTTTCAGAAAAGGGATGGAACGCGAGGAGGGCACTCCATGAAGCTTAGGATGCAAATGAGGTATTTCCGGGACGGGGAGCTTTGGGCAAAGGCTTTGATTTTATGTGGCATGGCGGTTTTGGCCGTCTGGGGGTGTACGCCCGCGGACCGGCCCACCGAGGCCAAGGACATGCCGCCTCAAGACACGGTATATGCCAAGTTCATAGAGTACCAGGTGGGCGATGGGAAAGTCTACACCCTGGATGCCAAGACCATCCCCTACATTTTGGGTGAAGAATTCTTGCCCTCCCGTTTTCCTGATCTCCGACTCGATTATAACTACCTTCACCTCGGCGACGGCTCGGATAATCCCAATCAATACTTTTTCTACCGGGATCTTAATGTGTTGGACGATGCCCGCAAACAACGGGGAGCCTCCGATCATCCGGAAGCCCTGGTGGTGGACGACCAACTCAAACTGTATTTCACGAACCAACCGTTTGCCATTTTGCCTTCCTACCTCCCCCCTCCCAACTCATCGCCCCAAGAGGATTACAATGTGGACTCAATCCCGGACACCACCTCTGATCCTCCGGTTTATATGGATTTGAACAGCTATATGGTCCCGGGCTTTCAACAGGGTTGCAGCATCGGTGGGGGGGTTTGTCCCCCTGGTGATGGTTGTTACTACTCCATGGATGGGAATACCACCGATGTGGATGTTTTGGCTTTTATCGTCCCCCGCGAAAACACCATAGTCCATTTCCGCACCGCAGGGTATCAATATTTTATGGCCCGATATCTCTCGCTGCTGTTGACCTTGTTCGACCAGGACGGGACCACGGTTCTGGCTCAAAGCCACGCCGGTTTTGATATGAATACTTTTGAAGACGCGGAGATCGCCTACTTTTTCACCCGTCCGGGCACTTATTTCCTGAAGCTCGAGGATCTCAACGCCGGACAGTTTCCGACCAACTGCACAGATGCTAAATACAAAAAAAACTCCCAAATTTTTCTGTCCAGCGAGTCCATCACCACCCCCTACCCGGACACCACCCCCCTCCCGGAGCGGGCTTTTATCCGGAGAGGAGACTTGCAACCCGCCCGCAGCGGGAACTCCACCCTCAACGGCGGGAAAACCTTCGAGCCCGATGATAAGAAAACGCCCATTCAAGATGTCTTTCCGGATTGCGACGGCATCGCCGGCACCGGCGACGAAGGCGACTGGGGGGTGAACGAGAAGTGCGGGGACTTTGTGGGGGACAACGGCGTCCAAGACGGTAATATGCAATATTGGGAGATTGATGACAAAGAGAACCTGGACGACGGGGAATATTGGACCGCGAAGGATACCAACGTGCGTTCCTTTGGGCAGGAAGCGCCTTCGCTGATTGTGGCGCCGGGAGGAACAAAGCTGTGGATGTGGATCAATGCCGGGGATGCCATTTACCAGTTGGAAAGCCTGGACGGGCTGGAAGGTCTGAACTGGGATCTCTCCAACCTGTTTCAGCACCGCCCGGCGATTCAGGCCGGAGACAACCCGGATCCCGACAGCCCGGTGGTCGCCAGCGGGGTTTACGGCTATTGCGAGACTCAGGCGGATAACAGCGACTTGCAGTTGGTGGACCGGTGCACGGTGAAGGGGACGCCGGTCGGTTGCAGGGGCTATCCCCGCACGGTCGCGGTCACCTTTGGGGAAGACAGCGTGCTGGATACGCCGCCCCAATCCGATGTCCTGGACCCGGGGCGCAATCTCATCACTTCCGGGCCGGACGGGATCATCAACACCTTCTTTGTCCCCAGCCACCTGCATTACGGGGCGCCGTTTCATCTCGTGGAGGTGACGGTCCCTGCCGGCGGACCGGCCAACCCTGACGTCATGTGCGCGGATTCAGTGTCCGGCGCCAACGACGACAATGCCTACCTGCTGGGCGACGACGTCTGGGCGCCGGCATTGACCGTGACCCCCGCGGAATACTGGCGCAACCATAACTGCGTGTTCTTTCAACTCGGCGACAATTTCAACCGCTGCGCGATGGGGATTCCCGATACCGTCGCGGTTCGGCCGGGCGCCGACGGCCGCCTCGATACCATCGTGCAGATTTTAAAGGATCAAGGGGATGACCAACTTTGCCATGCCGGGCCCAAGGCGGGCATTTGTCCGGGCCCGGATGGAACCTTCAGTTGGGCAGACCTTTACCTCCCGTTGCGGGGAGATGATGAGCTTTGCATCCAAAGCGATCCGGTGTTAGGGACCGAGGAAGTGGGGATCTGTCCCGGCCCGGATGGTGTTCTCGAAACGGTGGTGATTGATACTTTTATCAACATCACGGAAGTCAGCACCGTCGGGGTCGCGTGCCCCCCAACCTGCCCCCCCCTGCCCCCGGAACAAGACGGCGATGTCTGCTGCTCGTGCGTGGATCCCTCCGAAGTGGATCTTTATTGTCCGGTTTCGGGGTGTGCCGCCATTTGTCCGGGCGATGACTATCAGCTCCAATCTCTATATACGTTGTATTTTTCCGATATCTCCGCCTATAAAAGTCCGGCGTTAGGCTTCCTGCCCGTTGTTTTCGGCAAGGCCGACCTCTTTACCGACTTTGACGACGAGATGTGCGTGATCGGGAATCAGATCGCCATCTGTCCCGGCCAGAACGGCTATTTCCAGTCTTATGCGCTCAGCCGGCGCTTTGTGGTGGAAGAATACGATGACTACGAAGACCTTCTGAGAAACTATTCGGGCGCGCCGAACGATTGCTATTATCTGGAAGTCCAAAAGAAGCAAGACTCTTTCGGCGAGACCGTGGAAAAAATCTTTACTCTGTATCGGAACGAGGGAGTGATGTTTGATGACGAGGTCCACTGGGATCCGGTCCTGCAGGAATATTACATCAGCACCGGCGCCAATGGGATCAATCAAACCTGCTCGGTCTCGGTGGACAAGCAATTGATTCCGCACTTGCGCGGATTAGCCGATCAGCCGATTATCCTTCCCGGACCGAACCGGGCTCTGGACACCATCGCTTTGGCCGATGAACTGGAGGTGATCCCCATAACTAATGACCGCCCCCTCCGCAAAATCAATACCGGGCCCGACGGGATCAGCAATAGTTTCGCACTGGGGGATGACCAGGTGCAGGTCTTCCTGGGAACGGGCAAGCCCGACTGGCCTTGTGTGCTGGCCGGAGGAGACGGGATCGCAGATACCCGGGCCCAGGGTAACGATACGCAGCTTTTCCGGTCCGACGAGGTCACCGGCTTTGACGCCTATCAGGTCGGTTATCCGGATGTCGTGCGCGATGGAGACCGGCTCTATCTGTTTTACACCGGCCTGGGCTGGGCTCAGATTCCTCCCAGTTGGCGCCCGGACCGGGGTTCGTTGGCGAAGATCGGGGAATGCGACCGGTCCGGGATGGACCACCTCTGGGGAAAAAAAGAGGTGGTTTATGAAGCTAAGTGGCAAACTTCCCCGCCCTATATTTCCACAACCATCTATGAGCGGACCCTGGTGAACGATGTCGGCGCTCCGCGTTATGGCTTCCGCCATGCTCTCGACAACAACCAGGGAGTCCTGCTGGCCACCCGGATCGGCGTCGCCACCTCCACGATTCAACGAATTCAAGCGGATCCCACCGATTGGGACAAGCACCCCAAGCCCGTGATTGACTTGGGAAAGTATTGCGCCAAATCCGTCGAGATGCCCATTGATTTAGACTTAGCCTTGCCCTCCGCCCAAAATTCCCCGAATTACAATGGCGCCTTTAGTTCCGACACTTATATCTACCACGAACAAAGTGACGGCCAGCCTATCTTCGTTATGCTCTTTTCGGGCTTGTCCTCGGCCTCCACTCAAGAGTCAACCGACAGACCTCCGGGGGACATAGAACTGGTGCAGGAGGAGTTCAATTACAACGTCGGCTTGGCCAGGTCGTTAGACGCCAGGCAGTGGGATGTGGCCTATGATCTCGGCAATTTGGTGATCAACCTGCAAAACGCCGTGGATAGTATGGTGAGCGGGGGAGTTCCGGAAGATAAATATCGGAACCCCACCCTGGCCAAGGGGCAGGGAGACAGTTACGAGATGTTCTTCACCCGTTTTGAAACGCTCATCGGCGATGTGAAGGGAATGAGTGGGGCATGGTTCGGCCCGGATGCGCGGGCCTGGATTGGCGTTGCCGTTCGCAAGGGCCAGGTGCCGGCCGGCGCTTGCTTTGACGTGGCCGGCTCAGCCTCGCTTCAGGAGCAGAACCAGCGCGGGATGATCCTCAGCGTCATCGTCATCGCCATTCCGCTCCTGATCGGGATCGGGTGGCGCCTGTTCCGAAAAGAAACTTTCTCTCCCTGAAGCAACCCGGGGCGCCGGCCGGAGAAGGGGTCACTTGATCCTTGGGCCGGCGCCTTTTTCCGGCCATGCAACCCCTCGACTACGACCACTTCCGCGCCGCCCTCTCCCCCCCCCAGGAGCGGCTCCCGGCCGCCCTCGTCCATCTGGATGCTCTGGAGGCCAATCTCGAATGGATCCTGGCGCCGGTCCGGGCGAGCGGCAAGACCCTCCGGATCGCCTCCAAATCGTTGCGCGTGCCCTCCCTCCTGCGTTACCTTATGGAAAGAAGCCGCGGCCTCGCGCAAGGGGTCATGTGTTTTACCGTCGCCGAGGCCGCCTTCCTGGCGGAACAGGGCTTTGACGACCTCTTGGTCGCTTACCCCACCGTTCAAGACTCGGATCTAAATAGCCTGGCCCAAAACTGACCGGGCAGGGCGCCCGGGTTTGCCTGGTGGTGGACTCCGAAGTCCATTTGCAAGCGCTTTCCCGGGTCGGCCGGGAGCGAGGAGTGATCCTGCGGGCCGCGGTGGAACTGGACGTGAGTTACCGTCGTGGCCGGGGCAGGGTCCATGTCGGGGCCCGGCGCTCGCCGGTCCGCGACGCCCGGCGGGTGCTGGAGTTGATCCGGCAGGCGGAAAAGCTCGGCGGAGTCCGGGTGGTAGGTCTCAAGGGTTACGAGGCCCAGATTGCCGGCGTGCCGGATCGCGATCCTTTCACCAGCCTGATGAACCCGGTCGCCCGCGCGGTGAAATGGTTCTCCCGGCCGGACGTGGCGCGAAAACGCGAGCAAGTGGCGGAACGGCTGCGGCGGGAAGGGATCCAGTTCGAGTTCTTCAACGGCGGAGGCACCGGCAGCCTGGACTCGACCCCCCGGGAGTCCGCGGTCACCGAGGTCACCGCCGGCTCCGGGTTTTACTGCTCGCACCTCTTTAGCTATTTCCGCTCCCTGCGCCTGCACCCCGCCGCCTTTTTCGCCCTGCAGGTGGTGCGCGTCTCTGACCCCGGTCTGGTTACCTGCCTGGGCGGCGGCTACGTGGCCAGTGGCCCCTCCAGCCCGGACAAGCTGCCCATCCCCCATTCCCCTCCGGGTCTGCAGTTGCTCAGCCTGGAAGGCGCCGGCGAGGTCCAGACCCCGTTGCGCCTTTCTCCGGGCGCGCCTCGCCTCCAACCGGGCGATCCCGTCATTTTTCGTCATGCCAAGGCCGGCGAACTGATGGAACGATTTAACGAGGCGCTCTTGATCCGAGAGGGAAGGGTGAAGGATCGGGTCCCCACTTACCGGGGCTTGGGCCGGTGCTTTCTCTAAAGCAAAGCTGCCACCCCAATAAAAAAAATTGAGGCACGGATTTTCTTCCGTGCCTCATAACCGGGCGTAAACTTTTCCTTGTTCTATTTGCCGGCCGGGATCACACAGATAAATTGGAAGGCCTGGGAACCGGTATTGCGAAACTGGTGGTCTTCCCCTCCCGCAATGAAGACCGCGTCTCCCGGCCGCAGGGGCCGCTCCCCTTCCGCGCTCACCAGGCTCCCTTCCCCCGCCAGAACAAAAACCTCGTGTTCCCATTCGTGATTGTGGCGCGGCGTGTGGCCGCCCGGATCTACCTCAAACACCCGCATGACAAAGTTCCTGGCTCCTTCCCGGGGGCCGGCCACAATCCGGATGTGGACCCCGCGCAACTCCGGATCCGAAATCGGCTCTTCCGGAACCTTTCTCCAGGCCTGAACCTTCATGGCCCCTCCTCTAAAGCTTAGGCCGCCGGTGCCTTCACCGCCTCCTGAAACGCCTCCACCATTTCATCACCGATATCCACCAGGTAGATCGTTTCCAGGTGCTTGCCCCAATGAGCCCGGACCGCCTCCACCATGGCCCGGGCCGCTTCGGTCGGCGGAACCTTGCCCACGCCGGTACCCATGCCGGGCAGGGCCAGGGTTTTGAATTCTTTCTTCTCCGCCAGCTTCAGCGCCGCGGCCGTGGCCCGAAAGACTTTCTCCCGGTCGGTGCGCTGGGTCGGCTGTTCCATGGTCGGCGCATGGATCACCGCCTTGGCCTTGAGCCGGCCGGCGCTGGTCAACACCGCCTCCCCCACCGGGATCGGCGCCTGGGCCTTGGCCTCCTTCTCAATGGCCTCCCCCCCGGCCCGCTTGATCGCCTTGGCCACCC
The DNA here is from genome assembly GCA_001797815.1 of Deltaproteobacteria bacterium RBG_13_61_14. Classification (GTDB taxonomy): domain Bacteria; phylum RBG-13-61-14; class RBG-13-61-14; order RBG-13-61-14; family RBG-13-61-14; genus RBG-13-61-14. Next base: position 25,178 of record MGQK01000062.1, on the reverse strand, counting down.
CGCCGCCCATCTCCCCCCGGGAATTGGCGGCCACGACCAGGGCGTCCACTTCCAGAGCGCTGATGTCACCCTTATGCACGATGAGTTTCATCAGATCCTCGTTCCTCCTCTCATTTGGAATAATGAGGGTCCGAATTCCCTCGACTCTCACGCACCGTCTCGACCAGGTGTTCGCTGAGCACTTCTTCCAAGACGTAATACTTTGCGTTCAGGGCCTCGGCTAATTTCTTGCTCCGGCCGAAACTGCCCAACCGCTTCTCTTCCGCGTCCACCACCACCGCCCGGATCGTCCTTTCCTGCCGGAAGAGATCGCAGATCTGGTAAATCTCCCGGTAGATCTCGCCGAACTGGGGACCGTCGTAAAACTTGTCCCGGAACAGCCCCACGTTGGCGCGGCCGTCCGTGACCACCACCAACAGCGGCAGGATATTCGGGTCTTGCCGCATCTGGTTCTTGAGCAGTTGATAGGCGGTGAGCAAGCCCTCGCCCAAGGGGGTCTTCCCGCCGGTGGGCAGTTCCTCCAACAGCCTTTTCGCGATCTCGATCGAGTTGGTCGGCGGCAAGAGCACCTCGGCTTCAATCCCCTTGAAGGCGATCAACCCCACCTTGTCCCGTTTCTGGTAGGCCTCGAGCAGAAGCGCCAGGATCGCGCCCTTGGTCTCGCTCATCAGGCGGGTGCCCATGCTCCCGCTGGCGTCCACCAGGAAGAGGAGCAGGTTCGAGGTCTTTTTCTGCCGGACCTTTTCCCGGATGTCCGACTCCTCGATCTTGACCGCCAACCGACTCGCCGGCCGCCGGCGCTGAAACGGGGCCGCCGCCCGCAAGGTGGCGTCAAAGGCCAGGTCGTTGTTCCGGCGCACCTCGGTGGCGCGCACGTATCGGCCGGTCTTGTTGTCGGTGGTGGTGGTGGTCCGCCGGCCGCTCGACCGCCGCTTCAAGCTGTCCCGGGCGAAACGGATATCGTAGGTGGGAATGGACACGAGCCGGCCGATCTCGAACAGGCGATCCTCAAAGGCCTGCTGCTCTCCGCCGGCCGTTTGATCGGCATTCCCGGGTTGGGGCACGGGTTGCCCCGGCTGCTCCTCGCCCTCGCGGGGCTGACCCTCGCTGGGCGATCCCGTCGCAGAAGGGTCTTTGCCCTCGCCTCCTGCTTCCTGGCCGCTTTCACTGCCGGGCTGCTCCGGCGCTGGGCTTTCGCCCGGCTGGGTCTGCTCCTGGGTGGATTGGTCCCCGTTCCGGGCCGCTTCCTCCGGCGAGCGCGCCCGGTGCGGCAGCACCAGCTCCGCGGCTTCGATCAGGTCGTCCCCCATCACCCATTCCCGGCCGGCAAAAGCGGCCAGGGTGCGGGCGGTCTTTTCCATCATGATGTCGGCCCGGTGACCGGCCACGTGATGGGCCGCGGCGATCAGGGAAATCTCCCGGAACAGGTCCTCCCCGATCTGCACCCGAGGCAAGCGTCTTTCCGCTTCTTGGATCCGGGCCTGCAGCCGGTCCTCCACCGCCGACCACTTTTTCCGAAAACTCCGGGCATCCAGGTCGAACGCCTCGCGCCGGCGGGCGATTTGCATGCGCACTGCCGGCATGAAGATCCCTTCGATGTTCACCGAGAGGCCGAAGCGGTCGAGCAGTTGCGGCCGGATATCGCCTTCCTCCGGGTTCATGGTGGCGATCAGGATGTAGCGCGCCGGGTGGATGAAGCTCACGCTCTCCCGCTCCACCAGGTTGATGCCGGTGACCGCGGTGTCGAGCAGGATATCCACCAGGTGGTCCTCGAGCAGGTTGACCTCGTCAATATAAATGATGCCCCGGTTGGCTTCGGCCAGGAGCCCGGGCTGAAACCGCTTGGTGCCGGTCAAAAGCGCGTGCTCGAAGTCCAGGCTTCCGACCAGACGGTCCTCGGTGGTGTTGAGGGGAAGCTCCACCACCCGGACCGGCGCCGTCTCCTTCGGCAGCATTTCCCCGGCGCGGAGCCGTTCCCGGCAGCGGAAACACATCCAGAGCGGGTCGTGGGGGTCGCAGTGAAAGGGGCAGTCCGCCACTAGTTCCAGGGCCGGCAGCAGGGCCGCCAGCCCGCGGACCGCGGTGGACTTGGCGGTCCCCTTGTCGCCCCGGATCAACACGCCGCAGAGCTGGCGGTTGACGGCGTTGAGGACCAGGGCCTTCTTCATCAGCTCCTGTCCCACCAGGGCGGTAAAAGGATAAACCGGGGGCCGGTAGCGGGGCGCGCCCGAGCGCGAAGGGTGTAAGGCTTGCGCTTTCAAGGTCGCGAACTTCAGTAGCGGGACGAGGCCCGGCTGCTCATCCGTTCCGCAATCATCTCTTCGATCCGTTTCGGGTCAATCACCATTTCCTCGAAGGGACGCTTGCGCATCCGGTGGGACAACGCCAGGTCCACGCACTCGTCCACGTCACTCGGCTCGACCACGGTCCGGCTGTGAAAGGCCGCGATGGTCTTGGCCGCTTTCATCATCACCAGGTCCGAGCGATGGCCGTCCACAGAAAGGGCGATGGCAATGTTGGCGATGCGGATCAGGATCTCATCCGCGATCACCACCTGGGGAAAAATCCGGCGGGCGGCCAGAATTCGCTCGGCCAACTGATGTTCCTGCGCCTGCCATTCCATGGAAAAGGCGCCGCTGTCCAGTTCATATCCGCTCCAGCGTTTGACGATCTCCACCCGCTGGGCCTGGTTGGTGATGCCGGAGATGTGCACGCACAGTCCGAAGCGGTCGAGGAGCTGGGGCCGGAGCTCCCCCTCTTCCGGGTTCATGGTGCCGACCAGGATGAACTCGGCCGGGTGGGTGTAGCTCACGCCTTCCCGCTCCACGGTGTTGACGCCCATGGCCGCGGAGTCGAGCAGCACGTCCACGATATGGTCGTCGAGCAGGTTGACCTCATCCACATACAGGATCCCGCGGTTGGCATCGGCCAGCACGCCCGGCTCGAAGCGTTTCTCGCCTTTCTGGATGGCGTGCTCCAGGTCGAGGGTGCCCACCACCCGGTCTTCGGTGGCATTGATCGGCAGGTCCACCACCCGCATCTTTTCCCGGAGCGGATGGAGGTGGCCCTGTTCCGCCAGGGTCTCTTGGCACCGGGGACAGAGCTTCTCCAGCGCCTGGGGGTCGCAGCGGAAGGGGCAGTCCTTCACCACCTCGATTTCCGGGAGCAGGGCGGCCAGCGCCCGCACCGCGGTGGACTTGGCCGTGCCTTTCTCGCCCCGGATCAACACGCCCGAGAGGCGGGGGTTGATCGCATTGAGGATCAGGGCCAGTTTCATTTTGTCCTGGCCGACGATCGCGCTGAAAGGGAATACCGCTCGTTCTTTCATGTCGGGTTACCTGAATTACAACCTGTCTGGATCTTTTCTTGGTGAAAAATCTTTGGTGCCATTCACTCTTCACTGTGCACTGCGCACTGTGCACTCTTCAGTTTCACTTAAAGGCGGTCATGGCAAAGAAGGCTTTGATCTTCTCGTTGGTCTCCCGCAGTCGCAGGGAAAGGGTGCGCACGAAGGTCATCAACAGTTTGTAAGCCAAGTCTTTGTCCTTGATTAACAGCCGCTCAAAGTCGGTTCGGTCAATCACCAGGAATTCGGCCGCTTTGTTGACAATGGCATGGGCGGAACGGGGCTGGTCGTCAATCAGGCTCATTTCGCCGAAGTAGGAGCCTTTTTTCAATACCACCAGGGCTTCTTCTCCGATCCCGGGGATGATCTTGCTGATCCGGACTTCGCCCTTCAAGATCAAATAGAACTTATCGCCTTTATCCCCTTCCTCGAAAATCACATGGCCGGAATCAAAGCTCTCTTTAGCGGAAATCCCGGTAATCTTGCCCAGCTCTTCTTTGGTTAGTTCCTGGAATAAATCGGTTTGACGCAGCAGCTCCAGATCCATCCCTTCTCCTTCTGACTTCGACTCCGAGACGAGTGCCCACCGCTCTTTTCCTCTGCTCTAATACTAGCAGAAAAACGGTGATAAAACAATCGGCTGGGCCGGCCGGCAGCCCTCAAGTTCCGGTCGCGGCCCGCTGATACACCACCCGGCCTTCCAAGAGCGTCATTTGCACCGCGCCCTCCGGATCCAAAAGGCATAGGTCGGCCATCTTGCCCGGCTCCAGGCTGCCCCATTGCGCTTCCCTTCCCAAAAGCCGCGCCGGATTGAGCGAGGCCATCCGCACCGCGGTCGGTAAATCCACCCCGGTAAATTCCACCAGGTTGTGCACGGCCCGGATCAGGGTCAGCCGACTTCCGGCCAGCCGGCCGTCCGGCAGCACGTTGGGCTCAATGGAATCGCTCTCGTCCAGGGTGACCCGGTCGGTGATCAGGAGCAAACGCTCCGGCCGGCGCGCGCGCAGGATCAGCCGGACAATATCGGGCGCGAGGTGAGCGCCGTCGCAGATAAAGTCGGCGGTGACGGATTCGAGCACCAGTCCGGCCGCGGCCACGCCCGGGGTGCGGTGGTGCACCCCGCTCATGCCGTTGAAGAGGTGGGTCAGGTGGCAAACGCC
>MGQK01000062.1:4858-20649 GCA_001797815.1 Deltaproteobacteria bacterium RBG_13_61_14 | reverse complement strand
GGTCAAGCGTGGCCGCGGAATGCCCGCAGGCCGCGACCACGCCGCGCTCGCGGCAGAACCGGGCCAGCTCCGCCCCGCCCGGCCGCTCCGGCGCAAAGGTGATGATCTTGAGCCACGCTCCCGCGGCCTCGAGCAGTTCCCGGTGTTCGGGATTCAGGGGATCGTAGTCGGCCAAGAGGGCAGGGGGGTGCGCGCCGGCCGCCTCGGGATTGAGAAAGACGCCCTCCAGGTGCAGGCCGGGGATCTGGGCTCCGGCCGGAGGTTCTTCCAGCCGGCCGGCCAGGCTTTTCAAGACCTGGGTCAGGACCGGGATCGGGGCCGTGGCCAGGGTCGGGCAAAAGCGGGTAACACCGGTCTGCGGCAAGAAGTCGGCGTCCTTTTCCATCGCTTCCACGGCGAGCCTCGGCTCCGGGAACAGCAGACGGCCGTGGTAGTGGATATCAATCAGGCCGGGCAAGACCAGGCCGCCGCCGGCATCCAGGGTCCGGGCGCCGCCGGCTGGAGGATCCTGAAAGCCGACGATGCGATCGTCCCGCAGGTGCAAGGCCGTGCCCGGGAGAAGACGGTCGGGCAGGACCAGGGTGCCGTTGACGATGAAGAGGTCCGGCATGGCGTTACTTCCGCCGGCGGTGCTTGACCAGGAAAGCCGCGGCCGGTCCCAGGATGGCACTGCCCTTGGAAAACTGACTGAGGCGGAACTCGGGCAGTTTGGGGATGGGGAAGTAATAGTGCCGGGTCCACCGCGCCACCAGGTTCATCACCTGCGGCTCGGTCCGGCAGACCTCTCCGCCCAGCACCACCACTTCCGGGTCCAGCACTTTCATCACGTTCGACACTAAAGCGCCGAAGCGCCGGCCGAACTCCTCCACCAGCTCCGCGGCCGGCCGATCGCCTTGCTCCGCGGCCTGAAAAACTTCGGCCGCGCTCACCTGGCTGCGGGTCCCGGCCAGGGCAATGGCCTGCGATTCCTCCGGCAAGAGCTCGCGCGCCCGCTCGGCCAGGCCGGCGCCGGAGACCCATTCCCGCGCGCACCCCACTCCGCCGCACACGCATTTTTTCCCGTGCAGGTCCAGGGTCAGGTGCCCGAACTCCGCGGCGATGAAATTTGCGCCCGGGATCAACTTGCCGTCCAACACCACCCCGCCGCCCAGGTCGGTGCCCAGCGCGAAGACAATAAAATTTTTCTGGCCTTTAGCCACGCCGAACAGCATCTCGCCCAGGGCCAGGGCGTTGACGTCGTTCTCCACCAGGACCGGCAGCGCAAAGGCCTGGGCGAAGCGCTCGCCCAGGTGCGCCCCGAACAATTCCGGCAGGTTTCCCGCGGCGACCACGATGCCGAGGGCGGAGTTGACAATCCCGGGCGAGCCGATCCCGATCCCGGCCAGCTCCAGCTTCTGCTCGTGCGCCCGAAGGAGTTGGCTCCGGATCAACTCCTCCAGCCGGCCGATCAGGCTGCCCGGCCGCTCCGGGTCCTGCGTCTCCATGCTTTGCGAAAAAAGGATCTTGCCGCCGGCGCTGACCACGCCGGCAGTGACATGACCGGCCCCGATATCCACGGCCAGAACCTGATGACGACGGCTCATCTTTTTTCGCCGCCTTCACCTTAACACGAAATGGCCGGCGCGACAACGCGCTATATAGGTTCAATACATGGTAAACACTTTGTGTCCTCCGGATCCCCGCAAACTTGGGGGGTGGGACGAAAGAAGAGAAGAGGGCGGTTAAAGGGGCGAAGACGCCAAGACAAGAAGGCGTCCAGCGCCTTTGGGTGTTTGCGCTCCCTTCGGGTCTGAGCCTCCGTTCGGCCTGCCCTCGGCCATGAGCTCGGGCCGAATGGAGCTCACGGCCGAAGGCAGGGTCGAAGACAGACGGCGCGCGCCTCCCTCCTGGGGCGCGCACGTTGGCGCGCCGAGAAGGAAGGCAGAGTGTTTACCATGTATCTGAACCTGGACACGCGCTTTTTCAAAGTGAACCAGCCCTGCCCGAGAGGTTGACCCCGGGTCACTTTTACTCTTCCACTTTTTTATTGCATTCTAATAATCTTTGATCTAAACTGGACGTGAAAATTGTATTCCGATGCCTCTTTTTTGGGGGCCGGACACTTGGTTGAAAGGATAGGCAGGATTTATCAAGGGTAGTGAGCGGCAAGGTAACCGGACAGGAAAACACCAGGTAAACTCTCTGGCCGGCGGAACGGGAAGAGGGGCGATGAGCGAGATCATTTCAGGAGACAGCAATGCACTCGGTCCTGCGCGTGGATGACCCGGAATTTTTTCTCTCTCACTCGTTTGATCTTTCCACTCCTTTCGAGGTCCTTCGGTCCGTGCAAAACATCTTCCGGCATACCGGCGGAGAGGCGGTGCCTCCTTTTATCTTCCTTCCCTACCTCCACTTCCTCGGCGCTTTTCTGGGCCTGGCTTTCGGCCTGGGCGGTTCCGGCCGACTCTACGGCCCGATCGGCGGCATCATCGGCGCCAGCCTCGGCTATTGCCTGGCCCGAGGCGGCGGCTTTCTCTTGACCCGGCTGCTTCTGGCCCGCCTCAGCCTGACCCACTCCCTGGCCCACGCCATCTCGGCCGGTCATTACCAGGCCGCGTTGGATCGGGCTGAGCGGCTGTTGACCCTGAAAATCGAGACCGATCCCGCCCGGATCGCCCGCTTCCGCTCCTGGCGGGCGGGGATCCGGCTGCGCGATCTCCTGCTGGCCCAATATTATTCCATGCCCTTTCCGGTCCAAGCCGCGGATCTGCTGGGCGCCCTGGGACTGATCCACGAAGCGCTGAGCCAGCCCCAGGCGGCGATGGTGCGTTACCAGCGCGCGCTGACTTTCTTCCCGGACCATTCCTTTCTGGTTTACCTCAGCCTCGGGCTTTTGGAACGCCACCCGGACCTGGACTTTGACCGGAGCGTCCTGTTGCAGAGCTTGCGCAGCATCCAGCGGCAGCGACATCATTACGTCCGCTTCATCTTTCTTCTCTATCACGATCTGCTCCTCCGCCTGTTCCCCGAGCTGCGCGGCCAGGACCAGGCGAGCCCGCCGGCTCCGTCCCAACTGCCGTTTTCCGAGCATTCGGGAGCGGCCCTGCAGAGCTCCCCGCCCGGGGCCGAAACCACTTCCTCCAACTATCTCCTGCGCTTGATCGAGAATCCGGGGGAGCCGATCCAGAGTGGGCTGCTGGTGGTGGAAGGCGAAAGCGTATGCGTGGTGCGGTTGGCGCCCATGCTTTTCCAGTTTGTCCGCTACCTGGCCGCGACCATGCGCCAGGAAAGTCACCTGCCCCATTTCCCCGAACAGCGGGGCTGGGTCTCGATGCCGGAACTGGTGAAAAACCTTCCCGGCCTGGATGCACAGGTGGATCCGGACCTCATTCCCCGGCTGGCCACGAAGCTCCGCGAGCAACTTAAGGAGGCCGGGGTCCACCATGAACTCCTGGAGCAAAACCCCTCCGGCTCCTTCCGCCTCGCCGCCGCTCCCTCCCAAATTGTGCTGGAACCCAATCCTTCTGCTAAAATCTAATCATTAAAGGTTGGGGTTCCATCGCGTGAATGAAATTGCTCATCGCCCCCGCTTCTCCCAGGCCCGGTCTGCTTTCCCCTGGATCCTGGCCGGGCTCAGCGCGGCCGGCCTGGTCTCCTGGATCCTAATGCTCGGCCCCACCCTGGTCAACGACGAATACGCCGCGATTGATTACTGCTACCGCGTCATCCACCAGGCCGGCTTTTACCCCACGCCCACCCGGCTGCACAAGCCCCTGGCCGTGCTCACCGGGCTGAGCGCCCTGCCGGCCGGGCCTCTGGGCTATGAGCTGGTCACCGCGGCCTGGGCCGTGGTGTTCGTGCTCTTCTCTTTCCTGGCGGTGCGCCGGGCGCTGGGCGAGAAAATAGCCATGGTCGCCGCGATCCTGATCGCGAGCAACCCCGACCTGTTTCTCTATGCCGCCCAAGGCATTACGGTGGTGCCTCTCCTGGCCGGCGGTTTTCTCTGTATCCATGCGATGCTGCAATGGGACGAGAACCCCCGTGCCCTCTGGCGCTATGCCGTGGTCGCGTTCCTGATCGGGTTGCTGCGACCCGACGCCTGGCTCTTCGGCATCCCCCTGGCTTTTGCTTTCTTTTCGCGGCGGCAAAAGCGGGGCGATCTTCGTTTCCTGCTCGCCGCCGGTATCATCGGGCTGGCGCCGGTGATCTGGTTCAGCAAGGACTGGTGGATCAACGGCGACCTGCTTCACAGCCTGCATGTTTCCGCCCGAGATAAAGCCGTGGGGCTGGGATCGCCTTTTTCCGCCTGGGAAGCGCTGGTCTTCTTTAAAAAATTCATCGCGCCACGCCTGGGGAATATCACCTTTCTTACCGGACTCTTCGGGATCGCGCTTTTTGCCTTTCCACGGCGTCTTCCGGCCTTGCTTCATCCCCTGGTTTTATTTCCATTGCTCATCTCTGCTTTTGTATGGTTTCTCATCCGAGCAACCGGGGTCTATCCCCAGCAGCGATATTTCTTTTTTCCTTTGGTCTTTTTGTTGATCTTTGCCGGCTATGTCTGGGTGAAAATGGCTGAGAAGATCCCAACCCTGCGACCCCCTTGGCGCTGGTTCGGAATCGGGTTTCTCTTGGTAGGGGTGGTTTTCCATTTCGCCGCCGCGGGAAGGGGGTTTCAGCTCAATTACCGGGAACTAGCCCACGAGGCCCAGATTCAGCGGGAGATCAAGGTTCTGGCCGAGGTGCTTAAATCCCAGATCCCAACAGGAGAGCGCCCCCTGATTTTGCTGCCTTCCCGTCGCGATGAACAGTTGAGCTGGTTGTTTCGAAACCGGGAAATACCTAATATCGTCACTTTCCGCGAGGCTTTCCATTACTGGTTTATTTACCGTTATCCTTTTCTCAATTTGGGACCGCGCTGGATCATTTACATTGACAAGGATTTTCATATACGAAGCGTGGAAGAAGAATTCCAATGGCTGGGACGCCAAGATCACACCGAACTCCAGGGCGCGAAAATTGATATCTTCTTCGCCACCGACCTCATCCGCCTCTTCCGGGTCACCTATCCCCCGGACGGGCAGACGCCTCCGCCCCCGCCGCCGATCCACTTCGTGGAATAGATCCTGGACCGGGCCCTTAGGGAGCCAGCGGAGCCAGTTGGATTTCCAAGGGATGGTCAAGGATGTTGAGGTAGAGAGGAACGATCTCGGGTGAGAACACCGGCACGTTGAGCATGACCGAAACCATCAGGAAGGGCATGGGCCCGATCCGTCTCACGGCCTGCTCCTTGCAGGCTTCGGGATCACTCCCCCGTAGCACTGGAGAGGTCTTTCCTGGATGTGGACAATGCAGATATTGCAGTTGACGCAGCGCGAGGGCGAAAGGTCGCCGGCCGCAATCTGGCGGGGAAAGTCCGGGTCCGCGATCAGCGGGCGGGCGAGCGCGACCAGGTCAGCTTGCCCCTGTTCGAGGATGGACTCCATGACCTCCGGCCGGCGCAGTCCGCCTACCGTGATCACCGGCGCCTTCACCTGTCGTTTGACCGCGGCCGCGAATCCGAGGTTGTAATTTTCCCGGAAAGGGTAGAGGTTGCGGAGCAGCGGGGCCAGGGCCCAGAGCGCGGCGCGGGAGAGGGCGTTCGCCTCCCGCGCCTCCGCCACCGTGCGCAGGGCCAGCCGGAACTCCAAGGGCCCGCGGATGGTGGTCATGCCCGACTCGTAGCAGCCGCAACTCACTTCCATCGCGTCCACGCCGAGATCGGCCAACATTTTTGCGGTTTCAAGCGCTTCTCCAAAACGAACGCCGATCGGCACCGGGAAGGCGTCGGTCGCGTTGATTTTAATCAGGACCGGAAAGTCGGCGCCCACGTTGCGGCGGATGGACTGATAGACCTCCTGGACGAACCGCCAGCGGTTGGGCAGGTGTCCGCCGTATTGGTCGCGCCGGCGGTTGGTGTAAGGCGAGAGAAATTGGTTAAGGAGATAGCCGTGCGCGCCGTGGATCTGCACCGCGTCAAAGCCCGCGGCCTTGGCCCGAGCGGCGCAGTGGCCGAAGCTTTCCACCGTCTCGTGAATATCTTCCACCGTCATCTCTCGAGGCCGGTGCCAGAACAGCGGCTCGAAGACCGCGGAGGGCGCGCGCGGCTCGTGGCCACGGGTGTAGCGGGCGTGCACCTCCCGGCCGGTGTCGTTGATTTGGGCGGCAATGGCCGCGCCTTCCGCCTGCACGGCCTTGGTCAGCGGCCGGTAGCTGGCGATCAGTTCGTCGCAGTCCAGTCCCAGTTGCCCGGGCCAGTTATGTCCAACCCAGTGGTGAAAAATGTTGCCGGTGATGAGCAGCCCCGCGCCGCCCCGGGCGATGCGGCGATAAAACTCGACGCACCGCTCCGTGCACTCGCCGTTCGGCCCGGCCATGGTCTCATGGGTGGCCGACTTGACGATGCGGTTCTTGAGCGTGAGCTTGCCGAGGGTGACGGGTTCGAGCAACTTCATGGATTCAACTGTATTTTATCCTAGAAACCGGCCAACAACCATGCTACGGTATCAAGTTGGATTCGGAGACGAGGGGGAAAGGAAGATGAAACTGCGGATCGTGGCGGGAAGCATCATCCTGGTTTTTTTGCTCGCGGCCGCGGGCCGGAGCGTGGCCTTGGAATCCCGGACCCTCACGCGGCGAAACGATCCCATCCAGGTGCCGGGGGAACTGCTGGGGAAGTTCAAGGGCGTTTCGCTTGATCTGCTTCGCCTCTATGTCTTCACCCAGGGGGCCATGACGCCGATCGTCTATCAGATTGACGAGCGCCTGCCCAACGGCAATTTCATCTTCATGCTGGGGGAAAAGGCCAACCCTCAAGATGCGAACCGGCTTCTCGATCCCCAGGACTTCCTGGTCTTCCGGGTGCAAGACGCGGGGGACCGGGCCTCGCCTATAGATTGGCCGGCTGGGGCGAAGGACGCTCTGGAGATCGAGCTTGGGGACCCGTTGGATCAAGGCCGCGCCTGGGTTTACCTTTGCCGCTTCGAGGCGCCGGCGCCTCAGCCCCTGATCCTTGACACCATCCGCCTCTTGCACTGGGACCCCTGGGTTTCTCCCGAACTGCCCTTTGTCGTGGAGAGCGACTACTTCCATTTCGAGGGCCGGGTCAACACGGTCGGCGGCAAGGTCTATAAGACCGCGATCAACAAGGTCTTCCAGGTGCCGGAAGGGGCGGGCGGCACCAACCAGAACCTGCTGGATGCGCATAAAATGCGGGCCTGGGTCGAACTCTTTTTCGGCAAGGTCCGGATCGAGGCGAACGAGACGGACATGATCGGCGGCATCGCCCGCCTGACCCACGGCCTGGTGCGCGGCTACGGCCGGCAGTGGCTGACCATCGCGTTGCCCCTGGGGCTGAAAGCGCCGCGGATCTACTCGGACGTGATCACCCACGATCGGATCATTATTTCACCGATGCGCATAAGTTTTCCCATCAATCCCGAGACCATCGTCACTCGGATGGGCCTCGCTTTCGGCTACGACTTAAACCGCAACGCCTACGGCATGCGCTTTTACAGTCCCAACTGCCTCGGCGGCGCGACCATTGACGGCAAGATGTCGGCCCAGGAAAAAGCGATCCCGACCGACCTGGCGCCATGGTCTTGCATCACCGGGCCGCAAGGCACGCTGATCATGCGCGCCGTTTTCGACCCGAGAATTTTACAGCAGACCAAAAACCGGTTGACCTACCTTGACGATTTAAACGTCTCCCTGCCTCCGGAAGGGATCCCCGGCTCGATCGGCTATGTCCAGACCTCCATCGAAACCGAGTCCATGAAGGCCGGCAATTACGATTTTTTCATCCATTGGTATTTCCCGGACCATTTTTACGATCCCCAAGGTTTCAAGATGGATGTGCTCCAGGAATTCCTGAACATCGAGGATCACCCCCTGGTGATTCGGGTGGAAGGCAAACAGGCGGAAAATGCCGCCCTGCGCCCGCCGGCGCTGGAAGTGTCCGACTAATCTCCTGGAAAATCCAACTCCCCACGGTAAAGGAAAGCGAAAGGGCGCCGACGAGTGCGCCCTTGAGGATAAAAGTGCTTGACCGTCAGATCGGCTCTATTTCTCCGTCCAACTCCGGCGTGCGCACGCGCTGGAATGGCAGAAGCCGGCCGGAGTAACCCGGCCGGCGGACGAGCTTGCGCGCTTTGCCCCGGCCAATGGTCACCCAGATTGATGCGGGCTGGGTGAGAAGGTGAGAAAAGTGGGAAGGGTGCGAAGGGTCATCAAGGCGGGAAGGGCGGAAAGGCAGGGTTAGTCCTCATCGGGTTGGTTGGTCTTTTCAGGCTTGGGTTGGTAGTATTCCTTTTGGCGGCGGATGTTCGCTTGCTGGGTCTGGCGTAGCTGCTCAAGACGATGGGCCTGTTCTTCCCGGGTCAGGCGCTGGGGCCGGGCGGATTTCGCTCCGGGGTAGTCCGAGGACTGCAGGTGGGCGATGAAATTGGAGATCATGCCGCTGGTCTGGCAGGAGAGGCTTTGGAGGCGGTGGCATTCGTCTCGGGGGATATACTCCTGATCGTGAGCGATCTGAAGTTGGGCACGGACCTCGCCGCAGGAGCCTTTGGCGATATAAAGGAAGTGGATGAATTCGGTAGAGGTGCCCCGCTCAAAGCCTTCGGCAATGTTGGAAAGAACGGAGAGGGCGGCGCGGCGGATCTGGTCCACCAGGCAGTGATCACGGGAGAAGGCGGCGCCGCGGCTCAGGCGATAGATTTCGTTGGTCAGTTCGCGCGCCCGCTGATAAATATGCAGTTCCTCAAAGGTTCGAGCGGCTTTTCCTTTCATACCTTTTTCGCCTTTCCCACTTTTTTCACCTTGCTCGCTCATGCCGCGCATCCCGCTCTTTCTTAATCCAGCTCCGGCGTCTGCACGCGGGCAAAAGGCAGAAGCCGGCCGGAGTAACCCGGCCGGCGGACGAGCTTGCGCGCTTTGCCCCGGCAGGTGGTCACGCACAGGCCGCAGCCGAGGCATTGCCCCTCCTCCAGGACCGCCCGCCCGGCCTCCGCGCGGTTGGCGTGGAAATGGCAGCGCTTCAGGCAGAGGCCGCAGACCTCCGGGCCCAGGCACTTTTTCGGGTCTTGCCGGGCCTGGTAAGGCCCGGGATAAAGCGAGCGGCCGACGGCGTTGTAAATGCGGGTGGGACAGCAGACTTCCTGGTCGCAATGGCAGAGCACGAACATCCATTGCCCGGACTGCATCAGGAACTCGGCCACCGGCGTGAGCCCGGCCTGGTTAAATTTTTTCAGCAGGTCCAGGGCCTCGTCCAGATCCAGCCGGCGGTATTCGGGAAAGAAGCGGCGGTAAATCTCGGCCCCATAGAGCACGGTAATGTCTTTTTCCACCGGCTCGCGGAAGCGCTCTAGGTTTTTCTGGCAGACGCACGGGCCGATGGCGATGTGGGCCTCGGCCTCCGGCGCGCCGGCGATATCGCGGAGGAGCCGGGCCGCGGCCGGGGTCGGGATCACCACCCCGTGGGGCAGCAGGAGGTTGGTCCAGGACAACAGCCAAAGTAATCGGCGGCCGACCGGGTTTTGGGTGAAGAAAGCGCGGCGGAGCATGAAGTCGGCCAGGCGGATGACCGCGGGCTCGAGTTTGGCATAAGCGGCATGGGTCCAGTAATGCAGCCGGCCGACCTCCGCCACCTCGCCCGAGGCGGTGAAAAGATGCCCAAACAAGAAGAAGCTAAAGAGCCAGAGCATGATCAGGATTTCTGCCCGAATAGTTTTTCTCGGACCAGGACCGCGTATTCTTGGAGGACGCGGAGGAAGGGCACATGGTTTTCAACCGGCGCCAGGCTTTTGCCGGCCAGGCGCCGGCGAAGCCGCCAGAGGTTGTGACCGGTGTAACCCGCCATCACGTCGCTCAGGCGCATGGCCACTTTCATCGGGCCCAGGATGCGGCGGACCACGTAGCCGATCTCAAGCGGCACCGGGCAGCAGCCGGGGACGAACTCGCCCCGGCCGCGATAGGGCAGGGCGCAGTCGCCCAAGACCAGGGTGATATTCGGGTCAAGGTCTTCCGGGACCTGGGCAATGGGCTTGCCCAGAATCACGTTCAGGGGGCGGATGCCCTCGCGGCCATAGCGGGCGAGGTAAGCATCCACCGCGCCGCGCACCAGGCCCTTGCAGCCCCAGGGGCAGGAGATCTCGGTGCCCTCGAACACCCGCACTCTCGGGCTCAAGTCCTGAAGCGAGACCTCGGGCCGGCGCAAGACTTTTGCCTTGCTCAGCAACTCCTCCGGCTCGACCTCGATCTCCTCCAAGTCAATCGGCCCAAAACCGGCTTGGTGCAAGAGCCGCAGGTGTTCGACTTCCGCCGGCGCGTAACCGATCAGCCGGCAGGAAACCGCGTCCACCGCCACCGGGTTGGTTCCGGCCACGATCAGGCCCAGCGGCACCGGGTCGGCCAGGAGCGGCCCCTGGCCCTCGCCGGCCACGATGCAGTCGGACATGACCAGGTCGGGCCGGCGCACCTTGAAGAGGTCGGCCAGCTTTTGGTGCAGCCGATGGTCGTGATAGAGCAGCCGGTCCTTTTGCCGGAGCAGGCCCAGGTTGTTCTTGATGCTGAGCGTGACCCCGGCGAACAGGTTGACCTTGATCTTGGGCAGGCTCACGAACAGGTCGGCATCGAGCCAGACCTTGGGCACGGTGAACCGCTCCTGCACTAGGGGGGCCGGCACCTGGACCTCCACGGTCTCCGCCTCGTCCAGGAACACCGGCGTGGCCAACCGCCGGAGCAGGGGCATCACCCCGGTCGAGTAGAAGGAGACGCGGCTGGGGCCGATCACCGAGGACTCGGCGACCAGGACTTCCTTGGCGCCGTGGTCGCGGAGCGCCGCGGCCACCCCGGCGATAAAAATCGGACTGGTGATCACCGGCAGGCCAGGAGCCTCGCGGGTGGGATAGACAAAGCTGGGTTTCACCAGCACGCGCCGGCCTTTCACCGGGAGGCGGGTCCGGGCCAGGATGGCTGAGGCGTGCTCCTGGATTTTCCCGAACTGGTAATCGGGTTGGTCGCGGAGGATGACGAGGGGCTTGCTCATGGTTCACTTCTTTCGTAAAAAAAGCCGGGAATGGGAATTAACATTTGAATCAGCAGTGTCCCTCTGGGGAAAACTTTTTTCCTTTACCAGATTACTCTATCTCGGCTTCACGTTACCAGCGGCTTGAAGTATTTGATGTCCCAAATGGTGCCGCGGCGATCTTCATTCCAGACCGCCTTGACCCGCATCCCGACTCGGACCTCGTTATAATCGGCCCCTTCCAGCAGGTGATGGATCTCCGAGACGTGCCCGTCCGGCACCACCACCACGTAACAATAGGGCGGTTTCTTGGGCTGGCCTAAAAACTCCTGGTGCACCACGGTAAAGGTCTTGACCGTGCCGGTTTCGGGAAGGTCCACCCACTTCTTGGCGTCGGCAAAGCAGGCGCCGCAGTAAGGGCGGGGCGGCAAGATCGCTTTTCCGCACTTGGAGCATTTGACGGTCGTGATCTTCTTCTGGCGCAGTCCCTCATAGAACCTGGGATAAAGCCGGCCGTAGGAATACTCAAAAGGGATCCGCTCCCGGCCCAGGACTTCCTGCACCTCCAGCCGGACGGTGGCGCGGGGATGGGCCTTGCGGATCACCCGCCGCGGGGCCGGCCGGAAGTATTCAATGTCCCGCAGGCTGCCCACGCGCACGTCCCGGAAGACCGGCTCCACCCGCTCGCCGATCCGGATTTGAGCCAGGTCCAACTCCCGGATCAGGTGGCAGAGCGCGGTGTCGGTGCCATCGAGCTGGATCAGGGCCAGCGCATAGGGCGGATTGGCCGGCTGACCGGAGAAGCAGTGGTGCACGATGGTCACCGCCCGGACCGTGCCGCCGGGACCGACTTCCATCCATTCGGCCTCAAAAGACCCGCACTTCTCGCAATGGTCAAAGGGCGGGCAGGAAATGGTCTCGCACTTGAGGCAGCGCCGGCCCAGGAACTCCTGGTATTTGAGTTGGGTCAGGAAGGTGCCGACTACCGGCCCGGTGGACCAGGTGTAAGGGCTTTCCATGGCCCCGTATAAGAACCGGCCTTGCTCGTTTCCCATTCGCAATTCCTTCTGAGTAGGGGCATGGCATGCCATGCCCCTACCCCGGTCATGTTTCCGCTGCCAGGATCATCACGTTATGGAATTGAACCCAGCCGCCCCAGGCATGAGCCAGGGCCAACTGGGGCCGCTTCACCTGGAACTCGCCGGCCACGCCCATGATCTGGCGCGCCGCCTCGATCTGGCGGATCAGGCCCGAGGCCCCGATCGGGTTGTGGGCGATCACCCCGCCCGAGGGGTTGATCGGCAGCTTGCCGGAGAGCCCGCAAAAGCTGTCCTCCACCAGGCGCCAGCCTTCACCCGGCAAAGCCAGTTGCAAACACTCGCCCCAAATCAGGTTCTGCGGCGCAAACGGCGAGTAAAGCTCCACCACGTCCAACTGCTCCGCCGGGTTCCGGATCCCGGCCCGCTGAAAAGCCCATTGCCCGGCCAGCTTCAGGCTCTTCGGCGCCGCAATGTCCATGCCCGGATAATAAGCGCCCTCGGCGCAGGTGGCTACGGAGCGGATATAGGCCGGCTTCTTCCGGTGCTTCTTGGCCTGGGCCGCCGGCGCCAGCACCAGGGCCGCGGCCCCGTCGGTGGTGGGGCAGCACATGTGCAGGGTGAGGGGGGAGGTGATCACCGGCGAGCTCAGGATTTCATCCAGGGTGAGCTTGACCCGGATATGGGCGTTGGGGTTGCAGAGCGCGTTGGTCCGATCGTTGAGCGCCGCCTTGGCCAGGTGCTCGATGCTGATCTGGGGATAGCGCGCCAGATACTGGTGGGCCTGGAGCGCCACCAGCCCGGCGGCGCCGGCCGCGATCTCCCGGCCCCAGAGCGGGTCGTAGGTGACGGAAAGCCCGTACATGGGCACCCCGTCGGAGAGTTTTTCAAAGGCCACGGCCAGCACGGTATCATACAGGCCCGAGGCCACGTGGTAATAAGCGGCGATGCCGGTGCTGGCGCCCACGGTGCCGCCGGTATAAACGCGGAGGATGGGCTTGTCCAGGGCGCCGATGGCCGGGCCCAGCCAGCATTCCGGAAAGTTCACGCCCTCGAAGATCTCGGGCGCGCTGCCGATGACCACCGCGTCAATCCGGCTCGCGTCAATCCTGGCGTCGGCCAGGGCCAGGTTCACGGCCTCGGCCACCAGGCCGGCGAGGTTGACGTCGCCGCGCTTGCGGGCGCCTTGGGTCTGCCCGGTCCCCACGATGGCCACTTTGCGCGCCATCTCAGCTTCCTCCCAGGACAAAGACCGCGCAGTTCTGGAGCGCCACGCCGTTAGTCGCCGCGGCCAAGGCCCGCCGCACCCTCTTCTTGACCTGCATCTTGCCGGCCCGGCCCGCCACCTGGGCCGCGGCCTCGATGATCCGGACCAGGCCGGTGGCGAGCATGGGGTTCGCGGCCAAAGCCCCGCCCGAGGGATTGACCGGAAGCCGGCCACCCATCTCGGTGACTCTCTTTTCCAGGATCGCGGCTCCCTGCCCTGGCGGACAAAAGCCCAGCGCTTCATACCACATCAGCTCCTGGAAGCCGAACGGCTCATAAACCTCGGCCACGTCCAGCTCCTGGAGGGGATGGCGGATCCTGGCCATCTGAAAGGCTCGCTTGGCCGCGAGCTGGCCGGCCCGGGCAAAGGTTAAATCCCGCGCGCCCAGGCTGAACGCCTCCTGGCAATGGCCCATGCCCAGGAGCCAAACCGGCTTATGCCCGGCCTTGCGGCAAATCTTTTTAGCCCGCTCTTCCGTGGCCAGGACCAGGGCCGCGGCGCCGTCCGAAATCGGACAAGCGTCCTCCCGCTTGATCGGCTTGCACAACGGAGGCGACTTCATCACCTGCTCCACCGTCAGATTTTTCTTCACCTGGGCGTTCGGGTTGCGAAGCGCATTCCGCTTGTTCTTGACCGGCACCAGGGCCGCCTGCTCCTCGCTGATCCCAAAGCGGTTGAAATAAGCCGAGGCCTGGAGCCCGGCCGCGCTCAGCGCATCCAATCCCAAGGGCTGACCGTAGAAGGGGTCGAACAGGGTGTTGGTCTGCCAATGGAATTCCACGCTCTCACTGCCTTTGCCGTAACCCGAGACGATCGCCACCTCGAACGGGCCGGTCAAAAGCCTCTGCGCCGCGTAGATGAAGGCATAGGCGGCATCCATGCTCACCTTGGCCTCTTCTTTCAGTTGACCGCCGACGCCGTCCACGATCGTGTAATTGCTGATGCCCCGGCCATCGAGGTAATCGCTCGCCCCTTCCAGGCAGACATCAATGTCATCGTGGCGGAGCCCCGCGTCCTTGAGGGCCGCCTTGACCGTGGGGTAGATCAGGTCCCAGTCATTGTCTAAGGTCTTCCGCCGCTCATGCCTGGTCTGGGCCCAGCCCACTATGGCCACTCGCTTGGGCAACTCGTCACCTCCTCATCAATGGGGCCAAGGGGCCAATGCTTCCAAGAGCAGGCAGGCCCTTCCCGGATCTCTGATAATTTACGCGCGCAAAATTCATCGTGATTATTCTTATTTATCAATAGGTTTCAATAATAATTAAACATTCAACTTTAAGCCCGGCCTAGATGCCGGGATTCCTTTCCAGCTCCGTAAAAACTATATAAATCAGTAAGTTAGGGTTAGGCTCTTGGTCCGGATCCAGGCTATGCCTAATCCCGCAATGCTCGCGCCTGCCTCGGATGTTTCCCAAGATTCTTCCATGACTTACCCACTTTGGTTTGAATAGCACGGTTGGGAAAAACTTGTCAATAGGAAATTTTTTGTTAGCAGGAATGCAATTTTTATTCAATTCCTTGAATTGAAAAGTAAAGTTGACTGATCCGAACCAATTGTTGTTTAATGGAGATTGAAAAATTTCGAGGAGTTGCATGTTGCGAGCGGATTTTTGAGATCCAGCGGATGATTATTGCCCGGGAAATAATGAAATCGGCAGGAGCGTAACATGACCGGACGGGAGCGAGTCGAGGCGGTGATCCGGCTGGAGCGGCCGGACAAGGTGCCGGTCGCGCCCCTGATCAATGAGCACGCGGCCAAAGTCCTGGGCGTGCCTCTGGGCGATTGCTTCTCTAACCCGGAGCTCGCCACCCGGGCGGCGCTGAAATGCTACGAGGTCTATCCCGGAATGGACATGGCCGTGGGCTCGCCCTTTGGGATTGCTTACCTCTCGCCTTACGTGGACGCTCATTCTTCCTGGTTTTTCCACTGGGTCCTGCCTCAGCCCGGCCAGGATGAGGTGCCGCAGATGCTGGAAAACCTCATCATCTCCGGCGAGGATTACGACCTGCTCATGGAAAAAGGCCTCCTCTATTTCCTCCGGCCGGATCGCCCCCAACTCAACTCTTTCCTCCAATTGTTCGTCTCCGGCGCTACCCACTTCAAGCCCTTGGCCGATAAGATCCGGGAGTTGGACCTCTTTGTCTATGCCGGCAGCCTGATCAATATCCCGACCGATGTGCTCGCCAACCTGCGCGGGCTCCAGGGATATCTCACTGATTTCATTGACCGGCCGCAGAAGATGCGCGAGGTCTGCGAATGGATGGTGGACGACCTGATCGCGCTGGGTTTGCAACTGGTCCGGCAAGCCGGCGCCGGGCTAAGCCAGCATCGGCCCACGGTCTTGCTCGGCGCGAACCGGGCCTCTGCCACCTACATCTCGCCGAAGATGTTCGAGGAAGTGGCCTGGCCGTTTTTTTACAAAGAGGTGATGGCGATCATTGAGGCGGG
>MGQK01000062.1:0-4830 GCA_001797815.1 Deltaproteobacteria bacterium RBG_13_61_14 | reverse complement strand
AACTGGACGCCCATGGCCAGATACTTCCGGGCTTTTCCGCCCAAGATCTGCCTCTATCACCTGGACGACCAGAACGATATTTTCCAGTGGAAAAAAATCCTGGGCGATCACTCGGCCCTGATGGGCAATGTCCCGGCCACGCTCCTGGCCCATGGCACGGTTGCGGAAGTGGACGCTTATTGCAAAAGGGTGATCGAGGAGGTGGGGGAGGGCGGGGGCTTGATCCTGGCCAACGCCTGCGCCATGCCCCATGACGCCAGGATCGAGAACGTCCGGGCCATGATCCGGGCGACTGAGCGATACGGCGCTTATTGATCCCCACCCCTCCCGAAGACGTGAAGGGCGGGCTACAAAAATAAAACCTAAACTTGAACGGGAACGGAATCGGTTGGCGGTTGGCGGTTCGCAGTTGGCGGAAGGTAGGGGCGCGATTCATCGCGCCCAGGATGCGCCGGCGGGCGTCGCCCATGTATAACCAAAATGTAGCCGCGACCGCTCCTCGGTCGCGGGGTCTTTTCCTTTTCCTATTGCGAGGGGTTATAATAAGGGTTGCAATGATCCTCGGAAATCATCAAGGGAGGGAGGTAAAAGCTGATGGGAGGTAACCGGATGAAAGCGAAAAAACGGCGGCCGGAGATCGTGCTCCGGAACGGCAAGCCGGCCGCGGTGATTGTGGATATCAGGGAATATCAAGAGATGCTGGAGCGGTTGGAGGACTTGGAGGATTTAAAGTCTCTCAAGGCAATGCGCCAGAAGCCGCTCAAGTTCAAAAGGCTCGAAGACTTCTCAATAAGTGATAGTAAAGAGCCTGCTTAAGTGTAATGTGAAGGTCTGACCCCAATAGCAAAATTTTTCTTGACAATAAAATTAAGATGAATTAGGATGGCGGAAAGAATGAGTTGTTGAGATAGTCCTTTAACCCTTGACGGAGGCGATTCAGATGGAAGCCCGGATGATGAGAAGGAAGCGTTTTCTCTTAATTTTCGCTTTTGCCCTCCTGTTTTTTCACTGCGGAGGAGGGGGTCATTCCCAACCTTCTCCACACATCCGGGGCATTCTCGATCTGACCACTCTGCCCTCCGCTTCTCTTGCCTCTCCTTCCACGGTTTCCGCTGCCCAGAAAAATCAGACGAAAATCCTGGCCCTGGCCTTAGGCCCGGATGACGAATGGATCGAGGCTAAAGTCGCTCCGGACGGGAGCTTTGCGATTACCTGCAAAAGGGGGCACAGCTATACCCTCGCCTTTGTGGCCGAGGATAGCCAGGGCCAGAGGACTTTTCTTGGGGTAGCGGCCTTTTTGCAAGGAGATTCATGGTTCCGGTTCATCAAGGTGGGGAAGAGAGACGTTGACTTGGGCCTGGTCCGGCTCACGCAGGGCGAAGACGGGCTTTGGATCGGTGTTCCCGAGTATGCGCCGCTGGCTTATGGTCCGAGTCAAGGAGAAGATGGACCGCCGGAAATGGAGGAGCCGGCAGAGGTGGTGGAAGGCAACCGGATCATCCTGCCCCAGCCGGGCCTCCTGGAATTTGACCTGGTCCAGGCCGATGCCTCCCTGATGAGCGACCTTTACCTCACCTTGCCTTATGAACTCCTCCTGATCGCCAACCGCGATCCTGAACCTTTTCAAGTCTGGGATTTCTTCGAGCCTGGGACCGAGATTCAGTTGGCCATCGAGGTGGACGGCCGGCCCTTTGGCCTTGGCATCTATCGTCACGCTTCTCTCTCCGGCTATGCCCAAGTCACTCAAATCTCTGAGCTGGAATGGCAGATCGCCTTTGAAGACCTGCCCTGGTTCCTGGCGGATTGGGATTTCAATGATCTGATGGTGAAAATGAAGCTGAAACCCATCTGCGATTTCGACCGGGACGGTTATGAGCATCTGGCGTGCGGAGGCTCGGATTATTGCGACCATGATCCAAACAACTGGACCGAGATGGGGTGCGTGAGCTGTATTGATGAAGATGGAGATTTCTGGTTTACCGGCTGCGACGCTTACTCCACCATCAGCGGGCCGGATTGCGACGATCTGGATGCAGGAATCAATCCTGCCATGCCTGAAACCCTTTGCGATGGAATTGACCAGAATTGCAACGGGCTGACCGACGATGATCCCAACGAGGATGGGGATGCTTTCAGCTATTGCCAGGGCGATTGCGATGATACTAATGCCAGCGTTTATCCGGGAGCCCTTGAGCAGTGCGATGGTATTGATAACCAGTGCCCAGGCGATGCGGGCTACGGGTATGAGGATGAAAACTGCGCTGGAGGACCGTTCTGGCCGGTTCTGGTCAGTAGCTTCAAGACTTACAAGGCTCGAGATGTTTTTGTCCGCGGGAGCTATGCTTACGTTGCAGATGGCCTCGCCGGCATTAAGATCATCAATGTCTCTGATCCTTATTATCCATTCCTGGAGGGAAGCCTTAATACCCCGGACGGGGAAGGGATTCATGAAATAGCAAGCGCAGTTGCCGTTCAGGTGGATGAAAACTATGCCTACCTAGCCGATGGCGAGGCCGGAGCTCGAAAAATTGACATTTCCAACCCGCAATCTCCTGTTCTGGTTGATACTTATACGCTGACTTACGCCTACAATGTTTTCGTGGGCAGTGTGGTATACTTTTTAACTAAGGAATGGTATTATGAAATCTATTGTCTCAGTAAATCCGATTTTTCTGGATTTTCTGTTTTTTTAAGGGGGATCCCTAGCAAAATTTTCAAGGTCGAGAATGGTTACAGGTATATCGCCAATGCTAGCACGGACCCAGCCTATCGGGGGTTGCAAATTTTTGGGGGCTTTAACAGTTCCCAAAAATTCGCTACTCCGGTCGGGACCTGCGCTACGCCGGGCACGGCAAGGGATGTTTATGTGCAGGGCAATTATGCATATATCGCAGATGGCGGGGCAGGACTTCAGGTCATTGATGTCCAGAATCCCCAATCTCCTGTTCTGGTTGGTAATTGTGATACACCGGATAATGCTTATGGCGTTAAGGTGAGCGGAAACTATGCCTATATCGCGGATAGCTACTCTGGCCTTCAAATCATTAACGTCTCCAATCCCTCGGCTCCGGTTTGGGTTGGGAGTTATGAAACGCCTTCTCGGGCCTGGAACGTTGTTGTGAGCGGAAGCTTCGCTTATGTGGCAGGCGACAGGGATGGCCTTCACATTTTCCACATATCAACCACCTCTTCTTGCCAAGATCAGGATTTAGACGGATACTACTTTCAGCCGGGTTGTGGCACCGCATTAGATTGTGATGATTGGAATCCGGAGATTTCCCCCGGTGCCCCGGAAATCCCTTGTAACCATAAAGATGACAACTGTAACGGCATGGCCGATGATAATCCGAATCCGGATGGCGATCCGGCGGGTTATTGTGAAAATGATTGCGATAATAACAATCCCAAGATTTATCCGGGGCTGCGGGAAATATGTTTGGACGGGCTGGATAACCAATGTCCCGGAGATCCGGGTTACGGCCTGGTAGATGAATTTCCTTGCATGCTAGATGCGGCTGGAGCGAGTAAGGATGTCTTTGCCAGCGGCGACCTGATTTACGTGGCCAAATCTACGAATGGCTTGCACATTTGGGACGTTACCAATCCAGAAAAACCCGTTTGGATCGGCAGTTATGATACGCCTGGTGACGCGCAGGAAGTTCACGTCAGCGGTCATTACGCCTATATTGCCGACGGGCCGGAAGACCTTCAAATCATTGACGTGAGCAATCCAAGTGCGCCGTTTTTGGCGGGGAGCTACACGACCGACGGCTCCGCTTCTTACGTCTATGTCCAGGGCAATTATGCCTATCTCTCCGGCTATCCGAACGCGGTTCTCATCGTGGATGTATCGAACCCCGCCGCGCCTCAGTTGGCCTCCACTTATCCTTCCAGTTCGAATGAAATTGTGGTGGACGCCAATTACGCCTATCTGACCGCAGGCCCATTCTTCAGGATTCTTAATGTCGCTGACCCTGCGAATCCCTTTTTGCAATGGACGTATCAATTTGGGACGACTTCCTCCACTGGGGTGGCGGTAAAGCCGGGATACTCCTATTGGGCCACGGGGCAACCCGGCCTCGTCATTATTAGGCCCGGTGCTCCTTCTTGGGACGGCTATTGGAATACCCCAGGTACTACCAGGAGGCTGGCCTTGAATGGGGACTGGGCCTTATTGGCGGATGGGCCCGGTGGACTAGCCATTATCAATGTATCCAATTCTTATGGTCCTTTGCTGGAAACTACCATTCCGATCCCCGAATCGGCTCTTAATGTTGCTACCAGTGGTAACTATGCCTATGTGATAGACGGCAACTACAATGTTCAAATTTTCCGAATTCGATAAATGTTTTGCGGCCTGCTTTCCTAGGCCCTTCCTCGGGGCTAGCTTCTGAATTTTAGAATTTCTTATCGTTTGGCACCTTCCCGGTTGACCCCAATCCATCTTTTTGTCATACTTACCACTAATGGAAATCTCGCTTAGCTCCTTTGAGCCAGCGCGCATCCTGGTCATCCAGCTTCGCCAGATCGGCGACGTGCTGCTTTCTACCCCCGCGGTGCGGGCCTTGCGGAAGAGGTATCCCAAGGCCCATCTTGCCTACCTGGTGGAAGAGCGGCCGGGGCTGGTGCTGCAAGGGAATCCCTATCTGAATGAGATCATCATCCGGCCCAGGCATGGCGGGCGCTGGGAGCCGATCCAGACCATCCGCCGGGTGCGCCAGGGCCGCTTTGACCTGGTGGTGGATTTTCTCGCCAGCCCCAGGACCGCGCCCATTGCCTATCTCAGCAAGGCCAAGGTCACCATCTCCTTTGCCAACCGCCGGCGGCGCT
>MGQK01000061.1:1306-10878 GCA_001797815.1 Deltaproteobacteria bacterium RBG_13_61_14 | reverse complement strand
GATTTGAACCCCCGACCTTTGGATTCGAAGTCCACCGCTCTATCCACTGAGCTACGGGCGCAACTCATTTATATTCAATTCGTTGCCTTGCTTTCCTTGGTGCCACGGAAAGGCTCGTGTGCCGTAGGTGTGCCATTTTGCCGGGCGTTCTCGTCCTCCAGGGCCTCGGCGGCTTGTTTCAAATAGCCTTCGCTGGCCACATGCAAGTACCTCATCGTAGTGCGCACGTCCTTGTGCCCGAGAAGCGCCTGGGCCACAACGACGCTCGCCCCGTGCCGTATTAGAACACGTCCGGCGTGGTGCCGCAAGTGATGGAGCGTCATGCCAGCGAGCGCCGGATATTCCTTGGCGGCCTTGTCAACGGCGGTTGCAAACGCCCGCTTGATCGAACCCATGGGCCGCTCCCTTTGCGGTCCCTTGTCCTTGCGGGTGAGCGTCGGGAAAACGTACTTGCTCACCTTGGGCCACGCCCGAAGCTCGGCGGCCAGCGTTGGCGTCATGGCGACACAATGCGCCGTGCCGTCCTTGGTCTTGTCAATGATTATGCGCCCGTGCTCAAAGTCCACGTTGTCCCAGCGGAGGCCCGTGGCCTCGGTTTGCCGCAATCCCGTGTTGAGCACCACCACGGCCACGAGCCGGGCGTGCTTGGCTTTCTCGTCAAACGAGCGGAGCAAGTGGGCGATCTCCTCCGCCGTCATGTCCCGCTTGATCTTGGGTGACTCTTTCACAAAGGCGTCCTTTGTCACCGGGTTTTCGCCCATAACCTAGCCCATGCGCTTGGCCGTGTTGAACATGTGCCGGAGACACGCCAACTCCCGGTTGACCGTGGCCGGGCCAACCTTGCGCTGGCGCTCGTTTCTGTACCGCACCAAGTCGGAGAGCCGGATTTTATCAAGCGCTATGTCACCGAAAAACACCGCCAGCCGCTTGAGCGACACGGCGTGGCGGCGCCAAAAGCGG
This sequence comes from Deltaproteobacteria bacterium RBG_13_61_14, assembly GCA_001797815.1. Lineage (GTDB taxonomy): Bacteria > RBG-13-61-14 > RBG-13-61-14 > RBG-13-61-14 > RBG-13-61-14 > RBG-13-61-14. Next base: position 9,918 of record MGQK01000061.1, on the reverse strand, counting down.
CCACTCGCCTTGATCGTGGCAAGATACTCCTCCCGAAACTCCCGCACCCTCGGCGCCTTTTTCGGGGCCAGCTTGTTGGTGCCCCGCACCACGTCGCCCAGCCGGGCCGTCAGCACCTCGTTGGCCAGCGTTTTGCTCGGGCCGATTATTTGCCGCACCCTCCGGCCCCCCGGCTCCGTGTAGTCAATTGCCCACGTGGTGCCGCCCTTGATCTTCCGAGAATAAACCCGTCCTGTCATTTTGTCCTCCCTGCCAGATAATTTTCCACCAGCCGCTCGGCCATATTGGAAGGCTTGAATTTTCCCTCCAGCCACAGCGTCAGCGTGAGCTTGTGCACGCCGATTTCAGCGGCCAGCCGGGCGTTGGAGAAGCCCGTTTTTTCCTTGTAAGCCTTCAGCTGTTTGACCGTTCCCTGCTTTGTCATGGCGATATAACATTATATCATGCGATATTGTTTGTCAAGTACTTGTTGCAGTAACTTTCAAACGAAATTGATAGGATACTGAGCGCCTCAAACTGGCTTGACTTAATAAGTCCTTCGGTAATATTCTAAGGACAAAAGGAGGTGCCGATGGCCAAAGCAAGCTTTAAACTACCCAATGGGACAACTGTGCTTATCGAAGGCGGTCCCCAGGAAGTGACAAAAATCCTCAAAATGTTTTCGCAGCCAACTGGTGAATCTGAAAAAAAGAAAGGGCTTACGAGGGTAACAACCCAAAAAGCTACTCCTGGACGTGGAGGTCCTCAACAATTAATTTTAGAACTGGCAAAAGAAGGGTACTTCAAGGGCAAAAGAGTCATGGGCGATATACAAAAAAAATTAGAGGAAAAAGGCCATATTTATGCCCAAGAGAGTCTTTCTCCAGCATTACTTCGTTTGACCAGGAAAAAGACCTTGCGCAGAATAAAAGAGAAAAAAGGTTGGGTTTATATAAATTATTGACCGGATGATATCAGTATGAAAAAGAGTCTGTTGAACACGTTCAGCTCTCTGGAACAACACCAAAAAGAGCAGTTAGCTGATATCGAATCCCCGCTCCTTTTATCCTTCGCTGCTTTAAAGCTCGCAAAAGAAGCTTGCGGAATAGAAGAGTTGACTTCGGAACATATTGCGGCGTGTTTAGAGTGTGCGGGAGTTGCGGTATCAAAACGATCTATTAAGAACGCACTTGCCAGGGCTTATAATAGAGTATCAAGAAAACTAAATGCTGATGGCGAAACATCATTTAAGCTTATGATAAAGGGCCAAAGGGAAATTGATGCTCTGCTTGGCAAAAAACTGATGTCCGTCGTTTACATAAAAAGCAATGAGCCAAGGACGGCCAGAATGAAATTGAGTGACATTCTCTCTAGCCTTAGAGGCGAAGTAAGGATATGTGATCCTTATTATGGTATCAGGACTTTGGATTCACTAGACCTGGTCCCCAGGGCTTGTGAAATAAGGTTTATTACCTGCAAAACAAATGAAACGGGCAGACGACTTCAAGGGGCAATCAATGATTTTAAAAGGGAACGACCTCAAGTTTCGTTTCGCCAAGTTGCACGCCCAAATGAATTGCATGACCGATATATTTTGACCAACCAATTACTATTGATACTTGGTCATGGATTAAAGGATATTGGAGGCAAGGAATCATTCATAATCAGTCTGGATAAGAATTTGGTTCCAGATTTACTCAAAAAGCTCATTTCCGCTTTTAATGAAAAATGGAGGCAAGGGAATCCACTCTAGCGTGCGTTAGCTCAAACCTCTGACTCCTACACACCACTGGCCTCCAACCGCCTCATGGCGGTACCTCTGTTAAGGCTGGTTCTTCCAGTACTCGTCGTCATGTTCGGGGTAATACTCGCAGATGCAGTAGCCGTAATTCTCGTCCTCCCCCCGGTTTTGGCACTCCCTTATCGGAATCGGCATGGTTTTCAGCGCTTGCTCAATTGACAATACTTTACCGTCCACTTTTTTGCACCGCTCACACATCCCGCTCGCAATGATGGATACGTTGATGAACCCGTCTTTTCTCAGAGCAGCGAGCTTCGCTTTTACGGCGATTTGAAGAATGTGGAAAGTGTCTTCTCCACCTTTGCGGAGGATGTCGGCAAGGCTTAAGTATCGCTCGCACTTCTCGTTCAGGTTTTTAACTTTCAAAATGGTTTCGTTGAATACGCTCAGGATGACGAAAATCTTCTGCGGCTGAACACCCATCTTAGCCAACAGCTCATTTTCTCTTCGCTTGAGCTTTTCTTCGGTCAAGCCCATCTTCGCAAGTTCTTCCTTCATTGTCTCCCGCAATCTTCCTCGGTATCGGTCCTGGTAATACTTTTCGGCTAATCGTCCGTGGTCTTCCATCGTCACCAGGTTGTCACCTAAGAAGTAAACCCAGTTTCGGCAATGAGGACACTTGAACCTGCTCCTTGTCGCTCTCCCAGGGAATGCTTGCTTGCAGGTCGGGCACTTCCACTGCGTTTTTTTCAGTGGTTCGGGTTTCATCTCTGGCTGGTCCGGTTCTTTGGGCTCCATAGGGGGCGCCACTGTCTCTGGGTCAACTGTCACCTTGACTTCAAACTCCAGTAGGGGTTTTTCTTCTTCGATTTTCGGTTCAGGTTGCTTTGGTTTCTTTGTGAAGGGCCACATATGAATCCCCCTGTGACTTTAAAAACGCTCGGCGCATTGTGCCCGGCCCCTCCCGCCTCATTGCTGGGGGATAAGTTGAATATTAATTACTTGCACATCGCTTGTACAATTAATGTCCCCGGAGCCTGGACCTGTTTCATAAGAATCCTTAAGAAACCAAAGGCGATATTTCCCTTCCCTGCAGGTTGACTTGTTGACCTCGAACTTGAGTTCATATCGACCGTCACTATCAGTTCTTGTTTCTGCTATCAAAATTGGTTCATTAGAAATGGGACTACTGAACTCATTTGCCTGTATAAGCACATCATCAATTCCTGCATGCGTTTCTGAGTCTGTGACTGTACCCGTGATTGCTATTTTCAATGGGACATATTTTGGAGAAGTTGGACCCTCAGAGCCACATGATAAGGCCAGCACAATCCCAACGGCGCAGAGCGCCGCCACAAGGATGTGAACTCGCTTCCCATAATGAAAAGCAGGACTGGAATCGGTCCACGATGTTCTCATTATTCCGCTCCAAAAGGCAGGGTCTGCTGGCCCCTTGACCAAATCCTAAAGAAAGCCAATACGCCTGTCAAGCAATACTTAACCCCTGCCATTGTGCCCCGCCATCACAGACGAGCGCTACGAGCCTCAACGGAGGGCGTTCAGCAACTCAAGGAGCATGCTGGGCGATAACTCGGCCATGGGCGTGCCGTTGACCTTGTATGAGCCGTCGGCCATTTTCACGAGCGCATGCCCGGCCAGCGCCAACTCGTTTTTATCCGGGTGCCTTTCGGCAATGCGGCGGGCCACGACGGCGGCGGGCACGGTGAACGGCGCCCGGTCCTCCGCCGGGTCCGTGTGATCGCCCGGCTCCGCCGGAATGAACGGATTTAGTTTCGGGTCCGTGTATTTGTCGGCGCTCATTGAAAATCCCCTCGGGCCACTTTGGTGCGGAAGGCGGCGGCGTTGGCCTTGGCCGTTTCCTTTTGCGCCTTTCCGGCCCGCACGGCCCGCTCCCGCTCGGCCTTCTCAAAGTCGGAAAGCTCGCCCTTGCTCATAAGCTCCAGCTTGGCGCCCTTTTTGTAATTGCCACGGTTGCACACCGGGCAACTCGTGCTGGGCTGGAGGGCGCCCCGGACCTTGCCCCGCCAGCCGCACTTGTGGCAAATGACAAAGGCCCACGCCGGGAGTGCGGCCCGCCGTTTCTCAACCCGCTTTCGAAGCTCGGCCAACTCCTCGGCGTTGGCAAAGCGCAAGCAATAGTCCCGGTCCGTCACCGTGCGCCGCCCGTCCTTGCCCAGCTCGTGCGTTGACAGAAACTCCTCCGGCTTGAGCAACGGCTCCGGCGGCTCCCGCTCGCCCAGGTCCGGCAAGTCAACGGTCTGCAAAAGTCCCATAGTCTTTTGTTTCGTCATGTCACTCTCCTTGCGTTTTCAATTTGGCGTAGTCCTCGGCCAGCTTGTGCACGGTGCCACGGAGGCTCCGCACCACTTGGCGGAGGCGCTTGTTTTCCTCACGTATTGGACAGCGGGAGCGGCACAGCGGCCCGTCTGGTGAGGCCGCCTTTTTTCGGGCTGGGCTTTCAGCCCGAGCCGCCCCCGCTTGTATCCGAATGAGGCCGCACTCGGAGCCGGAGGAGCGCATGACGGAAACTCCGGGCGGCCTCATTTTTTCCTCCGCTCATCGTTCACAATGGCCTCCACAAGCTCGTCGTGCTTGCGGAGCGCCCGCTCGGCCAGGATAAAATCCTCGTCCTCCTCGTACATTCCGGGCCGCAATTGCTCGTCCTCGGCCATGGCGTCACGGTGCTTGCGGCCCGTGGCCACGACACGGCGGAAAAGGCGGCCCACAAAGTCACCAAACATTGCGGCGGCTCCAGCCGATATAAAAGCCGCTCTCGGCGCTCCGCTTGGCTTGGAGGAGCGCCAGCGCCACGGCGTTGGCGCAATCGTCGTGCCCGCCCTGGTAGTGGGTGACAATATCCTTGCCCCCGCTCCGCACCCGGCGCTCAAGCCCGCTCAACTGTGCCTTGAGCCGCTTGTGATCTAAAAGCTCAATCCCGCCGTTCATAAGCAAGGGCAAAAGCTCCAAGTACGCCTCCGAGGCCGTAAGCTCGGCGGGCACCACTTTGACCTCGCACTTGTCAAAAGCCTCCGCAACCCACTCCCCGGCGAAGCGGTCACTCACAACCTCCCGCAAGCCGTAGTCCTTGAGGAGCCGGGAAAACTCCTCAACAACGCCCTGCGGCTTGAACGGCGGCTTGACCTCCCGCAAAACGTCAAGCACGGCCCGCTCGGTTTTTTGATCACGGTGCGCCACGGCCAAAGTGAAACTGTCATTCCGCCCGCCGCTCGGGTCTATCGCCGCAACGTATGCGGCGCCCTGGAGCTTGGGCAACTCAAAGCGGCCCGGATAAGTGACCGCCTCCACAACCTCGGACGACACAAAGCCCGCCAAGTCCTCCCGCCACTCGGCCAGCCACTCCGCCCGTGCGGCCTCCGGGTCAACCCGCAAGGCCCGCTCGATTGTGGAGGCGGCAAGCGTCGGGTTCATTGTGGCCGTCGGCGCCCGCCACACGAGCGGCCCGTCCTCAACCCCGAAGCCCGCCCGAAACTCATCCCACAAGGCGCCGCTCCGTGAATACGGTGTACTTATCCCGAGCAAGAGCGAGCCGGGCACCGAGGCCAGCGCTGGCTCCAGCGCCCTCATCACCTTCCGGTCCGGGTTGGCCGACTCCTCACTCCGCCAAAACGCCAACTCCTCCAAAATGGCGGCGGCCACGGTGAAGCCCCGGAGCGCCCGGAAATTGCACGCCTTGACCGCAATTGTCACCCGGTTTTTGAGCGCCAGCCCCTCGGCGGTTTCCTTCTCCAGCATGGCCCGGAGCGCCGGGACCGCCCGAAGAAACCCGCCCACATAGTGCCGCACAATGGACGCTTGCTCCTTGTCCACCGCAATCACCAGCACCATGGCCCGCTCACCCGGCGACAAGTGCGGCCTCCACTCCCGAAACGCCGCCAAGTACGTGGCCACAAGCGCCGAGATAAACGACTTGCCCGAGCGCCGCCCGGCGATCACAAAAGCCCGCTGGGCCGCCCCCCCCGGCCACTTGCCCCGCCCCGTCGCCTCCTTGTACAACCGAAACCCCGCCTCCCCCGGCTCGAAAAGCGCCGCAAGGAAAACACGCCACGCCTCCCACGTTGCGGCGTCCTTGAACAACGGCTTGAAAAAACGGGCGTCGGCCATCGCCTCCAATATGTTCACGGCATTGTCACCTTCAGAAAAAACCGACAAGCAATAAACCGCACGGAAACGGCCCTAATTTCGATTTTCACGAGCACCCCGCTACCACCCCTGCCGCCCCATAAAGAAAACGCCTCCCACAAGAGCCTCTAACTAATGACATCAGCTTGCCGTTCGATTCTACGAGCGGTCCGTGACCTCCACCGCCACAACGGGCACGCCCTAGCCTCACACTCCTCAACCTCTTTTTTGCTACCGCCGACGCACTCAAGGCAAAACGCCACTATTGCCTTCATCGGTGTGTTGTTTCTCACCCTCCACCTCCTTGTCAGCCTTCTCCGCCTTCTCCTCCGCCTTTTTGTCCTCCGCCAGCACCTCCAAAACCGACAACGCCTCACGCCCAGCCCGCACCTTCACGCCCAGCGCCGTCAAGTCAAAGCGCATGCTGTTGGCGTACGCCAGATAGCTTTCCCTAAACGGCCCCGCCAAGTCGCCGCCCTGTATCACGCCGTAGTCCCTGGCCCACTCCTCCAAGCACCGCATGACGCCCAGCTTGCTGATCACCCGGTCAATCAAGAGCCGCTGGGCCATGGTCAAGTCCTCCTCCGTCGGCCCGTGATCACGCACGAGGCCAGCCCGTGCTTCGATCAGAAACTCCCGCAAGTATGCCCGGTGCGCCGGGAGCTTGCCCGTCGTCAAGTACGTGTGGCTCCCATGGCGGCGGTCCGGCCCTGGCGGCAAAATGCCCCGGCTTTTTCGGCTCATGTTCTCATCCTCCAATCACCTCCAGCATGGGGCCGGGCGCCCGAAAACATGGCACACGTGCGGCACACGCCAGCGGCTCCCGCCTCATTCCCCCCATATGCGGGCCGCCGGAGCGTTGGACTACGTAGCCCCCGCTTGTCCTTGTGATCTCGGGGCCGGGCTGGGGCCATGGCCGGGGCCTCGGGCCGCCTTTGTTTGGCCGTGCCTTCAGCCATATGCCCGCACCCCCCGTTGCGCACACCTGCGTGCGCATATGTGCGCACACTTTGGGCCTTCTCAAAAAGGGCATGGCAACGGCTCTCGCCTGTTAGGCGTGCGCATAAGTACGCACGGGGGGGTGTGCGCATAAGTGCGCACGGATTATATATATATACCATTCCCATGGCGGTCACCTTTTGCCGTACTCGTCAAAGCGGAAAGTGAGGCGGTATGCTGGGGCGCCGGAGAGGAGGCCGCCCGGTTCGGCCAGCTCTAGCCAGCCCCTGTTAATCAGCTCTTGAATTGTGGCGGCGATTGCCTCATGGCGTCCGAAGCCGGGCCACTTTTTCCTTTTCACCTCACGTTGTGAGAGCCGGACGAGGCCGTCGTTTTTAAGCGGGTTGTACTTGACCTTGAAAAGCGGATACAGGGCCTTTGCTCTCAAGCTCAATTCGGCGTACTCCTTGGAATTGACGCACTCCTTGTGAAGTCCGACATATGAGCGGCGGTCACGTTTCTTGCTCATTTTGGCTCGTAAGCGGCGGGCGGGGGCTGTCACCCGTGCGAGCCAACACGGGCCGCCCCCGGAGCCGCCAAAATGAAAAAGCGGGAGCGGGGCGGAGCGCCGCACGTCGCCTCGGCGCCGCCGCCCGAGCAAAAGGCCCATGGCCGCTCCCGCTGTGATTGCTAATCAACCCGGACCTCCGCACCGAGCCGCTGGTGCCACGCCGAATGACAGGACGTACATACAAGTGCGCAATCGAAAAGCCGCTCCCGGCCAAGCGTGCGATAGTGCCAATGGTGCACGGCCTCACCCGGCCCATTACAGATCGCACAGCGGCCCTTGTACCGCTTGATAATTTTCCGGCGCACCTCGGCCCACTCCGGCGAGCGGAGATAGTCGGTGTAATTGAAACGGCGACGCATGATCAAAGCGCCTCCCGTCGGTTTTCGGCCAGCCAGCGCTCCAAGTCCCGCTCCGCAATGCGCACCCGCCCGCCGAGTCTGTGTGAAGCAAAGCGGCGCTTGAGCGCCCAGCGTCGGACCGTGAGCACCGAAACGCCCAGCGCCTCGGCCACTTGGGCCAGCGTCAGCATGCGCTCCACGCCGTCACTCCTTCAGCAACTCGTTGGCCGCCGCTTCGGCTGGCGTGCCTTGAGCGCACCGCTTTTGGATTTTCCGGGCCAGGGTGCGGAGCCGTTCGCCGTATTCGGTGATGTCGCCCGACTCCAAAAGCGCCTCTTTCTCCTCCAGCGTCAAGTGCGCCTTCATGGTGCGGTAGAGTGAAAGGGTGCGCTCCACCTCTTGCCAATTCGGCTTGTCGGGAAGCGCCTTGATTTTTTTGATCGCCGCCCGGAGTAGGATGGCAAAGCCCCGTGTCGGCTTTCGCCGTCCGGCCAGCCAATTGCGCACCTCCATGCCGGAGCAAGGAATGAACACGGCGGCTTTGTTGGCGTTGAGTCCCTTGCGGGCGATTAGGCGGCGGAGGGTATCGACCTCCGGCTGGAATGGGATTTTTTCGTCTTGCGCCATGAGGAGCAACCTCCGCTTTGGGTTGCCATGGCAACCTCGTGCGGAAAAGTCAGGACCGTTCCGCCGTGTGCCATGCCCGGCATTTCAGCCGGGTTTGTCCTCCGGGGCGGCATCGTTGTGCCGCTCATCGGCGCAAGTCGGTGAACGCTCGGGCGTTCGACCTCACCCGATTTTTATATTCGGGTCAGCGATAATATAGGACACGCTTTTTTCAATGTCAATAGTTTTGCCAGCATTTTTCAACGGTGCCAATAGC
>MGQK01000061.1:0-1269 GCA_001797815.1 Deltaproteobacteria bacterium RBG_13_61_14 | reverse complement strand
GCTACGGGCGCGCATCATGGTTAATTCATTGATAAAAAGGAAGTTACGGGCGTTTCGATTTTGCCCTCTGACTTTTTGAAACTTCCCGTGTCACAACTGTGTAACAAATTTCCCGTTTTTGCCAGGGATTCGACCGCCGTTCGCATTGTCTGTTCATCCGCGTGGATGTACCGTTGAGTGACAAGAAGGCTGCTGTGTCCCACCAATTTCCGCACCGTCCCGACGTCCACTCCCTTTATAGAACAGAAATTCCCGGCTTTGCGGACCGAGAAGGCGTTCAGAGAAAAGGGGTGACCGTGATGTCGGATTACAAAAAAGTCGACGGCGTGATGATTGCCCACTCTCTCGTTTCTGGTCCAGAGGGGTGGGAGACCGTGAAATTCACTATCTCCAAGGTGACCTTCAACACGGGTTTGGAAGATTCCTTGTTCCAGATGAAAAAATAACATGTTGGAATTCTGCATTAGCTCCCCAAGGAACGGGTTGGAGAGAACACGATTCCCCGCTCCTCTATTTCCTGCCGTATTCTATTCGGCTCTTTCCTGTATATGGTCACCGGCATACTCACGCCTACCGCCTCGGTATTTTCGATAGAACCTATAGGATTTTACTCCTTCCTAAGGCTCCACATTATGTGTTCAATAATTTCGAATGCAAGCAGAGGGCCGATATCGAGCAATAATGTCGCCAGAACATTGACTTTCCTGATCCAGACGAGGTCGACATCTGCCAAGGGAATGGAGACCGCGATGTATCCATCGAAAGTGACGCTGGAAGGGGTTTGGCCTAAGATGCGATCCGTTGTGTATGTCACCCCGTCTTTGGTTATGATCTCGGCCGGAGCACTTGTTCCAAAGTCTCCCGGGTGTTTGATTTCCGACTTTTCGAGAACGAAATTCTTGAGGAACCTCTCGCCGACGACGGAATCCCCCTGAATTCTGGCGGCAGGTTTCTTTTTAAGTTCGGTTTTTTCACCGGAGTGGACCTGGACGGCGGAAATCTTCACCTCACCTCTTTTTTCAGGTTTCACGGCTTGAAGAGCCGTTTTCTTCCAGCCATAAATGACGCATGACCAAGAGAAGACGAGGGAAAACGCCAAGGTTGCCAAAACGACACTCTTTTTCATCATTCCCAACCTCTTTTTTATTTTTCGATTACCGACTTCGTGCTCTGTTGAGGATGATAAAATACAATGTGCAGGGATGTCAAGCTGAGCCCAAAAAAGCAGAAGCCTGGCCAAAAGACTTAGAAAATCTTGGGAACCCCGCG
>MGQK01000060.1:62894-69363 GCA_001797815.1 Deltaproteobacteria bacterium RBG_13_61_14 | reverse complement strand
TCTGGATAAGGAAGCTTGTCCAGCACGTCCAGGAAGCTCCGGTTTTGCTCCACCCGCTCCAGGACCTCGGCCTCGCGGGGGGACAGCTCGCTTCCCGGAGGCCGGCGCCCGGACAGAACCCGCAGGCTCTTGCCGGCCAGGGGAAAGTCCTTCTCCAAGAGGTGCAGCTCATCGAGCTGGCGGGCGCCCTCGATGAGCAGCGCCTCCGGCTTGTCGGCGAACCTTTCGTCCCGGTCCAGCTCGATCAGCGGCTCCACCTCGAACTGGGCGTCGGGCCAGTCCAGGAGGCGGACCAGCGCCTTGGGCCCCCGGGCCGCGCCCACCTCGACCCGGATGACCCGGCCGGCCGAGAAGGCGATCCGGCCGGTGGGTTTGCCCAGCCGGCTGATCTTGAGGAGCCCGGTTTTCTGGTTGGCGGCGAACATCTGGATCAGGTCGGAAAGCCCCAGGTCGCGGGTGGTGCCGGAGAGGGACTTCTTCTGGCGGAGCAGGACCGCCTCCTGGGTCTTGAGCATGCGCTGGAAAATCATCTTGACCCGCGCCTTCAGTTCGTCCATGGCAAAGGGCTTGGTCAAATAATCGTCCGCGCCCATCTGCAAGCCGCGGATCCGGTCCGGGGCCTCGGTCTTGGCGGTCAGGAAGATGAAGGGGATAAAGGAAGTGAAGGGGTTGTTGCGGATCTGGCTGCACAGCTCCCAGCCGTCCAGCCCGGGCATGGCGATATCCGCGATGATCAGGTCCGGGTTCTCGGCCAGCGCCAGGGAAAGCGCCGCGGCTCCCTCCCCGGCCGTGAACACCCGATACCCCTCGGCCTCAAAGGCGTCCCGAACCATTTCGGTCACCGTGGGGCTGTCGTCAACGGCCAAGATCTTCAGCTTCAGCAAGGCTGCCTCTTCTTAAAATTCGAACCCATGCCCTCTTCCAAGCCCAAGGATAAGCACACCTTCCCTTTCTTTTCCGGCACCGGGAAGGCGGAACCGGCTCAGGCCAGCATAGCATAACCGGCTATCGCGTCAAGAATCCGTGCCTGGAGCAAGTGCCACTCCTTCTTGGTCAGGGTAAGCAGATGGTAAGGGACCGCAATCAGGGAGCCGCGGCCGAGATAATGATCCGGAAGGATCCCTGGCGGTCAATCCGGAGAACGTTTTGTCGGGGGTCGAAACGGTAGCCGGGCTCGGAACCGCCGCCGGGTTTCGGACGGAGGGGCTGGCCGTCGGCCGTGATGCGGCGGGGGGTAAAGGTCAGGCGGAGGATCTCGGAACCCTGGGGAGCAAAGGTGGTGTAAGAAATTTTTCCGGGGCCGTAAGAGATCCCGGTGATGATGGAGCTGGAATGGAGCAGGTGGTCTTGGTTGGCGGGCGCCATTTCCGGGAGGGCGGCCATGCCGTCGAGGAAGTGGGGCACGTAATCGAAATAGCCGTCGCTGAACCACACGTCCGGGTCGGCAATACTGAAAATCACCACTCCATCCTCCCGCGCCAGGTAGGTGGCCAGGGCAAAACTGCGGAGGGCTTCTTCCCGAAAGGCCGCGCCGCCGCCGGCCGCATACCACAGGGCGCAGAGCGAGGCATACCGCGCGGTATGACTCCCGGCCACTTGCATGCAAAAGCGCTGTTCGCGGATGGCGGTGGCGCCATGCCACTTGGCCCGATCATCGCCGAGGGTCTGTTTGATCCAGGCCAAGAGGGCGGGCACGTGCTCGCGCCAGGCCGGGTCCAGTTCCGGGTGCCGCATCAGGTAGCGGGCCACCTCCCCGGGCGTGTATTGGTCGCGGTTCCAGTTGAGCGGATCGCGGATCACGTCTTCGAAATAGCCCTTCCAGCGCCTATTCCGCATGGGATAGCGCATGAGCCAGTCCCAGGCCCGGGCCCGGGTGGCCGCCTGTTTCGGGGTCTGCAGCCCCAGCCGTTCCAGCTCGTCGAAGAGCACGATCGGCCAGAGCACGTCGCTGGTGTAATGCTCGAGCACCCGGCCGGTGCGGGCGTTCACCCGGAACGGCCAGGGCGAATGCCGCGCGTCGCCCTCGCGGATTTTCTCGGCCAGCACCTCGGCGCAGTGCCTCGCCGCTTCCAGATACTTCCGCTCGCCGGTCAGTTGATAAAAGCGGAGGTAGCCGACCGCGGCCTGGCCCACCTTGTCCGGCTCGATGCCGTCCAGACCCTCGTGCGACCCGCCCCGGTAATGCCCGGAGTTATCCGCGCTCGCATAAGGCACCCGCGGCCACAGGTAATCGGCCGGGGTGGACTCGGCGATCAGGTGATCCAGCGGCCGGCGCGCGAGCTCGATCCAGGAGGTCTCTCCCGTGTAAGGGTAATACCGGACCAGGGTCTCCACCATCATCCCGAAAAGCCCGGCCGGGTTGTGCGGCCAGGCTTCCGGCTCCATGGTCGGGTAGCGGAAATCGCAATACTGCATATACCAGGGCAGCCCGGTGGCCGGATCGGTCGGACAGTTTTGGATGAAGCCCATGGCGAGACGGATCACGCGGTCGTAGGAGGTCCAGGGCAAAATTTTCCCCTCCGCGTCCAGCGCCACGGGATGAAAGGGGATCGCTTCGTGCCACTTGGGCGGGGCGATCCAGCGGAAAAAGATTTCATCCGCCCGGGCGAGGGTGGAGGCGAAAGCCATCCCGCCGGCGAGCAGGAAGAAGACCGCCCCGGCCCGAAAAGCCATTTTTTTTCTCATCGCGGTCCCCCCTCGAAACTTTCCGGCTGGCTTTGGATCATAGGAGATCCTTAAAGCCGGGGCAGGAGACAGGGCCATTGCTTATTCAGATATGTAAACTTACCACTACAGACCTGACCCCATCCCGGCCGGGTCAGGCCCGGCGGAGGGCTTGTTTCACTTTTTCGCGCAAGCTCCTGGGTTCGAAGGGTTTGGCCAGGAAGTCGTCGGCCCCGAACATCTTCATGGTCTCGATGGCGCCGACATTGGAGCGGGAGCTCAGGCAGAGGACATGAATGTGTTTAGTTTCCTCGCTGCTTTTGATCTCGCGGCAGACGATGTAACCCACCTTGCCCGGCATTAAAATATCGAGGATGACCAGGTCCGGAACCACTGCTTCCACCTTGGCCAAAGCCTCCACCCCGTCCAGGGCTTCGTGGATTTCGTATCCCTCTTCCTCCAGGGTGACCCGGACCAGCTCCCGGATGCTGTCCTCATCATCCGCGATCAGAATTTTTTTCCGCATTGATTACTTCCTTTGCGTCAAGGTCAACAGCCCTCGAGTCACTCCCCTTGCGCCCCGTAGCGGCGGAGGAGGGCCACCATTTCCTGGTCTTCGTTTAACGTCGCCGAGCGGAGCGGGCTAAGGCCGAAAGTATCCTTGGTGTTCACGTCCGCCCCCTTGGCCAGGAGCAGCGCGGCGATCTCGTGATCCCGGAGCAGGACCGCCCAGTGCAAGGGGGTCTCGCCGTCATTATTGGCCCGGCGGATATCGGCGCCCCGGGCCAGGAGGAGTTCTACTACGTCTTTTTCCCCGGCAAAGACCGCCCAGAGCAGGGGTGTGCAGCCTTCCTCGTCGCGGGCGTTGACATCCGCGCCCTGACCCAACAGCCGTTCGCACTCGGAGTAGTTGCAGTCTCCCGAGGTTTCCTGGAGAAGGTTCAGGTCCAAAGAGGACGGAGATTGACCCTGAGGGGCCTGGGTCTTGGGCCGGTTTCGCTTTTGTTCCATATCCCAAACTTCCTTACTTCTCGAAATTCAACTGCTCCCCGGAACCCTGAACCGCCCGGTTCCGGGGCCCCGGGCCCTTTAATCCAGACCCAGGAGCTTTTTCACTTTGGCCCGGAGCTCGCTGGGCTCAAAAGGCTTGATGATGTAGTCGTCGCCGCCCTCCATCTCCATGGTGTTCAGCGCGGTGCGGCTGGAGCGGGAGCTGATGAAGAGGATGGTGCTGTTTTGCGTTTCCGGGTTCTCCTTGATTTCGCGGCACACCATGTAACCCACCACCCGGGGCATCATCACGTCGAGGATAATCAAATCGGGCTTGATTTCCTGGGCCTTGAGCAAGGCCTGCTGGCCGTCAAAAGCCTCGTAAAGCTCATAGCCCTCATCCTCCAAGGTGAGCCGGATCAGCTCCCGGATGGCGTCCTCGTCGTCCACGATCAAGATCTTTTTCTCCATACCAATTCCCTTGACCTCATTCTTCACCCCCTGCTCCCTCCGGCCGCGGAGGTCTCGGAGTCAGACTCCCAGCAGCTCTTTCACCTTCTGCTTCAATTCCTGGGGCTGAAAGGGTTTGACCAGGAACGCATCGCCGCCCTTAAGCTGGCCCATCTTCTTGGATTGGGCGCTGGTGCGGGCGGTCAAGAAGAGCACCAGGATCTGCCGGGTATCGGCGCCCTGCTTCAACTCTTCGCAGACGGTGTACCCCCACTTATCCGGCATCATCAGGTCCAGGATGACCAGGTCGGGCCGCAGGGTTCGGGCCAGCTCCAGAGCTTCCTTGCCGTCCGCCGCTTCGGACAGATCAAACCCTTCGTCCTCCAAGCTGACCCTGACCAACTCCCGGACATTAGCCTCGTCGTCCACGATCAAAATTTTCTTTCTCAATGGACTCCCCCCTTACGCCTTCCATTCCAGAAGGAAATAAAAGGTACTGCCCTTGCCGGGCGCGCTCTCCACCCCCACCTTGCCCCCATGGGCCTCAATGATTTCCCGCACCAGGGCCAGACCCAGGCCGCTGCCCTCCCCATGCTCCCGCATCACCCGGTCCGCCTGCTCGAAGCGGTTGAAAACCTTGGACTGCATTTCCTGGGCAATGCCCTTGCCGGTATCGGTCACCGCCACCCGCACCAGGAGCCGGTCATCGTCCATCACCTTGTCCAGACTCACGGTCACCCGGCCGCCCTGGTGGGTGAACTTGATCGCATTGGAGAGCAGGTTGGCCATCACCTGGCTCAGCCGGTCCCGGTCGGCCCGCACCTTCACCTCTTCCTGGGGCAAGGCGCTCAAAAGGCCGATATACTTGGTATAGGCGGCGCCCTGGAACGAGGCCACCGATTCCTGCACCAGGTTGACCAGGTCCACCTCCTGGAAATCGAATTCCATTTTCCCCACCTCAAAACGCTGCAGGTCGAGCAGGTTGTTGATCAGACGGGTGAGCCGGTCCGACTCCTGGCAAATGATGCCCAGGTAGCGCTTCTGGCGTTCTTCTTCCATGCGGCCCATCTTCTCGATCAGGATGGCGGCGTAGCCCTTGATGCTGGTCATGGGGGTGCGGAGGTCGTGCGAGACCATGGAGAGGAAGTTGTCTTTCATCTTGTCGAGCTGCTTCAACTGCCGGTAAGAGGACTCCAGCTCGACCATTTTCTTCAGCTCTTCCACCTTGCGGGCGTTCTCGATCGAGACCGCGGTCTGCATCATCAGGGTCTGTAAAAGCTCGATGTCCTCGGTCGAATACCAGGCCCCGGACTTCTTCTCGCCCAGGCCGAGCATGCCGATCAGACGGCGCTCGTAGACGATGGGAATGATCAGGACCACCTGCAGGTACTGGATCAGGTCCAGCATCTGTTCGCGGCGCTCCCGGAATTCTTCCAGACCCTCAAGGTCGTTGATCTGGACCGCCCGCCGTCGCTCCTCGAGGCGCTGGACCAGAGGGTGCTCTTGGCTCACCGGCTCCAGGCTCGCCGGGTCTGCGTAACCGGCGCTGACGACAGTGTGGAAGCCGGCCAGGTCCTGGTCAAAGAGGAGGATCAGTCCGCG
Organism: Deltaproteobacteria bacterium RBG_13_61_14; assembly: GCA_001797815.1. Taxonomy (GTDB): domain Bacteria; phylum RBG-13-61-14; class RBG-13-61-14; order RBG-13-61-14; family RBG-13-61-14; genus RBG-13-61-14. The sequence goes on along the minus strand of MGQK01000060.1, from coordinate 63,657 downwards.
CTCGATTTTGACGGCATCCAGGACCGTGTCCAGGATCTGGTTGAGCAGCCGGTCCAGCTCGATGATGCTGACCAGAACCGTGCTCGCTTTCCGGATGGTGGTCTGGTACTCGTATTGCTCCCGGAAGAAGCGCCGGTCCATGCTGCGGTCCACCCGCTGGCGCAGCGGCCGGAACATGGCCATCATGGCCATGGTGGAGAGCACGGCCGCGATCTGGGAGGACTGGCCGCTCACCTCCTGCAGAATCACGCTGAGAATCCCGACCAGCGCGAAGAAAAGCACCACCACGATGCCGCTGACCAGGAGGTAGCTGGCGGAGCGGCGGATGAAGGTGTCCACGTCGAACAAGTTGTGCTTGACAATGGCGTAGCCGATGCTCAAGGGGATGACGGCGGCAAAGACGCCGACCAGGTAGAAACTGGTGATCTTCAGAATAAAGGTGCAGAAGGCCAGGATCATGATCGCAACGAAAGACACCAGGAACCCGTAAAAAACTACCTTGCCTTTCTGGCGGGTCAACGGGTCGGTGGAAATATAGAAGGTATGGATCATCACTCCGACGGCCAAGGTGGCGTTGAAGAACAGGTAGATCAGCATGATCGTGTCAACAATGAGGTATTTGTGAACGTCGGGATAGAAATACCGGTAAAAGAAAATGATCGGGACCGCGGTGACCAGCAAGTAGATCAGGAAGAACTTCCGGGCTGGGTTCACCACCGGGAAATAAAGGCTGAGGACAAGGAGGACCGGGCCGATCAGGGCC
>MGQK01000060.1:52917-62882 GCA_001797815.1 Deltaproteobacteria bacterium RBG_13_61_14 | reverse complement strand
CTAAGGGTGGGCAAGGCATGATTGGTCACAAATTCCGGGCTGGAGGACAGGATCAGGGCTGGAACCACCGAGCAGGCCAGGTAGGCCCAGCTCGTGGGCAGGTTGGGCTTGAGGTAAAATACGACCAGGCCCATGACCATGAAGATCAAGCTGATGAACATGAACCCGTAGAAAAACAGGTAATAGTTCTGTCGGGTAAAGACCTGCACCGGAAGGGTCAGGTCGAAGGTCTTATCTTTGCGGAGGACGGTGTAGGTTACCGGGGTGCCTGGTGTTTTGGCGGCAATCAACTGATGCAAGTCATCCTGGGAGGTCAGGGCTTGGCCGTTGACCGCCACGATGATATCCCCGAACCGGATCCCCTTTTTAAAGCCCTCCCATTCCGGCAGGAAGAGGACCCCGATCAAATTATTCTTGAGCGCCAGGAAGCCGGGAAAGGGACGGTTGGCCCAGATGCGGGTGGTCCAAAGATTGAAAGAAGCGATAGCCAGATAGACCAGGACCAGGAGGGCAATGACCAGATTCCGGCCCCGATTGCTGATGATTACTTTCTCTCCCAATGGAATTCTCTTTCCTCTTCGACTGCTATGGCTCAGTTGTCTCAGTAGAGGATGGTCTAAATCCGGCCCGGCGCTCTCTCCGATCTTGCCTTCGGCCTGAGGGACTCACCGGCATACCCCCTCTTATCTCAATCATATCCACCTTGCCTTTGTTTTCCGGCGCCGGGAAGGCGGAACCGGTTCGGGCCAGCATAGCATAACCGGCTATCCCGTCAAGAATTCCTGCCCGGCCTAAATCTCCGGCTAATTCCGGTAGGGAGTGCGCGGGCTTGATCGCGCTTGGCTTCGCTCCGGCTTGACCGAGCGCTCCGCGGGCTTGCTCATGCAATATTGTGGGATTTGGGGGCCAGAGCTTTAAACTTTGCATTTTTGCATAGAAGATTTTATAGGTTAACAGACAAGAGAGACTCCGCCGACCTGCCTATGCCCGCCGGAGCTGGCTTCGCGCAGTCTCCGACGCGCAAAAGCGCTTTGGCGACGGCGCGGCGCGAGCGCTTCGTCCTCCGCGAAGGCGGAATGTCTGTTCCACCGTCCTGACACCATTGCTCCTGGATACTGCCTGCTGAAAAAAAAGAGGCCCGCCTTGCGGCAGGCCCCCTGGGTTCTGCGGATCGCGATCGGATCAGAAAGCGTTTTCCGGGATGAGGATGGGATCGCGGTTGTTAGTTTTGATGTAAGCGCCGATGGCGTCCACCTCGGGCAGAACCGAGTCAATAAAGAACTTGGCGGAGTGGATCTTGCCCAGGTAAAAGGCGGCCTCGTTCAAGGACTCGACCACCTTTTTCTTGGCCGCGTCGTCCTTGGCGCCCTTTTCCTGAAAGAGGGCGTTGAGCTTTTGGGTGGCGAGGATGAGCTGCTCGCCCAGGAGCCAGCCCAGGCAGAGGTGGCCGAAGGCGGTGAGGTAAGGGGTGGCGGCCAGCACCGGGGCGGACTGGTCGCCCTTGAGACCGAGGGTCATCAGGTGCTTGGTGGCGCTGTCGAGCGAGTCGGTGGCGGCGATGACTTTATCGAGCCAGGGGTCGAGACCGTCCTTGCCCTTGGCCTTGGCCATGGTGTCCTTGACCAGGGTGATGAATTCGTTGTAAGGCCGCATCTGTTTTTTGACGTCGAGGACTTTGCGGCCGATCAGGTCGAGGGCCTGGATGCCGTTGGTGCCCTCGTAGATGGAGCTGATCTTGGCGTCGCGCATATGCTGCTCGACCTTGTATTCGGTGCAGTAGCCGTAGCCGCCCAGGACCTGCATGGCCTCGCGGGTGACCAGAAAGCCCTGGTCCGAGCAGTAGGCCTTGATCACCGGAGTGAGCAGCGCCAGCAGATCCTCCCACTTTTCCTTTTCCTTGGGGTCGGAGGCGAGCTCGGCCAGGGTGTTGCAGAAGACGCCGCGGTAGATGAGGGCGCGCATGCCTTCGGTCATGGCCTTCATGGACAGGAGCATGCGGCGCACGTCCGGGTGCTTGATGATCTCCACCCGGGGCGCGTTCACGTCCCGCATGTTCTCGATGGCCACCCCCTGCACCCGCTCCTTGGCATACTTGAGCGCGAGCTGGTAGGCCGCGGCCGCGCAGCCCTGGCCCTGGAGCCCGGTGCCGATCCGGGCCTCGTTCATCATCTGGAACATGGCCACGATGCCCTTGTTCAGCTCGAAGATGAGCTCGCCGATGCATTCGCCCTTGTCGCCGAAGAGCAGCTCGCAGGTGGCCGAGCCGTGGATGCCCATCTTCTCTTCCACCTTGGGGCACTCGACGTTGTTGAACTCACCGAGCGAGCCGTCGGGCTTGATCCGGTATTTGGGCACGATGAAGAGGGAGATGCCCTTGATCCCGGGGGGCGAGCCTTCGGCCCGGGCCAGGACCAGGTGGATGTTGTTCTCGACCAGGTCGTGGTCGCCGGAGGAGATGAAGATCTTGCTGCCCGAGATGCTAAAGGTGCCGTCGGGCCGCTTCTTGGCCGTGCTCTTGAGGTCGCCCACCGCGCTGCCGGCCCCGGCCTCGGTCAGGCACATGGTGCCGCCCCATTTGCCCGCGATCATGTTGGGCAGATATTTTTGCTTCTGCGGGTCGGTGCCGTAGGTGTGGATCAGGTCCGCGGCGGCGCGGGTCAGGCCGGTATACATGCTGAAGGCGATGCAGGCCGAGACGCAATATTCGCTCACCGCGATGCCCAGGATGTTGGGCAGGCCCTGGCCGCCATATTCCGGCGGGCTGGAAAGAGCGCCCCAGCCGGCCTCACAGAAGGCGTCGTAGGCCGGCCGGTAACACTTGGGCACCTGGACCTTCCCGTCCTTGAGGTGCACCCCCTCGTGGTCGCCCTCCGCGTTCAGCGGCAAAATCACCTGCTCCGCGAACTTGCGGGCTTCCCCCAAGATCATGGTCCAGTCGTCCTTGGAGAACTCCTTGTAACTCGGATGTTCGAACAACTTTTCGGCCCCCAGGTGTTCCCAGAGCACGAATTGAACATCCCGATCATCCAACAATACGCCTGGCATGACGACCTCCTTTTTATCTGAATTTTTTGTTCTGGATGCCTGAAAAACCCGACCGCGGAAGCGACTGAATGAACGTTCATTCAGTGACCCCAAACTCACTCTACCACACCCCCCTCAAAAAAAGCAAGAAAAAAATGAAAGGACCGGCCAAGACCATGGTCCGGGTCCGAGCGCGGACCCGGCCTGGGGTGCCAGAGCGGTGAGGCGCGAAGGCCGGCTTATTCTTGGGCCTGGCGCCGCTTCAGTTCTTCTTTCCAGCGTTCGAGGTCCGGGCTGTGCAAGGCTTGTTCGACCAGATCGAGGTTCCGGAGGGTGCGCAGGTCGGTCGGGTCCAGCTCAAGGGCGCGGCGGTAAAAGAACAGGGCCTTTTCGAGCTTGAGCTGCCGGCGCAGCGTCTGGGCGTAGTTGTAAACCGCGCGGGGCTTCTCCGGGGCGTGGGTGACCGCGTCCCGCCACAGCTTTGCTTCGCTCTGCCAGGTCAAGTTGCGGTGGAAGGTCAGGGCCAGCATAAAAACCATGACCAGGGCAAAGGCTGCTTTGCGCCAGGCCGGCCGGCGGGTGTCGGCGAAGAAGCCGGCGGCCAGGAGGGGGATGCCGGCCGCGGCCGGGAGATAGGCGTGGTATTCCTTGGCCAGGTCGGCGAGGGGGATGACGGAGGAGGTGGGGAGGAAGAGGATGAGCCAGATCAGGATCCCGCCGGCCGGGGCCGAGCCGCGGCGGAGGTAAAAAAGGCAGAGGGCCGCGCCGGCGAGGTTGGCGAGCAGGAACAGGACCAGGGACCAGGTAGGGTAGGGGAGGTGGTAGTCAAAGCTGAGGTGGATGGGCCAGAGGAATTTCTGGAGGTAGAGCCAGAGCACGCGGTTTTGGATCAGGAAATAGTGGAGCGGGTCAAGGGCCTGGCCCGGCTGGGCGGCGAGGATAATGGTCCAGCTCAGGCGCAGGCCCAGAAAGGCGAGGAAAGCGATCGCGATGGGGAGCAGGTGTCTTTGCGGCCGGCGGCGGAGGCGGTTGAGGATCCAGAGGGTGGCGGGCAGGGTGGCCGCGATTTCCTTGCAGAGGAGCGCGCCGGCAAAGCAGATCCAGAAGAGGACCATGCGGCCGGGTCGCTCTTCGGCCTGGAGATAGAAGCGCACGGCCAGGAGGTAGCCGAGGGTGGCCATCAGGGCGAAGCGGGCGGTGATAAAGTTGACCGCCTCGGTCAGCAGCGGGTGTCCGAGGAAGAGCATGGCCGCGGCCAGGGCAAAGGCGCCGGAGCGGGGCCGCAGCCGGATGAGCACCGCGTAAAGGGCGAGCCCGTTGAGCCAATGCAAAAAGAGGTTCCCGAGGTGAAAGGGCCGGGCCCGGGGCTTATTCAGGGCCGGGTTGAAGTGCAGGTGATATTGGGCGGCAAAGGTGAGGTTGGGAAGAGCCCGGAACGGGTCTTCGGAGAGCACCTCCAGGACCGAGTCGGATTGAATCTGGGCGTTATACAAGATGGTGGCGTTGTCGTCGTAGAGAAAGGGGCTGCTCAGCGCGGGCAGGTAGAGCAGGTAGAGGAGAAAGCCCGCGCCGGCGAACCCGGCCATCACCTGAGCGGGGCGCATGGGCGGATGAACAACCTCGTGGCTCTAACCTATCATATCTTGGGGTGCGGACAAAATTTCTTGTCGCGGCAAGCATCAACTGCTAAGCTAGAACCGGATCACCGTTTCAACCCAGGAGGGCGAGCATGGCAAAAGAAACTATAGCGGTTATCGGCCTGGGCACCATGGGCAGCCAGATCGGGATCGTCTTTGCCCGGGCGGGTTTCACCACTTATGTGTTTGACCAGGACCACGACCGCCTGGAGCAGGGCCGCAAGAAGGTCCGGGACTTTTTAGAGCAGCAGGTGAGCAAGGGCAAGCTGGCCGCGGAGCTGCGGGACCAGACGCTCGCGAACCTGCAGGCGGTGTTCGAGCTGGAGGCCGCGGTCGGCGAGGCCGACCTGGTGGTGGAAGCGGTGTTTGAGGACATCGGGGTCAAGCGCGAGCTGTTTGTGCAAATGGACCGAGTGGCCCGGCCGGAGACGATTTTAGCCAGCAACACCTCGACCCTCTCCATCACCGAGATCGCCGGCGCCGCGCAGTCGCCCGACCGCTGTATCGGCGCCCACTTCCTGATCCCGGCGGCGTTGACTCCCTTGGTGGAAGTGACCAGGGGTCTTGCTACCTCGGACGCCGCTCACGACCGGCTGAAAGCGCTCCTGAAAGCCGCGGGCAAGGACACGGTCACGGTGAACGATGCTCCGGGCTTTGTCATCAACCGGCTCTACATCCCGCTCTTGAACGAGGCCTTTTTTGCGCTGGAAGAGGGGGTGGCGAGCGCGGAGGACATTGATAAGTCCTGCGTCAAGGGCCTGGGCTTCCCGCTGGGACCGCTGGCCGCCTCGGACGCCTCGGGCCTGGACGTGGTGCTGGCCTGCGTGGAGAGCCTGCACCGCCAACTGGGGGACAAATACCGGCCGGCGCCCTTGCTGGTCAAGCTGGTCCGCGCCGGCAGGTTGGGCCGCAAGACCGGGAGGGGGGTGTATGAATATAAAAGGTGACAAGGGTGTCAGGGGAACCCACCCTTGTGGACAAGGGTGGGCTACATCAGGAAAAAGTCATATTAAAATGCAGCCGCGACCGCGCTTCAGTCGCGGATCGGATTCATCGTTCCATGTTTCATTGGCTTGACTTGGTTAAGGAGTCTGGTAGAGTTTCCTTGTTTCTCTCGAGGCCCTTGAAATCTTGGATTCAAGCGAAGGAGGAGCCAATGAAAGCCGCGCGCCGTTCTCTCATCCTCTCGGGCATCCTGATCCTGATCTCGCTTCTCGCCCTCGGCCAGTCCGTGCCAGAGCTCATCGCCTACCAGGGCCGGCTGACCAATGCCGCCGGCATTCCGCTGGACAGCGTGACCGTGGACCTGACTTTCGCCTTCTACCCCACGGAATTGAGCGGCACCCCTTTGCTCACTGTCACCCAGCCGGGGGTGCCGGTTATAAAAGGCATTTACAACGTCTTGATCGGCTCGGGCGGGATTCTGCCCGGCACCGAAACCACCCTGGCCGGGGTGTTCCAGAACCATGCCGAGGTCTGGATGGGAGTCCAGGTGAACAGCGACCCGGAGATGACGCCCCGCGCCCGGATCACCAGCGTGGCATTTGCCTTGAAAGCTGAAAAAGCTGAAAAAGCCGACCGGGTTGACACGCGATGGCTCACGGCTTTCATGCAGTCCAATGATTTTGACCAGGACGGCTATCTGAAAAACAATGATTGCGATGATGGCAACGCTTCGGTTGGTCCTCCTTCCTGCCAGAAGCTCGGGTCCGACCTCCAGGTGACCAGCGCCGCGAGTAATGCCTATGATCCCTCCCTGGCCTGGACCGGGACCGAGTTCGGGGCGAGCTGGACGGATTACCGGGACGGGAACACCGAGATCTACTTTGCCCGGATCTCCTCTTCCGGGGCCAAGCTCGGGTCCGACCTCCGGGTGACCAGCGCCGCGAGTAGTAGCTATTCTCCCTCCCTTTCCTGGACCGGGACCGAGTTCGGGGTGAGCTGGACTGATAACCGGGACGGGAACGAAGAGATCTACTTTGCTCGGCTCTCCTCTTCCGGCGACAAGCTCGGGTCCGACCTCCGGGTGACCAGCGACGCGAGTTACAGCTATATTCCCTCCCTGGCCTGGACCGGGTCCGAATTCGGGGTGAGCTGGCAGGATGGCCGGGACGGGAACTACGAGATCTACTTTGCCCGGGTCTCCTCTTCCGGCTCCAAGCTCGGGGCCGACCTCCGGGTGACCAGCGACGCGAATGGTAGCTATCGTCCCTCCCTGGCCTGGACCGGGTCTGAGTTCGGGGTGAGTTGGTATGATAACCAGGACGGGAACGAAGAGATCTACTTTGCCCGCCTCTCTTCTTCCGGGTCCAAGCTCGGAGCCGACCTCCGGGTGACCAGCGACGCGGGTTCCAGCTATTCTCCCTCCCTGGCCTGGACCGGGTCCGAGTTCGGGGTGAGCTGGACTGATTATGATTACTTGAGCGGTTACGAAAATATTTACTTTGCCTGGATCTCCTCTTCCGGCTCCAAGCTTGGGTCTAATTTCCAGGTGACCAGCGACCCGAGTTATGGCTATAGTCCCTACCTGGCCTGGACCGGGTCCGAGTTCGGGGTGAGCTGGACGGATTACCGGGAAGTGAACGATGAGATCTACTTTGCCCGGATCGCCGGCGTCTGCCCGTAGCAGGGGTCAGATCTAAAGGGCCTGTTGCCCAAACAAAATTGGTAGAAAAAAGGCAGGGGCGCGGCTGGCCGCGGCCAATCAAATCGTGAAGATGGGCAGGGCAAGCCCTGCCCCTACCATCTATTGAAGCTCGCGTAATTAGTTGACAGGAAACATCCCCCTCACCCTTCCCTCTCCCCCGTAGGGGAGAGGGTCAGGGAGAGGGGTCAGGAGGCTAAGCCGCACACCGGGGAAGAGGTCTTTCCCGTCAATGTCCTTTGCGATCATCAATAAAAACCCTGCTCGGCGATTTTTCCCTAATTCAGAAATGCAAGCCCAATCCGAATCAGGGGAATTTTCTTGAACCGGATTGGGGAGTTCTTGAGCTAACCTTCAATTTCAGCTAAGATTCTGCCATGTTCTCACACGAGCAAGCAGGGTTTTCCCTGGCTCTCCCCATCGCACTAGACCAGCCTGGCCGAAGACCCCAATTGAGGAAAGAAATATGCTCTGCCGGAATTGCGGGGTGAAGCTTGTCATGAAAAAGATCTTTTCTTCTCTGAAACCTGACACCCGCCTCCGCGAACGCTACGGCGGGCAAGCCCAGCTTCGCGAAAGCTACGGCGGGCAGGCCCTGACACCTGGCGCCTTGACACCGCTTGTTTGTTTATTGGCGTTGTTGATCTCCCTGCCGGCTCGCGGCCTGGAGGTCTGGGAAGAGCCGCTGGAGCCTATCTTCTGGGGCGACCTGCACGTGCACACCGGCTTTTCCCTGGACGCTTTTGCTTACGGCACCGGCATCGGCCGTTACCCGGAAGAGGCCGGGCTTTACGCGCTCTATTGCGGCAAGCTCGATTTCTACGCGATCACCGACCATGCGGAGATGATGACCGACACCCGGGCCTGGTCCGAGACGCTGCGCAGCGTGGAGGCCATGAACGATTTGGCCGAGGCCAACCCCGACGCCGGCGGCGATCCGGTCATCATCGCCTTTGCCGGGTTCGAGTGGACCCAGCGCTCGCCTTTCAACCACAAGAACGCCGTCTTCCTCTCCGACGACCCGGCCCGCCTGGCCAAAGGCCCGATCGCAGCCGGGAACGGCATTCAATCCCCAAGCCCCGTCGGCATCTACAAGGGCTTGCACAACCCCCGCGTGGCGAAAACTCCGGACCGGCTCTTTGCCATGCTCCGAAGCGAATGCACCGAGGCCGGCACCGGCTGCCAGGTGGTGGTGATCCCGCACGGCAATGCCTGGGGCCAGTTCTACACCGACTGGAAACTGCAACTGCCGATGAACGACCCGGAGCTGCAAGTGGCCATTGAGGTCTATTCCAAGCACGGCAACTCGGAGGAGTATTCCTATTTCCCGCCGGATTACCGTTTTTACCACGAGGGGAAGGAGGTCTCGGCTGAGTTTTGCACCGGCAAGGGCTTGAAGCAGGCGTCCAGCTTCTGGGCGCCCAAGCCCAAAGAGGGAGGTGAGCTGCCCGAGTGCGAAAAGGTCTGCCAGCCGCCGAACGCCTCCTACCTTCCTTGCTGCTGGCGCGCGGGCGAGATCGTGGCCGAGCGCTGCCAGGAGCCGGACTCGGAGTGGTGCCTGGAGCAGATCCAGTTGGCGCGGCAGGAGGGCAAGCCGTTTCCGAAAAAACTCGGTCCCGGGGAGCTGAGCAAAGTCAAGGCGAAATACCGGTGGAGCCCGGGCGAGGCCAAGGCGCTCGATTGGGGCGTGTGCGGCCAGTGCCGGGACTGTTACCAGCCGGCCATGAACTACGTGAACACCGGCTCGGTGCAAGCGGCGCTGGCCACCGCGGTATTCGACAGCCGGGAGACGCCGTTATATTACCGGTTCGGGTTCGTGGCCAGCACGGATACCCACTCGGGCACTCCGGGAGCGGTAAAGGAGGATCGGTCCAACAACCTGGAGCTGCCGCCGGTTTGGGCGACCTGGGCCAGCTATCCCTTTGGCGGAGAGCGGCTGTGGAACTTTTTTAATCCCGGGGGCCTGGCCGCGGTGCTGGCTCCCCGCCGCACCCGGGAGGACCTTTTTGCCAACATCAAGGCCCGGCACACCTATGGCACGAGCGGCGCCCGGATCGAGGTCTGGGCCAGGGCGGTGGTGGAATCGCCGGTTGAATCCCCGGTTGCAAACCGGGGGCACAGCGTTTTGGCGATGGGCGGCGAGGCGGCTTCCGGCGAAAGCCCGGTGTTTTACCTGAAAGCGCGGGGCGCGCTAGCCGAGGACCCGACCTGCCCCTACGAGGATGAGCCTTTGCTCCGCGAGCATCTGAGCCGCCGGCGGTTTGAGCAGGTCTGTTCCAGCCAATGCTACCGCCCGCTGGATCAGCGGGTGCCCATCGCCCGGATCGAGGTGATTAAAATTTTGCAGCCGCTGACCCGGTCCGAGGCGGAGATGGAGAACCTGGAATGGTCGCCGGAAAACCCGGCGGGGTTGATCCATGACCCTTACCAGGTGGAAGAGTTTCATGCCGAGCAGGTGGACTGGAGCTGGAGCGACCCGGAATTTTCCCGCGAGCCTTTGGGCCGCACGGTGGCCTATTATTTCCGGGTGATCCAGGAGCCGACCGAGGGTTATAACTGCCACCCGATTGCGCTCCTGGAATCGGGCCGAACCTGCCCGATTGATGTGAATGCGAAACGGATCGAGCGGAAAGTGAATCCGCAGGACGGGCCAGCGGCGA
>MGQK01000060.1:48508-52904 GCA_001797815.1 Deltaproteobacteria bacterium RBG_13_61_14 | reverse complement strand
CTTTGGCGATCCCTGCTACAGTGATCAGGGCGAGCCGGGGAGCTTTTGCCAGGAGCGGGCCTGGACCTCGCCGTTTTACATTGAGCGTGAATAGTGCCATGCGCTTACTTTTTATGATATTATAGTTTTAGGAGGCAGACGATGGCGAGGAGGAGGAAGAGACGCGATTACTTGGACTTCGTGGACTTGATCGGCGAAGTCCGGCTGGCCGATCTGGATGGGCGCAATTTTTCGCTTCAATTGGATGATGGGACCAAGATCCAGGGAAAATTCACGCCTGAACAGGAAAGCATCATTACCGAATCATTACGAGAGCATTCCAGCCGAAGGTTGCGCGTTAAAGGCAAAGCCGAATTCATGGCCGTTTCCGGGAAGATAAAGCGCATCGTGTCGCTGGCGGAAATTGCAATTCAGAATGTAGAGGATGTGCCTTACGATCCCTCTGCTTGACCCATTTGGGAGATTGTGATGGAGCTGGGTGCTTCGATCCCCGATGAAGAATGGGCTAAAGTTCCTGCGGATTTAGCCAAAAACCTGGATCACTACCTCTATGGAGCCCCAAAGGAAGAAGATTGAAAGTTGTTTTTGCTGATGCGGATTATTGGATTGCCCTCTTGAATCCGCATGAAGAACTTCATGCAAAGGCCAGGGAAGTCTCTTCCCGCCTCGGCTCAGTTCGGATTCTTACCTCTGAAATGGTTCTCACCGAGGTTCTCAATGGATTCAGTAATCGAGGTGAGCAACTTCGAAAGGGTGCTGCGGATTTGGTGGACCAGTTACGCAAGCATCCCAATATCACCATCCTACCTCAAACGAGTATTCAGTTTGAAGAGGCGCGGTCTCTCTACGCAGAAAGAGGGGATAAAGCCTGGAGCCTGACGGATTGCGCCCCTTTTCAGGCTATGCAAAAGCAAAACATTACCGAAGCCTTGACCAACGATAGACACTTTGTGCAGGCCGGATTCAAGGCTTTGCTCAGAGATTAGATCTTATTCGAGGGCTTTTGCCAGGAGCGGGCCTGGACTTCGCCCTTCTATATCCAGCGCCGCTAAAAGGCCGGCCTTGAATTTTGCCCTCTTCTTGCCTAAAGTAGATTCCAGTTGGGAGTATTCGGATGAAGAGGAAGATTTTTTATTGGATGATCCTGCTGCTGTTCCTCCAGGGCGGCGAGTCTTCTTGCCGGCGCCAACCCCCGGTCAAACCCGGGGAAGAATATCATCCTCCCAAGACCCAGGGCGGTCCCATGCTTCTGGTCCCGGCCGGCCAGTTCGGGATGGGATGCCACCAGGAAGTGGACACTACCTGCGATGAGGATGAGAAGCCCTTTCACCAGGTTTACCTGAAGGGCTTCCTCATGGATAAGGATGAGGTGTCGCAAGCGGATTATGACGAATGCGTCAAGGCCGGCTCCTGCCAAGCGAATTTGATGTTTTCCGCGCCGCCAGATCCAGAACTGCCGGTGGTCGGGGTTTCCTGGGACCAGGCCAAGAAGTATTGCGAGTGGGCGGGCAAGCGGCTGCCCTTCGAGGCGGAATGGGAAAAGGCGGCCCGGGGCACGGACGGGAGGATTTATCCCTGGGGGAATGAGCCGGCCGACTGCACAATGGCCAACTATCGGGCTTGCACCCGGTCCGCCCTGGCCGTGAGCAAACTGCCCGAAGGGGCTTCGCCCTACGGGATGCTGGACATGGCCGGGAACGTGTTCGAGTGGGTGGCGGACTGGTATGGCAAGGATTACTACCAGCAAAGCCCAAACCGGAACCCGAAAGGGCCGGAGAGCGGGACCCACCGGGGTTATCGTGGCGGCAGCTTTATCACCAATGCCAAGGGTATCCGCGCCTCTTTCCGGAACGGGGCTTTTGTCGTCTCCCAGCAAAGTTTTCTCGGCTTCCGCTGCGCGAAAGACTTATAAGCGGCAATGGAAAAGACATTTGACGTGGTCGCGGTCGGCACCTTGAACGTGGACCTGATCGTGATCGGCGAGGCCCCGCGCGAGCTCGAGGCCCTCAACCACTGGGTGAGCGCCTCCCAGGTGGCCTTGACCGCGGCCGGCTCGGTCGGCTATTGTGCGATTGATCTGGCCCGCCTGGGCTTGCGGGTGAGCCTGCTCTCGTCCGTGGCCGCCCTTACCCTCAAGGGCATGGGCGGGACCCAGACCGCGCCGAGCCTGACCCAAGTTCAAACCTTCCTCAATACTAGGGACAGCCCCCGGTATTGGAGGGCAAATACCGGGGGCTGTCCCTAGTATTAGTATTATGGCAGAGAACCCTCGGATCGCTCTGGTCACGTTTTATGATGCCGTCTCCCTGGGCGTCCGCTCGCTCCACGCCGTGCTCACCCAAGCCGGCTATCCTACCGACCTGATCTTTTTCCGCGACCACTTGAACTCGGAGCGGCCGCTGCCTTCGGAGGCAGAATACCGCCTGCTCCTGCAAACCTTGGAGGAAAGGCAACCCCTCCTGGTCGGGCTTTCCCTGCGCTCGTTCGGCTTCCCGATCGCGGCCCGGATCACCAAGGAGGTGAAAGAACGCCTGGCCGCGCTCGTGGTCTGGGGAGGGGTTCATCCCACCCTGGCCCCGGAAGATTGCGCGGCCGTGGCCGATGCCGTCTGTGTGGGCGAAGGCGAGGGCGCGATGCTGGAGCTGGCAGAGGCGCTGCGGGACGGCCGGGATTTTTCCGGGATCCGCAACCTCTGGTCGCGGCAGGGAGACCAAATCATCCGCAACCCGCTCCGGCCCTTGCAGCAGGATCTGGACGCACTACCCTTCCCGGTCCTGGGCGATGAAGGCAAGTTCTTGATCGAAGACGATCAACTCCTCCGCTGTGACCCTTACCTCGGGCCTCGGAACGCGGGCGAGTATTACCTCTCCGCCTCCCGCGGCTGCCCCTACCGGTGCGACTATTGCTGCAACAGCGCCTTCCACCGGATCTACCAGGGCGCCGGCCCTTACGTGCGCAAGCGCAGCCCGGAGCACGTGCTTCTCGAGCTCGAACGAGCCAAGCGGGAACTCAAACTCCACTACGTCGGCTTCATGGACGAGGTCTTCAGCCTGGACAAGTCCTGGACGCTCTCCATCTGCCAGGGCTACCGCGACCGGATCGGCTTGCCCTTCAAGTGCGAGGTGCACCCGCAGACCTTGGACGAGGAGCTGGTGGCCGGGATGAAGGCCGCGGGCCTGACCTACGCGGTGGTGGGGGTGCAGTCCGGCTCCGAGCGCACCCGCCGCGAGCTTTACCACCGGATGATGAGCAACGCCGAGATCCTGGAAGCCGCCCGGCTCCTGCACCACTACCAGGTCATCCCCTATTTTGATTTCATCCTCGACAACCCCTACGAGACCGCACAAGACCTGGCCGAGAGCCTTAACCTGGTCTGCCGCTTTCCCCGTCCCTACAACCTCGAGATCCTGTCCCTCACCTTTTTCCCGAGCACCGAGATCACCCGGCGGGCACTCGCCGACGGGGTCATCAGCCCCGACCAAGTGGAAGGCCAAGCCCAGAAGACCTTGACCAGCCTCTGGTATTCCCTGCCCCGCGCCTACAACCCGCTCCACGCCCTCCATGCCGTGCTTTTCGTCCTCTCTTTAATCAAGCTCGACTGGAAAATCCCCCAGCTTGGCTATGTCACCTCCAGGTTCCAGACCAGCCGGCACCTGCTCCCCACCGGCCTGCTCCGCTTTTTCAGCCGCCGCGAGCTTTTCCAGCGGAAGCCGGGCCTGCTCTACCTGCCGGTCAAATACAGCGTGATCGCGGGGGACCGGCTGCTCTCGCCCCTGCGCCGGCTCCGGAAGATCCTCGGCCGGCTGCGGTCCCAAAGGGCTGTTTAGCCGGATGATCCCTTTTGATTCCGATGCCGCCATCGTCTTACTGGGTCCAGTTCAGGATTTTCTTGTAAAGGGAGATGGAGGCAGAGCGGGCCGGTTCCGGGGGGATCAAGGGCAAGCCGCGGTTGACGAAGAGGAGCCGGGTCAGATCGGTATCCTCTTTGGCATAAAGCTGGCCGATAATCTTCCCGGCCAGTTGCGTCAGCACTACCCCTTCGCCGGAGTAGCCGAGGCCGTAGTAAATGTTTCGATTTGGGCCGGTCACGCCGATACTGGGGAGCATGTCCAGGGTAAAGGCCATGGTGCCGCCCCAGCGGTGGGTGATCTTGGTCCCGGAGAGTTGGGGGAAAGTGGTGAACAGGCTTTGCTCGAGCATCCGCAGCGAGGGCGGGTAATTGCCCGAACTGAGCTCGCCGCCGTAAAAGTAAGGGGCCAGCTCGCCGCCAAAGACAATCCGGTTGTCGGCGGTGAGCCGGAAATAATCGAATTCCACCCGGGTGTCCCACAGCATTTGCCGGCCGGACCAGCCGATGGACTCAAGTTGTCCGGGAGTCAGCGGCTCGGTGGCGATC
>MGQK01000060.1:47296-48493 GCA_001797815.1 Deltaproteobacteria bacterium RBG_13_61_14 | reverse complement strand
GGAATGAAACGGTTTTTAAAGAAGCCGAGCTTGGCCGAGTAACCGTTGGTGGCCAGGACCAGGACCGGCGATTCCACCGCCCCTTCCTCGGTCTGGATCCGCACCCGGGAACCGGGCGCGATGGAAACCACCCGCGTCCGCTCAAAGACCTCGACCCCCAGACCCTCCACCACGGTCTTGAGCCCGCGCGCCAGCTTGGCCGGGTTGAGGATGCCGCCGGGTTGGAGGTTCAGGCCGCCCGCGTATCTTCGGGTTTGAAGCTCCTTTTCAATCTCCGAGCGGCCGAGCAGCTTCGACTGGATCCCGATCTGCTGGGCGGTTTGATTCCATTCGGCCAGGTTCTCCAGGTGCTTTTCCTCCATGCCCAGAATCAGGATGCCGGTTTCCTCCAGGTCGCAATGGACTCCGTGACTCGCCGCCAAGTCTTTGATCAAGTCCAAGCCTTGCGAGTTAAGGGACAGGAATTTCCTCGCCGCCTCCGGCCCCTGCTCCTGGGCAATCGAGAACGCGACCGGGTGGATGGGGATGGCCATTCCCCCGTTGCGGCCGCTGGCGCCGTAGCCGCAATAAGCGGATTCGAGCAGGACGATCCTCTGCTCCGGGAATTTTTTCTTCAAATGATAGGCGGAGGAAAGGCCGGTGAAGCCTCCGCCGACAATGGCAATATCCGCCTTGATGGCGGCCTGGAGCGGCGGATGGGGAGGTTGCCCGTAAAGGCCGGCGGCATCAAACCAGAAGTTGTCCAGGAAAAATTCCGAGATCCAGGGTGGCCGGTCCTTATCCTGAAAAAGGCGTCGCGGCAGGGAGGTCAGGGCCCACGTCCCCGCGGCACCCACAACCGCGCCGGCCAGAAATGTCCGCCGGGTTCGAGATTGCATCCCTTGTTTTTTCGGCTCGCTCATGGCACATCCTCCTGTCTAAGAGCGTGTATGAAAAGGTCTTTGAATTTGGAGTGCGGCGGCTTGCCGCCGCTTTTGTCCCGGGAGCTTGCTCCCGGAAAAGCCCGCCGGCAAGCCGGCGTAACCAAAGCGGAAGCAAGCTTCCGCACTCCAAAAGGCCGCATAAATAATACCGCAAAGCATTCAAACTCCCGACCCTTTTCGTGCACGCTCTAAGATGATGATCTTCTTCTTATGCTTTCCGAAGGCCCTGCTCCCGGGTTTCCCCCTTTCCCTAACCCTCTCCCCCGCGGGGGAG
>MGQK01000060.1:31018-47281 GCA_001797815.1 Deltaproteobacteria bacterium RBG_13_61_14 | reverse complement strand
GGCTCAGACTGGCCGGGCATGAGATTCACGCCGACGTTTCTCATCATCACCGGGAGAAAGCATGACTGCCCCTTAAAACTGAAGGGTTACCTGCCGCGAACTACTGGCGCTGGCGCCCCGGATCCAGATTCAAACCCAGGTCAGGGAATTTTCCCGGGCAGAGGCCAACCGCGCACTCCTCCTGCTCAAGCAGGGCCAGATCCAGGGAGCAGGTGTTGGGAGGGTCGGTTAGACGGACCGGGGAGCCGGCCCTTGACCGCCCGCCTACTTGGTGATCACGGCAGGATTGACGGCCAGGTACTCATTGATAAAGATATCGAGCTCATCAAACATCAACTTGCGGGCGGATTCGACCACGGCTTCTTCTTCCCACAGGAAAGGCGGCTTATGCGTGGCCCAGGTTTCCGATTTCACCACCAACGAGGGGTTGCGGCCCAGGTAAACAAATTGGAATGCCGAGATGTTGATCGCGCCGAGAAAGACCGGAGGGTTCCCCTGCTTGCGGATGTCCATCTTCACGAAGAGGTAGGCGTATTCCGGGTCCTGGTCCACTTCCTCAAACGAGCGCACGGGGATCCCGGAAGCGCGCAGTTTCTCCTCGAGCTCGCCCTTCAAGGTATCGGAATCTAACCCGGCCTTTCTCGCCTCCGGAGCCACAAAGCCCCACAAGGTCACGCTCACGCCTTTCAGTCCCTGGAGCGCCTCCTTGGGGTTATAGGAAACCTCTTTTACCGATTTGTCGGTCAGCGCTTGGGATAGGGGAAGGGTCGGCATCGGAGCCAACCCCGGCGCCGACCCGGTCCCGGGTTCCTTGCTTTCGGCAGCAGGGCCGGGCTCGCCCTTTTTACAACCCACCACGATCAAGACTATTGCCAGCACGACCAACTTTTTCATGACGCCCCCTTTGATCCTGGATTCCATGGATACCGCCCCTTCGGTAGCTACAGACTAAATTAGAATGATGTCAGGTTCTTGTCAATCGAGCCCGCCAACTCATCGGATGGCTAAGAAACTATCTCAAAACCGGCAAGGTAGGGGCGGCTCGCGAGCCGCCCCTACGCCGCCTCATTGATTTGACGGCGAATCAGAATTGTGATCGTGTCAAATAGGACAAAACTAGAAGTTTTGAGATAGTCTCTAAGTCGAAAATCTTCCCGGAACTCTGACGCGGGTCCGGAGCCAAGGCGAGAACCCGAACTTTCATGGTGGCGCGCTTAACCGGATATCCGGGAAGCTCTTGGGGCCGACAGGCCGGTTCAAGAGGCCTTCATTCCCTGGTCTTTAGCGCTTGCTTCAATTCCTCGGTGCCCAAGAGCCACTTGCCCGGGTTCATGATCCCGTTCGGGTCCAGGAGATCCTTGATCCGCTGCAGCGTATGCAGGTAGCCCTGGTCCAGGCGGGGCAAGAATTTGCGCACCGCCCAGGCCGGCGCCTTGTAAGGGATGTAGCCCAGCTCCAGCACCTGGTCGCACAGCGCCGCGTTCACCGCCGCGGCCCGCTTGCGGTCCTCCGGGTCCGAGCGGTCGAAGATGGTGATGCACCGGAGCACGGCGTAATGCCCGCCCTTCATGGGCCGGATCACCAGGGTCGGCGGGAAGCCGTGGGCCCACATGATCTTCTCGCACTTTTCCGCGCCCTCGGCTAACCGGTTGACCGGGCCGTAGGTGCCCACCCAGGTCAGGCCCCGGCCCTTGGTCTCGATCAGGAAGTCGAGGTAGGTGGGGAACTCCGCGAACTTGTCAAAGTCCGGGTTGATCGAGGTGAGCGTCTTCACGTCCATCGGGCTTTCGATCTGCATGCCCTGGTCGCGGCCCCGCTCCAGCTCCCGGTTCATCATCTTGATCTTCAGGTTCAGCTCTTCTTTATCTTCCGCCGAGATGTCGAGGTAGAGGAAGAAGATCGGCTCGTTCGGGTCCTTGGGCCCTGGTTTTTCAATTTTGAATAAGAGCTTGGAAGTGACCCAACTCAGCCCGCCGATGTCATCGTAGATGTTGTAGCGGGCGAAGCGGGCCAGCATCTCGAAGGCCTCTTTCCAGGTGTAGAACATGATGAAGGTGCGCAGCCGCTCGGCCCGCCGGGGCCACAGTTGCACCGCCATCTTGGTGACGATGCCGGTGGTGCCTTGCCAGGAGACGAAGAGCCCCACCAGGTCGGGCATCGGCGCCCGGTTGAACCACAGCGGCGAGAGAGCGCAGGACCCGGCCCGGATCACCTCCCCGGTGGGCAGCACCGCCTCGATCCCGTTGATCCACTCGGCCATGGTGCCGTAGCGGAAGCTTAAGTTGCCGAGCCCGTCGAGCAGGCAGTTGGCCACCACCGAGGTCCAGGGCGGCGAGAGCGGGTAGCCGATCACCAGGTCGTAGCGGTTCTCGTCCAGGTGCTTCTTGATCCCCTCGAAGGTGACGCCCGGCTCGATGATGGCATAGCGCTCGGAGGGGTTCACCTCCAGCACCCGGTTCATCTGGGTCAGATCTATTACACAACCGCCGGGCGAAGGAATGGTCAGCCCGCCCAGGTTGGTCCCGGCCACCCGGGGGGTGAGCGGCAGCTTGGCCTCGTTCGCGAGCTTTACGATCGCAGCGACTTCCTCGGTGGTCTGGGGAAAGACCACGAACCCCGGCCGCGCTTCCGGCGCCTCGGTCATGTCCTTGCTGTATTTCTCCAGGGTGGCGTCATCGGTGTTAACCCGCTCCGGTCCGAGGATCGCCACCAGCCGCTTCTTGATTTCATCCGCATTCATTGAAACTTCCTTTCCCTTCTTCTCTAATTATCTTCAATCCGCAATCCGCAATCCCCAATCTGCAATCCGAAATACTACTTAACTTGAAACACCGGCATCAGCTTCAAGAGCCAGAGCAGGTTGCCGCCCAGCGAGATCTTGCCGAGCAGGAAGGGAATGACCGGGTTCTTGCCCAGGCCGATGGCGAGGAAGGTGTCCAGGGAGGCGGCCACCTTGGCCCGGGCCGGGATCAGCCAGTCGCGGGCCACCACCACCCGCTCGCCCTCGAACTTGAGCGTGGCCTTCATCTGCCCGGCGCCCAGGCGCAGGTTGCCCCGGGTGTTGGCCACCAGGTCCGCCATCATGCCCTGCTTAAGGTTCCGCTCGATAATCATTTTCAAGATCAATCCGAGCAGGTTCATGGATTCCGGTTTTTCCAAAACGACTTCCACGGTATCTCCTCCTTTGTTCGAATCCTCGCCAGAAATCGCGACAGAAGCGCGGTCGCGGCTACGATTTGAGTTAACGACACTCCCTTGATTACTATTAACTTGTTTAATATCGTTATCTCTCAATGAGTAAATAAATTTTGCGTTGCCAGGGTCTAGCCTTACTCGCTGCAAGTAGTCACGTTGTTGGCCTACGTTGCGCCAGTCATATTCAGGGATATCCTCTTCGTATATCTTGTTATAAATATCTCTATAACTAAGTTTGAGAGGCGGAACCTTAACGTGGTCTATACGCCTGATGCCCTCCATCCTCAGAGTAATGTCCGGATCGTATTGGAGTTCGCCATGCTCCCCCGGTTGAAGCACCGCGGGCATGGGAGCCTCAAACCCAGAATATTTCCATTCGATTCTAATATCGTAAGCAGACCCTTTTCCTGCATTCACCAAGAAAAGAGACAGGGATAGTTGGTTTCCTCTATTCATATTCACAATTCCGGGAAGGACAACAAGCTTCGGCCGAGCAGACTCTCGAGTTTGATACCTTATTACACAAACTGAGATAAAAGTTCCAATTACGAGTGCCACTGTCGCAATTGCAATAATTAAAGAGGAGTAAGCATTTAAATATTGAAGCATTTCATTTTCCACAATTGTAGCCGCGACCGCCCCGGTCGCGGGTTAATCTTCCTTCCTTATTTCCATTCCTTCAAAATACCGGCCACTTCACTTTTAACGGGGATTCCCGACCGCTTGTTCCTTGTCATGCTTCCTTTTTTTATCCGCGACCGGGGCGGTCGCGGCTACCATTATTTCTTCCTTCATCTTTCACCCTTCACTCCTCACCCTTTCAACTTCATCTCCTGCATATAATCCGCGCTGCGGTTGGCAAAGGCCATGATGCTTTCCATGGGGTTGACGCCCAGGCAGCTCGGGAAGATGCTGGCGTCGCAGACGAAGAGGTTCTTGATTTCCCAGCTCTCGCCGTAGGGGTCCACCACCGAGTCGCGGCGGTCGGTGCCCATGCGGCAGGTGCCCATGGGGTGGAAGGCCATGAACTCGAGGTCCGCGCCCTTGACCCTGCCGCTCAAGAGTTCGCGCACCTGGCGGGGGGAGGTCATCTCCGGCATCCAGGAGACGGTGGGGTAAACTTTTTTCGCGCCGGCGGCAAAGAAAATTTCCGCGGTGTAGGCAATGGCCTTGACGCCCTTCTTCACGTCCTCCGGGATCATCTGGTAGGTAATCAGCGGCCGGCCGCGAAGCCCGAGCCTGACCCGGCCGCGGGTCTCGTCAAAGATCATGGCGCCGTGCGCGGCCAGGTTCTTATATTTAAACATCAGCTCCTTGTTTTTTTCGCCGAAGTAAGGCAACACCGGCCCGGTCAAGACCGGGCCCACGAAGACCCCCTCCAGCATCACCCCCTCGTCGGCGAACTCGTCCACGAACACCGCCTGGGGCACCCCCCGCCAGCCGTCCACCACCTCATCCATTAATGCACAAACCCGGATACCCGGATGCAGGCGCAGGTTCCGGCCCACCTGGCCCGAGCCGTTGGCCAGCTTGTTCTTGAGCAAAAGCAGCGGCGAGTAGATCGCGCCGGCGGCCAGGACCACCAGCTTGGCCGAGACGGAAAACTTGAGCCGGGGCTTGCCCGAGTCCCGGTCCAGGATCGCGCCTTCTACTCCCACGGCCGCCCCGTTCTTCACCAAGAGCTTGCTTACCCGCAGATCGCAATAGACTTTGGCCCCGAAGTGGCTGGCCCTGGGGATGTAGTTGAGGAAAGTGGCGCGCTTGCCGCCCGAGGGACAGCCGAGTGTGCACACCCCGCAGCCGCGGCAGCCCCGCATATTGCGGGTGAGCGGCCCGCTGGAGTAGCCGAGCTGCTTGGCCCCGCGCAGCACGATCTCGCCGTTCCGGCCCATGATCTCCGGGGTGACCGGGTTCGCGTCAATGATCTTTTCCACCCGCTCGAAATAAGGCCGCATCTTTTCCGGCTCGATCCCTTCCAGCCCGAACTCCCGCCGCCACTTGCGCAGGATCTTGTCCGGGGTGCGGAAGCAGGTGCCGGAGTTGACCGTGGTGGTCCCGCCCAGGCAGCGGCCGAGGGGGAACGGCACCGCCGGCCGGCCCAGGGCCATGGTGGTCCCGCCGTCGCGGTAAAAACGGCGGAAGGCACGGAACGGGTCGGGGGTGAAATCCTTGGTCTCGACCTTGGGTCCCTCCTCCAGCATCACCACCGAGTGGCCCTGCTCGGCCAACTCCTTGGCCACCACCGGCCCCCCGGCGCCGGACCCAATCACCACCACCTCCGCGGATTCCTGGACGTCGGCCGAGAAATCCTTGCCCTCGTAAATCATCGGCCCTCCTCCTCCGGCGACCACGGGGGCACCACCTGCTCCAGGGGCTGAAGACAGCCTTCGCGATAACCGATCTTTTCATGCACCCGGGCGTCCCCATAGAAGCGGACCATGAACAGTCCTTTCAGTCCGGTCAGGGCGGCCCGGCGAAAGAAGAACCGGCTTTTCTCCCAGCTTTCGAGATAATGGTTTTGGCCTTCGGGCGAAAGCCGGGAGAAAGTGCGAAACTGAAAAGAGAGAAAGAGGGGGGAGAGCTCCCAGAGCATGAGCGCGGCCCGGAAGCCGCGCATGGCGCCGGGGAAACTCTGGATCATCTCGATCACCTGGTCGGCCAAATGAACGTCCCGGGCACCCGGATAATCCGGCCCGCCCGAAGGGATAATCCGCTCGGCCATGTCTTCCAGGACTTTGCGAAGGCGGGGGGACAAACCGCCGTTGCCAGCAGGCATGTTTACTTCTCCTTTTCGGCTCAATCTTGGCCTATCAGCCGAGGAGTGTCAAGCCGGCGAACGGAACCAGGCAGGCGCCGGTCCCGGCCTTTCCCGCCGGCCGCCGGGCTGGAGATAGGCAGGCCGGAAGTTTCTGGCAAAATCAGGTTTTCCTGTGGTAAACTAAAGTCCAAGAGCAGGTGAGCGAGCATGTATGAGCTGACCATCATCCGCACTTTTTCCGCGGCCCATCAACTGCGCGGCTACCGGGGCAACTGCGAGGACCTGCACGGCCACAACTACAAAGTGGAAGTGAAGGTGAAAGCGGGATTCCTCGACGAGGTGGGTCTGGCCGCGGATTTTAAGCTGCTCAAGGAAAAGACCGACTTGATCCTCGAGACCTGGGACCACAAGTTCTTGAACGAGATCCCGCCGTTTGACCAGGTCAACCCCAGCGCCGAGAACCTGGCTGCGGAGGTGTATCACCGGCTGGAAGCGAGCCTGAACCAGGTGCCGGTGCAGATGGTGTCGGTCACGGTCTGGGAGTCAGACACGGCCGCAGCCACTTATACCGAGACTACTTAACATGGGGCCAGGCCCCAAAGTTAACAAAGTTAACTATGATTGACGTTCAGAACAGTAAAGACGACCGTCAGATCCCGATTGACAAGGTGGGGGTGAAGAACATCCGCTACCCGATCATCGTGCTCGACCCGAAGAACGAGATCCAGCACACGGTGGCCTCGATCAACATGTATGTGAATTTGCCCCACGAGTTCAAGGGCACCCACATGTCCCGCTTCATCGAGGTGCTCAACAAGCACCACGGCGAGATCGGGATCAACAACTTCCTGGGCATCCTCGAGGAGCTCAAGGCCGCGCTCGCGGCGGAAGCCGCGCACGTCGAGCTCGATTTCCCCTACTTCATCCAGAAGAAGGCGCCGGTCTCGGGCGAGGAAAGCCTGATGGAATACCGGCTCCGCTACCGGGGCGAGGTGGGCGGCAGCCAGCGTCTGTTCCTGGTGGGGGTCACCGTGCCGGTGACCACGCTTTGCCCCTGCTCCAAGGAGATGAGCGCGCGCGGGGCCCACAACCAGCGGGGCGAGGTCTCGATCTTGCTCCAGTTCACCAAGTTCTTCTGGATCGAAGAAGTGATCCAGATCGTGGAGGACTCGGCCAGCGCGCCGGTGTATGCGCTGCTCAAGCGGGAGGACGAGCAAGCCGTCACCGAGCGGGCCTACGAGAACCCTATGTTCGTGGAGGACGTGGTGCGGGAGGTGACCCGCAAGCTGGCGGCTCACGGCAACTTCCCCTGGTTCACGGTGGAGGCCGAGAACTTCGAGTCCATCCATAACCACTCCGCTTACGCCATGGTCGAGTGGGGTAGTCGTTAAGGTCTTTTTGGATTACAATAAAAGGCAGCACAGTTGACGGTTCGCATTCCGGGGCAGGTTGAATTTTATATCAGGGCCCTGGCCCGGGAATACGGCCGCAAGCGGGCCCCGCAGGCGGGCTCGCGGCCCTCGGCCTTGGATGAGCTGGTCCTGACGGTTCTTTCCCAGAACACCAATGACCGGAACCGCGACCGCGCCTGGCGTTCTTTGCGGCGGCAGTTCCCTCGCTGGGAGCAGGTAGCGAAAGCCAGGCGGCAAGACCTGGTCGCGGCCATCCGGGTGGGCGGCCTGGCCGAGCAAAAGGCGGAGCGGATCCAGGCGCTGCTCCGGCGCATCCGCAAGAGCGAGGGGAGATACTCCCTGGCGCGCGTCTGCCGGATGCCGGCGGCGGAAGCCCGCGGCTATTTGCTCTCGTTCCAGGGCGTGGGCGAGAAGACCGCAGCCTGTGTCATCCTCTTCGCCTGCGGCCAGCCGGCTTTTCCGGTGGACACCCACATCTTGCGGGTGAGCCAACGCCTGGGCTTGCTCCCGGCTAAAGCCACGGCTCAGCGGGCGCACGAGCGGCTGGGAAAATTGGTGCCGCCCGCCGGGATGTATGAGTTCCATCTCAACCTCATCGCCCACGGCCGCGCCGTCTGCCGCGCCCGGAAACCACAATGCCCGGTGTGCTGTCTTAAAGAAAGGTGTCGTTATTATCAACGCGTGAAGCTGAACTCATGAGTTCCCCTTTAACTATCGTCCGCCGGAAGGTGGCGGAGTTGCGGCGGAGAATTTTTTGGATCCAGGCCGGCCAAGGGCTGTCCCTTTTGGGCGGAACCCTCGGCCTGGTCCTGCTCCTGGGCGGAGCTTTACCCTGGCTCCCGGCCCCGCTCGGCCTGATCGCGCGCCTGCTCCTCTTGCTCGCCCTGGTGGCGGTCCCCGCGCTCTTTCTGGTTCGGCCCTTGCTCCAGAGCAAGAGCGACGATCGCCTGGCTTTAGTCATCGAGTCCGCCCACCCGGAGCTAAAGAACGCGCTGATCAACGCCATCCAGCTCGGCCGCGAACAGGAAGCGCCGGACCCGCGGCATCCCTTTTCCGCGGTTTTCCTGGACAAGCACCTCGAGCACGCCGCGTCTCTCGCCCCCCAGGTTGCTCTCGATCGCGCGGCTCCGCTCCACCGCCTCAAGCAGCGCTTTCTCTTCTTGGCGATTGCGGCCCTGGCCCTGGCGCTCGCCCAGGCCGTGGCGCCTAAGTTTTTGGCCCGCTCCTTTTCCGCCCTGGTGCTGGCCGATTTTTCTCTCGGCACCGGCAAGAGCAAGACCAGCCTGGCGCGCACGGCCGAGCCCTTGACCGCCGGCGAGTTCAGCCTGCGTTATCACTACCCCGCCTACACCGGCCGAAAGGTCCAGACGGTCGAGCACTCGAACGGCGCCATCACCGCGCTCAAGGGCACCCAGGTCGAGCTTGCGACCGAGGTGTTGGAGGAAGTGCGCGAGGCGAATGCGGTGCTGGAACCGGGCGGGAAGATTCCGCTCCGGGTGGAGGGCGGGCACCGGCTGAGCGGCCAGTTGACGGTGATGGCGCCGGGCGCCTATTACCTGGAAGCCTTTGACCGCAAGGGCCGCTTCCATGCCGAGCCCCGGGGCCGGCCGATTTTGGTGGAGGAAGACCTTTACCCCGAGGTGACCCTAGAACAGCCGGTGGCGGACCTGGAAGTGAGCCCGGGCGACTCGGTGGAGATTATTTACCGGGCCTCGGATGATTTCGGCCTGGGCGCGGCCTTTCTGGTCTTTCGCCTGAAAGACGCCGAGCAGCGGCGCGAGATTTTTCGGGCCGATCTGCCGACGCGGGAGCGGCGGGCGCGGTTTCCCTGGCGGGTGGACGAGGACGAGATCCAGCCGGGCGAGACGGTGGCGTTTTTCATCGAGGTGGAAGACAACGACAATGTCTCCGGTCCCAAGGCCAGCCGGAGCCAGACCCTCTCCCTCTCGGTGTTCAGCCCGCGCAAGCGGCACGAGCAGATGCTGGCGCGCCAGGAAGAATTGTTCGAGCGGATGCTGGGCCATCTGGGCGACCACCTGGACGACGAGATCGCGCGGCAGCGGGCGGGGGCGAACTACAATCTGGTCCAGGCGGAGACGGCGCTTCTGAATTCCGGCCGGGCGGTGCAGACCGACCTGGAGAAGCTGGCCCTGGACCTGGAAGAAGACTTCTTGACCGAGGATTTGGTGCGGTCCACCCTTACCGGCATGGCCCGGACCTTCGGCGCCCTTCTCGACCGGCGCGAGGCCAACCTGGCCCAATTGCCGGCCGCGGCCGGCTTGCAGCTCGCTCTCCGCGAGCAATCGCTCCGGGAAGTCGAGAACGACGTGATCTTTTTCGACAAGCTGATCAAGAAGCAGAGGATTGACCAGGTCCTGGCCCAGAGCCGGGACCTGTATGCGGCCCAGGCCGAGCTGGCCGATTTGCTCCAGCGCTACCAGAAGAGCGGGGACCCGGCGCTGTGGGAAGAGATCCGCAGGAAGATGGCGGAAGTGGAGGCGGCCTACCAGGCGCTCTTGGAGCGGATGGCCCAGATGCCCCGGGAGATGCCGGAGGAGTTCGTCAATGCCGAGGCTTTGCAGAACCTTAAGTTCAAGGATTTCGCCAGCCAGATGGCCGAGCTCCAGAAGGCGCTCTCGGCCGGCGACGCAAAGGCCGCCATGGAATTGGCCAACCAGTTCCTCGCGTCCCTCAACGCGATGATGAGCGCCATGGAAGAAGGCGCCGGCGGCTATGGCGACGCCATCTCGGCCGAGGCCCTGCGCCGGATGGGCGCGATGCAGGACGAGCTGACCCAGCTCGAAAAGGCCGAGCAGAAACTGATCGAGCAGACCGAAGCCCTGGAAAAGCAGGCCCTCAAGAGAGATCAAACTTCCTCCCAAGACCTGACTCAGCGCCTGATCGAGAAGACCGAGCAACTGGAACAACGCCTGGCCGAGTTGAACGACGACCTGCTCAAGCTCCGGCCCTCGCCCCAGTCTCCCGCGGCCAAGCCCGCGGCTCCGCCCCAGGATTTCTATGCCCAGCGCCTGCCCCTTTACAACCAGCTCCATGCCTTGCAGAACGAGCTCCGCTACCGCAAGCAAGAGTTGCAAGCCCAGGATCTGGAAAAGGCGCTGCAAGGATTCCGCCGTCACGAGCAAACCCTGGACCAGGCCCAGCCGATGCTGAAAGATTTTCTGCAAAGACAGAAGCCGGCGCCTCCGGACCAGAGCCAAGCCCTGCCCGGGCAGTGCCAGGCCGCCGGCGATCTCAACCGCGAGATCATCCGCGAGCTCCTGAGCCGAAAACAGGCGCTGGCGAAGCGGCTGAGCCCGGAAGAGCAGGCCCGGCTCCAGGTTTTGGCCCAGGACCAGGACCAGGTGAAGGATCGCACCCAGCGGCTGCTCGAAGAATTCCAATCGCTCAGCCAGGAGGTGCCGGGATTGCCTTCCGAGATCGAGCAAAACCTGGACCAGGGCCAGGCCTACATGCGCGACGCTTCCGGCGAGCTGACCCTCGAAGACCCCGGCCGCGCCCTGGTCCCGGAGCGGGAGGCCAAGCAGCGCCTGTCCCAGGCGCGCCAGGCGCTGGAGAACGCCGCGCAAGAGATGGCCAAAGGCATGAAACCCGGGATGGGGATGCCTTTCCCCATGCCGATCGGGGCCGCCGGCCGGCGGGGAGGGGAAGGGGGCCGGCGGGGCTTGTTCAACCGGGACTTTGAGCTGCCCTCGCAGAACGCTTACCAGGTGCCGCGGGCCTTCCGCCAGGATATCCTGGATGCCATGAAGGACGGCTCGCCCGAGGAATACAAGGACTTGAACCGCGATTACTACGAGAGGCTGGTGCGATGAAGAGCAAGAGCCGCTTGGCCTTGGTCGGGCGAGTGCTCCGCCAATTTTGTTTTCTCGGGATCGCTTGCCCACTCCCATTTTTTTCGAGATCCCGGGTAGGGGCGCGATTTATCGCGCCCTTGCAGAAACGGGGCGCAATGAATTGCGCCCCTACCCGTCATTTTTGCATAGGCGGCGCGCTGGTTCTGTTCCTGGTAGTTACCGGCGCGGCGCCGGCCCAGCCGACCGGCGACCAGGCCGCGCTCTCAGAGCAGGTTTCGGCCTGGATGGCCGAGGGCTACGATGCCCTGGAGCGCTGGGACTACGCGCAAGCCGGGGAGATCGCCCGGAAGCTCGAAACCGCGGCGGCTTCAGCCGCGGCCGACGCCAAGATCCAGGCCAAGGCCGCCTATTTCCACGGCCGCTTCCAGTTCTACACCGCGGATTACGAAGCGAGCCTGCCCGCCCTCGAGCGCTACCAGGAGCTGGACCCGGGCAACATCCACCAGGAGTTTACGGAATTCCTGGCCCAGGTGCGCTTCCTGGCCGACCTGTGGAAAGACCGCCTGGAATTCAAGAGCGAGCACTTCATCATCCGGGTCAAGCCGGGCAAGGACCAGATCCTGGTCGAGCCGGCCCTGGAGGCGCTGGAGCGGGCCTGGCCGGTTCTGACCCGCGAGCTGCGGGTGACCCCGCCCGGTCCCATCCTGGTGGAGTTTTATCCCGACTTTTCCGCCTTCTCCCAGGCCACCGGTCTTTCCGAGCAGGACGTGAAGACCTCGGGCACGATCGCGGTCTGCAAATACCGGCGCTTCATCGTCACCAGCCCCAAGGCGCTGGTCCAGGGCTACGACTTTCAGAACAGCATCTGCCACGAGTTCGTCCATTACCTGATCTACCTGCGCAACGGCAAGAACTGTCCGATCTGGCTGCATGAGGGGATCGCCAAGTATTACGAGCCGCGCTGGCGGGGCGAGCCCGGGGGCGCGCTGCCCCTCACTTCCTTGAGCCTGCTGGCCGCCGCGGTCCGCACCGACCAGTTGATCTCCTTCGAGCGCATGCACCCCACCTTTGCCAAGCTCGACAGTCCCCGGCAGGGCCAACTGGCCTTTGCCCAGGTAACCAGCGCCGTGGATTACCTGATCCGCACCTACGGTCAGGAGAGCCTGTTCCGGCTGCTCGACGAATTGAAGAAAGACACCGACTACCGCCAGGCCCTGCAAAGAGTCACCGGCAAGCCTTTCCCTCAGTTTTACTCGGACTGGAAAGAGTTTGTCCGGCAAGAGCACTTTCAGGAGATCCCCGGCCTGGAGGTGGTGGAATTGGACATCAAGAAGCCGGGCGAGCCGGGGGGCGAGGATGAGGACCAGGTCAGCGAGGCCGACCTCAAGGAAAACGAAGCCTGGAAGTTTGTGCGCCTGGGCGACCTGCTCCGGGACCGCAACCGCGTCGCTCCGGCCCTGGTCGAGTATGAGAAGGCTCGCAGCCTGATGCCGCTCAACCCCCGCCTGCTGGGCAAGCTGGGCCTGGCCTACATCCTGGCCCGGGACTATGACCAGGCCGTCGCCCGTCTCGACCTGGCCCGCACCTATTACCCGGGCATGGCCGATACCAATGTCAAGCTCGGCCAGGCTTGGACCGGCAAGGGCGACCTCAACCGCGCCATCGAGAGCTACGAGCGGTCGCTGACCATCAACCCCTTTAACCCGTTTGTGTATGAGAACCTGATCCGGCTCTATGAAAAGACCGGGCAGACCGACAAACTGATTGAGACCCGGAAACGCCTGGCCCTGGTCCAGGGATGATTGAAGAAAGGTGGAAACAAGAGTGGAAATGGTAGAAACCCGCGCCGCCGGTCCGGAGGCCGAACACGACCTGCAGGCGGTGGCCGAAATTGCGAGGGGCCGCGAGGAGATCCTGGGCGAAGTCAGCAAGGTGATCGTGGGGCAGGGGAAGGTGATCGAGTTGCTGTTGATCGCGCTTTTTTCCCGCGGCCACGGCTTGTTCGTGGGCGTGCCCGGGCTGGCCAAGACGCTGCTGGTCAGCACCCTGGCCGAGGTGTTGAACCTCAAGTTCAACCGCATCCAGTTCACGCCCGACCTGATGCCCTCGGACATCACCGGCACCGACATCCTGGAAGCCGACCCCCGCACCGGCAAGCGCTTCTTCCAGTTCATCAAGGGTCCGATCTTCGCCAACATCCTCTTGGCCGACGAGATCAACCGCACCAGCCCCAAGACCCAGGCCGCGCTGTTGCAGGCCATGCAGGAATACAAGGTCACCGCCGGGGGGGTCACCTACCCGCTGGAACTGCCCTTCCTGGTCTTCGCCACCCAGAACCCGATCGAGCAGGAAGGCACCTACCCCTTGCCCGAGGCCCAGCTTGACCGCTTCATGTTCCACATTGACGTGAACTATCCCGGCCTGGAAGAGGAAATCCAGATCGTCCGCACCACCACCTCGGCCTATGCGCCCGAGCTGAAAAAGATCCTCTCCGCCCCCCGCATCCTCGAGCTCCAGGACATGGTCCGCCGGGTCCCGGTCTCCGAGCACGTGGCCCGCTTCGCGGTCTCCCTGGCCCGCGCCTCCCGGCCCAACGAGCCGGCCGCGCCGGCCGCGGTCAAGGACTGGGTGGCCTGGGGCGCCGGCCCCCGCGCCGGCCAGTATCTGGTGCTCGGGGGCAAGGCCCGAGCCATCCTCCACGGACGCTACGCGGTGACCTGCGAGGATATCCGGGCCCTGGCCGAGCCGGTGCTCAAGCACCGCATCATCGTCAATTTCCGCGCCGAGGCCGAAGGGGTGGACTCGCTCGCCGTCATCCACAAGCTCCTGGCCGAGGTGCACGAAGACCGGCTGGGAGAGTGAGCCAGCTTGTCTTCCCTCAGCGCTCAGTGGTCCTCCGGTGTTCCCATGTCCCTCCGGCCGCGGGAAAGAATTTTAGATTTTAGATTTTGGATTTTGGATTTCCAGAATAGCTCCAATCTAAAATCTAAAATCCAAAATCAAAAATTTCTCCGATGAACTCTACTTCCCTGCTCGATCCCGCGCTCGCCGGCCGCATGGCCGCATTGGAGCTCAAGGCCCGCGCCGCCGCGGAGGGCGTGCTCGCCGGCATCCACCACAGCCCCCACCGGGGGGCCTCGATCGAGTTCGCCGAGCACAAGCCCTACACGCCGGGCGACGAGATCAAGCTGATTGACTGGAAGCTTTACGCCAAGTCCGACCGCTTCTACATCAAGCAGTTTGAGGACGAGACCAACCTCCGGGCTTATCTGGTGCTGGACGGCTCCGGCTCCATGGCCTACCAGGGGGAAGGCCGGGAGCTCTCTAAGCTCGAGTATGCCCGGATTGCGGCCGCGGCCCTGGCCTATCTCCTGCTCGGCCAGAACGACGCCGTGAGCCTGGCCGTGTTCGGGGCCGGCCTGCGCACCTTTCTCCCGCCCCGGGCCAAGTTCGCCTACCTCCATGAAATCCTGCGCGGGCTAATTGAGACCCGGCCCGAGCCCGGCACCGACCTCTCCCGCTCGATCTATGACCTGCTCGAGCGCGTCTCCGGCCGGGGCCTGGTCTTTATCTTCTCCGATCTCCTGGACGAGCCGGGGCCCATGCTCCAGGCCCTCAAGCTCCTGAGCCATCGCCGCTTCGAGGTCGTGCTCTTCCACATCCTGGACCCGGACGAACTCGAGTTCCCCTTCGAGCGCCTGACCGTGTTCGAGGGCATGGAAGAGAAGATGCAGCTCCTGGCCGATCCCCGGGCCATGCGCGAGGAATATCGCCGCCAGATCGCCCTGTTCCTGGAAGAGGTCAAGCTGGTCGCGAGCGGCCACCACCTGGACTACTGGCTGGCCGAAACGCAAAACCCGGTCAGCCAGACGCTTTCCGGCTACCTGGCCTACCGGGCGAGCCTGCGCCGGCGGAGGACCAGCCGCTGATGGGAGCGCTTGGCGCGGTTCATGCCGGGCTGCTGACCGCGCTCGCCGCGGTGGCGGTGCCGATCCTGATTCACTTCTTCTATCGCCGGCGCGCCCGGATCTTGCGCTTCTCGGCCATGCGCTTCGTGCTCCTCTCCCACAAGAAGGTGGCGCGCAAGCTCTTGCTCAAGGAATACCTGATCCTTTTCCTCCGCTGCCTCCTGGTCGCGCTCCTGGCGCTGATCGTGGCCCGGCCCCTCCTTTCCCGCGCCGTCCGCGGCCTCCACCTCGGCGACCAGCCGGCCGCGGTGGCGATCGTGCTTGATAACTCCTACAGCATGCTCCGCCGGGACCGCGACCGCGATCTGTTCAGTCGCGCCAAAAAGCAGGCGGAAGAATTGCTCGACCAGCTCAGCCGTCTCGACCGGGCCGCGCTGCTGCTCACCGCCTCGGAGGAGGAAAGCCCGCTGACCGGGAGCCGGGAGGATCTGCAAAAGTTTTTGGACCAGGCCGAGGTGAGCTACGGCCCCTCCCGGCCGCTGTATGCGCTGCGCCGGGCCGGGCGGTTGCTCAAGGCTGCGCCCGAAGAGATCCATCGGATCGTGATGCTCACCGATCTCCAGCGCACCGGCTTTGACCGGCCCGAGAGCTACGTAGCGGGCGAGAGCCTGCCCCCGGTGAGCGTGGTGGATGTAACCTCGGGCGAGCCGGCGCCGGCCAACCTGGCCGTGGGCGAGCTGGAGCTTCTTGCCTCGGCCCATGACCGGGAGGAAGCGCTGGCGCTGAAGTGCCAGGTGCATAACTTTTCCGGCCAGGCCCAGGACCGGGTGCTGGTCCAGGTCGAGCTGGGCGAAGAGAATGTGGGCCAGGGGTTCGTCAACCTGGGCCCGGGCGCGGTGGAGGAAAAGGAGTTTTATCTCCACCCGGAGAAGCGGGGGCAGGTGGAAGGCACGGTGAGCGTGCTGGCCGGCGATGCGCTCAGCGTGGATGACCGGGCCTTTTTCCACCTCTCCGGCGGCGGCCAGGTGCGGGCCTTGGTGGTGGACGGCGAACCCAAGACCCTATTTTACGAAAGCGAGACCTTTTTCCTGGACCAGGCGCTGAACCCCCGGCTCTATGCGCGCTCGCGGGTGGAGCCGACCATTGTCACCCCGGCCGAGTTGTTGACCCAGCCG
>MGQK01000060.1:24998-31005 GCA_001797815.1 Deltaproteobacteria bacterium RBG_13_61_14 | reverse complement strand
AGGTGCTGGTCCTGGCCAACGTGGAGAAGCTGCCGGAAAAAACCGTGGCCGAGATCAAGCGCTTTGTCCGCGAGGGCGGCGGCTTGCTCTTCACCCTGGGCGACCAGGTCAACGCCGACTTTTACGACCGCCTCTTCGGCGACCTCTTGCCGCGCGAGCTGCGGGGCATCGCCTCTCCCTATGGGGGACACTATCTGAATGGTGTCCCCAACAAGGGCGAGATCCGGGTCATGCACCTCGACAGCCTGTTCGCGCCCGGAGCCGCTCCCGGCGAGCGCCATCCCATCCTCGGCGTCTTCCGCGGACCGGACGAGGGCGACCTGGCCCTGGCCAACTTCTTCACCTATTTCGTGCTTCAGCAGGAGGTGGTGCCGCAGAGCCGGGTGATCCTGCGCCTCACCGACGGCTCGCCCCTCCTGGTGGAAAAGGAATTCGGCCGGGGCAAGGTGATCCTGTTTGCTTCCAGCGCGGACCGGGCCTGGAACGACCTCTGCATCCGGCCCACCTTCCTGCCCCTGTTCCAGCAGACCGTGCAATACCTGGCCGGGGCGCTGTTCGGCGGCGACCCCGGCGGCATGACCGCCGGCCAGGAGATCCGGATCCCCTGTCCGCCGGGCAAGGCCGGCGCCGTGGTCGTGAATCCTTTAGCCCGGGCCGAGGCGCTGCCCGCGGTCCAGGACCGGGGCTTGAACACGGTGCGCCTGGCCGACACCGACCGGCCCGGCTTCTATTACCTGCGCTGGGCCGACCGCCTGCCCGAGGGCACGCCCTCGGTCTTCTCTCCGGCCGAGGCCGACCAGGTGTTGGTGATCAACCTCGATTTGCGGGAATCGAACCTGGCCAAGATCAGCGAAAGCGAGCTTAAAGCCCTGGTGCCGGCGGTCGGGGTCGAGGTCGCGGCCGGAGAGGCCGGCTTTATCCGGGCGGCCGGGGACCAGGTGCGGCGGAGCGAGTTGGCCTCGACCCTGCTCTTCATCCTGGCGCTGGCCGCGGCGCTGGAGCTGGTCTTGTTGAGGAAGGGCTGAGCATGCCGCCTTTCCGGCTCGATCGGCGGGAGCTGCTGAAACTCTTGCTGGCTTCGGGCCTGGGTCTGCCCGCTTATGCCCGGAGCCAGGTCCGCCGGCCGGGCTCGATGTTCATGATCCCGGAGCGGCCCAGCTTTTTCTTTACCCAGCTCATTTACGGCCAGGGCAACCAGTGGCTTCCCCATCCCACCGCGGCCGAAAGCTTTTTGCAGATCCTGGTCCAGCGCACCAGCGTGCCGGCCGGGCCGGAGCGGAAGGACATCGCGCTCGGGAGCGACCGCCTCTTCTACTCTCCGTTCCTCTACCTCTCCGGCGCCCGGGAGTTCGCGCCCTGGTCCGAGCCGGAAGTGGACCGGCTCCGGCAGTTCCTGGAATACGGCGGGTTCCTCCTGGTGGACGACGCGCTCGGCGCTTCCGGGTCCGGCTTCGACCAGTCTTTCCAGCGGGAGTTCAGCCGGCTTTTCCCCGGCGAGATCCTGGCCAAGCTCCCGCAAGACCATACCGTGTTCCAGACCTATTACCTGATTGACCGGGTGGTCGGCCGCAAGGCCGGCCGGCCCTACCTCTCCGGGGTGGACCGCGAAGGCCGCACCGTCCTCATCTATTCCCCGAACGACCTGGCCGGGGCCTGGGCCAGGGACAGCTTCGGCCGGTTCATGCACCAGGTGGAGCCCGGCGGCGAGCGCCAGCGGGAAATGGCCATCCGCCTGGGTATCAACATCGTGTTTTACGCCCTGACCGTGGACTACAAGAAAGACCTGATCCACGTGCCCTTCATCGAAGAGCGCCGGCGGCGCAGGGTCTGGCCATGATGCAGCTCCTTGAGCGGCTGGGGGTGGACACCACCGGCTTTGACCGCTGGCAGATCCACTGGGCCGGCGCCGAGTCCTCCGCCACCTGGTGGGCCGCCGGGATCCTGCTCATCGCCCTCGTCCTTTTCCTCTGGCCCGCGGTCCGCCGCGCCCGCGGGGGCAAGGCCGCGCTGCTCCTTTCCCTGCGCTTGCTCGGAGCCGCGGTTATCTGCTTCGCGCTTTTCCAGCCCAGCCTCCGCCTGGCCAAGGTGGTGCGCCTGACCAATTCCCTGGCCGTGCTGCTGGATACCTCCGAAAGCATGAACCTGGGCGAGAGCAACTCGGGTCCCTCCCGCCTGGCCCAGGCGCTCAAGTTCGTGGATGGCAACCGGCGCTACTTTGACGACCTGGAAGAAAAGTTCCAGGTCCGTTATTTTGCCTTTGCCGAATCGCCCCGGCTCCTGCCCGGCCGACCGGAAGCTTCGCTCGCCGCCACCGGCGCGGGCACGCATATCCTCGAGTCCATGACCGACGCGCTCAAGGAACTCGGCTCCCAGCCGGTCGCCGGCATGCTCATCCTCAGCGACGGCGCGGACAACGGCCGGCTCCGCCAGATCCTCAAGGCCCGC
The DNA here is from genome assembly GCA_001797815.1 of Deltaproteobacteria bacterium RBG_13_61_14. Lineage (GTDB taxonomy): Bacteria > RBG-13-61-14 > RBG-13-61-14 > RBG-13-61-14 > RBG-13-61-14 > RBG-13-61-14. Next base: position 28,560 of record MGQK01000060.1, on the reverse strand, counting down.
GAGGACCAGGCCGGTCTCGCGCTCCGCATCCCCGACCTGGCCGAATTCCCGGCCCCGGTCCACACCGTGCTCTGCGGCAAACCCGAGGCGCTCCACGACCTCGCCATCACCGAGGCCGTCCACGATGAATACGGCTTTGTCCACAACCCCTTCCTGATCAAGGTCAAGCTCAAGAGCGCCGGCCGTTTCGCCGACCGGGTGGCCCTCACCCTGAAGAGCGGAGACCAGGTCCTGGTCAGCCGCGAGGTGGAGCTGGACTTGAAGCAGGAGACCACCGAGGTCAAGTTGGACTTCACCCCCCGCAAGGTGGGCGAGTTCCTTTACACCCTGGAGGTCCCGGTCTTTGCCGGCGAGGCCTCCGATCTCAACAACCGCCTGAGCTTCCCGCTGCGCGTGCTCCGGGACAAGGTGCGGGTGCTCTACATCGTGGGCAACCCCTCCTGGGACGAGCGCTTCCTGCGCATGGCCATGAAGCGCAACCCTTCGGTGGACCTGGTCAGCTTCTACATCCTCCGCGAATACCAGGACGATCCCATGGCCCCGCAGGACGAGCTGGCCCTGATCCCGTTCCCCACCCAGAAGCTGTTCACCGAGGAGCTGCCCAACTTCGATCTGGTCATCTTCCAGAACTTCTTCGGCATGGAATACCTCCTGCCGCAGTATATGATGCTGTTGCGCGACTACGTGAAGGTGCGCGGCGGCTCGGTCCTGGTGATCGGCGGGATCCGGGCCTTGCTCGGGGGCATCGCCTTCAACGCGCCGCTGGAGGAGATCCTGCCGGTGGAGCTGGGCCCGGACTGGCCGAACCTGGAGGAAGGCGATTACGTCATGTATCTCACCCCGGCCGGGCGCACCCATCCCATCACCCGGGTGGCCCAGGACCCGGCCGAGAACGAGCGGGTCTGGAAATCCCTGCCCGCGCTCTCCGGCATCAACCGGACGCTCCGGGCCAAGCCGGGCGCGCTGGTCCTGGGCGAGCACCCCTTTGCCAAGGGTCCCGGGGGCAATCTTCCGGTGATCGCGATCACCGAAGCCGGCGCCGGCCGCTGCCTGGTGGTGGCCACCGACTCGACCTGGCACTGGAACCTGCCCGCCGTCGGACAGGGCAAGAGCAACAAGCCCTACCAGATCTTCTGGGACAACGCGCTCCGCTGGCTCTTGCAGGACCCGGAGATGAAACTCCTCTCGCTCACCCGGGAAAAGGGCCGCTATCAGCCCGGCGAAGAGGTGCGCCTGGCCCTGGAAGTCCTGGACGAAAGTTACCAGCCCACGGACCAGGCCCGGGTGAAATTGGAAGTGGCGGAAGCGCCCTCCGGGGCGGAGTTGCCGATCCCGGAGCCGACGCCGGCCGGCAAGGGCAAATACAATTTCACCCTGAAGCCGGCCGCGGTCGGAGGTTATCGGCTGCGGGCTTCGGCCATGCTGGCCGGACGGTCGCTCGGGCACGACGAGGTGTTGTTCGAGGTGGCGGAAGAGAAGCGCGAGTTTGAGGACGTGGCGCTACGGCCGGAATGGCTGGCCGAGATTTCCCGGGAGACCGGGGGCAAGAGCGTGCGGGCGGACGCGGGAACCGCGGAGCTGAGCTTCAAAAACCCGGTGGTCGAAAAAATCACCGGCACCCGCGACTTCCCCCTCTGGGACAACCTCTTCACCTTCCTCTGCGCCCTCGCCCCCCTCAGCCTGGAGTGGTTCTTGCGAAGGCGATGGGGGCTGAGCTAAGAAGAGGCTTTAGACATTAGGCTTTGGGCTTTAGGCCCTAAGAAAGAGAGCATCCGCAGATTACGCAGATTTCGCAGATTCCTTGGTTTTAACCGTGAACGTGAACGTGAAGGAAATCGGTTGGCGGTTCCTGGTTCGCAGTTGGCGGAAAGCAAAAAGGTAGCCGAGACCGCTCAGCGGTTGCGGAACCAATGATCTCGATGCTATAATAAATTATAGTCTGGCCCTGATCAGGGGTCTTGGGGAAGATGGTAATCCTGGAACCATATCAAGAAAGGCTGGCGCGGCTTTGCGCGGCGCATCACGTCCTTCGGCTGGAGCTTTTCGGCTCTGCGGTCAAGGGCGATTTCGATTCCTCGACCAGCGACCTGGACTTTCTGGTCGAGTTCGAGAACCTGAAGACGGGTGAATATGCCGAGGCCTATTTCGGCCTGCTGGAGGACTTGGAGGCCCTTTTTCATCGGCCAATAGATCTGGTCATGGTGACAGCGATCAAGAACCGTTATTTCCTGGAAAATATCCAAAATTCGCGGAAGCTCTTGTATGCGGCCTGACACCTCTCGCTTGACAACTTGAAAGCTCTATGCCTAGAATGGAAGCATTAAACGAGGGTTGCTTCTATGCAACCGCGACCCGGAGGCCAAACCCATGAACCGGAAACCCCTTTCCTCTCCTTTACCGGAAGCCTTCCTCCCGCTGGACACGATTGACCAAATATCGGAATTATGTATGGTGTCCCCCGAATTACCATGAAAATATTGCATACTTTTTCCGATTTTTCTATAAAAGATATACTCTTAACGTATTGGTTTGTTATATTGGTTGTAATCTATTTTGTTAGATATTTTTATTTTCGTCTGATTAAAAAATATCCTACTAGCCTAGAAGCAATGAATAAAGACTATTCCCAGAGTCCCCTAAGAATAAAAGGTGCGCTTTTCGGTATCACAGTAGGCTTTATGATATTTTTAGCTTTTTTCATATTTGACGCCTTTTTAATATATTATAGAGGCCCGAAGCCGTCGAAACTTTCAAGAAATGAGTTTAATGCAATTGTTATGACATTTCATATATTATGCGCAACTATTGGTTACTTAATCGGCTTGAAGATGGAATCTCGAAAGAAATAAATGCAATTGCTTTGGGACTGTGCTTGATTTTTGAGAGGAAAATTCGAAATTCGCGAAATTCGGGGGACACCATACTTAATTCCGTTGATTAGGCTATAAACGGGAAGGACAAAGGATGACAGACAGGAGAGACTCTGCCGACCTGCCTATGCCCGCCGGAGCTGGCTTCGCGCAGGCGGGAGCGCTTCGTCCTCCGCGAAGGCGGAATGCCTGTCCCCCTGCCAGTCAAGAGAGTTCGCAGTTCACGGTTGGAGGTAAGCAGTGGAAAGTGATTCAAGAGGCATTAGACATTAGGCTTCGGGCTTTAGGCTTCAGAACAAGAAAATCTGTGAAATCTGACCTCGGCGAGCTCAGTCGAGCCGCGTAATCTGCGGAAAAGAGGTTTCACGCCAAGCCGCAAAGGGGCAAAGGGAAGAGAGGTAAATAGTTCAGGTTAAATGCCTCAAGCCTCTCGCCTCATGCCTCAAGCCTTTTCAAGAGCGGAACAGTCCATGTCGTAGTAAGTGCGAATCGTGTCTTTATGAGTGCGAATCGTGTTTTTATGAGGGCGAAAGGCGTCTGGATTAGGGAGAATGGTGTCGTAGTTAGGGCGATTCGGACAGGAGACGGGTCGTGGTGAGGGCGGAATTTGGCACTCAATCGCGGGTGAGGGCACCTGCGCCACCAAGGCCGCGCTTGACTGGAAATTTTACAAGAATTTCCAAGAAGTTGTG